>NZ_SNUB01000006.1 GCF_004378355.1 Psychromonas algicola
GGCACAATTTAAGTTGGAGGGAAAACGTGAGCGAAGTTATCCGAGGTGTTTAAAAGCGTCTAAAAATCGATATCCAGTGGCGAAAAGTAAATATGCCGTTCACCTTAAGTGAACGGCATTAGCATTGATAGCCGGTTTTTTAATGCCTAAAATTTATAGATAAAGGAAAATTCACACTTTCTTTTTGGCACAAAAAAGCCGCGTTAACTATTTAGAAGTCAATCGCGGCTTTCTAAACTAAGTAGTTTAACTAATTATAACGCGTTAGCTGTTTCTACTACGTTTTTAACAGTGAAGCCAAACATTTCAAATAGTTGATCTGCTGGAGCAGACTCACCAAATGTCGTCATACCAATCACAGCACCGTTTAGGCCAACGTATTTGTACCAGTAATCAGCAATACCCGCTTCAATAGCAACACGTTTAGTCACTGCTGCTGGTAATACAGACTCTTTGTATTCAGTTGATTGTAATTCAAACTGCTCTGTACATGGAATAGAAACAACACGAATCGCCTTGCCTGATGCTGTTAATTCAGCAGCAGCTTGAACCGCTAGCTCAACTTCAGAGCCCGTTGCGATTAAGATGATCTCAGGTGTTGTTGCTGAATCAATCAATACGTAACCGCCTTTTGCAACATCAGCCAATTGCTGTGCATCACGTGCTTGTGGTTTCAAGTTTTGACGGCTAAAGATCAGTGAACTTGGCGCATCAACAGATTCAATTGCAAACTTCCAAGCAACAGCAGATTCAACGCTGTCACATGGACGCCATGTGTTCATATTTGGCGTTAAGCGTAAGCTTGCAATTTGTTCTACAGGTTGGTGAGTTGGACCATCTTCACCTAAACCAATTGAGTCATGTGTAAATACTTGAATAGCACGTTGCTTCATTAATGCAGACATACGTAATGCATTACGTGCGTACTCCATAAACATTAAGAAAGTTGCGCCGTAAGGAACAAACCCTTTATGTAATGCAATACCGTTAATGATTGCTGCCATTGCAAACTCACGCACACCATAGTGTAAGTAGTTACCAGTTGCATCATCAGCAGTGATTGCTTTAGTGCCAGACCACATTGTTAAGTTAGAAGGTGCTAAATCGGCAGAGCCACCTAATAATTCAGGCAAGATTGCACCATAAGCTTCAATACAGTTTTGAGATGCTTTACGTGTTGCGATATTACCTTGGTTCGCTTGTAAGTCAGCAATGTAAGCAGAAGACTTAGCTTCCCAGTCAGCAGGTAATTCGTTGTTAACACGTCGCTTGTATTCACTTGCTAATTCGGGATAAGCCGCTGCGTATGCTGCGAATTTTTCATCCCAAGATTGTTCAGCCGCTTTACCTTGTTCTTTATTATCCCAACCAGCATAAACATCAGCAGGAATTTCAAATGGACCGTGGTTCCACCCCAATGCTTTACGTGTTGCAGCAATTTCATCGTGACCTAATGGTGCACCGTGACAATCATGCGTACCTTGCTTAGCAGGAGAACCAAAACCGATGATAGTTTTACAGCAGATAATCGTTGGTTTTTTAGTTTCAGCTTTTGCTGAGATAATCGCAGCTTTAATTTCTTCAGGATTATGTCCATCAACAGAAATAACTTGCCATCCGTAAGATTCAAAACGTTTAGGTGTATCGTCAGTAAACCAACCTTCAACTTCACCGTCGATAGAAATACCGTTGTCATCCCAGAATGCAATCAGTTTACCTAAACCTAACGTACCCGCTAAAGAGCAAGCTTCATGAGAAATACCTTCCATTAAACAACCATCACCTAAAAATACGTAAGTGTTATGGTCAACAATTTCATGGCCTTCTTTATTAAACTGCGCAGCTAATGACTTTTCAGCAATCGCCATACCAACAGCATTAGTAATACCTTGTCCTAATGGGCCAGTTGTTGTTTCGATACCAGGCGCATAACCGTATTCAGGATGACCAGGGGTTTTAGAATGTAATTGACGGAAGTTTTTTAGATCTTCAATTGAAAGTTCATAACCCGTTAAATGCAATAGAGAATAGATAAGCATTGAACCATGGCCGTTAGATAGAATAAAACGGTCACGATCTGCCCAGTTTGGATTAGTTGGGTTGTGCTTTAAAAAGTCTGTCCATAATACTTGTGCAATATCAGCCATTCCCATTGGTGCTCCTGGGTGACCTGAATTGGCTTGTTGGACAGCATCCATACTAAGGGCGCGTATTGCGTTAGCTAACTCTTGACGAGAAGGCATCTGTTTCTCCTGATTACATTTTGATTTAATAAGATTGGCGATTAACTAGGCTGCGGATTATCCCAAATAGGCGGTGCGGGGGCAATCGTTAAATTGCAATTTGGTCACATAATTGAATAAAAGCAAAGCATAATAGCAATCACAATAAATAGCTTATCTAAATTTGTTACAGATAAAAACTCAGCTAACTAGATTGACATTTACTTTAAAAGAAAAGCTTTGCATATAGAACAATAGGTTACAAAGCATTCTCTTAATAATCAGTATTAAAATACCCACCTACTCTGAAAGTGGTTAGGAAAATTAACTTAACAATGAACAACACTTATTAACTTTGCTGTTCAGCGTAGCCTGTATCTTTATTTGGACCAAACACAAATACGATACCTTTATCTAATAAAATTTGCGTGGTTTTATCAAAAAATGTAATCGCTTGATCCGTTGGCATATGCTTCAAAATCAATTCGATTGCAATATCAAAACCTTCCGCATCAGGCAATGCTTTCACTAGCTCACCAGATTCAATAAAGTACAAATACGTATTTATCTTCTCTTGCAAGGTAAATAAATGCACATTATCTTGATCCCATACTAGTGAATCAATAATACTTAAAAATACTCGACCAGCTTCTTTTTCCATGCCGATAGCATCAATGCTATCCGTATCAACTACACTCATAACGCCCCTTCTTCTTTACAACTATTAGGCATCAACAGGGAACAATTGGCGCCACATCGCCATGCCACCTTCAACACTATAAGTATCTTCATAACCCTGTTCAGCTAAATACTGAGCAACTCCCTTGCTGCTATTACCATGGTAACAAACCACAAAGACAGGAGTATCAAACTCCACTTTATCGGTAAATTCTTTTAGCGTTTCATTGGTTAAATGAAATGCTCCTTGTGCATGGTCTGCTGCATAAGATTGCGCATCACGAGTATCCACTAAAATAGCGTTTTCATTCTGCAGGCGTCGTTTTGTTTCTGCTATTTCTATTAATTTAAATGTGGACACAAATTTTCCTTTTTTTAAATCACTAAATTAAAAATTATTACCAACCATGTTTACTTCTTAATATAACCATTTTCACAAAATGATTTACCTTCAGTAACTTTTTTCTTATACAATTCACCACTAACAATCCAATCATTATCTCTGTCTTTCATTGCATGATGCAAATGATACTGAATTGTTTTAAACTTCGAACACTTTAGATTAACACCAATTAAACTTAATCTGCGAGCCACATCAGTATCCTCCCCATATAATGGACGAGTAAAATCCTCATCAAAACCATTAATGGCAATAAGAGTTTCTTTTAATACACTAAAATTGCATCCTAACATGCCACTTTTTCTGCGTGAAATGAGAAATGGCAAACGAATAGCACATTCCAAATGTTTGCTTTTAGTAAATAGTAGTTTGGAAAATGAAAGTAAGCTGAGATCTTTAGTTTCGATAATTTGGTTCGCGGTAGCTTCATCAAGCATAACCCTTCTACCAAAAAGACAAGTATTAGGTCTTGCTAGTGTAATATGATCTTTCATAAAGTCTTTATGAAGAATGCAATCTCCGTCAATAAATACAGTATGCTCACCTTCCGATACCGCTAGAGCTTTATTTAATAGCTTATTTTTTCTAAAGCCATCATCTTCTTGACTAATATGTTTTATGTCAAATGAACACTTATCTTTCCATCTCTTTATAAACTCTGCCACTTCGATTGAATTATCGTCTTCAGCTACAATAACTTCAAAATTTTTGAAGGTTTGTATCTCTATTGACCTAAATATCAATTCAAGAAAATCAACTCGCTTATAAACTGCGATAATTAAAGATGCTTTATACTTATGTTGCATTTTTCCTGCCTTTGTGAAACCAGATTGAAGGGTTATTTTGGTTTAATATATAACAGCCACTAAATAAAAGCAGATAAAAAATGGTTGAACCATAATGATATAAGTCACTATGGAATACTTGAGCGCACATAAAAGCAACTGAAGTTACAATGGTAGCAATTAAATATTTTTGATCTTCAAAGGGTATTTTATTAATGTTTTTTAACAGCATAAGCAAAAGATAACCAATACTCGAAAGGAAAATAATCAAGAATATAATGCCAGTTTCTACATGTATTTGCATGTAGCTATTGTGATATTCACCAGGGTAATTTATTGCAAAACGGTGATCTTTTTGATACTCAGGTGTCTGTTCATAGAAAAAAGTAATAAACATAGCTTCAGATTGTTTTGCCCCTGTTCCAAAAACAAAGTGTTCTTTAGAAAAATCCCACCCCGCTTTCCATAAATCAATTCTAGATTCGTTGGATTCGTTGTTATTAGTTTCAACAATCGATTCTATTTGGTTATTTATTCTATTTATATTGCTTTTTATCCCACCAATATCAGATAAATAAATAACACTAACAACACATAGAGAAAGTATAGATAAATTAAGCGCTATCAATTTTCTCTGAAACATCAATAGTAACAAAAGAAATAAAACACTCCCAATAGTAAGCCCTAACCAAGCCCCTCGAATTTCACTCATCATTACAGCCCAAGTAGAAAAAACGACGATAAACATCATTAATACTTTCAATAAAAGAGGCTTTATATTAGAAGAAAATCTCCCTAACATCAGGAAAGTTAATGCAGTAAGGCATACAACTATCATCATGTCAGATGTTCTTCCTATTTTATGAAAGCCTTTAAATCCACCATAAGGCTGCCCTGTATATATCCCATAAGCTATAGCGATACTGGCCGAAGCAAAAAACATAATAAATAAAATGTGTAAGTCTTTTCTTTCTTTAATAAATACAGCCAGCGGAATGACTAATAGCATGAATTTAAAACGCAATAGGAAGGCAAGCGCACCAGTAACACCTGATTCAGATAAAAAACCAAGTAAAAAACCAACCACATAAGGCACTATAAACAGCAATAAATAAGGGTTACTTTGTAAAAATTTTCTATCATAAAATCCTATATAGAAAAAAGACAAAAGTAGCGCAAGTGAAGCAAGTAAATTCATTAATGGTTTTGACTCAAATACAATCAAAAAGAACAAGGCAAGTATAATAAAACCAGCCTTACGCAGAATCCATTGGCTATCTTTTTTTTCGTTATTAATGAAGTTCATATAAAATTACTCAAGTTTATGTACAAAAAATTACTTATATTCAGTACCAAATAAGTGTTGATAGAAGTGTTTTTTCAATGATGTATATTGAATCTGAATCGAAGTGCGTTACCCTACTGTTTGCAAGTTACAATGTCAATATAACCTGATATTCTTGATACATTCATTCTGTTTATAAAATATATAAATTATTTTCTCTAAAAATTCGCTAGTATAGAATAAAAATAAGAATTGCCATTTTCGATCAGACTGATCGTATAATAGGGTGTAATAGAAAATAATAAGTAGTAAATTCGTTTTCAAAATCTAGTTTTAAGGGGTTAATTCATGTTTATAGTTACAGGCGGCGCAGGCTTTATTGGCAGTAATATCATCAAATCTTTAAATGAACGTGGAATTACTGACATTCTTGTCATAGATGACCTCACTGACGGGACTAAGTTTGTTAACCTTGTTGACCTACAAATTACTGATTATATGGATAAAGATGAATTTATTACGCAAATAGTTTCAGGACAAGATTTTGGTGACGTTGAGGCTATTTTCCATGAAGGAGCTTGCTCAGCAACCACTGAATGGAATGGTAAATTCATGATGGAAAACAATTATGAATACTCTAAAGACCTACTGCATTATTGTATCGAACGCGAAATTCCATTTTTATACGCTTCTTCTGCTGCGACTTATGGAGGCAATGAGACCTTTAAAGAAGAATTGAAATTTGAAAAGCCATTAAATGTTTACGGTTACTCAAAATTCCAATTTGATCAATACGTTCGCAACCTCTGGCAAGACGCTAAAGACCATGGCGAAGTACTCCCTCAAATCGTAGGTTTCCGTTATTTTAATGTTTATGGTCCTAGAGAACAACATAAAGGCAGTATGGCAAGTGTTGCATTTCACTTAAATAATCAATTAAATGCAGGTGAAAACGCGAAGCTTTTTGAAGGTGAACATAAGCGCGACTTTGTTTATGTTGGTGATGTTTGCAAAGTTAACTTATGGTTTTTTGATAATAAAGTATCAGGTATTTATAATCTAGGTACAGGCACTGCTGAATCCTTTTTAGAAGTGGGTAATGCGGTTGTTGATTTTCATAAAAAAGGAAAAATTGAGCGCATCCCATTCCCAGAACATTTAAAAGGTCGTTACCAAAGCTTTACAGAAGCAGATTTAACTAATTTACGTGCAGCTGGTTACGATGGTGAATTTAAAACCGTTGCAGAAGGTACAAAAGAATACATGGAATGGTTAAACCAATAAGATGAAAATATTAGTTATCGGACCTTCATGGGTCGGTGATATGGTAATGTCACAATCATTATATATCACACTAAAGCAACAGCACCCTGACGCTATTATTGATGTGATGGCACCAGCTTGGTGTAAACCTATTTTAGAACGCATGCCTGAAATCAACAAAGCGATTGAAATGCCGTTAACACACGGACAATTTGCTTTCTTCAAGCGTCGCCAACTTGGTAAAATGCTGCGTAAAGATAATTATGATCAAGCTTATATTTTACCCAATTCAGCTAAATCAGCCCTTATTCCGTTTTTTGCTAATATTCCAAAACGTACGGGATGGACAGGTGAAAGTCGTTATGGCTTATTGAGCGATATTCGCAGTAATAAAAAATCATTTCAATATATGGTTGAACGTTATGTTGCTCTAGCTTTTCCTAAAAAAGAAATGCTGGATTCAAGCAGCTTAGGCGGGCTTGATAAACTTCCAACACCTGCATTATTTATTGATGAAGAAAAACAACAACAAGCAATTGAAAAATTTTCTTTAACTCAAACGTTACCAACTATAGGTTTATGTCCTGGTGCTGAATTTGGCCCTTCCAAACGTTGGCCAGAAGAACATTATGCAGCAGTAGCGAATGAGATGATCAATCAAGGGCACCAAGTATTCTTATTTGGCTCGGCGAAAGATAAACCTGTTACAGAAAAAATTAAAGCACTTGTCGCAGCAGAAAATAAAAACAAAGTTTATAACCTAGCCGGCAATACTAATTTAATCGAAGCAGTTGATCTGCTGGCCTCATGCCAAACAGTTGTGAGCAATGACTCAGGTTTAATGCACATCGCAGCTGCCGTTGGTTGCCAAGTGGTTGCTGTTTATGGTTCGACATCACCTAAATATACTCCGCCATTAGCCAGAGCCGTTGAAATTATTCATACTGATATTGATTGTCGCCCATGCTTTAAAAGAACTTGTAAGTTTGAACATATGAAATGTTTAACGGAGTTAGCTCCTAAAAAAGTACTCGATAGCATTAAAATTCTTAACTCGATTCAAGTTGAATCATGCTAATACGGTTTATTTACTCTATTTTACTAATATTGGTTTCTCCTTTTTTTTTATATAGCTTATATAAGAAGAAGAAAGGAAAACCCAATGTGGGCAAACGTTGGAAAGAACATTTTGGGTTAACACCTAAGCTATCCAATATACATCCACTATGGATCCACGCAGTATCAGTAGGTGAAGTCATTGCTGTCTCTTCGTTAATAAAAGAGATCAAAAAACATTCTCCTGAACAAGCTATTTTATTAACGACGACGACAAGTACGGGTGCAGAACAAGCAGCTAAACTCAACGACTTAGTTGAGCATCGTTATATGCCGTTAGATTTTAGTTTTGCCATTAATTTTTTTTTAAAAAAAACACACCCTTCACAATTACTGATCATGGAAACTGAGTTGTGGCCAAACACATTACATTGTGTTGCTAAAGCGGGCTTAAATATCACAGTCATCAATGCGCGTTTATCACAACGTTCAGCAGATCGTTACAGCAAAGTCAGCGCTATATTTGATTTGTTAGCTAACAATATCAATAAAATTCTATGCCAACACCAAGATGACGCGCAACGCTTTATCGAATTAGGCATCGCCAAGAATAAGATTGAAGTAACTGGATCGGTTAAGTTTGATATTACAATTTCTCAGCAGGTAAAAAAACAAAGCCAACAGTTAAGAAGCACACTAGGCTCAACACGCCCTATTTGGATTGCTGCAAGTACGCATCAAGGTGAAGACGAGCAAATATTAGCGGCTCATAGAGAAGTATTAAAAGTAATTCCAAATACTCTATTAATACTTGTACCGCGTCATCCTGAGCGCTTTAATACGGTTTACTCATTAACAGAAGACGCTGGTTTTAATGTCATAAAGCGCAGCCAAAAAACTGAAATGAATAAAACGATTGAAGTTTATTTGGCAGACACTATGGGCGAAATGTTAGTGTTACTTGGTGCCGCGGATATATGTTTTATGGGAGGTAGTTTAGTTGGAAACAAAGTTGGTGGTCATAATTTACTTGAACCAGCAGCAATAGGCTTACCCACGATAATTGGACCAAGTTTTTTCAATTTTACCGACATAACAAAACAACTTTGCAAAGCGAGTGCAACAACAATAATCAACAACTCAACTGAGTTAGGCAACCAGGTGATTTACTTACTTACTAATAAAGAACAGCAAGAGCAGCAAGGGAAAGCCGCACTTAAAGTTGTTGAAGAAAACCAAGGTGCTATAACAAAAACATTGCACTATTTACAGCGACCTTAATCTGGATGAAATTGTTAAAAAGTATTACAACTGCCTAGACTGCTTAAAATATTTTTGAGCAACCAATAAAGAAATTAATTGCTCCCGTTTTTCATCTTTAAATTGATCTACATACTTATTTGCATTTTTAATAATAGTCAATGCTTCTTGCTCGTCAGCTAAATAATATTCCATCTTTTCAATTAAATCAGAATAATCATCTTTTAACTCAACGTAATGTACTCCAGCTTCTAAACTCCCTTCCATAAACCAAGTTTCAAATTTAGGCTTAGACATTAAACATAAAGAATTAGAGGACATTACCCACTTTAAGTTAGTTGCAACATCATTACCTTCTATACATAATAAAAACTTGTATTGAAGCTGTTCTTCAATAGACATGTAACCTTTTTCCCAAGGGTTTCCTTGGTAAGGTTTAGTTTGTCCTATATTGCACATTTTATGCTCATAAAACTGTTTAATGACCACTAAACGATGTGGCTGATACCCTACACCACGCCATGCGACTTGATCTTTCTTATCAGTATATGAAATCTCATCTTTTATGAAATTAAAATGGCGAATTTTATTAAGCTTTAACAAAACAGCATTTTCATTATCATGGGTAATCGGTCGACTTTTAACAAAGGTAGGAACCTCAGGGATACGAGTAACATCGCCAGGTATCATTGAAAATTTAAGATGGCGAGAAAAATATTTTATGACATTTCGCATATCAAAAAAATAAGTGGTCCCTTTTGTTTTTTTAAACGCGGCCACTGAATTATCAAACCGCCCCCTATTATCAACAACAGATAATTTATTGTAGTAGTTAACTCTATTTTGGATATAAGCTTGATCACTCGTATTTAATTTCGATATTTTTTTTTGTAATAAAAGTCGAAAAATAAAATTTGGAATACATAAACCTAAAGTATTAAAAAAATAATAGGAAAAACGCTTCGCTTGGCTTCGATGACTCATTGTAATGCCTTAATACAACTGAAAAATAACTAAAAAAACAAAAATTACTTAATGCTTCGATAAATTGCATCATAAAGAGAACATGTGTAAACAATATCAAACAACTTCAACTTTTCCTTTCCACCAGCCAATAAGCGAGTCTTCAAGGCTTCGTCTTCGGCCATAAGCGTAATAGCTTCGGCTAAAGACTTCCCATTACCAGCTTCAACCAATAAACCACTCACATTATTTTCAATAATATCAGGGATCCCACCAGCATTACTGCCAATAACAGGTAATCCTGCTTGAATAGCTTCTAAGATAACAGAACCTAAACCTTCGCTATGAGAAGGATGGATAAAAATATCAGCAGCAGCAAACCAATTTCCCATCTCAGTCTGTTTACCAGCAAAAGTAATATTACTCATGCCTTGCGATTGCTGTTTTAAATTTTCTTTTTCTGGACCATCACCAAGCAAAACAAGCTGCAATTCAGGGTGGCTACCTTGCAATAACTTAAAAGCCTCTATGCTGGTATTATGACCTTTATGCCTTAGTAAGTTCGATGCTTGCATAACAATAACTTTATCTTTAAATTGATTTTTTATGTTTGCAACAACTTCTGTATTAACAGGGTAATCAACGGGTGAACTTGGGATTTTATGTGTCATTGCATCAGGATGACGAACTTTAATCGCATCAACAATTGCTTCACTTAAACCAACCAGGCACGATGCTTTTTGATAAGCAAGATTAGATAAAAACTTATTTTTTAATGGGTTATCAATTCGACGTGTCACTATATATGGAACATGATATAAACGATTCTGTAACCAAGCCCAATAAATAGCCTGTCCTTCATGTACATGAATAAGATCACAGTCTGCTGTGATCGACTTTTTATGATTAAACAAAAAATGAGAGGTTGTCACCAATGTGCAATTAAGCTTTTTGATTTCATTCGCAAAAGGAGTATCAGGCTTAGCAACAACAACAAGTTGAGAACCTTCTTTAATTTGTTGCAATATGAGCTGCAGAGTTTGACGCTCACCGCCACTAAAACCTCTTGCTAAATTAACGTGACAAATCTTCATTTTAAATCCTATTGCTTATTTTTTTTAACGTAATCACGAAGCCAAAGGTCAGCATAGCGAGTAAAAACAACATTCGCACTCAGTATCGCTAGCAATAAGCCATGGCGACCATCTAAAAAGCCTTTTTTAATAAAATACATTTTGATAAAACGGAAAAAAGCATGTGAGATGGCTTTAGTGAAAGTAGATTTTTTCTTACCCTCTCTTTGCTCTACCCATGACGAAATATAAAGCGATGTTTTTTTCGTATATTGTGACAGGTCATCAAAGGTAAAATGAAGTAAGTCCCCTTTTAGTTTATTCACCGAATAATTATCTGGGACCTTAACTTGCTCATGTACTAACGAGTCATCATATTGCATTGCAGCTCTAGGATATAAACGTAAAACCCAATCAGGGCTCCATCCTGAATGTTTTATATAACGCCCAAATGCTTTACTTAAGCGGTTTATTTTATAGCAACATTCTCGATTATCACTTTTTACGGCATCTAAAATACTTTGCTTGAGTCGCTCTGTTACTCGCTCATCGGCATCCAAAGGTAAAACCCATGTTGAGTTCATATAAGACTGCGCTAATTGACGTTGTTTACCAAAACCAGGCCATTCCGTATTCGTATAAAATTTATCAGTATATAACTTAGCAATTTCAGCGGTATTATCTGTACTACCAGAATCCACAATAACGATTTCATCAACCCAATCTTTAACTGTATCTAAACATTCAGCTAAATGTGCCGATTCATTTTTTACAATCATTAGCACACCAATAGTTGGCTTATTCTCCATGTGACTTCCTTTAATTACTACTTTGAATTGACAATTCAGCTGATATTTTATCAACCATTTTGATAACGTCAGTTGCTTGAATACGTTGCATTGCCGTCTTATCTTTAACACGAGAACGCCATGACAAATCCGCTAACACCTTGCCAGTTTCAGCTTCAATAGCTTCTTGGTAAGCACTCACCACATAATCACGATATAGATAAGGTCCAGTGCGCTGTGGGTTATGATGCGCATATAAACCAACAACAGGCGTATTTACTGCAACCGCCATATGCGTAGGGCCTGTATCAGGCGCAATGACTAACTTGCTTTCTTTTAATAAAGCTAGCATTTGCTTTAAAGAACTATGACCTACCAAATTGATTACATCGACCTGGCAGTGTTTAACAACATCAGCAGCCAAATCAACTTCAACTTGCGCGGGGCTACCAGCTAAAATAACTTGGAAACCTTTAGCAACGACATATTCTATAACTTCTGCATAACCCTCTGCAGTCCAATTTTTATAACTTTTGCTGGCAGCAGGTACAATCACCACGGTTGGTTTATTGCTAATTTTTACCTTTGCCCACTCTTCATCTTGTTCACTCATCGGAATAACCCAATGTAGTGGCATTTTGATAATGCCTAGCTCTTTTGCAAATGCAATAAACCCATCTAAAACATGCGGGGAACTGGGTGATGGGACTTTATGATTGATAAAAAGTGACTGCATATCACTGCTACGCTGCGCATCAAAACCTAGTTTATATTTCGCTTTAATACCTAAGCTAACAATACTTGCACGTAATGCGGTTTGCATATGTAACAGCGCGTCGAACTTCCGCCTTTTTAATAAAGACCAAACTTCTAAATAACCTTTAAATCCTTTTTTCTTATCAAAGGAGATCACTTCTATATTATCTAAATCACCAAGTAACTGAGCTTCTAATTTACCCATTATCCAAGTGATTTTAGTACTTGGCCATTGCGCTTGAATCATTTGCACCACAGAGGTCGCATTACAGACATCGCCAATAGCGGACAAACGAAGAATACAAATAGAATTGGGGGCTTTGGAGAAAAGGGCCATAAAATACAGCTCACCTAAATAATTTAATATATGAATGAAAAGAAAGAGTTGAATTATGCAGTCTTCAAACAACAATGTAAAACATCTTACCATTGCTAGACAATTGAAAGATAATATATGTTAACTATTCAAATAAAAACATTAGGAAATGTTAGCTTTATACCCCGCAAATAAAGGTTCCCAATCATTCTCATCCCAGTGTATAGCTCTTTTCTTTACTTCTTTTCTAAAAGAACGTAATAAGCGATTAATATTAGCCTCTTTCCAACCTTCACCATCTTGTTGATAACACTTGTCAAAATCAATAATCCAAACTGTGGAGCTTGTATCGAGCAATATGTTATGGATATTAAGATCCGTATGATTGACTTGAGATTGGTGTAATTTTTTTATTTCCTTGCCTATTTCAAAATACTCTTGTTTTGTTAACCTTCTTTCTTGTAATAAGCCAACAAGATCCGATGCATTCGATATTTTTTCAGAGAGTAAATCGGCTTGATAGAAAATATGATTTCTAACCACTCTCGCAGCAATCGGCGTCGGAACATTAACACCTTCATCTTTCAAGTGATTTAATAAATGAAATTCAGCAATACTGCGAGTTTTATTATAACCAATGAAAAAATAACTATCCGATATTACTTTACCGAATAGTCCTCCTCGGCGATAATGACGTAATGCAGCTTGCAAAAGAGGAAGTTGAATAAACCAAGTAGTACCACGTCCTTGCGCACACCCTATTATTGCATTTTTCTTCTGCCAATAATTTTCATCAAAACAGCCAGAAACATCATCAATAAGCTCGCTATTATATATTATATAAATATTTGAGCTTTGAATGGTTTTGAACATTTAAAAAATCCTAGATTTATATTGATGAAGCGAGATAAAGTCATTCAGTAGTATTATTAATACAGAGCATAATCAATAAATAAAAAAACAAAATAGAAATAAGGCCAATTCAATCAATCAGCCTATTATATAAGAAAACAAAGAAGTTACTCTAAGCGCTTTCTTTTACTTCCAACCTTTCCAAGCATTAAT
This sequence comes from Psychromonas algicola, assembly GCF_004378355.1. GTDB lineage: Bacteria > Pseudomonadota > Gammaproteobacteria > Enterobacterales > Psychromonadaceae > Psychromonas. The sequence continues at coordinate 13,911 of NZ_SNUB01000006.1, forward strand.
CAACCCATTAGTTGAACAATCGTGGCTGTCAACATAGTCGCTGTTGTTCAGTTCGGGTAGGATTTGACCAGCAAGTTGTTTGCCTAACTCAACGCCCCATTGATCGAAGGTGAAGATATTCCAAATAACACCCTGTGTGAAAATCTTTTGCTCATACATTGCGATCAACTGCCCTAGCGCTTTAGGCGTTATCTTTTTCACTAAAATGGAATTCGTTGGTTTATTACCTTCAAACACTTTATAAGGGACTAGATTAGCCACTTCATCTAATGATTTTCCTGATGCCGTTAACTCTGATTCCACTTGCATTTTTGTTTTACCAAAGGCTAACGCTTCGGTTTGAGCAAAGAAGTTAGACAACAATTTAGCATGGTGATCACCCGCCGGATTATGGCTCACTGCAGGCGCAATAAAATCACAAGGAATTAATTTAGTTCCTTGATGGATCAATTGATAAAACGCATGTTGTCCGTTAGTACCTGGTTCGCCCCAAATGATAGGCCCTGTTTGATAATCTACAGGATCGCCATTGCGATCAGTGCACTTACCATTTGATTCCATATTGCCTTGCTGGAAATAAGCAGGGAAACGATGCATATATTGATCATAAGGCAAAATAGCTTCTGATTCCGCGCCATAAAAGTTGTTATACCAAATACCAATCACAGCTAATAAAACAGGAATATTATTTTCAAACTCAGTATTCGCAAAATGCTTATCCATTTCATGAGCACCAGTTAGTAACTCTTCGTAATTATCGAAACCAATAGATAAAGCAATAGATAATCCAATTGCAGACCAAATAGAGTAACGCCCCCCTACCCAATCCCAAAACTGGAACATATTATCGGCATCGATACCAAACTCAGTGACCGCTTCAGTATTGGTCGATAACGCAACAAAATGCTGAGCAACGAATTTTTCATCTTGTGCAAAATTCAAAAACCAATCACGGGCACTATGTGCATTAGTCATGGTTTCTTGTGTTGTGAAAGTTTTTGAAGCGACTAGAAATAAAGTCGTTTGCGGATCGACTTTGGTTAATGTCTCAACGATATGTGTCCCATCAACATTCGATACATAATGCGTTTCAATACCATCGACTTTATAAGGACGTAAGGCTTCAGTCACCATATAAGGACCTAAATCAGAACCACCAATGCCAATATTAACCACATCAGTAATACGCTTACCTGTATAACCCAACCATTCGCCAGAATGCACCTTGTCACAAAAAGACTTCATTTGCGCTAACACAGCATTGATTTTAGGCATCACATCTTCGCCATTAACCACCACAGGATTATTACTTCTATTACGCAAAGCACTATGTAATACAGCACGTTGTTCAGTAATATTAATTTTTTCACCTGAAAACTGCGCTTTAATTGCATTCTCTAAATCGACTTCTTTTGCAAGCTCAATCAAACTCGCTAGAATTTCTTCAGTAATTAAATTCTTAGAAAAATCTAACAAAAAATCATCATTAAATTGACGAGAAAAAGTATCAAAACGTGTCGCATCTTCAGCAAACAATTCTGAAATTTGCATATCAATATGCTCATCGAATAAGTCTTGAAGCTTGGTCCATGCAGCGGTCTTTGTAGGTTGGATATTTTTCAACATATAGCGTTCCCAAGTTTATGATATTAAAACTTTTTAAAGTGTTTAAAGTAGAAAATACAATCTAAATAAACAACACCGATTCCTTTATGTAACACCCTTAAAATAACCTAATGGGTTATTAAACTAGTTCCTATAGTATCGGCTAATAGAATATATTTCTATGATGTAGCGTAATATTCAAAAAAAAGACAAGAAACACGATTCAATCAATATCACCATAACAATAAAGATCCAACTATGGCTAAAAGATTGTTATCATAGATAAATTTAATCTACACAAATTTTTTATCCAGAAGGTAAAGAGATAATCATGAAAAAATCGCCTGACAATACAACTCATTTTGGCTTTAAAACCGTTGAAGAAGATAAAAAAGTAGAATTAGTGGCTGATGTTTTCCACTCTGTTGCTGCCAAATACGACATTATGAACGATGTATTATCTTTAGGTATTCACCGTATCTGGAAACGTTTCACCATTGATTGTTCAGGTGTTCGTAAAGGTCAAAAAGTCCTCGACTTAGCAGGCGGCACAGGCGATCTAACGGCTAAGTTTTCGCGTATAGTCGGTGAAGAAGGCCAAGTGGTTTTAGCCGATATCAATGATTCCATGCTTAAAGTCGGTCGTAGTAAGTTACGTGACAAAGGTATTGAAGGTAACGTGAGTTATGTTCAAGCCAACGCAGAAGAACTGCCTTTCCCTGATAACCATTTTGATTTAATTACCATTGCTTTCGGACTACGTAACGTAACCGATAAAGATAAAGCCCTCGCTTCTATCTATCGAGTCCTAAAACCAGGTGGTCGTTTACTCGTATTAGAATTCTCAACACCACTTTATTCGCCAGTTAAAAAGTTTTATGACTTCTATTCATTCAACATTTTACCTAAATTAGGCAAATTAATTGCGAACGATAGTGAAAGTTATCAATACCTTGCTGAAAGTATTCGAATGCATCCAGATCAAGAAACATTAAAAGAAATGATGAATCAGGTTGGTTTTGATAATACAGAGTACTTTAACTTAAGTGCAGGTATTGTTGCATTACATCGTGGCTATAAATACTAGTAACTCGCTCCTAACTCCGAGAATAAATATGTCATTAACAAATTTACTTTGTGGTTTATTAGAAACAGGTGTAAACCAATTACATCAATTAGATAGCAGCGCTGTCATAAAACGTAAACAACTTAATGGCACTATCATCGGCGTAAGTTTAAAAGAGCTGGATATTCCCCTGTATTTTGTCATCTCAGATCAACAAATAGATGTATTGAATAAATTTGAAGGGCAAACGGATTGTACTATTCGAGTGAGTTTTAGTGCCTTAAAACAATTACAAGATAACCACCAATTAACCAATTTAATTAAAAGTGGTGAGCTTGAAGTGGAAGGTGATATCCAACTTGTCCAACAATTTGCGAATTTATTAACAGATATGAAAATTGATTGGGAAGAACATTTATCACAAAAAGTCGGTGATGTAGTGGCTCATAAGTTTTGCTACCACACAAAACAGCTTTTTAAAGGTGCAGTAACTCAATCCAAAGCAATTGAAAAACAAGCCGCTCTTTATATAACAGAAGAAGCTAAACTTGCACCTAGCGGATTAGAAGTTGCTTACTTCTGCGACCAAGTTAACACACTAGAAACTGAAACAGACAAACTGCTGCTTAAGTTAGATGAGAAATTGAATCAACAAAGCTAACTAAATAGCCGGAAGAATAATGATAAAAATTAAAGAGTTATCGCGTTTATATCAAATTAACAAAACCTTTATTGAATATGGTTTAATTGAGTTAATTCCGAAAACTCAAATACCTAAAAGCTATTGGCTAATGCGCATTGTGTTGTTTTGGTTGCACAACAAACACAAAAAATTAAGCTCAGCAGAGCGCTTGCGTTTAAGCTTACAATCACTAGGTCCTATCTATATAAAATTAGGACAAATGCTTTCTACTCGTCGAGATCTACTCGCTCCAATTTATGCAGATCAACTCGCTCATTTACAAGACAACGTGCCACCATTTTGTGGTGATCTAGCCATCAAACAAATCGAAGAAGCTTTCCAGCGTCCTATCGATGAAATCTTTGATGACTTTGATAAAACCGCCCTTGCTTCAGCTTCCATCGCACAAGTTCATACCGCAATATTAAAAGAGGATGGACGAGAAGTTGTGGTAAAGGTCACCCGTCCTGATATTGAAAAAACAATTACCGCTGATATTCAATTAATGAAATGGCTCGCGGCATTAATGCAACGCTTTGTGAAAGATGCAAAACGATTACGTCCCGTAGAAGTGATTAATGAATACGAAAAAACCATACTCGACGAACTAGACTTAATGCGAGAAGGCGCCAATGCTATTCAATTACGCCGCAACTTCTTAGATTCAAAATTATTATACGTCCCTGAAATCTATTCTGATTATTGCACTAAAAATGCACTCGTCATGGAGCGAATCTACGGTATTCCAGTTTCTGATATAAATGCCTTAAAAGCGCAAAATACAAACTTAAAATTGTTGGCAGAGCGCGGTGTTGAAGCCTTTTTTACCCAAGTCTTTCGCGATAGCTTCTTCCATGCGGATATGCATCCAGGTAATGTATTTGTTTCCTACGAACACCCTGAAGATCCACTTTGGATTGGCATCGACTGTGGTATTGTTGGTACTTTAACCAATGAAGATAAACGTTATCTAGCAGAAAACTTTTTAGCCTTCTTCAATCGTGATTACAGACAAGTAGCACAACTGCATATTGATTCAGGCTGGGTACCAGAAGACACGCCTGTTGAAGAGTTTGAGTTTGCGATCCGCGCTGTTTGCGAGCCTATTTTTGAAAAGCCTTTATCTGAAATATCCTTTGCTCAAGTGCTCATTAATCTGTTTAACACTGCTCGCCGCTTCGATATGCAAGTGCAGCCACAGCTAGTATTATTACAAAAAACATTACTTTATATCGAAGGCTTAGGTCGTCAGTTATACCCACAGTTAGACTTATGGGATACAGCAAAACCTTTCTTAGAAAACTGGATGTTAGAGCAAGTCAGCCCTAAAACCTTACTTAAGAAATTAAAATTAAAAGCGCCTTTCTGGTTAGAAAAGTTACCTGATATTCCAGAGTTGGTTTATCACAACCTAGCGCAAACAAAACAAATTCAGCAACAGCAGCAACTATTAATACAACGACTGAATGAGCAACAACAAAAAAACAGTAAAAGCCAAGTCATTACGGCCTTGGCAATTACCTTCAGTATCATTGCAACTTTATTCTATTTACAGTCTAACGATAAGTTTAGCTTGTATTTTGGTATACCAGCAGTAATATCTTGGGTACTTGCTTGGCGCTTTACTAACAAAAAGTAACCTTTACACCTTTGATTTTATATCCCTAACAATCGGTGTATAAAACATTAACTTAATTTTTTTAATAACATTATTTAAACTACGAGGAATATATTATGGGCGGCATCGGAATTTGGCAGTTAGTTATCATTGCAGTCATTGTGATTGTTTTATTTGGTACTAAAAAATTACGCGGCGTAGGCAGTGATCTTGGTGGCGCAATCAAAGGCTTCAAAAAAGCGATAAAAGATGAAGAGCCAACGAGCGAATTAGAAAAGAAACCAAGCGCAAGTTTAAATGCAGAGCAACAAGTGGCTGATGCAGAAAAAAGCCAACAAAAAGACTAAGCATTAAATTGCAGTCATCAATGAAAGCTCTTCGATTTAGATTATTAAATAAAGGCATTAATTAATGTTTGATATTGGTTTTTGGGAGATCATGCTGATCTCCATTATTGGATTAGTCGTATTAGGCCCTCAACGCCTACCTATCGCTATTAAAAGCGTTATGAAGTGGGTTAATACTGCAAAAAACATGGCCAATTCAGTTAAAAATGAAATATCGCAAGAGCTTGAATTACATGAGATGAATGAAAATATGATCAAGGCAACAAAGCAAGGCCTTGATACAATGGATCCTAACTTAAAGGCTTCCATTGATGAAATGAAGAACACAGTAAAAGACTTAACTCGCCCTTACGAATATGATGGAGATGAAGCGATCCAGCCTCATCATAAAGAACCAATTCAAAGCGAAGTAAGCACTACTGAGCAAGATCAAAGCACTAAAACTGAAGCAAATAATTTACAATCATCTTCAGCACCAACCACGCCACAGGACAAATAATTAATGAGTGAGCAAACGCCAGATCAAGAGCAACATAGCCTGCCATTAATCACTCACCTTTTAGAGCTAAGAGACAGGCTATTAAAAGTGGTTGTTGTTGTCTTCTTGGTATTTTTACCCTTAGTTTATTTTGCTAACGACATTTATCATTACATCGCTATCCCACTGACTAGCCAATTACCTATCGGCTCCAGTATGATTGCAACAGGTGTTGCGACGCCCTTTTTTACGCCGATTAAATTAGCCATAGTATTAGCTATTTTTATTGCTATTCCGGTGATCCTATACCAATTATGGGCTTTTATTGCGCCCGGCTTATACAAACATGAACGACGTTTAATCGCACCTTTAGTGGTGAGTAGCGCATTACTTTTTTATGCAGGCATGGCCTTCGCTTATTATGTTGTTTTCCCGTTAGCCTTTGCTTTCTTCACCACGACAGCTCCTGAAGGCGTTACCATTGCAACCGATATCAGTAGCTATTTAGATTTTGTTTTAAAACTATTTTTTGCCTTTGGCTTAGCCTTTGAAATTCCAGTGGCGACATTGTTATTATGCTGGACAGGTGCAACCACACCAACGCAACTCAGAGCAAAACGTCCTTATATCGTTGTCGCAGCTTTCATTTTTGGGATGTTATTAACACCACCAGATGTTATTTCACAAACACTACTTGCCGTTCCTATGCTGATCCTCTTTGAACTGGGTTTATTATTTGCACGCTTTTATGTGAAAGAAGAAGTAGAAAATACGATTCACCAAGAGTCAGAATAAACATGATCGATATTGGTGTTAACTTAACCAACAAGCGTTTCGATAAAGACTTAATCTCAGTCATTGATAACGCAAAACAAGCAGGTTTAAGCAAACTTATCGTCACAGGCACCAGCTTGAAAGAAAGTGAGCAAGCTCTGTTATTAGCTAATGCTCACCCAGAGTTTATTGTTTCTACTGCCGGCGTGCATCCTCACGATGCAAGCTCGTTTACAACCGACACTTACAAGGCATTAAAGCAACTCGCTTCACAAGCTCAAGTAAAAGCCATCGGTGAATGTGGCCTAGACTTTAATCGCAATTTCTCAACGCCTACCGAGCAAGAACATGCTTTTATTCAGCAACTTGAATTAGCCGTAGAATGTCAATTGCCCGTGTTTATGCATGAACGTGATGCTAATGAACGTTTTATCGAATTATTAACGCCTTACATCAAACAACTGCCAAATGCCGTTGTACATTGCTTTACCGGTGATCAAGCTGCATTAGAACGCTGTTTAGCATTAGATTTACATATTGGTATAACAGGTTGGATATGCGATGAACGTAGAGGTTCACATCTACTTGAGCTAGTCAAAATGATCCCAGATGGTCGTTTAATGATTGAAACCGATAGCCCGTATTTATTACCCCGTTCAATGCGCCCTAAGCCGAAGTCTAGTCGCAATGAACCTAAGTATCTGCCTTATATCGCACAAACGATTGCAGATGCTCGTGAGCAAGAACTGCAAGCCTTCCTGTTCGCAACAGAAAAAACAACCAACACCTTTTTTAACCTAACTTAATCACAGCACTAGTCTGCTTTACCGCTTCCCTTTTAGGATGGCAAGCACGTGATCCAAACTAGTAAATGATAAAGGAAAATATTATGACAGTTTCTCAAGCCTTTCCCGCTCGTCGCTTACGTCGTGTACGTAAACATGATTTCTCTCGCCGTTTGGTTCAAGAAAACAATTTAACTGTGAATGATTTAATTTACCCAATGTTTGTCATTGAAGGTGAAAATCGTCGAGAGAAGATCGCGTCAATGCCAGGAATTGAGCGTCTATCATTAGATTTGTTAGCCATTGAAGTGAAAGAGCTTGAAGCGTTAGGTATTCCAGCCGTTGCCCTATTTCCAGTGACACCTAGTGACATTAAAACAGAAATGGCAGAAGAAGCTTATAACGAAAATGGGTTAGCACAACGCGCGGTAAGAGTAATCAAAGAAACCTGCCCTGAACTAGGTGTAATTACTGATGTAGCTTTAGACCCATTTACCACTCATGGACAAGATGGCATTATCGATGACGAAGGGTATGTACTCAATGACATCACCACCGAAATATTAGTTAAACAAGCGCTTTCGCATGCACAAGCAGGAGCAGATATTGTTGCACCATCAGATATGATGGATGGACGCATTGGCGCAATTCGTGAAGCTTTAGAAAACGCAGGTTATATCAACACGCAAATTATGGCTTACAGCGCAAAATATGCTTCAAACTACTACGGCCCTTTCCGCGATGCAGTGGGTAGCGCAAGTAACCTAAAAGGAGCCAATAAATCCACTTACCAAATGGATCCAGCAAACAGTGATGAAGCAATTCATGAAGTGGCCTTAGATATTCAAGAAGGTGCAGATATGGTGATGGTAAAACCGGGTATGCCTTATTTAGACATTGTTCGTCGTGTTAAAAGCGAGCTACAAGTACCCACTTTCGCTTATCAAGTGAGTGGCGAATATGCGATGCATAAAGCAGCCATTGATAACGGTTGGTTAAAAGAAAGAGAATGTGTTTTAGAATCGTTATTATGTTTTAAACGAGCAGGTGCAGATGGCATTTTGACTTACTTTGCAAAACAAGTTGCCACTTGGTTGAAAGAAGATAAGTAACCTTTGAACCACAGACAAAAGTCAGCGATGGCTTTTGTCTCTCGCTTTACTCAGAGCTGACAATCAAATCAGTCATGTTCACTCCCCCAAAAAAAGAACAACAACCATAACAATCAATTAGATCTCACTTAAACACTAACCATTTAAGCGACTTTGTTGTTGCAATGTTTGCCTTGGTGTTTCGCCGAATAGGCGTTTATAACTTTGGCAAAACTGACCTAAATGGAAAAAACCATAGTTAAATGCCACCTCGGAAATTGTTTGAAACTCCTCATTACTTTGTAACATGCGTCTTGCCTGATTAAGCCGAATAACTTGAATATACTGTTTAGGTGAAATTCCGTAGCATTGAGCAAAAGTATATTGCAGCGTACGGCGACTAACATGTACCGCAGAGCAAATTTCACTCATGGTTATAGGTGATTTCATGCGTGATTCAGTCAAGTACTCTTGAACTCGCGCCATAATACGTTTACGTTGCGGCGAGGTAACATGCGCAGCGCTAGTTTGCTGTGCTTTACTCAATAGTTCTAAAACCGCATCTTGAATAATAGACTCGTGAGTTTTACTACTCCAATTATTGCCTTTTGGCTGTAATAATAAAGAAAGATATTGTCTGAACTTATTGAGTTCCTCTGGCGACACGTTATCTAGCCATAAACCATCACTCGCATTATCATAAAGCTCTTCTTTTGTTTGCTCTGTCAGCTCGGTAAAAAAACTACGATGCAGCACTAATCCATAAATAGAAAAATCATCGGGCGTTAATAACTCGAAGTCTTGATTGCCTGGTCTGCATAAAAATTGATTCGCAGTGGTTTGCTCATTATTAATACGACAGCTTTTATTATTGGCACTAAACCCTAGCCAAAACCCACCGTTTTCTACTCGACACTGCTGTCGTAAGCTGTGACTAGTCTCTTCTCGAAATGTGTGAATATGCGGAAAATGAAGTTCATTAATAACGCCAACAAAGTGCCCTTGACTAAGCTGATCGAATTCCTGCTGCCAATTTATTAAATTCGCTGCCTGATGATTTGCATCATTAGAGTGAATCGTGCTCATCATTAGTGCGTTACTTTTTAATGTCAGTTCATCCATCTTTATTTCCTTGTTTTTTCATATGAACCAATATAGTGCTTACATTTTCTATCTTATTGTTAAATAGGCTTTTTTTATCTTTGCCGATTTTTGATACTGGTTAGGTATGAATATCGCTACTACTTATTAAATAGCTGCTGATTCTAAGTCAGCAAAAACTGAACCAATTCGCATAAGGACACTAGATGCCTGGTTTTATTCTTTCTTATATTAAATATGTCGATAAATTTAATTACCTTATTGGCCGCATGGCTATGTATGGCATCTTCGTAATGGTTGGCATACTTTTATGGTCTTCTATTTCTAAGACTTTTTTCTTTCCATCTCTTTGGACATTGGAATCTGCACAGTTTGTAATGGCCGCTTATTACATCCTCGGTGGTGCTTACGCAATCCAACTAAAGGCGAATGTTCGCATGGACCTTTTTTATGGGGAATGGTCGATAAAAAAACGCGCTTGGATGGATTTATTTACCGTCTTTTTCCTGATCTTTTTCTTGTGTGTGCTGCTATACGGTGGTTTAGAAAGCATGCTTTATTCATTGCAATATGGACAACGCACTAACACCGCTTGGCGTCCATTGATATGGCCAATCAAAGCCGTAATGTGCGTGGGCTTCACTATGATGATCTTACAATCCATTTCACAGTTTTTTAAAGATGTTGCGATTATTCGCGGAGTAGAAATTAAATGAGTTATGAACTGATCGCAATCGCGATGTTTGCCTCAATGGCATTATTAATGGCAACTGGCCAACGTGTATTTGCAGCAATAGGCGCAGTCGCATCAATCGCCGCAATTATGTTGTGGGGTACAGGCGGAGCAGAGATCCCTTTTACCGCAGCAATGAAGGTAATGAACTGGTATCCAATGTTAACGTTACCTATGTTTATTTTTATGGGTTATGTGTTATCTGAATCTAAGATTGCCGATGACTTATATAAAATGTTCCATGTTTGGATGGGACCGATGCCAGGCGGGCTTGCTATCGGTACGATAGGTCTGATGGTACTGGTATCAGCAATGAACGGGCTTTCTGTTGCAGGTATGGCTATCGGCGCTACCATTGCCTTACCTGAATTGCTAAAACGTGGCTACAACAAAAAAATGGTAACAGGCGTTATTCAAGCAGGTTCTTCATTGGGTATTTTAGTACCACCTTCTGTCGTACTGGTTCTGTATGCAATGATTGCACGCCAACCAGTGGGTCAACTTTGGCTCGCGGGTATTATCCCCGGTCTAATAATGGCAACGTTATTTATTATTTATATTGTTATTTGTTGTCGCATTAACCCTTCTTGGGGACCTGCGTTAAGCAAAGAAGAAAGAGACATTCCTCGCGCTGAAAAATTAAGCTTACTTAAGGCTGGGCTACTACCGCTTGGTATTTTTGCCGTCATGATGGTGCCTTTTGTCAATGGTTGGACAAGTTTGGTAGAAAGCTCTGCAATTGGCGCAATTGCAGCCTTTGTCGCTGCTGTTTTTAAAAAGCGCATGACCAAAGTCGTATTTGAAAACTCCGTACGTAATACATTAGCGATCTCTTGTATGTTTATGTGGATCATTCTCGCCGCATTAGGTTTTGGTGCCATATTTGATGGACTGGGCGCAGTGAAAGCGATCGCTGACTTATTCACTGAGCAGCTTGGGTTAAGCCCATGGACCATACTTATTTTAATGCAGCTTTCTTTTCTGATCATGGGGACTTTCCTTGATGATACGGCGATGTTAGTGATTGTTGCACCACTGTTTGTTCCGCTAGTGCATGCCCTTGGCTTTGACTTAATTTGGTACGGCGTTCTATACACAATTACCTGTCAAATTGCTTATATGACACCGCCATTTGGTTACAACTTATTTTTAATGCGAGCAATGGCTCCACCTGAAATTTCACTGCGTGATATTTACGGCTCTATCGGCCCTTTTGTCGGCATTATGGTGTTCGCACTTATTCTTATCATGGCCTTTCCACAACTTGCTTTGTGGCTGCCAAATTACGTTTACGGATAGTAGAACAATTAATATTTCAATTTAGAGCACTATTTACTTCAAGCGGGCAGGTGTCCGTGATCAATTAATCAACAGGAGAAATTTTATGAACTCAAGACGTAAATTTTTAACAACGGCAGCCGCACTGACTGCTGGTACCGTGTTGGCACCAGCAAAAACCTTTGCTGCTTCACCTAAGATAAAATGGCGTATGCAAACTTACGCAGGTCCAGCACTTGCAGAGCATGTTGTAAAACCTGCTATCGAAGCCTTTAACCGTATTGCCGGTGAAGAAATGCAAATAGAACTTTATTTTGCAGATCAATTAGTCCCAACGGGCGAGCTATTCCGCGCACTACAAAAAGGCATCATTGATGCGGTTCAGTCTGATGATGACTCAATGGCTTCACCAACTGAAGTAACAACATTTGGTGGTTACTTTCCTTTTGGTAGCCGTTACTCATTAGATGTACCGGTTTTATTCAACCAATACGGTTTAGATAAGATCTGGAAAGAAGAATACGCAAAATTCGGTATTAAACATATTTCTGCTGGTGCATGGGATCCATGTCATTTTGCAACTAAAAAGCCTATTAACAGCTTAGCTGACTTGAAAGGCTTAAGAGTATTTACCTTCCCAACTGCGGGTCGTTTCATGGCTAAATATGGCGTCGTGCCAGTGTCTATTCCATGGGAAGACGTGGAAGTGGCTCTACAAACAGGTGAATTAGATGGAATCGCTTGGTCTGGTATTACCGAAGATTACACTGTGGGTTGGTCAAAAGTAACAGATTACTTCTTAACGAATAATATTTCTGGCGCTTGGATTGGTCACTTCTTTGCCAATATGGATCGTTACAACGAACTACCAGAGCATTTGAAAGAGTTATTAGCCTTATGTATGGAAACATCACACTACTACCGTCAATGGTGGTACTGGGGTGGTGAAGCGCAATTACGCGTTAACGGTCCAGATATGAAATTAACAACGATTCCTGATGAAGAATGGGCACAAGTTGAATCGGATGCTCGTGATTTCTGGGATGAAATCGCAAAAGAATCGCCAACAAAAGCCAAAATTGTTGAGATCTTTAAGCAATACAATGCGGATATGGAAAAAGCAGGTCGCCCTTACCGTTACAGCTAAACTTTAGCTTAGAGAACAGCAACCGTACTGGCTGCTGTTCTTTTCTTCAAAACAAATAAATCAATTATCCTAACAATAACTCACCATCGATAGCATTAAACACAGTACAACTATCAATCAAAGCTTTTGCTGTTAATTTAGGCACTCCATAAGCTTCTGTTGTCACTTGATAAACATCTTTTACTTTATCCAATAAAATCGCAAAATCACCATCACCGGTTAATAAAATTACAGTATCAACAGATGCCGCTACTTCCATCACGTCAATGGTAATGCCCACGTCCCAATCGCCCTTTGCGGTGCCATCGCTACGTTGAATAAAAGGTTTTAGCTTTACATCAAACCCAACGTGTTTAAGCATCTCTTGAAACTTCTGTTGTTGGTTATCACCGCGATCAATCGCGTAAGCATAAGCGCAAACAATCTCACCTTGCGCTGCTATCTTTTGCCATAACTTACGGTAGTTAAACTGTTTTCCATAAGCCTGACGCGTGGTGTAATAAATATTTTGAACGTCAGCAAAAATTGCAATTTTTTTCATTAAAGATGACCTAGATTCGATAAGTTAATGAATAGAATATGAGGCTTTTAAAGCTTTTCAGCAAGCTTATTGTTTGATTAAGTAAAAAACGATAACGTTAAATGAAATTAACATTCTTAAATAAAACGCGTAAAGTACATTACCCTCTTATTTCGGATAGATTTCATGGAAAATTTTTACCTCCCCATTAAACACCTGCACATCACGCTAGTCACTTTTAGTGTGTTATTTTTTATCATTCGTGCTGCCTTTAATGTTTATCAATAAACCAATCCATCAACAAAAATGGGCTAAAATGTTAGCAAGGATTGTTGATACCTTCCTATTAATCTCAGCCATTATGCTTTGCTTTATCATTCATCAATCACCATTATTTGATAACTGGTTAACTGAAAAAGTATTCTGTCTTATCGCCTATATCATTTTGGCTTACATTGCCCTTTATCGCGCGTCGACTTTAGCAACGCAGTTACTCAGCACTTTTTTCGCCTTAGGTTGGGTAGTTATTGCAGTCAAAATCGCCATACTAAAGCAACCCTTTTTATTAGGATGAAAACCATCATATGAATAAAGTAGAGATTAAATATTGCAAGAAATGCCGTTGGTTACTGCGTTCAAGTTGGATGGCGCAAGAGATCTTAAACACCTTTGAAGAAGAAGTTGATGAACTCTCATTACTACCGGGAACAGGCGGCATTTTTGAAATCACGGTAAACGACCAGCTTATCTGGTCGCGTAAAGAAATGGGCGGATTTCCCGAAATAGCCGAACTTAAAAAATTGGTGAGAGATATTGTCGCGCCCGATAGAAACTTAGGCTGTATCGATAGAAAGTAGCAGTAATCACATCTAGCCGTTATTACTGCATAATAAAGTGATTGATAGGATTAGTTTGCCTCAGCATCTTCTCTTTTCATCACTTTATGCCCATCTTCAGTGACACCTGATTTCCAATAACTGCTGATATAGACATTGTCTTTCTCAACTTCTTTTTCATTACGGAAATAACCACGTAATGCACACATTGTTCGAACTCACAAGCATCCTATTCTCACTAGACAGTTAACGAATCTGCAAGTAAAGCCCCCATATCAGCAAAACTTCCATTTACAACATACAAAGAAACTGAACAGGATATGCAAAACTGAATTCATTTTAAACGTACCATTTCGGACGTGTACTATACCGATCCGAAGCTAAACCAAAGATCCTATTCAGCTTTACTGAAATCAATTATTAGACAAAGTTTAACTTGATATTAAACAAGGTTTTATCATTAGCCATTTGATAGTGTCAAATTAGTGGTTCGCTATCTAATTTTTTTGCATCAGACTATTTTGATAAAAACATTGTAATTATCACCGTTCTACAATATCTAAAATAGCGCTCTTTAGCCCAATAAGCTTAAAAGAGACTTGTATAAATCACATTATATAGCGCGGTATATTTTAATACTTTAGTGAGCAATATATGAGAACTTTTAAAATTCAAGTCATTGGTGCAATTGCAATGTTTATCGTTGTAACAGTTTTAGGCTTAACTATAACCAGCTACTATTCATTTCAAAATGAAAGCATTAGTTTAACTAAGAAAATATTACAAGAGCGTAATGCTAGTGTGAAGTCAGAATTATCACAAAAGTTTAGCCACTACAAATCACTTTTATCTTCAATCACTATTAATGAATCAGACTTTTTAGAGGATTCATTGTCGAACAGTGCAGTTTTTCGACTAGAATCGGCTTCAAAAATGCAGAGCTCAATTAGCACTGGTGTGTATGTTATTAGAAGTAATGGTGAAATTTATCAAGATGGTAAGAAGCTTAATTTTAATGTTAAGGAGCTAAATAGAGCCTATTACGTTGCTATCTTTGTAGAGGGAAAATCATCTTATTTTTCGGAACCCTATATTTCAAAGACCACAGGAAAACAAGTAGTTGGTGTTATTGTTAAAATAAATCCAACTACAGCGATACTTTCTAGTGTATTTTTAGATTCAATACTTGGTTCAGCTAAAACACGGAAAGATCTATTTATCTACACAAGTAAAGGAATGATAATACAAGCTCCTTACCCTGAGTTAATAGGAGAAGATATTTTTGAAAAACGCCCGTTATATAAAGAGTTTAATAGTGATAACCCTGAATTATCTTATACTAGTGAGCTGAATGGTATCGACACTGACTTTACTGCATTTTGGGGAGAATTTGATATTAATGGCTGGGCATTCGTTAGCTTTGTTCATGATAGTGAAATTGAGCACAATGCTAATACTCAACTATTTATATCCCTACTTATCGGTTTAATTGCTTTGCTTATATCCTGTGGAGGTATATTTTTGCTTATCAATAAATTAGTGATTAAACCTGTTGGGGGAGCACCTAAAGAAATAGCTGCAATAATGGAAACAATGGCTGAAGGAGATTTTACCCATTCTATCGTATCATCACGAAAAGAAACCGGAATTTATAAATCTCTGGTAAAACTATCAACCCAGCTGACAGACCTAATAAAAAATACTCATAGCATCTCAGAAAGTGTCTCTTCAGCATCCTCTGAGCTTAATACAGTGATGAGCAATACTAAATCAAATGCTCAAGAAGAACTGGCTCAAATGGATCAAATTGCAACAGCCATTACCGAATTATCTTCAACATCTCAAGAAGTCAGCGGTAAAGCGATGATGGCAGAAGAAGAAGCAAAAGGGGCAAAAGCCAGTGTAACCGATGGTAACTTGAAGTTAGAAGAAAATATCGAATTAACTAATACGATTAGTCTATCAGTGAATGAAAGTGCAAATATTGTTAATGAGCTAAGACAATTTGCAATTGAAATTGGCAGTGTTACTGAAGTCATTAATTCTATTTCAGAGCAAACCAATTTATTAGCATTAAATGCAGCAATAGAAGCAGCAAGGGCGGGTGAGCACGGTAGAGGCTTTGCTGTTGTAGCCGATGAGGTTCGTAGCTTGGCATCAAAAACTCAAGATTCGACAGTAAGCATACAAAAAATTATAGAAAAACTTCAGACTCAGTCTGAAAAAGCTCAGAATAATATGCAACAAAATGTAGAGCTTATAAAAGATTCAGTTCAGTTAGCCGATAATGTTAAAGCATCTTTTGAGAATATTAATCGAGCGGTAGAATCTATATCGGAAATAAATTCATTAGTTGCGACATCATCTCAAGAACAGTTTCATGTAACTGAAGAAATTGCAGAAATAACAACAAAGGCACATGACTTAGTTCACCAAAATGTATCCGGCATTAATGATACTCTACAAGCTTCAGTAGAACTTTCGAAGTTAGCCGAACATCAAAAAAGTGAGTTGGACTTTTTCAAAATATAGTTGCCGTGAAATGAGTTTGAGTTTTGAGTCTCTGTCATCGAGCGCCCGATAGAAACTTAGGCTGTATCGATAGAAAATAGCAGTAATCACATCTAGCCGTTATTACTGCATAATAAAGTGATTGATAAGATTAGTTTGCCTCAGCATCTTCTCTTTTCATCACTTTATGTCCATCTTCAGTGACACCTGATTTCCAATAACTGCTGATATAGATATTGTCTTTCTCAACTTCTTTTTCATTACGGAAATAACCACGTAATGCACGCATATCGTCAAATTCACAAGCAACCCAAACCGACACTTTGCCCGGTAACCAAGGTAACACTTGTACTTTTTCAATAAGCGACTCTCCCCCTAACAACCACAAAACTTGAATATTTTCAGGCGCATCAATTGATCGAATATCATCAGGTTCAATCACTTTGATCACCGCATACCCTTTGGCGTCTTTAGGTAAATTGCGAATTTTTGCAGATAGCGCAGGTAACGCCGTCATATCTGCCACCGCAAAGAACCAATCGGCATCGCTATTGATATCGAGAATAAGCCCAGGGCCGCCAACATAAATACTATCGCCAACCACCGCATTCATCGCCCAACGCGCAGCAAACCCACAGCCAGAGTCGGACGTTTCATGGCGAACAAAGTCTACATCAATGGTACATTCACTTCGAGAAAACTCAGCAATGGTATAAGTACGCATAACAGGTCGCTCGCCTTCTGCAAGCGCGCTTGGATCCGTACTTCCCTGCGCATTAAAAAGCAGCTTTATATAACTACCTTCACAGTGCTCTGGGAAATCAGCAAACTCATCGGCATGGAGTGTCACACGCTGCATATTGGCAGATGTTTTTTCTGTTTTAATCACGGTCGCTTTTTTAGGTTGAGGTTTAGCTTGGGATTTTGCCATTAGACTACTCGATAATAGTTGTTATTTAGATTTAAGGTTAGACTATCACTATAAAGAAAAGTTTGGCAACCTTATAAATTATTATTACGCGGTTAGATAGTAGGCTACACATCATGAATGAATGACTTCAATAATCAAATAAAATGAATTAAAAAGGATACCAAAATAACTGCGTTTCAAACACGCGTTTAAAAATAGCTAATGAAACACACACCAAAATCCCCAATAAACACAACCAATCTCTTACGGCTAACGGTTTTAAACTATACCAAGTGCGATATTGATGACGTCCAAAACCACGTAATGTCATGGCATTTGAAATCTCTTCTGTTTTATCCAAACTACTAAAAATCAACGGTCCTAAAATACTGGCTAGACTTTTCAAACGTGCAAAAAAAGAAGCCTTCTTAGACAGCTCAATCCCACGCGCTTGTTGCGCATGCATAATATTCACGTAATCTTTCTTAATTTCAGGTAAATAACGCAAGGTTAAACTCACTGCATAAGCAATTTTATAAGGCACGCCCAATCGATTTAAACTCGCTGAAAATTCAGTAGGATGCGTGGTAAACACAAACACTAACGCGATAGGAAACATACTGAAATACTTTAACGTGATGGTCACCAAATAGAACAAGGTTTCTTGCGTGATGGAATAAAAGCCTAACGGTAGCAAGATAGTTTCAGAGCCGATATAGGCCGTACCCTGTTGCGGCGCTAATAAAAACATAAACAACGCATTTAATGACAACACACTGGCAGTGGCAATCAATAAAGTACGATAAGCCTTTACAGGCACTCGCGTCATTTTAAGCAATAACAAGCCGACACAAACCAATCCGCCAATCAAGCGCAAATCAAAGGTGGTCAGTACAACAGTGACCCACGCCATAAACAAAACAAACTTGGTGATCCCATTTAATTGATGCAACGCTGAGCCTGTATCAATATAACTTATCCCAAAGGCTATTTTTTCAGCTTTCATGCATTATGCCTCGTTTGTTCCGCTTCAATAAAGTGTTGCATAAAAGCACTGCTATCAGCGAGCTCTAAATTGACCGCTAGCTCATATAAGCTGGTTGTTACGAGGTTAGCTTTAGCTAACAAATCAGGTTGGCTAAACACTTGCGTCATTGGCGCATCGGCAATCAGTTGGCTATCGGCTAATACAATCGAACGCGTTGTATATTCTAAAACCAAATGTAAATCATGAGAGATGATCACGACAGTGATCCCTAAGCTTGCATTTAAGGTTTTGATGAAACTTAACATGGCAGTATAACTGCGGTGATCCTGCCCGGCTGTTGGTTCATCCAATATTAATAATTCTGGCTCTAACACTAGAATAGAAGCAATAGTGACGCGTTTTTTTTGACCATAACTTAATGCATCAATGGGCCAGTTACGGTATTTTTTTAACCCACAAAGCGTTAATACATCGAGAACTTTCTCGTTAATAAGCGTTTCATCCAATCCGCGATTACGCAGACCAAAAGCCACTTCATCAAAGATCATATGATGAGAAATCATATGATTAGGATTTTGCATTACCACACCAACACGTTGGCTACGCTCAAAAATACTCAGTTCAGCAAGATCTTGGTCGTTAAGGAATATACTCCCCAAGTCAGGCTCAACCACGCCCATAATGAGTTTGGTTAAGGTTGATTTACCGGAGCCATTTTTCCCTAAAATAGAAACAAACTCGCCTTTATTTACTGTAAAACTAACATCATCAACCGCATTCACTTCGCCATTGTAGGAATAAGTTAATCCAGACAAGGTTAATAAAGGCGTTTGTTTTTCTGCTTGAACCGCTATGTAGGAAGCATTAAACCAATCTAATACTTTACCTTTGTATTTTTCTAAGGGCATTGTGTTTAGATTTGATGGTTTATCTTGCGCATCGATAACACAACCCGCTGATTTTAATGCTGATAAATAAAGTGGTTCGCGTATACCGTGCGTTTCAAGTAGTGAAGAAGCGAGTAATTTATCGGGTGTCATATCGGCAACGATAGCCCCATCAGCCATCAAAATAATACGGTCAACATCACGATGTAATACATCTTCCAAACGATGCTCAATCATAATAATGGTTTTGTTTGCGTCTCGATGTAATTGGTCGATGATCTCAATGGTCTTTTTACTTGTTTTTGGATCCAGTGCCGCAAGCGGCTCGTCAAAAAGTAAAATATCAACATCATCCACTAGGATCCCAGCTAACGACACACGCTGCTTTTGTCCGCCAGACAACTCTTGTGGTGAGCGGTCGAGCAATGATTCCAACTCCACCATCTGCGCAGTCGATTTAACCACAGGATACATTTCAGCCGTTGGCGTACATTGGTTTTCCAAGGCAAAAGCAATATCTTCACCGACGGTTAAACCAACAAACTGACTGTCCGTATCCTGTAAAACTGTCCCGACGAGCTCGGTATAATGATGCATCTCGAATTGACTACTATCTTTCCCCGCAATATGCAATTGGCCAGAGCACTGCCCTTTTATCGCATGAGGAATAAGGCCGTTAAGACAACGACCTACCGTAGATTTGCCACTACCACTTGCGCCGATAATAACAATTTTTTCGCCTTTTTCTATTTTCAAATTAATATTGTTAAGCGTGGGTTTATCCAACGATTTATATTGAAAAGAAAAATTCGAAAACTCAATCTGCATTATTGATTATTCCTCGCTTAGGTTACTACTTTGTTGATTACGCTTTGCAGCAGATTTCAAGATAAAGTAACCAACAACCGCGATTAATACAGTGTTACCCGAAGCAATAATGGTTAATTGTGTAAACACTTTCGCAAAGGGTTCGGCATATAAAACAGTATCTAAGAAAGCAGAAACGCCATAACCAATCACATTACCGACCAATGCAAGTACAATAAATAAAGCAAAGTCTTTCATTGCAAAAATACCAGATTGAATACGACGATTAGTCAGTCGAGGGAATAAACCAATCACTAAACCAACAATCCCAGAGCCTAATACCCAAGTAAACCAAACACCCCAACCAGCAAATAAATCAGTCACCCAGTGACCAATAAAGCCCACTAAGAACCCAACGAATGGGCCAAATAATACAGAAAATAGCGCAAGGATCGCCATCGCAGGTTTTAAGGTTGTGTTAGCAAATACAGGTACGCCAAACATGGGTAAGCCACCGATGCCATAAAGCGCAGCGCCAATCGCAATAACAACAACGGTTTTAGTAGATAATTTCATAGTTACCTCGTTAATGATAATAGTTTCTGGGATTATACGGGTTATCAAAAACAATAAGAAGTCTAACGGTCTAGATGTCTAGAAATAAAATATTTACGAATTGATAAGGTGAAAGCTCGATGAGGTTTTAGTAGAAAATTTGAATGATGAATATATTTGTATCTAATTTTTCACAGCCATTAAAAGTGAAATTAACAGAACATAAATGAAGGTAATAAAAAGGAGGCTATATTTTCAGTAAAAAATAGCCTCCTTAAATATTTAGAAAGTAGGTATTTCCATTTAAACTAAGTAACCGCCATCCACTTCAATGGTTACATTACGTAAAGGTGTTGACGCATCATCAAGAAGATATTGAATTGAACCAAGATGATCTTCTGCTCTTAATTCACGACCTAATGGTGTTGCTTTCAAACTTTCAAACACGGCAGTTTGCTGCTCTGTGCTCATGCCTGCTTTTGAATGAATTTCAGTTGCCGTGATACCCGGTCTAATTGAATTAACACGAACTCCCAAATCAGCCAACTCTACGTTTAAGACATGAATAACAGCTTCAAAAGCCGCTTTACTTGCAGAATAAACAGCAGAACCAGGGAAACCTTTTTGTACCACAATAGAAGAAACAAACACCACGCTTGAAGGATTTGCCAAACAAGGTTGTAGAGCTTGCAAAGTAAAAAACGGCCCTTTGGTATTCACTGCAATCATTTCATCAAAATGCGCTGGTGTAGCATTCATAAAAGGACTTGGATGAAAAATACCTGCATTTAATACCACACCATCTAACTTAACGCCTTCCTCTTCTAACGACTTTCCAAGTGAGGCTAATTGATCAAGGTTAGCGCTATCAGCTAAGTACGCTTTAACGCCTAGATCTGCAACAACTGCATCTAACTTCTCTTGATTTCTACCTGTGATGATTACGTTATTACCTAATGCGACATTATGTTTTGCTAACGCTAAACCAATACCAGACGTTGCGCCTGTAATTAAAATCGTTTTTATTTGCATATTATTGTTCCCACTATTTTATGATGACTTATATGTACTTTTATATAGCCATAAAGCTTAACCTCTTTTATAGTTCCTTATTAGCTACCAATTGGTTAACTATAAGTTTCTATTTTAGAAACAATCAATAATAAGAGGACGCGATGAACAAACTACATAATCACCTTTCTCATCTATATTTATTTTATAACGTAGCGCGTTTAGGTAGCTTTCAAGCAGTAGCAACAAAATACAATTTACCTCGTTCTTCTGTCAGTAAAAAAATACAACAACTTGAAGAACAAGTGGGTCAACGGCTTATTCAAAGAAGTACGCGCAAACTGAGTTTAACCGATGCAGGGCGAGATTTATTAGCTGCGTCAGCATCATTAAGTAAAGTCGTAGAGTCCTCTCAACGTGTTATCGAAAAACATGAATCCACACTATCAGGTACGGTTAAAATAAGTTGCACCGTGATCATTGGAGAAAAATACCTACTGCCTTTAATGCATTCATTACGTGAAGAATATCCAGCCATTTCACTAGAGCTTTATTTTAACGACGATCCTGTCGATTTATTAGCGCAAGAAATTGATATTGCCATTCGCATTGGTCATTTACCTGATTCCTCTTTAATGGCGAGAAAAATCTGCGATAAACGTTTAGGTTGGTTCGCCAGTCCAGGCTATTTAGAAAAACATGGCACACCAGCCACTCCAGATGATTTAACCGAACACCAATGCGTTATTTTTAAGAATCAAAGCATTACTCTGGATCATTGGTCATTCAAACAAACCAATGGCGATATCATCAAAGTCCGAGCGCAAAACAATATAGCAACGGATAATGGACACGCGTTAGTTGAAATGGCACGCATGGGATTAGGCGTGATCATGATTGATGCGATCTTAATTAAAGACGATATTGAAAATGGCACTTTAGTACCTATTTTAACGGATTGGCAACACCCAGACACCTTACCAATCAATCTTGTTTGCTTAGGAAGAAACTACAGAAGCCGCGCTTCCACTACCATTTGGGAAGCTTTATTTGAACATTTACAAAAAGTATTGTCTTGATATTGTAAAATGGATCAGCGTTAACATCACCCTAGTAAACGCTTTATTTTATTAGTATTGCTAATACGCATCAAAGCGAAAACAATCCGTTGTATGGTCATTGACCAAACCGACAGATTGCATAAACGCATAGACAGTGGTTGGCCCTAAGAACTTAAAGCCTTTCTTCTTCAACGCTTTACTGATCAGAATCGATAACTCAGTGGAAGCAGGTACTTCTTCACTTGATTGCCAATGGCCAACAAGGGTTTTGTTGTCAGTAAACTGCCAGATGTAATCAGAAAAACTGCCGTACTCTTGTTGCACATTCAAAATACATTGTGCGTTATTAATAATCGCTGAGATTTTTGCTCGGTGTCGAACAATACCCGCATCTAACACTAATTCTTCAATTTTAGCCTCATCAAATGCCGCCACACTTTTCAAATCAAACTGATGAAACGCCGCGCGATACCCTTCGCGTTTATTTAAGATGGTATGCCAGCTAAGTCCCGACTGACACAGTTCTAAAGACAATGCTTCAAATAACTTGCTGTCATCATAAACAGGAACGCCCCATTCGGCATCATGGTAGGCTTCTTCCAATTTGGTTTTTAAAGCCCACAGGCATTTGTTTGTTTGGTTCATTGGCAATGATGGCCTTTTGAATGTGTTGTTTTTGTTGAATTGGTTTGTATACAGTAATGAAAAGGAGGAAGTTTGGCTAGTTGTTGTTGGTTTTTGTCTTTGAGGGGTTATTGGTATTAGCTCGTCTGCGCTCGTCCGTTCATTTGGATGTTGTAAGCAGTGGTTTCCCCTTGTCGGCGACTAATTTTCTTTTCATAGTCAAAGAAACAGTACCTACAAAAACAAAAAAAGACGCTCCGAATCACTTTTCAGCTTTAATTTTTAAGCCAAAAAATAAAGCTAAATAGGTAATTTCCTCATTAAATTACTCAGTGCTAATAGTCAATAAAAACCTAAAGCTGTAAGGTAAATGAGTGAAGAATCAAATCCTGAATTTATAATTATTGTACTTTAATATTTAAGAAATGCTTTTAATTCGCCTTTAAAACACTGATCTACATGGCAAATACTTTTATCTAACTGGGATTTTTTATAATCATCACTTGATTGATGCGCTTTACCAAAACTACGTACAACAATTGGGTGAACCGTTGTTATAAATGAGTTATAAAATTCAAGCATATCAGCCTTTGTGAGCTTTTTAAGTTCAGCAGCAAGTTTGGCTTTGCTATCAAAATTAAATTCTTTATTTTTGATCTCTGATAAATAATAATTAGTGTGTGTAATTAAATTATAATTGTTAACCTGTAATTGTTTAATTAAACCTTGTTGATATTCCCCAAACTGCTTATGACTCATATTCTTCAAGATAAATTGATAGTTATTGATAAATTCATCTATTCGCCGTGTTAACTCTACAGGACCAACAACAGCTGACTGAACATAAAAATACATGCCAGGGAATCCCCCTATTCGAATATTTTTCGCTCCAACTTTATAACCTAGCTGTTGTTCTGTACGGATAGAATTATAAAAAGGTGTGCTGATCATATTACCTAATAACTCATATTTAGCTCGATTTGCTAATGAATTATCTTGGCTGATATAAGAAGCAACCAATACTGAATCATTGTGGTCTATCTCAAGTTCTCTAATCAGCGCATGTTGTGTATTATTAAGGTTAACTATGATAGGTGAGCGTTTTTTAACGCTCACATCAGACATATAGAATGTATATAACTTATCAGCTAGCTTTATTGACTCTGATTTTGATATATTTCCGAGGGCTAATATTTCAACTTCAATATGTTGATGGAAACTTTTTATATACTGCGTTAACTCTTCAATAGTGACATTTTCCACAGCCTCTGAAATCTCTTTATTAGAATATAATCCTACAACTTGTATTTGCTTTAAAATGGCTTCTGCTTGTATATAGGGATACTTTCTTTTAGACTTCTTCTCACTGTATTTTATATTTTTTTTGTACCTCGTAAATTCATCTTTATCAATACTTAAGTTCCGTAACGCCTGATTGATCAATGACAATAGCTCAGGCGTTTTTTCGTTATAACCACTGACTGAAAGAGTAACTCCCTCGTGCGAGTAATCAATTTTGTAATCGAGTCCTGCTTTTTTTGCAGGATAAACCATTTCATTTAAACTACTTTTTAATAAAGCAATATAAAGTCTGTTTTTTGCCCATGACAATGCATCTTTACCGGCATATGGAGAATAAATTTTTACAGTTAATGTCGATTTAGGAACCCGAAGTTCTGTCTCTTGTTTAAACCAGAATTTAAAACCAGGCTCTTCAAAGATAACAACAGGATTTTTGTTCACTTGTTCAACTTTTTTTAAAGTGAAATCTGTTGCTATAAAAGTGTTGACGTGGGGGTATGTTAAGGATTTGATCACTGGAGGAGTTTGATAACGTTGCAGCTCTTTAGCGGATAGCTTAGCTATAGCATAAGAAGTATTGTATTCAGGTTGTACAAGGTTAGTTGATAAGCCTTTCCCCAGTAAAATTAAGCGCATATTTTGTGGTGTAAAATATGACAAATAATCCATATGTAATTGATGAGAATAGTTACCATATAAGTAAGTCGAACTCCAAACATTCGCTGGTAATACTGTCTGTAGTTTACTAGATAAAAAAATCGCAGTTGCTTGTGAAGAGGAGTTTTCTTTAAAGTTAAATTTTGTTTTCGCAATAAGTGACTTTTCGTTAAAATATTGCTGGTTATATTGTTCGTTGGTTAATAATTTCAGGTAAGAAAAAACAGCTTCAATAATTTTTTTATATTGCTTTGTCCCTTTAAATGTTAAGTTAAACTTTAAGTTGAAAAGATCAAAATCATCAGGTCCACTGTAACTTGTATTTAACGCAGTAATTAATCCTTTTTTCTTTAACAGACTATACAAGCTGCCACGGCTTTCATCGCCTAACAAATATACAAGAATAGCCAATGGTTTTTCAGAAAAATAAGGTGTAGATTTAGGGACAGGAAAAGATAAAATCAATTGCTTCTTTGAGCTTAGTGGTTGAATTTTAATTTTAACGGCTAATTGCTCTGCTAAGTAAGGATTGACTGTGTTCTTGGTGACTTTTGAGCCGCTATTAGGAATTTCAGAAAACTTTTCGCGCGCCCAATGCTCTAATGTATCTAGATCTTCATGGCCAACAATCGCTAGTGACATGCGATTTGCTGAATAGTTATGAGCATAATGTGCTTTTACTGCATCAATCAATAAATCTCCATCTCTATCGACTAACGTGTCTAAATTACCGACCGAAAATTGGCTAAAGGGGTGTGCTGGATTACTTGTATCTTTAAGTACTTCTCTTATACGACGGTCTTCATCTTTAATTTTTAGACGGTATTCCGAATCAACCGCATTTTTTTCACGTTCAACGTAATGTGAGTCAAAATTAGGGGTGATGAAAAATTGTGCAAACCTATCAATAGCTTCCTCAAACGCATTTTGATTTATTTGAAAATAATAAAGCGTCTCTTGTTGAGAGGTCCTCGCATTCCCTCTTCCACCATTAGACGTAAGAAACTCTCTATACTCTCCTGCTTTAGGATATTTAACGGTACCTAAAAAAAGCATATGCTCAAGAAAATGTGACAATCCTTCACGATCTTTAGGATCATCCATATGCCCGACATGAACATTCATCGATACGGCTGATTGGCTCGCCGTACTATCAGAAACTAACACAACCTTTAAACCATTATCTAGCTCAAGATAACGGTAATTACGTTGATCATTTGGAGCTTTTATAATAGTGTTTTTATTACTTAATGAAAGCGAAATTTCTGGTTCGGTACTAGCTGCCTGGACACAATTAAAAACACTAAAAAGTAGAGTAAATATATATATATTTAAGAGAGATATTTTCACTGTCACAACTCATATAAAACAAAAAATCGAACTTCTATTATATTACATTAAAAAGAGGTACACATCTGGAGCCAGATCTTGATTTCTGCCTTTAAGCTAATAATAAAACGAGGCTCAATATAAAGAAAATTGTTGAGCAGCCACTCATTAAAATAAATAATATCAACAAGTTAATAAATAACAATACTCAATACGACACCCCCACCGTTGAGCTTTCCCAAACGATGGATAACTTTCAGCAACAGCAAACAGGACGTTTGCTGTAAGTTCATCCGACACACGGACGTGTCGTATGAACTGGTGCGTTAAGAAACTGAATTTAAAGGTATAGCCATCGATTGGATTAGAAAGCGATTCGGTGTCAGTCTTTTTGCTTACTTTTTCTTCTGACCAAGAAAAAGTAGAGTCACCGACAGGGCGAAACCACTGCAACTAGCAATCAACATGATCCAACGAGCGCAGACGAGCCTTAAAAGTAATTGGTTATGAGTAAAGCAAGGTAGGATGAATCCTATATCCCTAAAAAATGTTGGACGCCATTCACTGAAACAACAATACCAATAAGTTCATAAAACGAAAATCAATGTGGATACGTCACCCCCACCGTTGAGCTTTCCCAAACGATGGATAACTTTCAGCAACAGCAAACAGGACGTTTGCTGTAAGTTCATCCCGCGCATGGACGCGCGGTATGAACTGGTGCGTTAAGAAACTGAATTTAAAGGTATAGCCATCGTTTGGATTAGAAAGCGACTCGGTGTCAGTCTTTTTGCTTACTTTTTCTTCTGACCAAGAAAAAGTAGAGTCGCCGACAGGGCGAAACCACTGCAACTAATAATCAAAATGCCCCGACGAGCGCTGACGAGCCTTAAAAGTAATTGGCTATGAGTAAAGCAAGGTAGGATAAATCCTACATCCCAATGAAAACGATTCAGGATCAATCTTTTTGCGTGTTGTGGATAAAAAGTTTCTTCTGACCAAGAAAAAGTAGAGTCGCCGACAGGGCGAAAACACTGCAACTAACAATCAAAATGATCCGCCTAGCGCAGACGAGCTAACTTTAACTTTACGAATCAGATAGTTAAATTGACAACCTTTTATTACAGCAAAATATATATAACGCACTATAATCAAGTTTTACTAACGTTTGCATTTTATAACGTATATATAGATAATTAGGCTAAAAATTTAGGAGGAATTATGTCTATTACTGAATTAACAGCACGAGTTCAAAATGCAGGAAAGCAAAGAGACCATACTCAACGTATGCAATTATTAAAAAAAGCACATGTATTAAATGAACAAGGAAAAATGGATTCTCGTTTTTTTTCTAATGAAAAAAAAGCATCCACTTCTAATACCTAATGTACTCTTCAAAACCTTCTATTATCTATGGCTTTCATGGAATAGATAAATCATCCGCTCTTAAAATACTTACTCAAGAAGATAATTTTCGTCATAGTAATAATAACTATGATTGGCTGGGTAACGGTATTTATTTTTGGGAAAACAATTTAGAAAGAGCTAAACAATACGCAATTCAAGATAGTAAACGCATCAATAGTTCAATAACAGCTCCTTTTGTTTTAGGTGCAGTATTAGAACTCGGCAATTGTTTAGATTTACTTGATCAAAAATTCAATGACTTTCTAAAAACTGCGTATCAACAATTAAAACAAGATTTAAACGCAGAAGGTATTGAGCTTCCTAAAAATAAAAAGTTTTATGCTACTGATTTTGATTTTAAGACTCGTGAGCTTGATTGTGCTGTAATTCGTTATGCATGTGCGCTTGCAGAAGAGGCAGGAGAACCATTTGATTCAATTAGAGCTGCTTTTATTGAAGGTGATGCATTATACGAAGGAGCCAAATTCTATTCAGAGAATCACATTCAGCTAGCAATAATCAACCCGAACTGCATCAAAGGTATTTTCTTACCACGAGAGAAGCAGAGCTAAACTGATAACTACATTTTAAAAGAATATCTAAGAACCACTCCCATTCGATTTTTAATCGTAAAGCATCACTCCAAGGTGAATTTACTGCAACTAACAATCAACATGATCCGACGAGCGCAGACGAGCTAAAACTCAATCAAGATAATGAAATATGCATTCCCACAGAGACAATGGGAACGAGCCCAAACTAAAAAACTCAAACAACACATACAAAAAAGCCCCTATTATCATTCCAGTAATCCTCTACTGAAAAATAACAAGGGCTTAGATCACGCTAAATTTTTGCGTAACTAAAAATCCTACCTACTAACCACCTACAAAATTACTTCTTGGGCTGCGTTGTTTCTTCGCACTCCCCGTTCTTGCGCCAGAACGATTACCATCTCTGTGTTGTGGTTTTGGAGACTTCGGTTTCTTAGGCGCATTATCATTACCTAACGATGAAGCTTGTAATGGTTCACCCGGTTCAAACCCTGCGAAGATTTTACGTGGGATCACTTTCTTAATAAAACGCTCGATATCTCTTAATAACTTGAATTCTTCTTGGCAAACTAATGAAACCGCTTGACCTTCATTACCCGCTCGACCTGTACGACCGATACGATGTACATAATCTTCACTTACATGCGGTAAGTCGAAGTTAACGACGTTAGGTAGTTGATCAATATCGATACCACGTGCTGCGATATCGGTTGCTACTAATACTTTAATTTGGCTTTCTTTAAATTGCGCTAATGCTTTAGTACGTGCGCCTTGGCTCTTGTTACCATGAATCGCTGCACTACGAATACCACGCGCTTCTAGGTTTTTAACTAGGCGGTTGGCACCATGTTTTGTTTTTACAAAGACAAGCACTTGTTTCCAATCATTTTGAGTGATCAATTCACCTAATAGCGCTGTTTTTTTGGTTTTATCCACTTCGTATAGTGACTGCTCTATTTTCTCTACCGTTGTGTTGCGTGGTGTTACCGACACTTCAACGGGATTATTCACTAAGCCTTTTGCTAATGCGCGAATGTCATTAGAAAAGGTTGCTGAGAATAATAAGTTTTGACGTTTAGGCGGTAAGGCTTTTAAGATCTTTTTAATGTCGTGAATAAAGCCCATATCTAACATACGGTCTGCTTCATCTAAGACTAATACTTCTAATTGCTGAAAACGGACTGCGTTTTGTTGGTAAAGATCTAATAAACGACCCGGTGTTGCCACTAAGATATCGACACCACTGCGTAATTTTTGCATTTGTAGGTTAATTTTAACGCCACCGTAAACAACCATGCTGCGTAATGGCATGTTCTGGCCATATTTTTCTACGCTTGCTTGCACTTGTGCTGCCAGTTCGCGTGTTGGCGTTAGTATTAATGCGCGTACTTGATTTGGTTTTGCTCGCTCACCCTTTTCTAACAGTGCTAAAAGAGGCAAAGTAAACCCAGCTGTCTTCCCTGTGCCTGTTTGCGCAGCGGCCATCACATCTTTTCCAGCTAATACTGCTGGAATCGCTTGTTCTTGGATTGGGGAAGGTGTGTCGTAGCCAGCTTTTTTAACAGCTTCTACTAACGATGCGGGTAAACCTAGGGAATCAAAACTCATAGTTAATCTCATTAAAGTACGGCACTTGCCATTAGACGCGTAGCTTACCCTAAGCAACAGCATCATGCATGCGATAGTTTGATTAGTTGATCGAATAAATTTAATGAACTCACTTTTGCGTTTATACAAATCTGAAGCACTGAATTTCAGCATCTTCACTGCTATTTTTAAGATTTTAAATGCTTATACCAATCATAGTAAGTAACTTGGCTTTTATCCGTCTGAATTTTGCACCTTGAATGATAACGGGTATACTACGCACCATTAAATAGACGTATAAAAGCAATACTCAAACAATTTTAGGAATAAGCCGTGTTAAGTACAAATAACATCACCATGCAGTTTGGTGCAAAACCACTTTTTGAAAATATCTCTGTGAAATTTGGTACTGGAAACCGTTACGGTTTAATCGGTGCGAATGGCTGTGGTAAATCAACCTTCATGAAGATTTTAACAGGTGACCTTGAGCCAAGTGCAGGTAACGTTACTAAAGATCCTAATGAGCGTATTGCAAAATTGCATCAAGACCAGTTCGCTTTTGAAGAAAATACGGTAATGGATACGGTATTGATGGGCCACAAAGAAATGTGGGAAGTCATGAACGAACGTAACCGCATTTACGGCTTAGCTGAAATGAGCGAAGAAGACGGCATGAAAGTGGCGGATTTAGAAACTGAATTTGCTGAAATGGATGGTTACACTGCCGATTCACGCGCCGGAGAAATCCTATTAAGCGTTGGTATCCCACTTGAACAGCATTACGGTCCTATGTCTGAAGTGGCACCGGGTTGGAAACTGCGTGTTTTACTGGCACAGGTTTTATTCTCAAACCCAGACATCATGCTACTTGATGAGCCAACCAATAACTTGGATATCGATACTATCCGTTGGTTAGAAACTGAATTAAATGCACGTCAATGTACTATGGTTATCATCTCGCATGACCGTCACTTCTTAAACTCTGTTTGTACGCATATGGCCGATATCGATTACGGTGAATTACGTTTATACCCAGGTAACTACGACGAATACATGACGGCGGCAACGCAAGCTCGTGAACGTTTACTCTCTGAAAATGCTAAGAAAAAAGCACAGTTATCTGAATTACAAGAATTTGTAAGTCGTTTCTCTGCAAACGCATCTAAAGCAAAACAAGCAACCTCTCGTGCGAAACAAATGGATAAGATTCAACTTGATGAAGTTAAAGCATCAAGCCGTGTGAATCCTTACATTATCTTTAAACAAGAGAAGAAGTTATTCCGTAACGCATTAGAAACCGTTTCAATGACCAAAAGCTTTGAAAACACATTATTCAAAGACTTGAACTTGATGATTGAAGTCGGTGAGCGTGTTGCTATCATAGGTCAAAATGGCGTGGGTAAAACAACGCTATTACGTACGTTGATGGGACAAGTTGAATTAGATTCAGGTGAATACAAATGGTCTGAAAACGCACAACTTGGTTACTACGCACAGGATCATTCATCTGACTTTGAAAAAGACCAAAACTTAATGGATTGGATGGGACAATGGATGCAAGAAGGTGATGACGAGCAAGCTGTTCGCGGCACCTTAGGGCGTTTATTATTCGGTGCAAACGATATTACTAAATCAGTTAAGATCATCTCTGGTGGTGAACAAGGTCGTATGTTATTCGGTAAGCTAATGATGACTAAGCCTAATATTCTATTAATGGATGAGCCAACCAATCACTTGGATATGGAATCGATTGAATCATTAAACTTAGCATTAGAGAACTATGAAGGTACGTTATTGTTCGTGAGTCATGACCGTGAGTTTGTATCGTCATTAGCAACACGTATTATCGAAATCAAAGAAGATAAAGTGGTTGATTTCCATGGTACTTATGAAGAATACCTAAAAAGCCAAGGTCTTTTAGAGCAACAATAAGCTGCTCTATATTCATTGCTTATAAAAAGGGCTTCGGCCCTTTTTTTGTTTGCTTTAATAAAGCAGGCTAAATGCTCCACCAGCTAATGCAAATAATGCGACTAACGCCACAATCGGTAATTGCTTACATTTCAACAAATACACGCCAACTAATACCGTCGCCATATCAACACCATTAAATACAGCACTACTGAATACAGGCTGATACAAGGCACTAATTAATAATCCCACCACAGCAGCATTCACACCATTTATTGCAGCAGCTAAGTTAGGCAAAGCGGATAGCTTCTTCCAATTTTTCAAACAACTCAGTAACAATAAAAAACCCGGTAAAAACACAGCGACAGTCGCGATCAAGGCTCCCAATATAGGTGTGTTTGGTAAAATAAAGTAACCAATATAAGTGGCAAAGGTAAACATCGGGCCCGGTACTGCTTGTGCAATTGCGTACCCAGTTAAAAACTGATCTGGCGCGATTTGTCCAGACACAATATTTTCTAACAGAGGTAATACAACATGCCCTCCTCCAAACACTAAACTACCCGCTTGAAAGAAATCAGAAAAGGTCTGAACAATAGGTGAGATATGCGTTAGGAAAGGCAATGAAAAGAGTAACAATAAAAAGACAGTTAAAGGCACATAATTAATTGAATTGACGAGTTCTTTGCTTAGGATAGATGTTTGTTTGTCTACAACATCATTGTGTTTTTCTTTCAACAGTAAAACGCCTATTGTAGCGGCACCAATCAGCACTAACAATTGGCTGAATATGCCCGGCCAAATAAGCAATACGCAAGCAGTTAATAGGCACAAAAAAATACGAACATTATCTTTACAGAAATTTTTGTACATACCTAACACAGCATCAAAAACCACCACAACTGCGAGTAACTTAAGACCGTGTATCACAGAAAGAAACAATGAGTTGTCCGTTAATTGAGCGGTAGTGACCACCAGCAATAGCATTAAAGCAATAGAAGGTAAGGTAAACCCTAAAAAAGCGAACAATGCGCCCGCTAAACCTGCACGATGGTAGCCAACAGCAAAACCGACTTGGCTTGATCCAGGACCGGGCAAAAATTGGCTTAAGGCAACGATATCTGCATATTGTTTTTCATTTAACCAAGCTAATCGCTGAACAAATGTGGATCGAAAATAACCGATATGTGCTGCAGGACCGCCGAAGCTAATGCAACCTAAGATAAAGAAAGTTTTAAATATTTCCCACATGCAGACTCAACCCACCTATTAATTTAATAAAATGATATCGAGAATACATGGTGAATATGACAGAAAAATGAAAGTGAATATTTTTAATTCTTTTAATACAATCAGTTCGTTTTTAAAACAAGATGCAAATACTGAAGGTCGTTGCTCCATAATTGCAGGAATTTTCGGGACTTGTCTTTATTGGCTAAACATTTAGCAAATAGAATAATGTTCGCACCTTTTAAGTCACTACTGCTTTCTAATGCATATTTATCGACTAATTTTTGTTGGAAAAGTTTAAGTGGGATAGCTACATTTTTAGCTCCCTCTACGTTTAACCACATCATCTCTTTATCGGCGTAACTAATACTGCCCCAATACATTCTTGGTGCGAAATTATCTAAGACTTCTGCATCTTCAAGTTTCACAAATAAGTTCTTTGCTCGCCATTTGTGCATTTCACTGGTATGCACCCACACATCAGAAGTGGCTAACGAACTACCTCTTAACAAACTGGTTAATAGTTTTGCTAGGCTTTGTTTGATTGAGCTAGCTTGTTCTTTCTCAATTTCATTGCTTAATTGTTTTGATTCAAGCGTTATTGGAGTGTTATTTGATGAGCGATAATTTTTTGTTTTAGAGGACTCATTAGCCACTTTACGAGTTACTGTCTTGGCTGAAAAGTCGATAACAAAACCTTGGTCTTCCTTCACTGATTTTTCAATTAATTGATGATTTTGATTGTCGGCCTTTTGTATTTCTTGTTGCTCTGCTTTGATCTTCTGCTCAAGCAACTTCTGTGATTCATCGGTTAATTGATACTCTTCACTTAAGCCATCTGTTTTATTAACTGTATTTCTTAAATGGGAGTTTAATTCAGAGCAATCAGGTAAATGATGACGCGATCCAAAGCACGCTTGTTTCCCATCAATAGATGCTCGCCTAAAGTACGCCGGCTGCAAACAAACGGGACAAAATAATGAATGACGATATAGTGCTATTTGTTGTGCTGGTAGCGCTTTGAATTCAAAAATAGAGAAGGTGATTTTTTCACTCTCACTATGTGTCTCAATGGGCTTTATATAAATAGCATCTAACATCTTAATCTCGCTTTAATTACATTCAGTATAATTTGAAGATTGGCATTGTGTAGCCATTGCTTTTGCTTGTTGTAATTCTTGCTCTGTCATTTTGGCCGCAATAACCGAAAGAGCTTTTTGTGTTTGTTTATTATCGCCCGACAACTTTATCCACATATAAGATTTTAAGTAATCGCGAGCAGTGCCTCTGCCATAAAAATAGAGTGAACCTAATGAATACTGCGCATCTGAGTGCGCCTGTTTTGCTGATTTTAGATACCAGCCAAATGCTTTTTTATAGTCTTTAGCAATGCCTTTGCCTTTTTCATACAAACCACCTAAATTATTCTCAGCATCAGCGCTTCCCTGCAAAGCAGCTTCTTTGTACCAGTAGATCGCTTTTTCAGTATCTTTTTTTGTACCGAAACCATTAGCATACATATAACCTAAGTTATTCTGTGCACCAACAAATCCTTGAGCAGCGGATTTTTGATACCAATACACCGCTTTTTTAAAATCCCTAAACACGCTTTTTTTGTCACTATACAGATAAGCTAAGTTGAATTGTGCTGAGGTGTGACCTTGTTCTGCTGCTTGTTGATACCAATACAAGGCTTGTTTGACATCCTTGGGGCTATCGTTATTATAATTTAATGCTAAATGAAACTGTGCGAGAGACATGCCTTTCTTAGCCGCTTTTTCGTACCAAGCTCTTGCCAACTCATTATCTTTGTTAACACCGTTACCTTCACTATATGCATCACCTAAATAATTCATGGCTTTGGCATAATCTTGTTTTACTGCCTTACGAAACCAAATAACGGCTTGCTTTGGATCCTTTTCCCCCCCTCTTCCAACGTTATACATTAACCCTAAATTGCTTTGTGCAACGGCAAGTCCTGCTTCAGCCGCTTTTTGATACCAGTAGAATGCTTGCTTTTGATCTTTTTCGACCCCGTCTCCAGTTTCATATATAACACCCAGATTATTTTGAGCAGAAAGGTGACCTTGCTCAGCTGCTTTTTGGTACCACTCTAATGCCAACGGTTTATTTTTAGTGGTACCTGCGCCATTTTGATACATCCAAGCAGTAGAGTATTGAGCACCATCATGCCCTTGTAATGCTGCTTTTTGATACCAATAAAATGCTTGTTTAAGATCTTTAGATAAACCGAGAGATCCATTGTCATAGCTTACAGCAAGATTATATTGAGAGTATTGATGACCTTGTTCTGCCGCTTTTTGATACCAGTAAATAGCTTGTTTAGCACTTTTATCTAAGCCACTACTTCCTTCTTCATACCTTACTGCAAGGTTATATTGTGCGTATTGGTCACCTGCATCCGCTGCTTTTTGATACCAGTAAATAGCTTTTTCGGGATCTTTTTTAACACCTCTACCTACCGCATAAATAACCCCTAACTGATATTGAGAATCGACATGACCGTTTTCAGCAGCTTTTTGATACCAAGACAGCGATAACAGATCATTCTGCTCAACACCTAGACCTTTATGATAACGGTATGCAAGGTTATATTGTGCACTTGAACTATTTAAAGCCGCTGCTTTTTGATACCAATAAACGGCAAGCTCACCATCTTTTGTTACCCCCTGCCCGTTGGCATACATCACACCAATATTTAATTGTGCACTTGCATGCTCTTTTCTTGCTGCTTTTCTAAACCAGTGTATCGCTTTGCTATAATTTTTTTCGACACCTTCGCCATTAAGATAATTTAATGCTAATAAATATTGTGCAAATTTATCGCCTTGCTCAGCCGACTGTCGGTACCAGTAATTTGCTTTCTGTAAGTCTTTGGCAACGCCTTTAGCGTAAGTGTAACTGTCAGCCAAATAATATTGAGCTAATGAATCACCTTGTTCAGCAGACTTTTTAAACCATTGATAAGCTTGTTTACTATCTTTAGAGACCCCTTCCCCATTAGCGTATTTAGAGCCTAGATTGTATTGTGCATAAATTTCACCTTGTAATGCAGCCCTGTGATACCAATAAGCTGCTTGCTTATGATCTTTATCAACGCCTTCGCCACTCGCGTACATCACGCCTAAATTATTTTGAGCAGAAGCATAATCTAACTCAGCCGATCTTTGATACCAATAGGCCGCCTCTTTATCATCTCGTGTCACACCTTTGCCATGGTTATAAAGATAACCTAACCGATATTGGGCAGATACATTGTCATTTTTAGCAGAGAGTTTGTACCAATAAGCTGCTTTTTTATAATGCTCATCGGACTCAGTATTTTTTCGGTTGTAATAAAAGTCACCTAATCGACCTGGGTATAGGTGGTTATCATCTACGGCAATAATAGAAAAGTCTTCGTAAGTGGTTTCAAAGTCAACATCGTAAACTTTGCTAACGTGGAGAGAGAACTCATTTGCATAAAGAAACGATGTAAACAGCAGAAAAAAAGCAGAAGCAATACTTCTCATAATGAATAACTCAACTTAATATATTGGAAAGATGGATATAAAAACAACAATGTTAGCACACCTCCTTAATAATAATCTTTCCGATATAAGATAAAGTGTTGATGATAAAATATTAAAATTGAAATGATTAAAGTACTCCTTGATAGCAAAATGATGGCTATTTCAACTTATTAAAATCAACAACCAACGAAAGGTCTCATCATGACAATAGAAGAAATATACCAAAATATTGCTAAAAATATGTTTAATAATTTACCAGAAAAATGGAAAGAGTCTTATTTGGAAGTGGAGCGTGATGATAGTGACGCAATAGGTTTTAAAGGAGGATATATCAATGAAGTCAGTGAATTTACTTCTTTCAAGTTCAGAGAGTTTACTAACAGACAGGATTTGAGTCGTGATTTTCACTTGCTATATGAGATGACGAGCGAAGGTGGTAATAGCAAATGGAACAAAGCAAAGTTTACTTTATACCCCTCTGGAAAATTCAGTTTAGATTTTACATGGAATCAAGAAATGGCTGATGAACTATCGAATGGCTAAAGCAGTGTTTGAATGCCATGAATCACCCAATGACACTCCCTAATTTAAAGATAGGTAAATACATCGCGATGATTAATGACCCCACAACAATTCCCAAGACCACCATAATAATTGGCTCTAATAAACTGGTTAGTCCATCAACTGTGTTATCAACTTGCCCTTCGTAAATATCGGCAACTTTACTTAACATACTATCTAACGTACCTGATTCTTCACCGATCATCACCATCTGTGACACCATATTAGGAAACAAGTGTGTGGCATTCATGGCATGATGAATTTGCATACCTTCCATCACTTCAGCACGCATCATTTTAATTGCAGAACGATAGACATAATTGCCCGAAGCATCGGCGGCGGAAACTAACGCATCGATTAAAGGAATACCTGCAGTAAAAGTGGTCGCTAAAGTTCTAGCAAAACGGGCAATCGCCGCTTTATGTAAGAGTGAATTAATCACGGGAATAGTTAACATACATTTATCGGTATAATTTTTTACTTTTTGACTCTTTCTATGCGCCCTTTTAAACAGCAAAACTAGTGCTAAACAACTCACAAAAATCAATAAGCAATTATTTTTTACGAACTCCGAAACACTTAATACAAATAGTGTGAAGCTGGGTAATTCTGCCCCAAAGCTTTGATAAATATCTTTAAACTGAGGAATAACAAAGAGAAGCAATAACAGAGTAACGCCTCCCGCGACAAATAAAATAGCAGCAGGATATAACATGGCTTTTTTGATTTTAGATTTTAAAACTTGGGATTTTTCTTGGTAGGTTGCGATGCGATCATAGATGATATCCAAAGTACCGGATTGTTCCCCTACTTCCACTAGATCACAATATAAATTATCAAAATACTTAGGGTAGCTTGCTAATACTTGAGACAAAGCAATACCAGTTGAAACATCATGACTAATGGCTGTAATGAGTTGTCTTAATAACGGTTTTTCACTACCTTTAGCAATTAAGTCCAGGCTCTGTACTAGTGGAACACTTGCGTTTAACATGGTCGCAACTTGCCTAGAAAAGATTGCAATATCCATGGTTGTAATTGCTTGGTTAAATGAAAATAGAGACTTGGGTTTCTTTTTAATACGCGTAACATTAATACTTTGTTTTCTTAATTCACTTTTTGCTTCAGTAATACTGCTTGCCTGTAATTCACCAGAAAGCGTTAATCCTTTGCGACTAATTCCCTTCCAATAAAAAAGTTGCAGCGTAGGAGCTTCGGTTTTTATTTCCATAAAAACCCCCTTAAATTCAGATTTTAACAATATAAGAAAACGATAATCGCTAAGTCACTCGTGTGACTTCATTCAAGCTAATCACACCTGCTAAGGCCTGTTTAATTGCGGATTGACGTAATGACAACATACCTTCTTTTTGCGCCGTATTATAAAGTTGCATGGCATTACCCGTATTTAAAATGACACTTTCTAATGCTTCTGACATTGCCATCATTTCATAAACCCCAATACGACCTTTATAACCATCAGTGCATTTATCACAACCCACAGGTTTATAGAGGCGATGCTTCTGAGTTAACTGTTGTTCAGTAAAACCAATTTCAAGTAATTCATGGTCACTGATTTTCAATGGCGCTTTACATTCTACGCATAAACGACGAGGTAAACGTTGTGCAATAATCAGTGAAACTGACGAAGCAACATTAAAAGCAGGTACGCCCATATTTAATAGCCTTGTGACGGTATCGGCTGCGGAATTGGTATGTAATGTCGATAAAACTAAGTGACCTGTTTGTGCGGCTTTTATGGCTATTTCAGCGGTTTCTAAATCACGAATTTCTCCGACCATAACGACATCGGGATCCTGACGTAAAAAAGAACGCAATGCAGATGCAAAAGTAAGCCCAACCTTGTTATTGATTTGTACCTGATTAATGCCAGTTAAGTTGATTTCCACAGGATCTTCAGCCGTTGATATATTCCGTTCAACGGTGTTGAGAATATTTAACCCTGTATATAAAGAAACCGTCTTACCACTTCCTGTCGGCCCTGTGATTAAAATAAGCCCTTGCGGCTTGGCTAATGCGCTTAGATATTTACTCTTTTGCTCTTCACTATAACCCAGCGCATCAATGTCTAGATTGGCTGCAGAGGAATCCAAAATCCGCATCACTATTTTTTCGCCCCACATAGTAGGCAAGGTACTTACACGAAGATCGACATTGCGTTTATTGGATATTTTTAATTTAATTCGCCCATCTTGAGGCAAGCGCCGTTCGGCAATATCTAATTTAGACATGACCTTTAGCCGAGCAGAAAAGCGATTCGCTAAATTGACAGGAGGAGAAGCGACTTCATAAAGAATCCCATCGACACGAAAGCGAATGCGATATTTACTTTCATAGGGTTCAAAGTGAAGATCTGAAGCGCCTTTCTTCACAGCATCAATCAATATCCCGTTAATATATTTAACAATAGGCGCATCATCATCAACCACTTGCATTTCATCTAATCGCGATTGTGAATCATCAATTTCTATATCATCGATATCCCCCACATCGTTTAATACACCAATGCCATCATTAAGTTTATTTTCAATGGCTTTATTAAGCTTCGCCTCTTCCACTAACAAAACTTCTGTGTGCATGCCTAAACTGAAACTAAACTCATCTAAAGCAGTTAAGTTAGTAGGGTCGGACATTGCGATATAAAGTGTTTTTTGTTTTGAATAAATAGGTAAAGCATGATGTTTTTCTATCAATTTATGGTCGATAAATTCTTCAGGAATTTCATCTAACATAAGATGTTCAAACTCCACCAAAGGTATGTCGTATTCTTTTGCGCAGAATTTGGCTAATGCCAAACTATCAATAAGATTATTTTCAACAAGGTAGTGCACTAAGGTTTTATTTTCAGATAATGCTGATGCAAGAATCACCTGTAAGTTAGCAACAGGCAGCAAGTTTGCAGCGGTAAGGTTAGCGATAAGACCGTTAATGGGTAATGGCATAATCAATTACTCGGTTGCGAGTTCATTACATCCTTTTAGGATGCTATTACAGCTATCAATATCACTGGTAATTTTCCAAGTAATCATTCCACTATCAGCGTCACCTTGGTATTGAATGATTTTATCTTCGTTAGCGTAAATAACATTAACTTTAATAGCACCATTGATAACACTTTCTACATGCCCAGCTACATCTGGAATATCATTCGTCCCTGCATCACAACCAGCGAAGGTGCCGAGTAGGTTATAACAAACTGCAACACCGAGTTTATAAGGATCAATGCCCGACAAATCGGCCATAACTTGTGCTTTATTGGTGTAGTTTTTATATTGTGGAAAAGCCGCCGTTGCAAGAATAGCGATGATTGCAATAACAATTAATAACTCAATGAGACTAAAACCCGCTACTGTCTTTTTCATCCTACTTAATCCTTCTTTTGCTTAATTAATGCTAAGCAATTTCAAATCGTCACACGTAAACTTTTTGAATTAAAGGTTAAATGAAGCATAAAAACATTACCGATCACATTAAATATGTCATCTGAATTTCACGCTGAAAAACAGTTCCACTCGACGCATAAATTAACGTAAATGGCTGTTATCTTTACGCAATTTATAACAAAAAAGTGAGCTGTGTTAGCCAGGAAAATAAATAAACTATTTATCGTGATTGGTATAATGAATATCCCAAGATCGAAATAGCTCCAAAGCAACCTTATTATTGATGAATTATAATCATAGTTAATTTGTACAAAAAAAGAACAGAAAGCGTAAATAAAAATTAAGCTGATTTTATAAAAACGACTTATTTAATTGTTTTTACAAACAAAATCAGAAAACAATCTTTTTAAAAGAAGAATGATTAAGCATCAGATAAAAAAAGAGCGACTTAATCATATTAAGTCGCTCAGAATGAATGAAAAAAGAACGCGATTCCCTAGAAGTAAGAGGCGTTAATCCAAAGATGTGCAAAGATGCTCGCAATGTAACCTAATGCAATCACAGGCGTCCATTTTAGGTGAGCACCGAAGGTATAAATACCACGGGCTTGCCCCATTAAAGCCACACCCGCAGCACTACCAATAGAGAACAAACTACCACCAACACCGGCAGTCAATGTCACTAATAACCACTGTCCAATGCTCATATCTGGATGCATACTCAATACAGCAAACATAACAGGGATATTATCAACAACCGCAGATAACACACCGACAGTGACATTAGCATAAGTAGGATCCCAGTTTGTGTACATCGCTTCTGAAACCATGCTTAGGTAACCCATAAAGCCCAAACCACCTACACACAAGACAACGCCGTAGAAGAAGAATAAGGTATCCCATTCTGCTTTCGCAACTTTATTGAAAATATCAAAAGGCGTTTCTTTACTTAATAGTGAAAGTCTTTGATGCTGCTCGCCTTCAGTTTTAGCCAATGCAGTTTGATAGTAGCTTTTTTGAGTTTTACGTAAAAAGAAAGCAAAGAACTGCAATAAACCTAAACCTGTCATCATGCCTAAAACAGGTGGCATTCCTAATACAGAATGCCCCATAACAGCAAAGAAGATAGTTGTTAGAAACAAGGCAACAATACGACGAGCACCACGTTTCATATGCACAACTTCACCATCACCTTTCGCCGCTTCGTTGGAAATAAAGAAACTGATGATAATCGCAGGCACTAAGAAGTTAACAGCGGCTGGAATAAATAGTGCGAAGAAGGTACCAAATTGAACCATACCTTTTTGCCAAACCATTAAGGTTGTAATGTCACCAAATGGACTAAACGCACCACCAGCATTGGCTGCAACAACAATATTAATACAGGCTAAGGTAATGAATTTTTTATTGTCTCCCCCAACTTTCATTACAATGGCACACATCAACAGTGCTGTTGTTAGATTGTCCGCAACAGGTGAGATAAAGAAAGCTAATAACCCCGTTAACCAAAAAATCAGTCTTAAGGTAAAACCTTTATTAACCATCCAAGCACGTAAGGCATCAAACAGTTGGCGTTCTTCCATGGAATTAATGTAAGTCATTGCAACTAATAAAAAGAAAAACAGCTCTGCATATTCTAATAAATTATGACGGAACGCAGCTTCCGATTCATGGGACATACCATGCTGAGAATAATAGTAACCAATCATTCCCCAAATAATACCCGCAGCAATAAGTACAGGTTTT
Organism: Psychromonas algicola; assembly: GCF_004378355.1. Taxonomy (GTDB): domain Bacteria; phylum Pseudomonadota; class Gammaproteobacteria; order Enterobacterales; family Psychromonadaceae; genus Psychromonas. The sequence continues at coordinate 56,546 of NZ_SNUB01000006.1, forward strand.
GATTTACGTAAATGGGTAACGTCTTCTAACATAACTAAACAATAAGCAATGCCAAAAAATAAAAGTGCAGCATAGCCGATACCATGTGAGGTTAAGTCAATAATATCCCCTGTTCCATTAGCAAACAAAGAGGGAGAAAAGAAAACGATAAAGATGGCCGAAATGATATTAAAAATTTTCAACGAATTGAACATGACACTTTCCTTCAGATAATAAATATATTGAAACGAGAAGATTTAAGTGAAATTTTAACAAACAGAAAGTGAACACAACGTGATTTACAACAAGTAAAAGCGGAGAATCATCACATAAACTCATATAAAACCGCTTTACATAAATAACAAATAAGAGTATTTAGCTCATTGATAAATAATCGTATTTTTTAAGTATTAAAGTTTTTTATTAACAAACATGCAACGTGATAAGGTTTCAAATTGAGGATAGAGATTAAGATGAGAAATACTTAGTTTATCAATATTAAGCAACAAACTGTGTTGTAATGGAATATGCAAAAAATGAGATAAAATAGAACGAATAACACCTGCGTGAGTAATAATAATAATTGTTTTTGAGCTTGTTTCACGTGCTAATTGAGCCTTTAATTCATCCCATGCATTAATCACTCGAGCATCAAAGCTACGTGCACTTTCACCATTCGGAAATGTGTAATCAATTAAGTCATTATTCCAGCTTTCAATTTTATCTTGTCCAATATTTTGCCAAGACTGCCCTTCCCAATCTCCAAAGTTAATCTCCTTAAAAGCGTCATTGCAATGTAGTTGAGCCTGCAATGTGGGATCTGCTTGAGATTCCAATGCTTGGTTTAAAGTTTGTGCGAGTTGAACACAACGTTTTAGCGGGCTACTTATAATGATTGGCGAAGAGTAAGCCAAGCTTTCTAGCTGAGAGGTATTGGTGAAATAGTCAATAAGACGAGCTTGTTCAGCCTCAAATCCAGCAGAGACTTCACAATTTAATTGCCCATAACAAACACCGACAGGCACATTAACTTCCCCATGACGAACAAGATAAATTTGATGGGTTATCAGTGTGTTGCTTTCAGACTGGCTCATAAAAGGATATCGTTATATTAAGAAAAAATAGCAGGATTTGATTCAAATAAAGGTAATAAAATCAAAAAGATTAATAACTCATTTAGTTGCTGCAAAAAGCCTAAACAGTCTCCAGTGTAACCTTGTATTTGCTTGTTAAAATAAGCACGACATAATAATGTACTTATGGTGAGCAAACAAAGTATCAGCACACTCCACAATACAGGCATCCAATACATTGAGCTCAAACCCATTAAAATAGCCAGCAACAAATACTTTTTAGGTAAAGCATGAGAGGAACTAGCCGCTTTGCTACTTTCATCATCTCTTGCATATAAACTACATTGAATAACAGCTAATAGACTGAGACGGCTCAACATAGCAGCACTTAATAACAGCGCAAAGAAAACAATATTAGATTGTAAAGAAAGCGTAATTAACAGATTGATTTTCAGAGCAAAAAGCAAGATCAAGCCCAGCACACCATAAGTGCCAATCTGGCTATCCTTCATGATCGCCAAACATTGTTTTTTAGTATAACCACCGCCAAAACCGTCACAGCTATCTGCAAAACCATCTTCATGTAATGCACCAGTAAACAATAAGCTCGCAACTAACATCAAAATAACACTAATCGTATTATCAAACATGCTTTGCGCAACATAAAAAACACAAAAACCAAGGATCGCAGAAAATGCCCCCACCACTGGGAAATAAGCATTGCCTAAGTGGAAGGGATAAGCTTTAAAATCAGTAGAGCGTGGAACAGATAAGCGAGAAAAAAACGATAATGCATAACACAATAAAGTCCATTGTTTTTTAAAACTAGCTAACATCTACTTCACTCTCTATTTATTACGGTGGATTTATTAACTTAGTGGCTATCAGACACACCCGCATCAGCAAATGAAGCCATTTCATTTAAGAATGTAAGCGCAGAAACCAATAATGGGTAAGCAACGGTCACGCCAGATCCTTCTCCTAAACGCATACCAATTGAAAGTAATGGTTTAGCCTCCATTTTGGCCAATAATCGTTTATGTGCTTGCTCTTCAGACTGATGACAGAATTGCGTGTAATGTAAAAAGTTTTCATTCATTTCACTAGCAACTAACGCCGCACTCGAAGCAATAAAACCGTCAATTAACACTAACATAGATAATTCTGCAGCTTTTAACATGCCGCCCACCATCATCGCGATTTCAAAACCGCCAACACTTTGCAATACAATTAAAGGATCACTTGCGTCTAGTTTGTATTTTGCAATCGCAGTATCAATGGCTTTAGCCTTGATTAAAACAGTCGCATCATCAACACCAGAGCCTTTACCTGCAGATTCTTGACCAGTTAATCCTAATAAAGCAGACATGATCGCGGCCGCTGAGGTGGTATTAGCTATGCCCATTTCACCAAATCCAATCACGTTACAGCCTTGGTCAAATTGTGCTTTGACGACTTCAGCACCTTTATTGATAGCGGCGATGCATTGCTCTTTACTCATTGCAGCTTGCTCAACAAAGTTGTGTGTCCCCGCAGCAATAGGTAGGTTAATAAAATTAGCATTGGTAATGTTATCAAAGTTAGCTTTCACACCTGCGTTTACAATTTTCAATTCGATATTATGTTGGTTTGAAAAACAGTTAATAGCTGCACCATTATTAAGAAAATTTAACACCATTTGTTCGGTCACAACTTGCGGAAATAAACTCACACCTTGATCCGCGACACCATGGTCAGCAGCAAAAACAATCACACAGGGTTTAACAAACTTTGGCATTAAGCTTTGCTGTAATAATGCGACTTTAAAGGCAACCGTTTCTAATAAACCTAAACTGCCTTGAGGTTTTGTTTTCATGTCTATTTTATCTTGAATAGAGCTAATAAATGCAGACGTCACTTTATCGACAGGTGAAATAATATCAAACACGTTAATTTCCTTAATATGAACCATAATGAACTTATACCTATTACCGGAAATAGGCTAAACTAAAACAGTGCTGTTATAGATGTGGATACAATCACAATCTCGGGTAAAGTTGTACACTTTTGCTAAAAATAGCATACATTAACCTACTGTTTTAATAACAACTGTATCTTGTATCTATGTTATTTTCCCATGTTTAAAACAATTTATTGAGAGATATTTATGAATGACGACGACATTTTACTCATTGATGATGAAATAATCCCCATTAATGATTCGACTGATGCTCGTTTATCTCCTTGGAAAGTCCTTATTATTGATGATGATGAGGAAATGCATGCGGTGACAAAATTAGTCCTATCTAGTTTTGAATGGGATGATATTCCATTACATTTTTTAAGTGCTTACTCTGCCTATGAAGCCGAATTGTTATTTAAAGAACATAATGACATTGCCGTTGCATTAGTTGATGTTGTGATGGAAACCGATAATGCTGGTCTCGGATTGATTAAAACAATCCGAGATACGTTAAATAATAAAGAAACTCGACTTATTTTAAGAACCGGACAGCCCGGGCAAGCACCAGAACGGAAAATCATCCGTGAATATGATATTTCAGATTATAAAAACAAAACGGAATTAAGTGGCATCAAACTCGACACTTTAATGTGTAATGCATTACGTGCTTATCAAAGTGTTATGTCTTTGAAAAAAAATAAGCAAGGGTTAGAAATTGTTGTTGCTTCTTCATCCTCCTTATTTGAATCACCAACCTATGAATCAATCGTTAAAGCTACGATCAATTATCTCACTCAACTGGTTAGATTATGTACTTCTAACGTAGAATATACTCTTTCGTCTTTAGGGATTTATTGTAATCCGACTATCTTTCACTTACTCGAAACCACCGAGAAATTTTCACACCTCAGCGATATACACGATATTGATAAGTTACCCGATGCAGTTTCACTATTAATTACTCAATGCATTCAAGAACAACGACATATTTATACTGATAATGCCTTTGTGATGAACATATCAAGCAGCTCCGATAGTTCAATCATCCTCTACTTTGAAGGTTTTTTACCGCTTAATGAGCAAGATATTGCATTACTCGATTTATTTGCAGCCAATGCAAAAACCTCTTTTGATAACGAAGAGTTACGTCACGAAGTCAGTGAAGGACAACGTGAAATTGTTTATCTGCTAGGTGAAGCAATTGAGCATAAATCTAAAGAAACAGGTAATCATATTCGTCGCGTAGCTGAGATCACCCGCGTATTGGCACTTGAATTAGGTTATTCAGTCAAAGAAGCAGAGAAAATAAAATCAGCTTCTCCACTGCACGATTTAGGCAAAATAGGCATTCCAGATGACATATTACATAAACCTGCTGCATTAGATTCTGATCAATGGGAAATAATGAAGTCACATGTAGAAATTGGTTATGATTTAGTACGCCATTCTAATCAAGACGTTTTAAGATATGCCGCATTAATCAGTTATCAGCATCATGAAAAATGGGATGGTTCAGGTTATCCTAATGGCCTAAAAGGTGAAGAAATTGATTTGGTCGGGCGTATTGCTTCATTAGCAGATGTATTTGATGCACTCGCGCATGATCGTTGTTATAAAAAAGCATGGCCAATGCATGAAGTCATTGCATTTATTGAGCAACAAGCCGGTTCACATTTTGACCCTAGAGTGGTTGCTGCATTCAAGCGATGCCAGCAAAAGATTATTGAAATCAATGAGCAATACAAAGACATCTATTAACCCTTTTCATACCCAAACGACAAACTGACTTCGCTATGCTAGGTGTGTTTTTAACAACACATGCCTAGCGCTTTAATTAAATCATCAAAATCTGTGACAATTACTCCCTAAATGTAAACTTTGCTTTATAATATGCTTTTTGTTTTATTGTATTGGAAATATTGATGTCATTTGAATCGCTTGAGCTTGATCAGCACTTATTAAACGCCGTTGCTAAAATGGGTCACACTCGCCCTACCAGCATCCAAAGCTTGGTGATCCCACCAGCAATGGATGAACGCGATATCATGGCAAGTGCACCGACAGGAACAGGCAAAACATTGGCATTCTTGTTACCTGCAGTGCAACGCTTAATTGATTACCCGCGTCGCAAAGGTGGCTCTGCACGTATTCTCGTATTAACGCCAACCCGTGAATTAGCAGTACAAATCAGTGAAATCGCAGAACAACTTATTGAAGGCACAAAATTAGTTGTTGGTAATATTATTGGTGGTATCTCTTATGAAGCACAAGAAGATACTATTATGGGCTCCGTTGATATTGTTATCGCAACACCTGGCCGCTTAATGGAATACATTGATGCTGAAGCCTTTGATTGCCGCGAAGTTGAATGCTTGATCTTAGATGAAGCAGATAGAATGCTAGATATGGGATTCATCGCAGAAATGGATCGCATTGCAGGTGAAGCTCGTTGGCGCAAAATGACGGCTCTATTTTCAGCAACATTAGAAGGTAAAGGCTTACGCGAATTTGCAAGAGACGTATTAAAAAACCCAGTGCAACTGACTGCCGAAGTGACGCGTAGAGAAAGTGGTAAGATTTTACAGTATATCCATTTAGCTGATAATCCTGAGCACAAACTGCAATTACTAGCGGCTATTCTGCAACAAGAGCCTGAGCATGAACAAGTACATAAGATGATTGTATTTGTTAAGACTCGTGACCGCCTTGCGCAACTTGTTGCTCAATTAGCAGAATTAAATATTCGCTGTAATTACTTACGTGGAGAAATGGATCAAGAGAAACGTAATCTTTCTCTTCGTCAATTCAAAGAAGGCACCACTAATATATTAATCGCCACCGATGTGGCAGCGCGTGGTATCGATGTTCCTGATATTAGCCATGTTATTAACTATGATATGCCACGCAGTGCAGATGTTTATGTACACCGTATTGGCCGTACAGCTCGTGGTGGTAAAAAAGGCACTGCGATTTCAATTATTGAAGCACATGATATTGATATTCTTTCTAAAGTTGAACGTTATACAGATCAAATATTAAAACGTCGTGTGATCAAAGGGTTACGTCCTCAAAATAAAGAAGCAAAAGCGAGTGTACGTAAAACTAAAAAGCCGTTAACCAAAAAAGGCAAAGCACGCGAAGAAGAAGTTAAACGACTTCAAAAAGAAAAACGCCAAAAGAAAAAACTCGAAATGGGCAAACAGCGCCATAGAACAATTAAAGCAAAAGGTAAGCCTAATTGGGCGGGTAAAAAGAAAGCTGAAGACGATAAACAAGCTTAAAATAGCAAGCTAATAAATGGTGGCTGGTTTTATTGAACAATGAAACTAGTCACTTTTGACTCACTCTCAATCACTTACTTAAGCGTTACCCACAAAAATAGCATACTTGCATTAACTCAAATTCCCCAACTTCTACTAAAAAATAAGAAGTTAACAACTAAATCACTAAAGAAAGTTATTTTTCCTCCTGTTATAATAGTTATTATTTATATTTTCATATTGTTACTTGATTAGGCTAGCTATGCGTTTTTCACATCCTTTATTATTGGTTGCTCCAGTTATACTCGCCTTATCAGCATGCTCTTCAACGACCTCTAGAATAAAAGAAAACCTTGCCTTTCTTGGTGTTAACTACAAAGCTTATTCACAGGTTTCTGAAGCAAGTTTCAGAGGCCAGCTTAATTACGATGGTGCTCAAGCTTATTTCAAGTCCTGTGATAGTGAGATTGAATATGAAATCTCTGATAATGAAGAGCTCTATGATATATATGACACCATCATCGATGCTCAAGATGAAGAAGATCCTGTCTATATCGAGTTTTCGGGGGAAGTAAACTTTCCAGATCACTACAACTCAGATTCACCTATTGTGATTGATGTTGAAAGAGTGCATCACATGGCTGCGAAAAAGATATCTCTGCAATGTGCAAAAGCAATTGATACCTTTGATTTCAAAGCAAAAGGCAATGACCCTTACTGGCGAATCAATGCTCATGAGCAAACGTTATTTTTTGCAAACAAAGCGAGCAATGAGTCCTATCAATTAGATAAGATTGAACTTAGTACAAGTAGCGTCAATTACTTAAAAGGTGTTAATGATAAAGGCGAGCAACTCTTCCTTGAAATAACACCAGAGCACTGTTACATGCTCGACAATCAAGAATACTGGGGATTCCGTACGCAAATTAATAGTATTTATGGCGAATTTAATGGATGTGGTGAATCAGGACATTTAAGTAATGTGGCTTTGTTTAAAGGCGAATATGTTAATCAATCGCAAGCTATTAAGTTAACGCTAAAGCAAGATCATACTCTTAAATACCAACAAACAACGGATGGACAGCTAAGCGAAAAGACAGGTTTTTGGAAAAGTAACACAGAAGAAACCGTTGTACTTATGTTAACCAATGAAAACACTAAAATGATACAAGAAGAGCTGATATTAACTCGTGATGGCGACAAGTTAGTGACTCACCAAGTCAATCAAGATAATGCTGTTACTGAATTTGATCAGGCATTGGTATTCAAGAAACAAGACGCTCAACAAACCGACTTGGATGATCAACACAATATTCAAATCAAACGTCAATTCACAGCTGAACTTATTAACCCAGAACAAAGCATTGATTTAGAAGTTAAAGCAGCACTTAAAAAATACTTTAAAATTCATAGAACTGATCCTAAAGAAACTCAATTTAATTCTGTTCGCTTTGATTTAAACGGTGATGGGCGCGATGATGCGATTGCTCTTTTAGATTGGTGTGCAGGTGATCAATGTGAAATGATCATTTTTGAAGCAACCGATGATGGATTGAATTTTTCAAGCCGAGTATCACGCATTCAAGCACCTATTATCGTTAGCGAAAACCGACACTTTTCATGGCAAAGTTTAATGGTTGAAAGTGATAACAGCTGCTTTTTACTTGATTTTGATGGCCTTAGCTATCCATTACATATTCGCGATGCAGTGGATATAAAAAAGATTGAAAACTCTTCAGAAGTGACTTTGTTCTCCAGTGGCAAACCAGCTCATTGGTTCTTAATCAAATAAGGTTTAAATCCATTAACCTTTCGATTTGAAATTATATATTTTATTAAAAAACGCTTTTTCAAATAAATACAATGAGGCTTCAGGATCTCTAGGAATATCTGCGTCAATCGAACTATTTTGTTTATTGTATCCATTGATCATTAATACAAATAACTTATCACCGTAACGACTTTTAACCACTCCGACCAAGTTAGCCACCCCTTTTAATGACCCCGTTTTAGCAATCACTTTGCCTTTGAGTTTTTTCGCATTGACCCCTTTATGGTACTTCAAGGTACCATCCACACCAGAGATGGAGAATGTGTCCAATAGTCTTAATTGCTTATCATGCGCGTAAACAAACTGCATCACAGACATAAATAACTCTGCACTCATCAAGTTGTGACGAGATAAGCCAGAGCCGTCAGCAATATAAGCATTTTCAAGATCCAAGCCTTTTGCTTTTAAAATAGCTTTAACTGCTTTAGTTCCATTTCTAAAGTTACCTTGCTGCTTGAAATAGCGCCCGCCCATGGTTTTAAATAAACTATCAGCAATCAAGTTATCAGACTCTTTCATCATCACATTTAATAATTCATCTAACTCTGGTGATTGATGTGACACTAAAACCGATTGGTAAGACTTCCCTCTTACCTTATTATCAACAAGCACTTTACCAGTTAGCTTAATGCCTAAGTTTTTTAATTCATCAGCAACAATTTGTTGTGCATAGGTTTCAGGATCATTCACCGCAAAAGCCAGTGGCAGCGGTCGTTTACGAGGCAACATACAACCTAAAAGATGGTAAGTATTATGACTATTTCGAGTTACTTCTAAAGCGCAAAACTGCTTCTCTTTTTGCTCTTTTGATACCACGGCGACTTGGCTGGTAATATCGACAGGTTCATATTGTGGAATAAATAGAGTCGCTTGCTTATCATCTTTATTCGCTAAGCTTAAATTTCCTAATACACAATTTCGATTAACCACAATAGCGTTCGAAGGAGCGGTATAACAGACACCTAAATCATTCCAAGCTTGTCCATCACTCCATTGGTAGCCATTAAAATGGCTATTATTTAGCAGCACATTCCCTTGTATCTTTCTAATACCTAAATGCTTTAAACTTTGCAGCATTTCTCTAATATTTTTTCGGGTAAAGGTCGGGTCGCCAGTAAAGTAGAAACTTAAATCACCTGAGAAGCCCCCTTTTTTAATAAACCTTCTATTGCCTTCGATGGTGGTTTGGTAACGATAGTTTTTACCTAAATAAAGCTTAGCGGCCGTGGCGGTCAACAGCTTTTGCACACTGGCAGGAGTTCTTAAGGTTTCTTCTTGATAATTTGCAATAAGATCTTTTTGTTTCGCATCAACCACTAAGTAAGAAACCTGTGTTCCTTTAGGTAATAAGGGCTGTAATTCTTCCCACTGTTTAGCAACAGCATTTGAACAAAGGAAACTTATTACTAACAAACCACACACTTTTAGCATCGTTACTCACTCACAAAGAAATCTATTTTTAGAATAACCTTTATTATCAATAAACCCAATCCATGTTGTTAATATTTAGCGTTTAAATAAGGATAAATAGCAACAAATGGAATTGATAGTGATATAATTTTATTTATTATCAGCTTCACTTATCCCGACAACTTTGTTTGATAACATGAGTGTAATAAAATGAACAATCCGCTATACCAAAAAAATATTATTTCCATTCCTGATTTATCCCGTTCAGACCTAGAATTAATCTTACAAACAGCCCAATCTTTAAAGAAAACACCACAACCTGAATTGTTAAAAAACAAGGTAGTTGCAAGTTGTTTTTTTGAAGCTTCTACGCGTACTCGTTTATCCTTTGAAACAGCGGTACAGCGTTTAGGTGGCAGCGTGATTGGTTTTGATAGTGGCGGCAACACTTCATTAGCACAAAAAGGCGAAACATTAGCCGACTCGGTCAAGGTTATTTCTTCTTATGCCGATGCATTTTTTATGCGTCACCCACAGGAAGGCGCTGCACGATTAGCCTCAGAATTTACTTCAATCCCTGTTATCAATGGCGGAGATGGCTCCAACCAGCACCCTACTCAAACTTTATTAGATTTGTTTACCATTTATGAAACGCAATCAAGATTAGATAACTTAAATATCGCCTTTGTAGGTGATTTAAAATATGGTCGTACTGTGCATTCGCTGGCACAAGCATTATCACTGTTTAACTGTAACTTTTATTTTATTTCGCCAGAAGCTTTGGCAATGCCAGATTACATTACAGAAGAATTGAATGAACGTGGTATTAACTTCTCATTGCATAACAGTATTGAAGAAGTGGTTGATGATTTAGATATTTTGTACATGACTCGTGTTCAAAAGGAACGTTTTGATGAAACTGAATATCAGCACATGAAATCTGCTTTCCTACTTAATGCTGGGATGCTCAGTAATGCTAAAGTGAATCTTAAAGTTTTACACCCACTGCCACGTATTGATGAAATAGATATCGATGTAGATGACACGCCTTATGCGTATTATTTCCAACAGGCACAAAATGGTGTCTTTGCTCGCCAAGCATTACTCGCTTTATTATTAACCAATCATTTTCAAGCAAACGCTTAAGGTTTTATGATGCAAAAGAAATTACAAGTAGAAGCCATTGAACACGGTTCAGTAATTGACCATATTCCAGCTCAACAGGGAGTGAAAATTTTAAAGTTTTTTAAATTCACTCAAACTAAAGAGAAAATCACCATAGGTCTCAACCTAGCTACGCATAATGGTGAAGGTAAAGACTTGATCAAGATTGAAAATACTTTTTTTAATGATCAGCAAGCGAATCAATTGGCATTATTTGCACCTAATGCAACCATTAATCAAATTAAAGACTTTAAAGTAGTTAATAAATTCCAAGTACAATTACCGAGTTCATTTATCGGCGTATTGGTATGCCCGAATAGCAATTGTATTAGCCATAATGAACCCGTTAATACACGCTTTTATGTACACCAAAAAAATAGCTTAAAATTGAAATGTCATTACTGTGAAAAATCTTTTGAGCGCAGTACCTTTGATGAATTAGATTAATAAAATTCTTAGTCTAATTTTCAAAAAATTTCCAGAGAATAAGATTGAAATAGCATCTGTTAAGTTTATACTGAATTTAACTTCATCATAAAAAGTGAGCATGAACATGCAATACAATACTTCTGTCCTATGTGATATCTACGCAGATACAATTGACGTAGCAGAACCATTACTAACTAACTTTGGCGGTCGCACCTCCTTTGCGGGTGAAGTCGTTACAGTTAAGTGTTTTGAATCTGTTGGTTTAATTTATAAAGCACTAGAAGAAAATGGTGCAGGTAAAGTATTACTGATTGATGGCGGTGGTTCATTACGCCGAGCTTTAATCAATGCGCATATCGCAGAACTAGCTGTTGAAAACGACTGGGAAGGTATTGTCGTTAATGGCTGTGTTCGTGAAATAGACACACTTGAAGAATTAGATATTGGCATTCAAGCAATTACAGCAATGCCTGTAGGTGCTGATGATAACGATATTGGTGAAACCGATGTTCCCGTTAACTTTGCTGGCGTGACATTTTTACCTGAAGATTTCTTATATGCTGATAGCACAGGTATTATTATCTCTCCCGAGCCATTGGTGCTTGATGATGAAGATGCTGACGAAGAAGATGTATTTTAATAAAACGCTCTCATTATCGTCATTACGTTAAGCAAACACCAGATAGCAAAAAGCCCAATTTAATTGGGCTTTTTTAATGCAGTATTGTTTACAATAATTTTAATCGATATTTTCTTCAGTTTCTTCGATCTTACCTAATAATGCACTCAAACGTTCTTGCCATTGTTTGTGCTCTGTATTCAGACGAATATTCTCAGATTGTAACTGCTCGGTTTTATTTGATAAGTTAACTTTGTCTTCTTTAAGCTCTTCTACTTCCATTTGCAATAATGCAATTGTCTCTACAGCTTGGTTGATTTTATTTTCTAATTTCTCTAATAGCTCGAATGTCATTTAAATGCCCTTAATACAAAATACACATAGTTAACTGGAATGGCACGAGAATAAGCATTCTAGAGCGCTTATTCAACCTTTGTTTTTAGTTTTTAAGAAAAAAGAGTTAAATCGCCTTTAAACTGCCACCATGTTAATCTAAACATGAATAACAAGCACAATAATAATTTTTATTTTTTAAGGAGCAAAATGTCAAAAGAACTAAAAATAGGTAAATATAAGCACTATAAAGGTAATTTTTATCAGGTGGAAGATATCGCAACGCATAGTGAAACAGAAGAAAAAATGGTTGTTTACCGCCCTTTATATGGTGAAGGTGCTTTATGGGTAAGGCCACTAACTATGTTTTTGGAAGAAGTTGAAATAGAAGGAAAGAGTCAAGCACGCTTTGCTTATGTTGACTCAGAAGATTAAAGCAAAACCTTTATAGGTTTTGCTCCATAGACATCGATGGCATATCGCATGATGGTCTTCCAACAATCTTAGCAGGTACGCCTGCTACGGTTGTATGCGCAGGCACAGCCTCTAGCACAACACTACCTGCACCGATTTTAGCACCAACACCAATTTCTATATTACCTAATACTTTTGCACCCGCACCAATCATAACACCTTGGCGAATCTTAGGATGACGATCACCACATTCTTTACCCGTACCCCCTAATGTCACGCCCTGTAATAACGAAACATTATCCTCAATCACAGCCGTTTCACCGATAACAACACCAGTCGCATGGTCAAACATAATACCTTTACCGATAGTAGCAGCTGGATGTACATCAACACCAAAAATAACCGAGCTACGGTTTTGCAAATATAAAGCTAATGCCACACGCTCCTGTTGCCATAACCAATGTGCAACACGATGTATTTGAATAGCATGAAAGCCTTTTAAATATAAAAGAGGAATTGAATATTCTTCAACCGCAGGGTCACGCTCTTGGACGGCAATAATATCAGCCATTGCGCTCTCTAACAGTGTTGGATCACTTGAAAAAGCATCGTCAATCACTTCACGAACAAGAATAGCTGGCATAGTGCTGCTATCTAAACGGTTAGCGAGTTGGTAACTTAACGCTGAAGCTAAGTCTTTATGGTTTAAAATCGTTGAATAAAAAAAGCTTGCTAAAATAGGTTCATTGGCAGAGCTTGTCCACGCCTCTTCTCGTATTTTATCCCACAATTTTTTTGCCATCACTTCCATGTACTAACCCTTACTGACAAACTTATGTTGTCTCTAAATTTATTTTATTATTACGATTTTCTTCTGGTACGACTGAGATAGGATCAAGATGGATCAAAATATCAGACTCAGGGAAAGCTTTTAATAAAGCGAATTCAAGTTCATCTGCTTTATCATGTGCCGCAAGCAAGGTTTGATCGTCATCTAGCTCTAAATGTAGCTGAATAAACTTAACATAACCCGACGAACGGGTTCTTAGACCATGCACACCATGGACACCATCAATATCATAAGCAAGCTTAAGCACAAGATCTTCATCTTCTTTCGGCAATTTTTTATCCATTAACGCATCAACAGATTGTTTACCTATTTCCCATGCACCATGCAAAATATATAAACTAATTGCAATGGCAAAGGCCCCATCAGCCCAGCCCCAGCCATAACCGGCCAACATAATAGCGAATAATACAGCAGCATTCATCACAATATCAGTACGATAATGCAATGAATCCGCTTTAATCGCGACGCTATTTGTTTTCTTAACGACATAGGCTTGAAATAACACTAACAAAATAGTGATAAGTACCGAGAACAACATTACGCCAATACCGACATTACTAGCTGTAATAGTATTCCCATTTATTAAAGCAGAAATACCATTAAACATAAGAAATACAGCTGAGCCTGAAATAAAGGCAGCCTGCGCTAAACCGGCTAAGCTTTCAGCTTTACCGTGACCAAAACGGTGCTCTTTATCCGCAGGTTGTATCGCAACTTTGATAGCAAATAAATTAATGATGGAAGCACAAACATCCACTAAAGAATCAGTTAAAGCAGCAAGGATACTTGAGGAGCCAGTCATTATCCACGCAATAAGCTTAACCATAATTAATAAAGAGGCTGCAATAATAGCAGCCTGACCAGCACGTTTAACTAAATGTCCGTATTGCTCTGCTTGCGTCGATTCATTCACTGTAAAATATCCATAAATCAAATAACCCAGAAGATTTAATTCGCCATTATAACCTGTTTATTCACTTTCATCACCTGATCAAAAAATATCGTTTTTAAGCATCACCGCATATCAATAAGCTTAAAATATCGCTACCATACTTAGCATTAAACCATTCACCATTAACAATAGAGTTCAAACATGATTGAAGTTGCATTATACGAACCAGAAATTCCGCCTAATACGGGCAATATCATTCGCCTATGTGCGAACACAGGTTGCGTTTTACATTTAATAGAGCCACTTGGATTTGATTTAGATGAAAAGAAAGTAAGACGAGCAGGGCTTGATTATCATGAGATGACACATGTTCACCAACATAAAGATTTTGATAGTTTCTTAAAAGCGATTGAAGGAAAGCGTTTACTTGCTTGTACCACTAAAACCACTACTTACCATCACAATGCAAACTTTCAAGAAGGTGATGTTTTATTGTTTGGTCCAGAAACTCGTGGTTTACCAGCATCCATATTAGATGCATTACCACTAACGCAGAAATTACGTATCCCAATGCGCGAAGATAGTCGTTCAATGAACTTATCTAATGCAGTGTCAGTGTTTGTTTATGAAGCTTGGCGTCAGCTAGACTTTCCAGGAGCGGTATAACACAAAAAGTTGGTAAGCATATACTTACCAACCCTTTTTTACATTTTAGGCTCCAACAACTGCACCAATAATTGTACACTTCTTTGCCCACGAAATTCATTAATATCTAAGCTGTAAACACAGGAAACCTGTTTCACTGAAAGGTTAGGCCATGCTTCTGGATCGATATTAAAAGCAATAGCATCAATGAGTTTATCTCCTTGTTGCAGTACCATTTTCAAGTGTTTTAACCCGACGATTCGTTGTTGCTTTAACTCAAAAACACCATCAAAGATTGGCGCAGGAAAGCCTTGTCCCCAAGGACCTGCATCGCGTAGCTCTTGGGCAATACTTAGATCAAATTGACTTGGCTCTAATTCACCATCTGACAAAATCACATTTTGTAATAAATGAGGTTCAACTTCGGACTTCAAAATGGCATTCAAGGTATCATTAAATAAATGAAAATCTTTTTCTAATAAACTGAGCCCAGCCGCCATGGCATGACCACCAAACTTTAAAATCACACCGGGAATTTTTTTATCCACCAAATCCAACATATCGCGAATATGAACTCCCGGGATAGAACGAGCAGAACCTTTGATTTCACCATCATTCGCACGCGCAAAAGCAAAAGTAGGACGGTAATACTTTTCTTTGATACGTGATGCAACGAGCCCAATCACACCTTGATGCCAATCAGGCTCAAATAAGCACAAGGCTAAGGGTAAATTATCTTGATCGATTGAGAGTTTTTGTAAGCTCAACATGGCTTCTTGCTGCATGCTTTGTTCTATTTCTCGGCGAGATAAATTCAGTGCATCGAGCTCACTGGCTAACGTATTTGCACGCATATAATCATCACACAACAATAACTCTACACCGTGACTCATTTCATCCAAACGCCCCGCTGCATTTAAACGAGGGCCCAATGAAAATCCTAAGTCTGTCGCAACTAGCTGTTGTTGGTTTCGTTTAGCCACTTGAATCAAAGCACTAATACCAGGGCGACACACGCCCGCTCTAATACGTGCTAACCCTTGATGAACTAAAGTTCGGTTATTTTCATCAAGTTTAACCACATCAGCGACGGTACCTAGCGCCACTATATCTAAAAAGTTGGCTAAGTTTGGCGCAGGAAAATGTGTAAAACAGCCCTTTTCTTGCATTAACGAGCGCAACGCTAGCATGACATAGAATGCGACACCGACTCCGGCAAGATGCTTACTAGGAAAAGAACAACCAACTTGATTAGGATTTACAATCGCATCAGCATCGGGAATCCCCTCTCCCGGTAAGTGATGATCCGTGACTAAAACTTGGATCCCGATACTTTTAGCATGAGCGACGCCACTCAAACTTGAAATACCATTATCCACAGTCATTAATAATTCAGCACCTTGTTGTGCTGCTAAGTCAACAACCTCAGGACTTAATCCGTAACCATAGTCAAATCTATTTGGTACCAGATAGTCAACATTTTGAAAGCCCAATGCTTTAAGTGATAGCACACTCAATGCTGTACTGGTTGCACCATCGGCGTCAAAATCACCGATGATCATTATCTTTTTACTATTAAGGTAAGCTTGATATAACAATTCACAAGCGTCACTAATGCCTTTTAATTGATTAGCATGAATTAACGTTTTAGTACTGTTATCTAATTCGCTCGCAGCAGTAATACCACGACTAGCGTAGAGTTTCGTTAATAAAGGAGAACAAGATAGTGATAATAAGCTGGCATCGACCTCAGGTCGTTGCTGTATTTGTGTTTTTGTTGTTTCTGAGGACATAAAAAAACTGCACGATAAGGAAATATCAATGCAGTTTATTATGAATAGACCAATAGCAGAAGCCTTAGTCTAGTTTTTTTGTTGTAATACCTGAAGTAAACGATCTGCAGGTAAATAACCAGGCATTGCTGTGCCATCTTCTAAGAATAATGTTGGCGTCCCAGTAATACCTAAAGCAACACCTAGATTATATTGGTCTATTACATTGTTTTCACAAGACACTGATTTGATTGAACGGCGTTTCTTTGCTTGATCCATGGCTGCATTAGGATCGTCTGAACACCATACCGACACCATTTTGTTGTAAGCACTGGAGTTTTTTCCACCACGAGGAAAAGCAAGGTAACGAATAGTGATCCCCGCTTTATTATAATCTGCCATTTCTGAATGCAATTTTTGACAATAAGCACAACTTGTATCAGTAAAAGCAGTAATAACGTATTTCTCATTATCCGCTTTATAAACAATCATGTCTTTTTCAAACTCTTTAATTTTTACAAAGTATTTTTCAGTATTCGCACGGCGTAACTCTTCTACTTTGTTACTTGTTAAGTTTTGCATTCCGTTATCAATGTCGTAAATACTGCCATTAATAAGAAACTTTCCATCCTCACTGACATAATAAATGGCACCATCACTAACCACTTCATATAAGCCTTTTACAGGAGACTCGTTGATAGCTTGCACATTCACTCTTAAAGCCTGTAACTTTTGATTTAATAATGCATTAACTTCCTCTGAAACAGCAGCAAAGCTACTAGAAGTCATTAACATGCCCACGATAACGGCAGCGAACTGTTTTTTTACACTTAATATGGACATAAAAAATTCCTAGAAATAAAAGTAATAACATTTGATTATGCCTCTATTCAATCATAAAGTGAATGCAAAAGACACAAATCCGTTATCCCTTTTCAAGGAATAAAAGAGGACTCTGTGATACATCACTTTTATTGGCGGCTTTATGACAAGGCTATGATTTTATAGTGAGAATATTGCTTAAGCTCTAGGATGATGCTCACTATGCAATGCTTTTAATCTATCTTTTGCGATGTGGGTATAGATTTGAGTGGTGGACAAATCACTGTGTCCTAATAGCATTTGTACAACCCGTAAGTCTGCACCATAATTCAATAAATGCGTTGCAAAAGCATGACGTAAAACATGAGGAGATAATGCTTCCTTATTAATACCGGAGAGCTGTGCATAATATTTAATACGATGCCAAAAGGTTTGCCTGACCATTTGAGCTCCTCTTCGACTGGGAAACAACACATCGCTACTTTGACCAGATAATAACGTCGACCGCATTTCTTCAATATAACGCTCTAACCAGTGAATTGACTCTTCACCTAGTGGTACCAATCGAGTTTTATTACCTTTACCGGTCACTCGAATAACACCTTGTTGTAAGTTGATCGCCTCCATTGTTAATCCTACTAACTCAGACACACGTAATCCTGTTGCATATAGCACCTCTAACATTGCTTTATCACGGAATTGCACGGGATCCTTTAAATCAGGGGCACCCAGTAAAGCATCGACTTCCGATTCTGATAATGATTTAGGCAAGGGCTTTACAATTTTTGGACTTTCTAGTTTTGCACTGGGATCATCTTCGCGAATTTTTTCGCGACATAAATATTGGTAATAGCGACGAATAGCACTCATTAATCGAGCTGTAGATGTATTTTTGTAGTCTATTTTTCCATTTAACCTAAATTCAAAATAATCATTCAAATCCATCGCACTAGCTTGGTTTAAATTAATTGATTGCTTTTGTAAATAAACCTCTACAAGTGTTAAGTCATGGCGGTAAGAATCTAAGGTATTTTTTGATAACCCCCTTTCTAACCAAAGCGAATCTAAAAATTGTTCAATGCTTAATACTTCCATTTCGGCTGCCTTAACGGTAAATTAGCGACTCTTTAAATAGTTATCCAAAGGTCACGTATGAAAATCGGTTTATTTTATGGCTCTAGCACTTGTTATACAGAAATTGCTGCAGAAAAGATTCAAGCAGAGCTAGGAGAATCATTAGTAGACCTATTTAACATAAAAGATGAGGGTTTAAGCAAGATAAATGATTACGATATCCTCATTTTAGGTATCTCCACATGGGATTTTGGTGAACTCCAAGAAGATTGGGGAAAATTATGGGACGAAATCGACGGACTTAATGTAAATAATAAAATCGTCGCTCTTTTTGGGTTAGGAGATCAAGATGGTTACAGCGAATGGTTTGTCGATGCTGTTGGCATGTTACATGAAAAATTATTACCACAAAACCCGCGCTACATTGGCTTTTGGCCAACGGAAGGTTACCAATTTGAGGCCTCTAAAGCGCTCACAGAAGATGGGCAACATTTTGTTGGTTTAGCATTAGATGAAGATACACAATATGAGCTGAGCGACCAACGCATTAGTGATTGGTGCTTACAAATATTAGAAGAAATGCAAGAATTGCTATAATTTATTGCTCTGCGGTAAACACTTTTACCGCCAGCAGTTATTCTAACACCATGACTTAAAACTAAAACTTTCAGCTAACATTTCAAAAAAGAAATTTTATTTAAAAAAATCGGCTTATTTCACACCATTTGTTATAGATCGACTATCTTTATGTAATTTTATTTCAGTAATGTAACTATTCTGATCCAGATCAATCACAATTTGGTAACTTTAGTTAAGCTTCACTTATTAAATATTCTTAATCAAATTACAGGTCGTTGTTACCCTCTTAACAGCGATTAATTACCACTTTATACACCATTTTTAATTTAACAATGTAAGGGAGTACTTCCTCAATGCCGGAAGATAAACAAACTAAAAGTTATAGTGAGTTACATAAACCCGCTAGCGAGTTTGCAACACGCTCAGATTATTTAGATCATGAGCTACAAATAATGAAACCTCGACGTTATGGTTTAAACTTACCAGGCCGAGATTTCCGCTTTGAATGGGAAGATCTTGTTCCAGCAATTGCGGGAACCATTGGCATTATTGCAATGTATTCTGCGGTAATGATGTCTTGGGCCGACGGTTTAACTGAACAATGGGCACACATCACCTTAGGTAAAGACTTTGCAATCGAAGTTGCACGAGTAGAAATGCTTATTCCTGCCTTTCTATTCTGTATTGTTGCATCTGGCTTTGTGAACCCTAAAGCAAACCTTGCTGGGAATCATGGTCCAATGATCCCTTTAATTGGCGCAATTGCATTAGCGGGTGCACACCCTCTAGCATTAGCTATTTTATTAGGTGTTTTTGGTTTATTGCTAAGTTACTTTAAAGGTGGCTCTAAACTGGTTAATTTAACAGGTGAAGGTGTTGCCGGTGGTTTATTAGTATTCCTTGGTTTTACAGGAGCGTTTAGTCAAATTGGTCAAATTCAAGATTGGGCAAGAGGCTTAGAGTCTACGGATGTTGTCGCAGGTAGCATGGGCTATGTTGGCTTAGTGGTATTAGCAGTTAACGTGATCCTTTATGCTTTCTTAGCTAAAATCAATAAACGTTGGTTGGCAATCCCAGCTTGTGCAATTACAGGTCTTATTGTCGCGCTAGTATTAGGTGCAGGATTTAACTTAACCTTTGAAACTGAAATGGGCTTACCAAACTTAAACCCTGTTTATTGGTGGGGAAGTACAACAGAAGGTTGGATGCTAGGTTTACCAAATCTTCAACACTTTATTGCTTCATTACCTTTTGCAATCTTAGCGGTTGCTATGTGGTCGCCTGACTTCTTAGGGCACCGTATTTTCCAAGAATTAAATTACCCTAAGAAAACTGAAAAAGTATTAATGGATGTTGATGATACGATGACTATGTGTTCAATTCGTCAAATCGTTGGTACAGCAGTTGGTGGTGGTAATATTACTTCTTCATGGGGAACTTACATGATCCCTGCCGCTATCGCTAAACGCCCTATTCCAGCAGGATCGATTATCTTAGGAAGCTTAGTAATGCTAATTGCTTTCCTTGGGTTCCCAATGGATGTGGCAGTTTGGCCGCCAGTAATGAGAATTGCACTGTTAGTAGGTGTATTCCTACCGTTACTAGAAGCTGGCATGCAAATGATTAAAAACACTAAAGACTCTCAAGCCGCTGGTATTTGTATCTTTACTGCTGCAGTGGTTAACCCAGTATTAGCTTGGGCATTAACTATGTTACTTGATAATAATGGTTTAATTGGTGATAAAGAACGCGCAAAACGCCTTTCAATTATAGATAAAGTGATCATACCGGGGTCTGTATTGTTAGTTTGTTTAATTGCGATGCTAGCAGTAGGTATGTTTGAGAAACAATATGGATTACCTGCTTTATTATAATAAAGTGTAATAACTCTAAACATTAAGGCGCTAATTATTAGCGCCTTTTTTACAAGCTCCGATACAGATTAAAGATCATTAATTTCGATAACTAAATCATCTGATATGGATTGTAACGAATTAATTAACACCTGTTTTTCAAAAACATCAGACACAGCAATATGAAATTGGCTAGTAAATACCGTTCCACCAATGTCAGGTAGTCCAATTCGATTACACTCCATATTTTCAACTTTAATACTGTTTTCACTTAATTTTTGTGAAATATCATTAACCAAGCCAGTGCGATCTTTAGCATCGATAGATAAAATAAAATGGTTAGATTTTTCTTTCGGCAAACGCTTTAGTTCAACCCAATCAAGGTTAATAGGTAAAGCTTGAAAATGACTCAGTAATGTTTCCACTTTATTCAATGGGATTTCGACTTTAATCAAGCCAGCCATTTGCTGTTCAATATGATTAATTTTACTGGCTAACCATTTACCTTCTAAAGCATGTGTTTTTTCAGAAAGGTGTTTAATTAAGTCCGCTTGATACAAACCTGTGATCGTGATGAGAATTTGAACATTCATAAAGCAATTCCTCCATACCGGATTCAAACTAGGTGCTATACTCGTCGAGCTAATTCATCATTAAATGAGAGAACTCATTAACAATTAAAGCATATAAAAAAAGTATAAATTGAATAATCTTTTTTTAAAGCAAACAAATTGACAATTCATCACAAAAACGCGTATTCAATGAAGAAGGAATATTCCTACAATTATTCATAATTGAAAATAAATAACTAAAAAAACAAAAAAAGACTTTTATTTTCTATAATATTGCACTGAAAATGACTAATTTAAGATCAAACTGTAATTTAATTACAGGATTTTTATCCTAATTGATGTAAATCAATTTATATGAAAAATCATTTGTTAAACTGAATTCATGTTAACGACTAGGCCACTTTTAAACATCCAAACAGTCGATACCATGTTTGCCTTTTTATGCCTAGTTACTGTTTTTTGTTGCACTCTGTATTTCAGTCCAACATTAAATAGGATTTATTTTTGATGCTTTATTTTTATAGGCAAAAAGCATTGTAAAAATAGAGTAACAGTATTGAGTTATCGTTTTTATAACGAATACGCGAAACAAGATTTTATAACTTTTTTAATCACTAACGATAAAGGTAAATCTTTATGACAAAATTAAACGAAGAATTTGCATCAGCATGGGAAGGTTTTGCTGGCGACACTTGGAAAACTGAAGTTAACGTACGTGACTTTATCCAAAAAAACTACACACCTTATGAAGGTGATGAAAGCTTTTTAGCTGATGCAACACCAGCAACTGATAAGTTGTGGGAAAAAGTAATGGAAGGCATCAAGCTAGAAAACAGCACACATGCTCCAGTAGATTTTGATACTGATGTTGTTTCAACAATTACTGCACATGACGCTGGCTACATCAGCGAAGAATTAGAAACAATTGTTGGTTTACAAACTGAAGCTCCATTAAAACGTGCGATTATCCCTAACGGCGGTATTCGTATGATTGAAGGTTCTTGTAAAGTTTACGGTAAAGAATTAGATCCAGGCATCAAACAAACTTACTCTGAATTCCGTAAAACACATAACCAAGGTGTATTTGATGTTTACACTGGCGACATTTTAAAATGTCGTAAATCAGGTGTATTAACAGGTTTACCTGATGCTTATGGTCGTGGTCGTATCATTGGTGATTACCGTCGTGTAACACTTTACGGTATTGATTACTTAATGACTGAAAAAGCAGCACAACACAAGAGCTTAGAAGCAGAGTTAATCGCAGGTTCTTGTTTAGAAGATACATTAAAACTACGTGAAGAAATCTTCGAGCAATACCGAGCTTTAGGTCAAATGAAAGAAATGGCCGCTAAATACGGTTATGATATTTCAGGTCCAGCAAAAAATGCTAAAGAAGCAATCCAATGGACGTACTTTGGTTACCTAGCGGCAATCAAGTCTCAAAATGGCGCAGCAATGTCATTTGGTCGTACCGCTTCATTCTTAGATATCTACATCGAAAAAGATCTTAAAGCAGGCTTAATCACAGAAACTGATGCACAAGAATTAATTGACCATTTAGTAATGAAACTACGTATGGTTCGTTTCTTACGTACTCCTGAATATGATGACCTATTCTCTGGTGACCCAATCTGGGCAACAGAGTCAATTGGTGGTATGGGTGTTGACGGTCGTACACTTGTTACTAAAAACAGCTTCCGTTTCTTACATACACAATACACTATGGGTCCTTCTCCAGAGCCTAACATCACTGTATTATGGTCAGAACAACTACCTATTAACTTCAAAAAATACTGTGCAAAAGTATCTATCGATACTTCTTCAATCCAGTATGAAAATGATGATTTAATGCGTAATGATTTTGACAACGATGACTATGCGATTGCTTGTTGTGTATCACCAATGATTGTTGGTAAACAAATGCAATTCTTCGGTGCACGTGCAAACTTAGCAAAAACACTTCTATACGCAATCAATGGTGGTGTTGATGAAAAATCTAAAATGCAAGTGGGTCCTAAAACGTTACCAGCGATCACATCTGAAGTATTAGATTACGATGAAGTTTACTCAAACCTTGATCACTTCATGGATTGGTTGGCTGAACAATACGTGACAGCACTAAACTGTATTCACTACATGCACGACAAATACAGCTATGAAGCAGCATTAATGGCACTTCATGACCGTGACGTAACACGTACAATGGCTTGTGGTATTGCGGGTCTTTCAATTGCAGCGGATTCATTAGCGGCAATTAAATATGCAACGGTTAAACCAGTTCGTGACGAAGATGGTATTGCAACTGACTTTGAAATCGAAGGCGATTACCCTAAATTTGGTAATAACGACCCACGTGTTGATGATATTGCTTGTGAACTTGTTGAAACGTTCATGAAAAAAATCAAATCACGTCCAATGTACCGTAACGCACGTGCAACACAGTCTATTCTTACTATTACATCTAATGTTGTATACGGTAAGAAAACAGGTAACACACCTGACGGCCGTCGCGCTGGTACTCCTTTTGCACCGGGCGCAAACCCAATGCACGGACGTGATGAGAAAGGTGCAGTAGCATCATTAACATCAGTATCTAAACTACCGTTTGCTTACGCACAGGATGGTATTTCTTACACATTCTCTATCGTACCAAACGCATTAGGTAAAACTGATGATTCACAAAAATCGAACCTAGCTGGTTTAATGGATGGCTACTTTAAGCACACACCAGAAATTGAAGGTGGACAACACTTAAACGTAAACGTGATGAATCGTGAAACATTATTAGATGCGATGGATCACCCTGAGAAATACCCTCAGCTAACAATCCGTGTATCTGGTTATGCTGTTCGTTTTAACTCATTAACTAAAGAACAACAAAGTGATGTAATCACTCGTACATTTACAGCAACGCTATAAATTACAATTATTAAGGTGAATGCTTTCATTTGCCTGTTATAATTAAAAAGGTTTCATCTTAACGGATGAAACCTTTCTTTTTATCCACACCAAAATGATTATTTGTATTATTTTTTCATAAAAGAACAAATATAAATAATCAGTTTTTATGAGGTTACAAAATGTCAGTCACTGGACGAGTTCATTCTATAGAAACCTGCGGTACCGTTGATGGACCAGGGATCCGCTTTATTATCTTTTTACAAGGCTGCTTAATGCGTTGTAAATATTGTCACAACCGTGATACTTGGGATACTGAAGCAGGCAAAGAAACGACTGTTGAAGAACTGATGAAAGAATTACTGCAATATCGTAATTTTATGGAAGCATCTGGTGGTGGTATCACTATTTCAGGTGGCGAAGCCATGTTACAACCTGAGTTTGTATTAGCTATGTTCAAAGCCTGTCGTTTAGAAGGCATTCATACTTGCTTAGATACCAACGGTTTTGTACGCAAAATAGATCAAACAACTAAAGATATTCTAGACCATACAGATCTAGTGCTATTAGATATCAAACAGATGGATAATAAAAAGCACATCGACCTCACGCATGTGAGTAATAAGTACACCTTAGAGTTTGCTAAATATTTAGCCGATCATAATCAAGCAGTTTATTTACGTTATGTGGTTGTACCAGGTATTACCGACGATCTTGACGATGCACATGCATTAGGTAAATTTATCGAACCAATGAAGAATATAGTGAAGATTGAAATGCTTCCTTATCATGAACTAGGTAAGCACAAATGGACTGCAATGGGTGAAATTTATCCACTAGATGGCGTTCATCCGCCAACAAGAGAATCGATGATTGCAGTACAACAAGTGCTACAACAATATCATCCCGATGTTATTTTCTAAATAATATTCCTTAAAATAGCGAAAGTGTGCTCATTACTTTCGCTATTTCTTTATTGCCTTTTAATCAATACAGAAAATACTATGACCTCTTTTATTTGCCCCCTTTGCCAAGCTTCTTTCAATCGACAAGATAAAACTCAGGTCTGTGAAAATAATCATCATTTTGATATCGCAAAAGAAGGTTATTTAAATTTACTGCCCGTGCAATCTAAAAGCTCAAAAAATCCCGGTGATAATAAAGAAATGATGTCAGCGAGACGTGCATTTTTAAATACTGGTGGTTATTTAGCCCTAGCAGAAAAAGTGGCACAAACAACTCAGCATTATTTAACCAATGTAGAGCAAGCAAGTGTTTTAGATTTAGGTTGCGGAGAAGGTTATTACACAGCTCTTATTAGCCAGCAGGTATCATCTCACCACATATGCGGTTTGGATATCTCTAAAGTAGCCATACGTTATGCAGCAAAACGTTATAAAAATATCGACTTTTGTGTCGCGAGTGCTTATCAAATTCCATTAGCTGACGAGAGCATTGATCTAATAACACGCATCTATGCACCTTCAAAAGCAGAAGAATTAATGCGAGTTATTAAAAAAAATGGTTATTTAATTACAGTTACGCCAGCTCCTCGCCATTTATATCAGCTACGCGAAGTCATTTATGAGCAGGTAGAAGCACATTTACAGGAGAATGAAGCCATAAATGGTTTCACTAAAATAGAGCAAATTAACCTCAATTATGAACTAATAATTGAGCAAGAGCAGCAATTAAAAGACCTTATCAACATGACCCCTTTTGCATGGAAATTCACACAAGAGAAATTGGCTTTATTACTGACTCAATCGAATTGGAAAATTGAATGCGATTTTAATATTGAAGTGTTTCAAAAAAATTAGATTAATTCGTTATTATACAAGAAATTATCGCCCCCTTTTTTAAAGCCTTTATTCAATAATTTTGCTAAATCGATGAATTTAGGGTTATCAATCATTACTTTTTGCCCTTCCTGCTGACCATTTAATACATCACTAATTTCAACATACCAAGTAAACAAGGCAGGCGACAAGGACTGTTGTGAGCGATTACCCAACCATAAAAGACAATGAACCGGCAATCCAATCAAAAACAGAATAAATGTTGCGGTACTTGGCCAAGGGAAATAAATTGGAAACAAAATATATAGTGAAGCCACAAGCATTATAAATACAGGAAATATTTTAATCAGAAGTTGAGTGTAAAACGCCATTTTACTATCAACAAATAAAGAGTATAAACAACGTTGCTTAGGCCACGTTTTTAGATAACGGTCGCCTTCTTTTAACACGCTAAAAAAGTTAAGCAAATAAGCGCTCCTTTAAGAAAAATAAATGGTCAATATTAATATTATTAATAATCAATGAAAAATGTTTACATTAACTTTGATTTCAAATAATTTTTATTAAATTGATGTTTGTAATTTTATTACATAAGCGTAAAATTCAAATCATAGCTTAATGTGAGCAATGTCACCAAATGCTAAGTATCAATTAAGTTATACAATTATATCCTAACGCAATATCAAACTTTGTTTTGATATTTTAAGCTTATATTTTACTGATTGGAATTCTTCATGAGCAATAAATTAGTCCTTGTACTCAACTGTGGTAGTTCTTCGCTAAAATTCGCCGTCATTAATGCAAACAATGGTGATGAAGTCATCAGTGGTTTGGCGGAATGTTTTAACCTTCCTGACGCACGCATCAAATGGAAATTTGATGGCAAAAAAGAAGAAGCCAACCTTCCTGAAAATAGTGCCCACTCTGAAGCAATCAGCTTTATTGTAGAAGATATCATCAAGAAAATTGATGGTCTTGCTGAGCAATTCATTGCAGTAGGACATCGTGTTGTACATGGTGGCGAAAAATTCTCTAAATCAGTGATCATTGACGAGGCTGTATTAGAAGGTATTCAAGAATGTGCTTCACTTGCTCCTTTACATAACCCTGCACATATCTTAGGTATTAAAGCAGCACAAAAAGCTTTCCCTACACTAACTCAAGTTGCTGTGTTTGATACTGCATTCCATCAAACAATGCCAGCGAAAGCATTTATGTATGCATTACCATACAACTTATATAAAGATGCACATATCCGTCGTTACGGTATGCACGGCACAAGCCATTTATTTGTAACAAGAGAAGCTGCAAAAGCATTAAATAAACCAATGGATGAGCTGAACATTATCTCTGCACATTTAGGTAATGGTGCTTCTGTTACTGCGATTAAGAACGGACAATGTGTTGATACAAGTATGGGAATGACACCACTTGCAGGATTAATAATGGGAACTCGCTGTGGTGACATCGATCCAAGCATTATTGATCATCTTGTTACTAATGAAGGTTACACTCTTGAAGCAGTAATGGATATACTACAGAAGAAAAGTGGTCTGCTAGGTATATCGGGTATTTCAAGTGATTTACGTGAAGTGGCAAGTAATTATGAAAAAGGCCATGAAGGTGCTACTTTAGCGATTGATATGCTGACATACCGTTTAGCTAAATATATTGCAGGTTACTCTGTACCATTAGGTCGTATTGATGCAATCGTATTTACTGGTGGTATTGGTGAAAACTCTGCACTAATCCGAGAAAAAGTATTAGCTTACTTAACTATGTTTGGTTACCAAGTTGATGCAGAGAAAAATAAAGCAGCAACGCTCGGTGCATCAGGTGTGATCACAACAGATAACAGCCCAATCGCAGTGGTTATTCCAACCAATGAAGAATGGGTTATCGCGCAAGATTCTGCAGAACTCGTTTCTGCATAATCTAAACTAATTGAAAGAGAGCATTAGCTCTCTTTATTTCATTCTATTAAAAAGGAATAATCATGGGTCGTACAATAATGCTGATCCCGATTGGCTCGGGTGTTGGTGTAACTTCAGTTAGTCTTGGTATGGTTCGCTCAATGGAGCGCCAAGGTGTTGCAGTAAATTTCTTCAAGCCTATTGCTCAACAACGTCCTGGTGACCTTGGTGGCATAGAACGTTCAACAGCAACACTTCGTAATTCAAGTAATATCCTTCCTCCTGAACCTTTTGCAATGAAATATGCAGAAAACCTTATCTCTTCAGGAAATACATCAGAACTACTTGAAAATATCGTACAACGTTTCCGTGAAGATACTAAAGAAAGCGATGTGATCATCGTTGAAGGTTTAGTACCGACTGATAAACATCAATTTGCTAATGGTCTTAACTACAGTATCGCAAAAGCATTAAATGCAGATATGGTATTTGTTGCTCATCCAAGTAATGACTCATCACAGCAGCTTAAAGAACGTATCGACATTGCGATTTCAGCATTCGGCGGTAAAGACAATAAGCGTCTTGTGGGGTGTATTATCAATAAAGTCGGCGCACCTGTTGACGAAAGTGATAATGCTGGACCAGATTTAACTGAAATGTTTGATATTCCAGTTGCTAACTCTAATAGCAACCTTGAAGTCTTACAAATGTTCAGTAAGAGCCCGTTACCTATTCTAGGTTGCATCCCTTGGAGTGCAGACTTAGTTGCTCCTCGTGTTAAAGATCTAGCAGTACACCTAGAAGCAAAAATATTAAATAAAGGTGATTTAGAAAACCGTCGTTTACATTCAGTGACTTTCTGTGCTCGTTCAATTCCAAATATGGTTGAACATTTTAAAGCAGGTTCAATGTTAGTAACTTCTGGTGACCGTAGTGACGTTATCATCGCAACGTGTCTCGCTGTTATGAACGGCATGAAGATTGGTTGTTTATTACTGACTGGTGATTACACGCCAGAAGAAGAAGTAATGAAACTATGTAAGAGTGCAATGAACTCTGGTTTACCTGTTTTATTAATCAAAAGTAATACATGGCAAACAGCTCAACGTTTACAAAACTTCAATATGGAAATCCCTGTTGATGACCTTGAACGTATCGAAAAAGTACAAGAGTACATTGCAAGCCACATTGATAAACATTGGTTAGAAACATTAACGGAAGACTCTTCATTATCTCGTCGTTTATCACCACCAGCGTTCCGTTATCATTTAACAGAACTAGCGCGTAAAGCGAACCAACGCATTGTGTTACCTGAAGGTGAAGAGCCACGTACTATTCAAGCGGCGGTTATTTGTGCTGAACGTGGTATTGCAAAACCAGTATTATTAGGTAACCCAGAAGAAATTCATAAAATTGCAAGCCAGCAAGGTATTGTAATTACTGAAGATGTTGAAATAGTTAATCCAGTTGATGTTATTGAACGTTATGTCGCACCTATGGTTGAATTACGTAAATCAAAAGGTCTAACACCTGTTGTTGCTCGTGAACAGCTTCAAGATACTGTAGTACTAGGTACAATGATGTTAGCTGAAAATGAAGTCGCAGGTTTGGTTTCTGGTGCGGTACATACAACGGCAAATACTATTCGCCCAGCATTACAGTTAATCAAGACTGCACCTGGTGCAAGCCTTGTTTCTTCTATTTTCTTTATGCTATTACCTGACCAAGTATTGGTTTACGGTGACTGTGCAATCAACCCAGATCCAACAGCTGACCAATTAGCAGATATCGCAATTCAATCTGCAGACTCAGCAATTGCATTCGGTATTGATCCTAAAGTAGCGATGATCAGTTACTCTACTGGTGATTCTGGTGCAGGATCTGATGTAGAAAAAGTACGTGAAGCAACTAAAATTGCTCAAGAGCGCCGCCCAGACTTATTAATCGACGGACCTCTACAGTACGATGCCGCTGTAATGGAAAATGTAGCGAAAAGTAAAGCGCCAGATTCTAAAGTTGCAGGCCAAGCAACTGTATTTATCTTCCCTGATTTAAATACAGGTAATACAACTTACAAAGCAGTACAACGTAGTGCAGACCTAATCAGTATCGGTCCAATGCTACAAGGTATGCGTAAGCCTGTTAATGACTTGTCACGTGGCGCGCTAGTAGACGATATTGTTTACACAATCGCATTAACAGCAATTCAAGCAACACAAGCAGCCGATAAAGCAGCCCTAGAAGGTTAATTTATCAAGCTAACAAAAAAAGCCCCAGTTAACTCGTGAAATAGCGATGTTAAATGGGGCTTTTTTATTGGATTTTTTGTTTAATCCGATAATTCAATGAGAACGCACTTAAGTCCTTTGTCTCGGTCATTATTAGTAAATACTGCAGGAGGCTCAATAACATTTACCACTTTTGCTTGCGGACAATGTTCAGCTAATGAATCGTAAATAAACTTAAAATTAAGATCTGGGCTGTTTAAGCATAGCAATGCTTGCCCACCTGTCTTCAGCAAATCTGGCAATCGACGCATAATTTTTGGATAATCACGTTTAATATTCACGCTGCCCTTTTGTAAAGAGGGAGGATCAGCAATCACGATATCATAAGGACCTAAACGAGTTACCTTTCCCCATGATTTAAACAAATCATGGCCAAGATATTTTACCTTAGCAAGATCGTGTTCATTTAATCGATGATTATCACGCCCTACCGCCAGTGCAGCTTTACTCATGTCTAAATTAACGACTTGCTCAGCACCACCAGCAATCGCAGCAGCAGAAAAAACACAGGTATAAGAGAAGAGGTTTAACACGCGCTTATTTTTACTATTCTCTCGCAACCATGAGCGACCATTTTTCATGTCTAAGAAAATACCGTAGTTTTGATTTTTACCTAAGCTAATTTTATAAGCAAGTCCATTTTCACAAGCAGAATAATCATTTAATTCTTCACCATATAAAACCTGTGTAGGCGCTAAATCTCGACAGCGAAACTGTACTTGAATGCTTTGGACTTTAAATCCCTTTGCAGTTAGTTCAGACAATAGGAATGCACTTAATTGTGCTAGCCACTGTTGATCTTCTTCTTTATATAAAATGATCAATACAACGGGTGCTAACCAATCGATATTAATGTGCTGATATTCTGGGTAACAAAATCCTCGCCCATGAAATAAACGAAACATTTCTTTTTCTTGCCCAGCATCAATGGCTAATAATGGCTCAGAGAAATGCATTTTTTCTAATAACGGGTCAAACATATTTTATTTTTCTTCTTCAATTAGTGATTCATCATCTGTATTTATAAAAGCGTCTGCATTTTGCTGTTCGATATCATCAATCTCTTTATCAGAGCTTAATAAAATAGCAAACCATCGACCTCCTTCGCTGCTCTCTAATGCAATTTTTAAAATCATAGTTAATGGCACTGAAAGCAACATCCCTACCATGCCTAATAACCAACCCCAAAAGATTAATGATAGAAAAACGACAAGAGTAGACAATCCCAAACTTCGCCCCATAAAGCGAGGTTCAACGACATTCCCCATCACCATATTCACACCAACAAACAAACCAATAACGATAGAAGCGTACCCAGCTCCCAATTGTAAGAAGGTTAAAATAACAGCAGGTACGGCTGCAATAATGGATCCTATATTAGGAATATAATTAAGCAAAAAGGCCAATAAGGCCCATAGCACATAAAATTGTACCCCTAAGATCCATAAAACAGTGCCAATCACTAAACCAGTCGCTAAACTGATCACCGTTTTAATCGCCATATACTGATTAACCATATTTAAAAAATGATCTAATTTCTTCTCTGTTTTAACAGAATCATCAAAGGCAATATGCAATTTTTTAGCAAAAACCTTACCCTCGGAAAGCATAAAAACAACAGTTAGCAGCAGTAGGAAAACATTACCTAACACGCTACTAAAACCACTCAAAGTCGTTGTGACTAAATTCATTACTTTAGCAGGATCAAAGTAAGAGCGAATGTCATTCATCGACACTACAATATCGTGGCTTGCCAACCATTTAAGCAGCCATGTAATTTCTTCGGACAATTGAGCTTCATAAACAGGAATTGCCACTCTAAAATCATTGACAGCAGCGCCAATCACACCACCCAATATAAGAAATAAGGAGAAGATGGTAAAAATAACAATGGTAATCGCCAATCCTCTAGGCACTTTTTTGTTTTCTATATAGTTAACCGCAGGATTACAAATAATGGCAACAAATAGAGACAATAAAAAAGGAACCACAATTGGAGCGGCTACTTTTATCCCAGCTAAAGCGATCACAAAGGCAGAAAAGTACAGAACACTACGCGCGGCAGCAGGCATATTCCCCATAATATTTATTCCTTACATAGAGTTATCTTTATGGACAAGATATTAGTGAAGCATTATAGCGGATCACTATACATTAATAAAAATGACTTAGTGCAAGCTAAAATATTGAAATAGTTAAATAAAGTATTTAGTCATTAATTAGTCTTTAAATTGGCTCAGAATTATCTTATTAATTACTTGAATGTCATCTTTAAATAACAAATAAATGGTTAAATAACATACTACTCAAAATCATGACCTAGATCACCAAAAGCCCAGTATCCATGGTATCTTGAATGTGATCTAAATCAATGTGGGTTGCATGATTGTTCCTATAATGAATGTGAAAGTTTTTTACTAAGTCAATTTTTATAAGTCACTTAGATTTAATAAAGCATTTTTAAAATTTTTTAAATTTATTAAACTTTGGAGAAAATATATGACGGTAAGTAATGTCACAGAACTAAACGCAATGGTTGCTCGCGTAAAAGCGGCGCAAAAAGAATTTGCAAGCTACTCACAGGAGCAAGTTGATAAAATATTCCGCGCGGCATCTTTAGCTGCATCAACGGCGCGTATTGAACTTGCCAAAATGGCAGCTACAGAGTCAGGAATGGGTATTATGGAAGATAAAGTGATTAAAAATCATTTTGCTTCTGAATTCATTTACAACAAATATAAAGACGAACTGACTTGTGGAGTCATTGAGCGTAACGAGGAAGGCGGCACTATCACTATTGCAGAGCCTGTTGGTATCGTTTGTGCCATCGTCCCAACAACCAACCCAACATCAACAGCTATTTTTAAAGCATTAATTTGCCTTAAAACTCGTAATGGCTGTATTTTCTCACCCCATCCTCGCGCTAAAAATGCAACAAACTATGCAGCAAAAGTTGTATTAGATGCTGCAATCAAAGCCGGTGCGCCAAAAGACATTATTGGCTGGATCGACGTTCCTTCAGTTGAACTTTCAAATGCATTAATGAAACATGATGATATCAACCTGATACTCGCAACAGGTGGGCCAGGCATGGTTAAAGCGGCTTACTCTTCAGGTAAACCAGCCATTGGTGTTGGTGCGGGTAATACCCCTGTTGTTATTGATGAAACAGCAGATATCAAACGAGCAGTGTCTTCAATATTAATGTCTAAAACCTTCGATAACGGTGTGATCTGTGCTTCAGAGCAAGCAGCGATTGTTGTTGAATCTATTTACGACGAAGTGAAAGCGCGCTTTGCAAAATATGGTGCAGCTGTATTAAGCGAAGCTGATGCGAATAAAGTTCGTAAAGTATTAATGATTGATGGGGCGCTGAATGCCAAAATCGTTGGTCAACCAGCTTATAAAATTGCAGCTCTCGCTGGAGTTAAAGTACCAACATCAACCAAGATTTTAATAGGTGAAGGATTAGAAGCTTCTTGGGATGATGAGTTTGCTCACGAAAAACTATCTCCAACTTTAGGACTTTTCAAAGCAAAAGATTTCGAAGACGCGGTTCGTCAAGCTGGTATCGTTTTAGATATAGGCGGTGTAGGCCATACATCAGTACTTTACACAGACCAAGATGCTAATGAAGAACGTATTGCTTACTTCGGCGACAAAATGAAAACAGCACGTATTCTTGTTAATACACCTTCTTCTCATGGTGGTATCGGTGACCTTTATAACTTTGAGCTAGCGCCTTCTTTAACGTTAGGTTGTGGTTCATGGGGCGGGAATGCGATCTCTGAAAACGTAGGTCCAAAACACCTTATCAATAAGAAAATTGTTGCGAAGCGAGCTGAAAATATGTTGTGGCATAAACTACCAAAATCAATCTACTTCCGCCGCGGCTGTTTACCAGTTGCAATGACCGACCTTGAAGGTAAAAAACGTGCATTAATCGTGACCGACCGTTTCTTATTTAATAATGGTTATATCGATGATTTACGCGCTATCTTAAAAGAAAAAGGCATGGAAGTTGAAGTGTTCCATGAAGTTGAAGCTGACCCAACATTAGCCGTGGTAAAAGCAGGTGCTGCCGCCTGTCACAGCTACCAACCTGATGTTATTTTAGCTGTTGGTGGTGGTTCACCAATGGATGCAGCTAAAATCATGTGGGTAATGTATGAGCACCCTGAAACTGACTTTGAAGATTTATCAATGCGCTTTATGGACATTCGTAAACGTATTTACAAATTCCCTAAAATGGGTGCAAAAGCAGAGTTGGTTTGTATCACAACAACTTCTGGTACAGGTTCAGAAGTCACACCATTTGCTGTGGTAACAGATGAAAAAACAGGTCAAAAATACCCGTTAGCAGATTACGAATTAACGCCTAACATGGCTATTGTAGATGCGAATCTAGTGATGGATATGCCTAAGTCTTTATGTGCCTTTGGTGGTTATGACGCAGTGACTCATGCAATGGAAGCTTATGTTTCTGTATTGGCGAATGAGTATTCTGATGGTCATGCATTACAAGCACTTAAATTACTTAAAGAGTACTTACCAAGCTCTTACACTAATGGGAAAAAAGATCCGATTGCACGTGAAAAAGTACATAATGCTGCAACGATTGCGGGTATGTCATTTGCTAATGCTTTCCTAGGTGTTTGTCACTCAATGGCACATAAACTAGGTGCAGAATTCCATATTCCACATGGTCTAGCGAATGCATTACTTATTTCAAATACAATTCGTTACAACGCAACTAACAATCCAACCAAGCAAACCGCTTTCTCACAATACGATCGTCCTAAAGCGCGTGCTCGTTATGCTGAAATAGCTGCACACTTAGGTTTCACTACAGGTAATACTGAAGATAAACTTAACGCACTATTAACATGGTTAGAAGAATTAAAAGTGGCATTAGATATTCCACTATCGATTCAAGCTGCAGGCGTTAATGAAGCAGATTTTATGGCTAAAGTAGATGAATTAGCTGAGCATGCTTTTGATGACCAATGTACAGGCGCTAACCCACGCTACCCATTAATATCAGAGCTAAAAGAAGTCTTAATTGCTTCTTTCTACGGCAAAAAATACGCTGATATAGTGGATGCACCTGAAGCGAAAGAAGAAAAGAAAGCGACAAAAAAATCAAAGTAATGAGTTAATTACAATGATAATTGAAGCCTGCTTAACAGCAGGCTTTTTTATGGGCAATGCAGAGGGATTAAAGTATCAACTAGAAACGCGATGCACGATACTTCATTAATAGCGTGTAATGAGAGCGATATTATTTTCTTTTATGGCAGCGAAGATAAAAAGTAGCTTCACTGGCTTTCATTGGTTCATTTAGAGGTAAGCTTTCATCACCGCCTAACAAGGAAGCTTCCTGCATTCCTTCACCAACTACATCAATGCCTAATGAATTAGCCAACACAAACACTGACTTAATCATGGCTTCACCCGCTAAATAACCTGGAACACCTTGTATAAAGTGTTTAGATATTTTGAATTTTTCAATATTTAATCGTCCAATAGAATATAAAACAGAACGATCTGCACCAAATCCATCAACAGTCAGTGACACACCTAGTCGGCTCAGATTTAATAGATTATCTTGTACAGTAGACACTTCGCTACTAAATAAATGTTCTTCAATAGCAAACTCAAACCAGCTTGCTTGACTATTAGTATTTAATAATACTTTTTGTATCGCACCAATCAGTGAAATTTGTGACAACTCTAATTTAGATAAGTTAAATGCAATACGTCCGAAGTTAATCCCTGATTTATGCCAAGATGCAGCTTGTTTTGCGGCTTTCTCAAACATTTGCATACCCAACTCAATCAATAAACCAGATTGCTCTGCCAATATTAAGAATCGATTTGGTAATAACACACCTTGTTGAGGATGATGCCAGCGCATTAAACATTCTACAGCGACAATTTGATGTTTACTTAAATCATATTGAGGTTGGTAATAAACTTCGAATTGGTCATTTTCTAATGCAAACCTCATTTCTTTTTCTAATTCTATTTGATGTGTTGAATTAATGGTTAATTCATTGGTATAGAAATGATAAGAGCTACTACGATCGTCTTTACCACGTAACATAGCAGATTCTGCATTGGATAAAATGGTATTCAAGTCCATTCCGTCATCGGGACAGATGCTTATACCAATAGAAACAGAGAAGCTGACGGGCATACCTTCAATAGTAATGGGATCGGCAAACTGTTGAGCGATATTTTGAGCAATCAAAGCAACGACTTGCTCATTATCTAATTCATCAACAACCAAGACAAATTGATCATCCCCAATACGCGCAATAATATCTTTATCTGATACTGAACGTTTAAGTCGTTTAGCGACGTTTTTAATAATCAAATCACCTTGATGATGACCATAGCGTTCATTTTTTTCTTTATAGCCTTTGATTTCAACAAATAAAACGCCCATTGCGATTTGCTTATGATTAGCACGAGCAATAGCAGCCTCAAGATGGGTGAATAAAGCGATACGATTATTAAGCCCAGTAAGTGAATCATGTTTAGATAGATACTGAATTTTCTCTTCGTTATATTTATTTTGGGTTAAATCGGTAAATGAATAAACTCGATTTTCAATCCCGGTTTCGTGATGCTTAACAATATAAATTTCTAGCCAGAAATAACTTAATCCTCCGCCTGCTTTAGAGAAATTTGCATTACCTTGCCATTGACCTTTTTCTTTCAATCCAGCTTCTATTTCCGAGAACAATTGCTGGTAATCACCACCCGTCGCAAAGGAGCGTATTTCTTTCCCGATGAACTTTTCTTTAGAATGACCCGACTGCTTTATACACGCATCATTTAATGAAAGAATAATCCCAGAGCCATCGGTTACTACGATCGCATCACGGCTGTTTTCAAATACCACATTAGCGACTTTAAGTTGTTTTTGAATAATACTTTTTTCAGTGATATCTCGACCAATACCGATTAGCCCCTGTACATTACCTTCTTTATCTTTAAGCGGTACTTTTTGCATAAAGATGTAATGTTTTTCACCATTATTATAGGTTAAGTATTCATCACCAGAATAGGTTTTACCTGTACTCATGGCTAATGAATCTTGAGATTGGCACATTAATGCTTGGTTCTCTTCAAACAACTCATCATCTTTTTTGCCAATGATTTCCGCTTCTGGGCAACCAACAAATGCTTCAAATTGTTTATTACACCCAATGAATTTACTTTCTAAGTCTTTAAAGAAAATTAAATCTGATGAAATATCGGCAGTTGCTCTGAGCATTGCACGTTCTTTTTCAACAGCCCTTTTCGCGCTGTTCATCTCCGATATATCAAATAACATACCGATTTTTAACTCACTACCATCCATCAATTCTTCGCGAATTAGGAATTCGCGTTTAAGTCCGGTGACATCTCGCATTTCACATTCAAGTAAATCAACTTGATGCTCATTAAACATGGTTAACTCAGAGTTTTTAAATCCACCATATGAATCAATGGGTAATATATTTCTTGCATCTTGCCCTATTAAATCTTCAGGTAACAAACCAAAAACCTGCGAGAAATAAGTGTTACAGGTAATAATGACATTTTGCTTATTTTTGTAATAAATAGGAATACTAATACAGTCTAAAGCGGCTTTAACTTCTTCAGAAACCAATTCTTTGTTTTGTGGAGTTATATTTTTAATATTTTCTGAGTGCGCCTCCAAATCACTTAAATAAGTACACTCAAGATCAGGATGTTTTTCAGTAATGCATTCTTTAACAGAAGCTGACAGTGGTAATTCGCAAATGAAATAATCGTAATCGTTTTCATTCAATATACTTTCTAATGCATTAACACAATGAGTATGAGATATATTAAAAGAACCGATATTTGAATTTATAGACAGCAAAGCTTGAGCTAATTTTAAGTTTCTACCGACATACAAAACTTGACTAACAACACTTGACAATTACTTCACCTTTAAAGTTCAAAAAATTGACTTACCGATTTAAATCAACTACTTAGTTAATAGTAGCGCCAAAAATAAAAAAGGGAACCTAATGTTCCCTTTTTTTATTTAAGATGACATTTTTTTAATTAACCTAACTGTTTGCGCACATTTCTGAACATTCGCATCCATGGGCTATCTTCTTTCCATTCATCAGGGTGCCATGAGTTAGCTACCGTTCTGAATACACGCTCAGGATGAGGCATCATAATCGTCACTCGACCATCTTCAGAAGTAATACCTGTAATACCATTTGGTGAACCATTTGGATTAGCAGGGTAAGCCTCAGTGTTATTACCGTAGTTATCAATAAAGCGCAGTGCAACTGAACCACTTGCTTCAATAGCAGCAAGATGAGCACTGTCTTTAACTTCCACACGACCTTCACCGTGAGAAACGGCGATTGGCATATGTGAACCCGCCATATCATTTAAGAATAATGAATTAGACTTCTGCACTTCAACCAAGCTGAAACGCGCTTCAAAACGTTCTGAATTATTACGTACAAAACGAGGCCATAAATCAGTACCAGGAATTAACTCGCTTAGCGTTGATAACATCTGACAACCATTACATACACCTAAAGCAAACGAGTTTTCACGCTCAAAGAAGGTTTGGAATTGATTGCGAGCTTGCTCATTAAATAAGATTGATTTAGCCCAACCTTCACCGGCGCCTAATACATCACCGTATGAGAAACCGCCACAGGCAACTAAACCAGCAAAGTCAGCTAATTGCACGTTGCCCGATAAAATATCACTCATATGTACATCAATCGCAGAGAAACCAGCGCGATTAAAGGCAGCTGCCATTTCTTGTTGTGAGTTGACACCTTGTTCACGCAAGATTGCCATACGAGGTTGCACACCTTTCGCAATATAAGGAGCAGCAATATCTTCATTAATATCAAAAGTTAACTTAGTTGATAGACCAGGATCTTTATCATCTAATTTAAGATCAAACTCTTGCTGCGCACATTCTGAATTATCGCGTAATGATTGCATCTTAAGCGTTGTTTCAGCCCAAATTCCGCGGAATTCAGAGCGTTTAGCCGTTAGAACATCATTACCATCGCGCAAGAATTCAATTTGGTCTGACTCATTTAATGAACCAATCACTAATGAATTTGATGACAAACCATGCCCAGCTAGTGTGTTTAATACCGCTTCTTTGTCTTCACGTTTAACTTGAATAACGGCACCTAATTCTTCTGCATATAATGCAGCAAAATCATCACTACCAATTTGATCAAGCTTAACGGTTACACCACAGTGCCCAGCAAATGCCATTTCAGTGATTGTTGAGAATAAACCACCGTCACTTCTATCGTGATAAGCCAGTAATTTCTTGTCAGCCACTAAGGTTTGCATTGCATTAAAGAAACCTTTTAATAATTCAGGGTTATCAAGATCAGGAGTTTTATCGCCTAATTGCTTATAAACCTGTGCAAGTGACGAACCACCTAAACGATTCTTGCCATTACCAAGGTCTACTAAAATTAATGCTGTATCACCTTGGTCAGTACGTAGTTGTGGCGTCACTGTATTGCGAATATCACGTACAGCACCGAATGCTGTAATGATTAAAGACAATGGAGAGATAACTTCTTTATCAGTTCCCGCTTCATCTTGCCAACGCGTCTTCATTGACATTGAGTCTTTACCAACAGGAACCGTTAGCTCTAACTCAGGACATAATTCTTCGCCAACGGCTTTAACGGCTTCATATAAACCAGCATCTTCACCAGGGTGACCCGTTGCAGACATCCAGTTAGCAGATAATTTAATACGCTTGAAATCACCAATATCGGAACAAGCGATATTAGTAATTGATTCAGCTACAGCTAAACGAGCAGAAGCACCAAAGTTAAGCAATGCAACAGGCGTACGCTCACCTAGTGCCATCGACTCACCAAAGTAAGTATCATAACTTGCAGCGGTTACTGCACAATCGGCAACAGGTACTTGCCAAGGCCCCACCATTTGATCACGAGCAACTAACCCTGTTACGGTACGATCACCAATAGTGATTAAGAATGTTTTTTCAGCAATCGAAGGTAAACGTAGTAAACGTTCAGCGGCATCTTTAACCGTTGCACCAGAGAGATCTAGCGCTTTACCCGCTGCAGTTTTTGTTGTCACTTCGCGATGCATCTTAGGAGCTTTACCTAATAACACTTCCAACGGCATATCGATCGGTTTGTTATCAAACTCAGGATCGTTAAGCGTTAAATGCAAATCTTCCGTTGCTTCACCAATTACCGCATACAAAGCACGTTCACGTTTACAAATAGCTTCAAAGGTCGCTAGATTTTCTGGCTTAACCGCCATCACATAACGTTCTTGAGATTCATTACACCAAATCTCATGAGGTGCCATGCTTTTTTCATCATTGGGAATAGCACGCAAATCAAAAACGCCACCACGACCGCCATCATTTACAAGTTCAGGCATTGCATTTGATAAACCACCCGCACCCACATCGTGGATAAATTGGATTGGGTTATCTTCACCCATTTGCCAACAACGGTCGATCACTTCCTGACAACGACGTTCCATTTCTGGATTTTCACGTTGTACTGAAGCAAAATCTAAATCTTCTGAAGAGGCACCTGAATCCATTGATGATGCAGCACCGCCACCTAGACCGATGTTCATTGCTGGACCGCCCAATACAATTAACTTAGCGCCAACAGGGATATCTTTCTTTTGAACATGTTCACGGCGAATATTACCTAAACCACCCGCTAACATAATTGGCTTGTGGTAACCACGAATTTCACTTCCGTTATGACTTTCCACTTGCTCTTCATAAGTACGGAAGTAACCTAAAATATTAGGACGACCAAACTCATTGTTAAATGCAGCACCACCTAGCGGAGCTTCAAGCATAATGTCTAATGCAGAAACGATACGACTTGGTTTACCAAAGTCTGTTTCCCATGGTTGCTCAAAGTTTGGAATGCGTAAGTTAGAAACAGAAAAACCAACTAAACCCGCTTTTGGTTTAGAGCCAATACCCGTTGCGCCTTCATCACGGATTTCACCACCCGAACCGGTTGCTGCACCAGGGAACGGAGAAATAGCGGTTGGGTGATTGTGAGTTTCTACTTTCATCAAGATATCAATATCTTCATGGTGGTAACCAAATTCACGCTCATCAACACTTGGGAAGAAACGCCCTGCAGCATAACCTTCCATTACGGCAGCGTTATCTTTGTAAGCAGACAAAACATGCTCAGGATGTAATTCATGCGTATTACGGATCATTTTGAACAATGATTTTGGCTGTTTTTGGCCATCAATCGTCCAATCTGCATTGAAGATCTTATGGCGACAATGCTCTGAGTTTGCCTGTGCAAACATCATTAATTCAATATCGTTAGGATTGCGACCTAACTTAATAAAGTTCTCAACTAAGTAATCTATTTCATCGTCAGCTAATGCTAACCCTAAGTTCACATTGGCAACTTCTAATGCAGCTCGGCCTTGACCTAGCACATCGACGCTAGTCATTTCACCCGGTTTGCCTTGAACGAATAAGGTTGCAGCTTCATCTAATGATGTTAATACCACTTCCATCAT
Source organism: Psychromonas algicola (assembly GCF_004378355.1). Lineage (GTDB taxonomy): Bacteria > Pseudomonadota > Gammaproteobacteria > Enterobacterales > Psychromonadaceae > Psychromonas. The sequence goes on from NZ_SNUB01000006.1 coordinate 98,543, forward strand.
ACGGTCATGTATTAAACCCGTTAGTGTTTTGATTTGCTCTGCATTCAACTCTGTTTTTGTTTCAACGTAATAAGCAATACCACGCTCTAAACGTTTAACTTTAACTAACCCACAGTTTGTTGCTATATCGGTCGCTTTTGAAGACCATGGCGAAATAGTGCCGGGGCGTGGAGTAACAAAAAGAAGCGTGCCGACTGGATCATGCTCTGCTATTTTTGGTCCGTAAGTTAATAGTTTTTGTAATACTGATAGCTCTTGGTCATTTAAAGGTTCAGATAAATCTGCAGCATGCATAAACTCTGCATATAGGCCAGTTACAGGTAAATCTAACGCTTCACAGTTTTTCAGCAACTGATTAACACGAAATGTCGATAAGGCAGGCGCCCCTCGCAAAATTTCCATAGGTTATTACTCTCGTTGAATAAATAAATGAACTTGGGTTAAGCTCTATATTATAAAAGAAAAGCATTTTTTATTAAATAGAAACACTCTATAGTCTTAGCTAAATAAACCGATTAATTAGTAAATAAATGGATATTTAAATAGTTTATTGGATAATGTACCCACTCGACTAACTGGATTGATATAACTCTCTATGAAGAAACCTAATTTTTCAGCCTCTATTGCTAACCAAGTGAAATTATTTTTATCGATAATTTCACTCTTTTTAATGGCAGCGTGCAATCCTTTAACTCAAACCACAGACTTAGAAGAAATACAGGCTAAAGGTTCAATCACTATGGGTACCATTAATGGTTCATTAACCTATAGCTATGATGGAGATACTTACAGCGGATTAGATTATGAGTTAGGGAAGAAATTTGCAGAGTACTTACAAGTAGAGTTAGTTGTTGAGGAATTCGATAACCTAGCTTTATTATTTACAGCACTTGAAAATAATGAGATTGACTTTGCAGGGTCAGGGTTGACATTAACGCCTAAACGCATGGAAAAATACCGTAGCTCACCACCCTATTACACCCTGACACAGAAGCTGGTTTACCACAAAGGCACTTATCGTCCTCGAAAAATCGAAGATGTGAATGCGCCGGTTACCGTGTTAAAAGGAAGTAGTCACGAAGAAAATATTATTGCTTCATTAAAAGAATATCCGGATCTAGTGATAGACGTTTTAGACAATGAAGATCAAGAATCGTTATTACAAAAAGTAGCCGATAAAGAAGTCACCTTCGCCATTGTAGACAGTACAACCTTGGCTCTCAAACAACGTTATTACCCGTCTCTAGCCGAAGCCTTTACTATTTATGGAGAGCAGCCTGTTGCTTGGTTAATTCGTAAAGCACAGGATGATTCTTTATATTCTGCCATGATCGAATTCATGGGAAATCAACATCAAGAAGGTTTAATCGCCAAAATTGAAGAAAAATATTTAGGGCATATTGGCGATTTTGATTATGTAGATACACGCATTTTTGTGAATCGTATTAAAACGAAATTACCAACTTACGAAAAATTATTTAGAAAATATGAGACCCCTGAAGTTTCATGGCAATTACTCGCAGCACTGAGTTACCAAGAATCACATTGGAACCGTAAAGCTCGCTCACCGACAGGAGTGAGAGGTTTGATGATGCTAACACTTGATACTGCAAAATTTGTGGGAATTAAAAACCGCCTTAACGCAGAGCAAAGTATCAAAGGTGGTGCAAAATACTTAACGCAAATGATTAAAAGGCTGCCAGAAAGCATTCCACAAGATGAAAAAGTCTGGTTCGCGCTTGCCGCTTATAATATTGGTTTAGGGCATTTATTGGATGCACGACGCATTACAAAAATGAGAGGTCAAAATCCGGACTCGTGGGCGGATATGAAGGAAAACTTACCTCTACTGCACCAACGAAAATGGTACAAAAAAACACGCTATGGATACTCTCGTGGACGTGAAGCCTTGCATTACGTGAACAGTATTCGTCAATATTTAGAAACATTAACATGGCAAATACAAGAGCGTGAAAAAGCAGAAAAAATAAAAGCTGAAGAACTAAAAGCAAAACAGGAAGCTGAAAAACAAGCTGAAATTGAGCGATTAGCAGCAGAAGCAGCTAAAACAGAAGCGGAAACGGAAGCGACTGAAGAGTAAAGAATAAAGAATAGAGACTCAATAAAGGGGCTGATTAATAACATGCCCCTTAACTCAACAAACAGCAAAACCTATCAATTTGATAACAACAATCGATTTAAACTATCGACCGTTTTGCCGTATTATCACCTTATAAGTTAAAACATAACAAATAAGGTGACAATATGAGCCAGCAAACTATTCAAACAATCATGCATAAAAAACCCATAACAGTTGAATGTCAAACTCCCTTAATGGATATAATTAAAGTATTAATTAACAGCCAACAAACACAATTACCAGTAATCAATAGCAGTAAACAATTGATTGGAATGGTCTCTATTATTGACTGTCAAAAAGCGTTACTTATAAGCGGGTATCATTGTGATATGCCAGTCACTGTTGATGAGATCATGGCTAAGGATTTTGTTTCTTTATCTGTAACCGATGAACTATCCGAGGTTGCAATAAAAACACAAAAATCATCGGACAATATTTTTCCAGTATTAAGTGAAGGCAAACTCGTTGGTGTGTTAAAACGTGTAGATTTATTAGTACATTTACAAAATAATTTACTGCTTTGCTCTTAGGTAATAATGCAATAAAGAGTAATAATACCATGACTAAGTGCATGGTTTTATTATCGTTAGTCTTTTTTATCGATAGTCACTTGAATATTTTTACTATTTCCAGCAAACCACTTTTGTAAATAAAGTGAACCAATAATAGGCGCTTGCCCTTCCTCAGGCACTTCTTTATAGCGAACACTATTTTTTGTTTCTTTTTCAATTTCAAAATTAACTACTTTACTGCTCATCACTTACTTCCTTAGCCATTGCTTTTTTGAGGGCTTTCTTTTCTTTACGACGACGCTTAAAAAAATCACTGATCTTAGTTGCGCATTCTTCTGCAAAAATTCCTGAAGTGACTTCAACTTGATGATTAAGTTGATCATTTCGTACCAAATCAAAAACACTCCCCGCAGCACCCGTTTTATAATCTCCTGCACCATAAACAAGACGTTTGATACGAGCATGTACAATCGCACCGGCACACATAGGGCAAGGCTCAAGTGTAACGTAAAGCGTGCAATCAATTAATCTATAATTCTGTAGTTTTGCGCCTGCTTCTGCAATGGCTTTAACTTCTGCATGGGCACACGCATTATGCTCAAGAATAGAAAGGTTCCAACCCTCGCCGACCACCTTATTATCTTTTACTAATACCGCACCAACCGGTATTTCACCAACGGATTCAGCTTTATCCGCTAAAGATAGCGCATAAAGCATCCAATCTTGATCATTATATGACTCTGTATTTAATGCCTTAGTCTGATCTGTCATATTATAAAAAACCGCTATAAAACAAGAGTATAATAGAACTGATTAATTTCATCAGCGTAAACCAAATAGACCCATCCCGCAGCCGCTAAATAAGGCCCAAATGGAAATGCTTGGCTTTGTTTATCTTTCGATAGAGCAATGATAATAATACCAACAATAGCGCCTACAAAAGATGAGAGTAAGATGATTAATGGTAGCGCCTGCCAACCAAACCAAGCACCTAAAGCCGCGAATAATTTAAAATCACCATATCCCATGCCCTCTTTACCTGTTATTAATTTAAATGCCCAATAAATAGACCAAAGACTTAAATAACCAAAGACAGCACCAAGCACCGCGTCGTTTAAACTAACAAATGAATGAGATAAGTTAACCAATAACCCCAACCACAATAGAGGCAGGGTCAACTGATCAGGTAATAACATGGTATCTAAATCAATAAAGGTAAGCGCAATTAAAAACCAAGTAAAAATAAGCGCATATAGAACAGGCCAACCAAAGGGTAATAACCAAGCAACAGCAAAAGACATTAACGCAGTTAATAACTCAATACTCGGATAACGAATAGAAATTTTACAGTCGCAATGTTTACAACGTCCTTTCTGGAACAGCCAACTGAGTAATGGAATATTTTCCAAAGATCCTATGACATGTTGACATTGCGGGCAGGTAGAACGAGGTAAAGAAAGATTAAATATTTTGTTATCAACGTAAATACCTGCATCTGGAAAAGATTCAGCGCATTCAGATTTCCACGCTCGATCCATCATAATAGGCAAACGATAAATAACAACATTCAAAAATGAGCCAATTAATAACCCTAAGATTGAAACAGTAACAAAATAAAATGATGGCACCTGTTCCATCAGTATAACGATGTCGTTCATCGATGCCCTTATTTACATTATTTAACTTGTGTGCAAAAAGTTATTTATAACTTTCTGTTGCAGGACAGATCTCTTCATCAGCAAAGAAAAAAGCAATTTCACGTGACGCTGACTCGGGACTGTCTGAACCATGTACTGCATTATAACGAGTTGTTTCCGCAAAGTCTGCACGGATAGTTCCTGGAGCTGCTTGTGTGGGATCGGTTTTGCCAATTAACTCACGGTAATTTGGAATGATATCTTCGCCCTCTAAGACTTGAACCATAATTGGACCTGAAGTCATGAACTCAACCAAAGGAGCATAAAATTCACGCCCTTCATGTTCAGCATAAAATGCTTCAGCCTGATCCTTCGTCAAATGCAACATTTTTGCAGCAACAATTGTAAAATTAGCACTTTCAAAACGTTGTAAAATAGCCCCAATTAAGTGTTTACTAACAGCATCGGGTTTAATGATTGAGAGAGTTCTTTCTAATGACATAAATAGCTTCTTAAATTAAATAAATGAGTTGGCAATATAACTACATCACCAGCAACCATCAATAACAAGATGGCAATATGAAAATAAGTGTCACATTTAATTAACATATAGATTACTTTTAGAACGAATAAAGGGCTTATTTACAGAATTTGATGGTATCAAAAAGCATAAAGTACGTTGCTAATTGTTAACATTGTTAAATTTAAACGAATAGGGATTTTTTGGAAATAAAGAGAAGTAGAAAAGTGTTTGGAGCGTTACACGAGACTAAAAAAACGCGTGACCCCAGCTCTTAATTGGCAAGGTTGCTTTATTTCTAGCAGGGATTTTTTTAAATGAAGAAAAAGTAATTTGGAGCGTTACACGAAACTAAAAAAACGCGTGACCCCAGCTCTTAATTGGCAAGGTTGCTTTATTTCTAGCAGGGATTTTTTTAAATGAAGAAGAGTAATTTGCAGCGTTACACGAGACTAAAAAAACGCGTGACCCCAGCTCTTAATTGGCAAGGTTGTTTTATTTCTAGCAGGGATTTTTTTAAATGAAGAAGAGTAATTTGGAGCGTTACAGGAGACTAAAAAAACGCGTGACCCCAGCTCTTAATTGGCAAGGTTGTTTTATTTCTAGCAGGGATTTTTTTAAATGAAGAAAAAGTAATTTGGAGCGTTACACGAGACTCGAACTCGTGACCCCAACCTTGGCAAGGTTGTGCTCTACCAACTGAGCTAGTAACGCTTCATAATTTATAGATTAGATAGTTTGGAGTGTTACACGAGACTTGAAACTCATGACCCCGGCTCTTAATAAGTCAAGGTTGTGCTCAATGCACATAATACTTCAAAATTTGGAGCGTTACACGAGACTCGAACTCGTGACCCCAACCTTGGCAAGGTTGTGCTCTACCAACTGAGCTAGTAACGCTTTATCTAAAACTATTTGGAAAAAATTTTAAATGTACGTAAATACATTTCAAATTTGGAGCGTTACACGAGACTCGAACTCGTGACCCCAACCTTGGCAAGGTTGTGCTCTACCAACTGAGCTAGTAACGCATCACATTTTCCTGTAACAATTCTCTTATAAAAGAGTAGGTACTTGGTAATACCCATTCATTACGAGGTGCGAATTATAGAGATGGCATTAATGATTGCAAGCTTTTTTTAGCTATTTTCAGCAGTTCTAAGCTTGCATGTTGAGTTTTTGAGCAAATATTAAAAAGCTTGCTTAAAAAGTAGCTTAATAGCTAAAGAAATGTTTCTGATAATGCTGTAATTCAGAAATAGATTCCTTAATATCTTGAAGCGCTAAATGTGTACCAGTTTTTTTATGCGCTTCGACCATTTCAGGTGCCCAACGACGACCTAATTCTTTTACTGTACTCACATCAATATTACGGTAGTGGAAAAAAGCTTCTAACGTCGGCATATGCTTAACCATAAAACGACGATCCTGGCCTATACTGTTGCCACATAATGGCGCAGCTCCAGCAGGAACCCATTGCTTTAAAAATTCAAGCGTCTCTTGCTCTGCTTGTGCACAACTTATTTTGCTGGCCTTAACGCGCGCCGTTAAGCCTGATTTTCCATGATGTTCAGTACACCATTCATCCATTGCATCAAGTGCTTCATCACTTTGATGGATCACAAATTGAGGGCCTTCCGCTAAAATATTTAAATCACTGTCAGTCACAATGGTTGCAATCTCAATAATTTTATCAGTGTCAGGGTTTAAACCTGTCATTTCTAGATCGATCCACACCAAATTGTTTTTGTTCATTAGATAACCGCCCTTTTCTCTTGTTGAATAGCTTTATTATGTGAAAAATATAGTATGATACGCCATTCAAATCACCAGTGGTAGCAAAGGAAGTCTGTGGCTAAGAAGAAAAAACTCAGTAAAAACCAAGTTCGTCGTGTTCAAAGCAATCATAACAAGCGCTTAACACCTAAAAACGATAAACAATGGGATGAATCTGAACTAGGTCCACAACTAGAGGGTTTAGTGGTCAGTCGCTTTGGTCAGCATGCTGATATCGAAGATGAACAAGGTAAAGTAGAACGTTGTACTTTACGCCGTTCTATACGCTCTTTGGTTACAGGCGACCGAGTCGTATGGCGAGCAGGAAAAGAATCACATCAAGGTATCAGTGGGGTGATCGAAGCTGTTCATCCACGCAAAACGGTATTAACTCGACCTGATTATTATGACGGTATTAAACCTATTGCAGCCAATATCGACCACATCATTATCGTTAGCTCCATAGCCCCTGAGTTTTCTCGCAATATTATCGACCGATATTTAGTCGCTTGTGAAGATATTGGCATCACTCCAATTATTGTTTTAAACAAAGTTGATCTTTTAGATTCTGAATCAGCAAAAATAATTGACCAAGAACTACAAAGCTACCGTAATATCGGCTATAAAGTGATTTACAGCTCTATGCATGGTGATGGACTCAATGATTTAAAGTCTGCAATGAAAGATAAGATCAACATTTTCGTTGGTCAGTCAGGTGTAGGTAAAACGTCATTGTTAAATATGTTATTACCCGAAGTGGGCGCGGTAACTGGTGAAATATCTGAAGGTTCAGGCCTTGGTAAACATACCACCACTGCGGCTCGCTTATATCACTTCAGTGATGGCGGAGATTTAATTGATAGCCCAGGAATACGTGAGTTTTCATTGTGGCATTTAGAAGCAGAACGCATTGCCAGTGGCTTTATAGAATTTAGAGATTACCTTGGTAATTGCCGTTTCCGAGATTGTAAGCATCAAGCAGATCCCGGCTGTGCCTTGGTTGAAGCTGTAGAAAATGGTGACATTGACGAAGCAAGATTTAATAGTTTTTTACGCATATTGGAAACCATGGATGACGCTAAAAATGCACGTCACCGAGATCCAAATACTTACTAAATCATTTATTAGAAAAATACATTTATAAAGAGAGTTTACTATGAACGACCAACTAAAAATAATTGGCCAATATCTTTTACCAAAGCACCTTTTAACTTTTTTGGCTGGTAAGTTGGCTGAAGCAAAAATGGGTAAATTCACTACCTTTTTAATCACTCAATTTATTAAGAAGTTTAAAATTGATATGAGTGAAGCAAAACATTCTGATCCCGCTTATTTTGACACCTTTAATAACTTCTTTACTCGTGAATTAAAAGAAGGCTTACGTCCTATCGTCGAAGGTGATAATAATCTAGCAACCCCCGTTGATGGATGTGTTAGTCAACAAGGTGATATTAAAGAAGGCCGTATATTTCAAGCAAAGGGCCATGATTTTAGTTTACGTGAATTAGTAGGTGGACGTGATGATGTTGCCGCTCCTTTTGATGATGGTATTTTCTCAACGGTTTATTTAGCGCCAAAAGATTATCACCGTATTCATATGCCAATCGCAGGCAAGCTAGAACAAATGATCTTTATTCCTGGTGACTTGTTTTCAGTGAATCCTTTAACGGCTCAAAATGTACCTAACTTATTTGCTCGTAATGAACGTGCCGTTGCTATTTTTTCTACCGCAATTGGTCCAATGGCAATGGTATTAGTTGGCGCAACAATCGTTGGTAGTATAGAAACGGTTTGGGAAGGCACATTAAAAGCACAAAAGAATAAAGAACTGCAATACTGGGATTACAAGGATCAGGACATTCACTTAGAAAAAGGTGCTGAAATGGGTCGCTTTAAACTAGGTAGTACGATTGTTGCTTTGTTCCCTAAAGGTACAATTGAATTTAGTGAAGCTTTAGCACCATCTAGCGTCACTCGTTTAGGTGAGTTATTTGCAACAATTAAATCTTAACTTTATAAGTTTTGATTTTTTAATTTAAAAACAAAGGGTTGTAATGTCAGTAATTTCTAGCGAACAGTATTTAAAAAAAATCTTATTAGCGCCTATTTACGAAGCCGCTATTGAAACTAAACTGCAGCCTTTAGGCAAGTTATCGGCTCGTTTAGGCAATCACGTATTATTGAAACGCGAAGACTTACAGCCAGTACATTCGTTTAAGTTACGTGGCGCTTACAATAAACTGTCAAACTTAAATGAACAACAAAAGCAAAGTGGCGTTATTGCCGCTTCTGCTGGAAATCACGCACAGGGTCTTGCTTTATCTGCACAAAAAATGGGATTAAAAGCCACTATTGTGATGCCTACGACCACACCAGATATTAAAGTTAATTCAGTTCGTTCATTTGGTGCCAATGTTGTTTTGTTTGGTGATAGCTTTGATGCAGCCAATGGCCATTCATTAGCTCTTGCAAAAGAACATGGTTATACCTTAATACATCCTTTTGATGATCCTGATACCATCGCAGGACAAGGTACAATCGGTAAAGAACTACTGCAACAAGATTCTCGTTTAGACAAAATATTCGTTCCCGTTGGTGGCGGAGGTTTAGCCGCGGGTATTGCGGTTTATGTCAAACAATTACTACCAGATATTAAAATTATTGCAGTTGAACCTGAAGATGCAGCCTGCTTACGTGCCGCATTAGCTGCGGGCAAGCCAACAACACTACCTAAAGTCGGTTTATTTGCTGATGGTGTTGCGGTTAAAACGATTGGGACAGAAACTTTCCGCCTATGTCAGCAATATATCGATGAAGTGATCACAGTGAGCAGCGATGAAATATGTGCCGCGATGAAAGATATTTTTGACGATACCCGTGCGATTGCAGAGCCTGCAGGCGCACTCTCGTTAGCTGGATTGAAAAAATACACACAACAGCATCAAATAAAAGATCAACGCCTTGCTGCTATTTTAAGTGGTGCAAATGTTAACTTCCATAGTCTACGTTACGTTTCTGAACGTTGTGAGCTTGGCGAGCAAAATGAAAGTATATTGGCGGTTACTATCCCAGAGAAAAAAGGAGCCTTCCTTGGTTTCTGTAATCAATTAGATGGCAGAGTTATTACTGAATTTAATTATCGTTATAACGACAATAAAGAAGCAAATATATTTGTTGGTGTAAAAATGCCACAGGGTCTAGAAGAAGTCTCTACATTAACTGAAAAACTAGCAATAGCAGGTTATGCCGTTGCAGATTTAAGCCAAGACGAAACCGCTAAGTTACATGTACGCTATATGGTCGGTGGAGTGCCAAGCCATCACTTAACAGAACGCTTATACAGTTTTGAGTTTCCACAAACACCAGATGCATTATTAAATTTCCTCAATTTACTGGGTACAGATGCCAATATAACGCTGTTCCACTATCGTAATCATGGTGCAGCATACGGACAAGCATTAGTCGGCTTTGAAGTAAATGAAGAACAAGCAGACAAGTTCAGTCAGCATTTGACTGAGCTCGGTTATAGCTACAAAGATGAAACCTTTAATCAAGCTTATCGTTTCTTCTTATCACATAATAACAATCGTTAAGTAATCAATATGATGCCATTTGTACGAGTTAAAAAGCTGCTTACAAAATTTAGTCGCCAATTAACTTGGCCGGCAATGTTTTTACTGATTTTATTACAAGCTTTGATCACGTACTTACTCTTTATCATTGCGCAGGAAGACAAGCTAACTAGCAGTCCATTTGAGTTTTTTTATTATAATATGGTTGTCGTTTCTACGGTTGGTTTTGGTGATCTCAGCCCTGTAAGCCAATTAGGGAAATCGATTGTTGCCTTTTGGCAAATTCCCTCTGGATTAGTGATATTTGCTTCATTTATTAGCAAAACAACACAATTGTTTATTAATATAGCGAGAAAAAACATGAACGGCAGTAATGACTTCTCATATTTAGACGATCACATTCTTTTATTATGTTGGGATAAATACTCAACAGAGCAGATCGTGCGGTTAATTTTGGGCGATAAAAAACGTAAAAAAAGACAAATACTGTTATGTGTAACCGACGAGATGAAAGACCCGTTCCCGGAAATAGATGAAATATCCTTTGCTAAGCTACGCACTTTTTCGGACACGAATGAATTAGCTCGTATCGCCCTAAAGAAAGCGAAACGTATTATTGTTGATGGGAAGTCAGATGATGAAACGCTTTCTATTGCACTAAGTATCGCCACTTATGCAGATAAAAATGCAAATATCACTGCTCACTTTTTTGACCAAACCAAAGCTCAACTATTAAAAATGCATTGCCCACATATTGAATGCAGCATTGATAACAGTGCAAAGATGATGGTTAGAAGCATGCAAGATCCAGGTTCAAGTCAAGTAACAGAACAGTTACTTTCAACACTTAATGGCGCAACCTTATATAGCTTTAAAGTACCAGAGTTGGAAACAGAAATTAACTTTGGACAAATATTTGAACGTTTTAAACAACAATATGACATGATTTTACTGGGGTATAGTAAAGACAAAAATGGTGATGATATGTGCTTAAATCCACATAACGAAACCATGATAGACAGTGCTTACCATTTACATTATGTTGCTAATGAACGCATTAACGCTGAAGAAATTGACTGGAAAAGTTTGTATTAAACATTCGAAAAGTTGAATAGGCTATCAAAAGAGATCAACAGCCAATAAGATATAAACGCTAAACTTTAAAGACCACTTAAAAGTGGCCAATAATACCAATAACATACATACACCAGAAAAGCGCCCCCACCGCAATCCAGGCATAATTAGCACCGGTAAATTCTTTATTACTTTCACCATTAATATCATTACAAATGTAATTAATAAACCATTGAGCTTGATAACAGAACCAACAAAGTACAAATGTAAAAACAAGATTAAGCACTAATAAAAAAGGCTTTAATTCAGAGTCTTCTGGTACATAACCACTAGCGAAGCTAATCGCGCTCACGACCACAAATAAAGTCGCAGCCGTACTTAATGCGGAACTTTTTTTACCACTTTTTATTGCGTAGAAAGCGGTCAATTTATTAAACAGAGAATGCACAAAAAATATCGAAAAAAGCGCTCTCAGAATAGGCATTTGATTGCCATTAACACTTAATTTATATGACTTCCATTGTTGATAAAACCAATAAACCATATACAAACCAGCAGTTCCTATAAATAATATGGCAAACTTATTTAATGAAACAACATAAAACTTAGGGATCATGGCCTCGACTTCAGCTGGACTATCTTGCATATAAATTCCTTAAATTGATAATTAACCCAATACTCTATACTTAGATTACAAATGAGATTGTTAAGGAGGTTAACAAAACAAGACATATTCTGCCATTAAAAAGTTAATTGATCTAAAGACTTACTTATTACGTATATTAGCTATAATTAATTGAATTATGACAAAGAGACTTGGCCAATGAAATTATTCACATCATTATTGCTGACGCTATTACTTAGCGCATGTAGTACAACTTACCAAAATCAAAACATCTACGGTAAAACACTCCCTTCAATGCAAGGAGAAAGCCTTGCTCAAGAGTTAGTTCAAATACCTTCTGACTTCAATTTACCGATAACATTATTGCTCGTTGGCTATAAACAAAATGCTCAATTTGATATTGACCGTTGGTTAATTGCTTTGGATATGACAGAAACTGAAGTATCAGCCTATGAAATACCTGCTATTCAAGGGATGTTTCCACGTATGTTCGAAACACAAATTAATAATGGTATGCGTAAAGGTATTCCAAAAGAGCTATGGAAAGGTGTAGTTACTTTGTATGAAGATGGTGAAACCATGCAAGCATTTACTGGTAATGAAAACGGTAATAACGCGCGTGTGATATTAATTAATAATGAAGGGAAAGTGTTACATTTCTACGATAGAGGCTTCTCAGTAAATGCATTGAATGAACTAAGAGCAGCAATCTTTCAAGCACCAAACTAAGATTGATTTAAAACCACTGATAATATAAATAATGATTGTCAGTGGTTTTATGATGCTGCGTAATGACCCTATAAGGAATAACTTTAGTCAATCGCCGCCATGTCACCGCTTGCTTCTAACCATGTTTTACGATCACCTGCACGCTTTTTAGCTAACAACATATCCATCATTTCAAGCATTGAGTCTGCATCATCGATAGTTAACTGCACTAAGCGACGTGTATTAGGATCCATGGTGGTTTCACGTAATTGTAGCGGATTCATTTCACCTAGCCCTTTAAATCGCTGTACATTCACTTTGCCGCGTTTTTTCTCTGCTGCAATACGAGCCAAAATCCCATCTTTTTCAGCTTCATCCAATGCGTAATAAACTTCTTTACCAATATCAATACGATACAATGGAGGCATAGCAACATAAAAGTTACCCGCATCAACTACGGCTCTAAAATGTTTAACAAATAGAGCACAAATGAGTGTCGCAATGTGTAAACCATCAGAGTCGGCATCGGCTAAAATACAAATTTTTCCATAGCGTAACCCAGATAAATCTGTTGACGCAGGATCGATACCAATAGCAATTGAAATATTATGAATTTCCTCTGAGCTTAAAATAACGTCAGATTCATCTTCCCACGTATTTTTTATTTTACCACGCAATGGCATAATCGCTTGAAATTCGCGGTCTCGCGCTTGTTTTGCACTACCACCTGCCGAGTCACCTTCCACTAAGAATAATTCGCCACGCTCAGGATCTTGTGTTGAACAATCAGTTAACTTTCCAGGTAATGCAGGCCCTTGAGTTATTTTCTTACGTGCGACTTTCTTGCTTTTACGTGTACGCGTTTGTGCATTATTAATACAGAACTCAGCTAAAGCTTCTGCTTCATTTACATTCGCATTTAGCCATAAACTAAAAGCATCCTTAGCAACACCCGAAACAAAAACAGCACATTGACGAGATGAAAGACGCTCTTTCGTTTGACCTGCAAATTGAGGCTCTTTGATTTTAACTGAAAGGATATAGCTACATTTATCCCAAATATCTTCAGGACTTAATTTAAGACCACGAGGTAATAGGTTTCGAATATCACAAAATTCACGAATAGCTTCTAATAGCCCCTGACGGAATCCATTTACATGTGTACCGCCCTGCGCTGTCGGGATAAGGTTAACATAGCTCTCTGCAATTGAATCGCCACCTTCAGGCAACCAGACCACAGCCCAATCTGCCATTTCTCCATTAGCCGAAAATTTTCCAACAAAAGGTACTGATGGTAATAATTCATTTTCTGAAACGGTTTCTAGGAGGTAATCATTTAAACCATCTTCATAACACCATTCATAGTTATTCTGGTTTACTTTATCTTTAAATTTAATGCTCAAGCCTGGGCATAAAACGGCTTTCGCTTTTAATAGATGCAATAAGCGAGAAACTGAAAATTTGAAACTATCAAAATATTTTGGGTCAGGTTTAAAATGGACGCTTGTACCAGTATTACGTTTGCCACAAGTACCAATCTCACTTAACTCTTCTTTCTTTTCACCATTCTCAAATGCAATATGGAATATTTTACCACCGCGACGAATTTGAACATCTACACGTGTTGATAATGCATTAACCACAGAAATACCAACACCGTGCAAACCACCTGATATTTCATAATTTTTACCAGAAAATTTACCACCCGCGTGTAATTTACAAAAAATGAGCTCAACCCCTGAAATTTTTTCTTCTGGGTGAATATCAATAGGCATACCACGACCATCATCAATAACTTCTAATGATTGATCTTCATGTAAAATAACTTGAATTGAGCTTGCATGACCACCTAAAGCTTCATCAACGGAGTTATCAATAACCTCTTGCCCTAAATGATTAGGACGACTGGTTTCGGTATACATCCCCGGTCGATGGCGAACGGGATCAAGTCCGTTCAATACTTCAATGGAGTCTGAATTATATTGTTCGCTCATGCATGCACCTATGTTTTGCTCTATGGATAATAATTACTTCAGTGTATAAGTTAACACATAAGAATCAGTTGATTATACGAATTTAAAAAAGAAAATGAATTATCTCAGTAAGATAGCGATCAAAGCCTATAAAGCTATGATCTCCTCCTTTTTCACAAGTTATTTTACACGCTTTATACTTTTGCAATGCATCTCTGTAATCTAACACTTCATCTTCTTGCTGTAATAGTACCCATATTTTGTCAGGATACTTTAACTTTTCAATATATAAATTTTCTATTTGCTTAATATAATCTTGATTTATTTCGTACTGTTGCTGTAAATAAGGATGAAGCTGTGGTCCTTGATACTTTTCAAAGAGTAAATTAGGAGTCACCGCCGGGTTAATCAATAACGCTTTTACCGCATATTTTTGTACAACTTTAGTCGCTAAAAATCCGCCTAAAGAACTCCCCATTATTGCGATTTCATATTCTTTATATTGTTCAAAAAAAGTCTCAATGACTTGCCACATTTGTTCGGGCAGCGCGGGAAGTTGTGGGCAATAAAATTGTATATCAGGATGATTAGATAAAAGGTGATCACGCATTTGTTGCGCTTTAAGTGATGCAGGAGAACTATGAAAACCGTGTAATGAAAGTAATATTTTAGGGCGGTTAGCGTTAGCCATTTTGTCTCTTTTATTAATATCCGGTTGCATTCTCATCTGTAATAAATTCACCTGCGTCAATACGCTCTACTTGAGTTTCTATTTCCCCTGATTGTTTTAACACTAGGTAACGATAACCAGGTTCTTTATTATCAACGGCAAAATCATTATTTCTAGGTTTAAACTGAACACAAGTTGAAGGACTTGTTAAATAACGTACCCCCTGCTTGGTTACATCAAAAGCTTGATGAACATGCCCAGATAAAACCGCTTTAACATTTTTAAATTGACTAATTAACGCTATAAATTGTGCATTATTTTTTAAAATATGTTGGTCCAACCAAGCTGCGCCAACAGGCAAAATATGATGATGCACTGCAACTAACGTGTATTTATCTGGAAACTCCTGTAGTTTTTCTTCCAAAAACACTAGTTGGTCATCACTAAGATGCCCATGTGGTACACCTTCTAGCTGTGAATCTAATAAGATCACTTGCCAATGATCACTCACTATTTGTTTCGTCTGCGCTAAACCTTCGCTTAAAAGTGAAGGCAACATTACTGATTGCATATCATGATTACCTGGCAACCAATAACAAGGCATATTTAAACTTTTAATACGCTCACTAAAATGCAGGTAGGATTGCGCAGAGTGATCTTGCGATAAATCACCCGTAGATAAAATCGCAGCACATTTACCAGAATATTTTTCGGCATGCTTAACAACTGCATCATAACTAGCTACAGTTTTAATGCCTAATAGATTTTTTTCACGGTCAGCAAAAAGATGAGTATCAGTGATTTGTAATAATTTTAAATCACCCTTAACATCTGCCGCTATTGACGCTTTTGTATGAACTACATCATTCATTTCTTATATGCTTCGCTCTTATATGTGAAAACACTACTCTCTTAAGGTAGTTTTCATTATTTAAGCGGATCATTTTATCATTCTCAAAAAAATGGCAATGATAAAATAACTAAAAATGTCGGGGGTGCCTCATTTCAATCAAAGGAAATGTCGAATTAACCAACAATTTTAAATATTCAGACCATTTTTACGGTTCAATTCTAACCACTGCAAACCAATAATTGTTGCTGCATTATTAATTTTTCCCGTTTTAACCCATTCATAAGCTTCAACACGAGAAACAACATGCACACGAATGTCTTCACTTTCTTCATCGAGACCAAAAACACCTTCAACATCAGTACTATCTACGTTTGCCACAAAGAGATCTAATGTTTCCGTAGTACCTCCAGGACTAACAAGATAACTCATCATAAACTGGCACTTTTCTATTACCAAACCAGCTTCTTCAAAGGCTTCCCGTTTAACGACTTCTTGTGCATCTTCGCCTTCTTCAATTATTCCAGCGATTAATTCAAACAACCAAGGTGAACCTTCACTTTGCATCGCACCAAATCGAAACTGCTCAACCAAAATAACCTTATCTTTAACTACGTCATAAGCCAATAAACCAGCAGCTTTGCCTCTTTCAAAAAATTCACGCTGAATAGGTGCGCTCCATTCTCCTGAAAATAGTTTGTGCTTTAACGTATATTTATTGCATTTAAAGAAACCTTGATACAGCGGTTCACAGCCAATAACTTCGACATCATTTTTATCATACATAATGAACTTCCTATTTTTTAGCTAACGATTGAAACTTTATTGAACTTAAGTTGTCTAAGATTGCTTAATGCCAAGGTTTATTGTTTGTTGCTCATTAATCAAGCTTATTGGCAGTAATAAACTTAAAACTTTCAATATATTAATGATCACTACCGCGTGTGAATGGTATTATCAAACCACTTATTATATTCATCAAATTAAATTAGTTATTTTTTATGATTAATATTTTTATAATACTCTTTTCACATTTTATGTTAGCCTCGCTAATATGACCAATGAATACTTTTATAGGATCGCTTAAACATGATTTTACAACGCCTTTATATTGCAACACTATTAGGGTTATCAGCAATTAGCATCAATGTTAATGCAGATACATTACAACAGGTTTATGAAACGGCTAAGTTCAAAGATCCAACAATCCTAAAGAGCAAGGCTCAATATGATGCATTTGCAGAAAAAATAAGTGAATCAAGAGCTTCATTATTACCTCAAATTGGATTTGGATTAGACTTGAATAGAAAAGATTCAGACCTCGATACCGATACTTCTACTTATACAAATTACGGTGCAGATCTTTCCCTAAGTCAATCGCTTTATAACGGTTCATATTGGCAACAGACTGATATTTCAGAGAAACAAGCGACTCAATATGCAGCTATTTACGGTTATGCACAACAAAACTTGTTGTTCCGTACCGCTTCTGCTTATTTTAATGTATTACGTGCCGATGAAACTGTTAAATCAGTTACCGCAAATAAGCGTGCTGTTGAACGTCAATTAGAACAAACTAAACAACGTTTTGACGTAGGCTTAATTGCAATTACAGATGTTCATGAAGCGCAAGCAGCGTACGATAGAACGGTTGTTGATTTAATTAACGCAGAAAACACACTAGCTAACAACTACTACTTGTTACGTGAATTAACAGGCGGGGATGTTAAACAAGTTGCTTATTTAGATACTAAAAAGTTTTCACCACAAAAATTAACTGGTGATGTAAAGTTCTGGCGTAACAATGCGTTAGAGCATAACTTAAATCTACATAGTATGCGTATTGCTAAAGAATTAGCAAAATCAAATATCGAATTAGCGCAATCGGGCCATGGTCCAACCCTCGATTTCACCGCAAATCTAGGTTATGACGATTTTGATTACGATAATTCAAGTTCAAGCTCATATGATGCAACAGCAGTAACTTTAGGCCTTGAATTAAATGTTCCTATTTATAGTGGTGGAGCAACAAGTTCTAAAGTAAAACAAGCACAATATAATTATGTGATGGCTAGCCAAGATTTAGAACAAAGCTTCCGTAGTATTGATGCGCAAGTCAATAACGGCTATAACAATGTACAAGCGTCTATAAGCTCAATTAATGCTTACAAACAAGCAGTGGTTTCTTCTCGTAGTGCACTTGATGCCGCTGAAGCAAGTTTTGAAGTGGGTACACGTACCGTCGTTGATGTATTAGATGCAACACGTAATTTATATGATTCTGAAAACGAATTAGCAAATGCAAGATATGATTATATTATCAATATACTTCAACTTAAACTTTCAGCGGGCACTTTGTCTGAGCAGGATATCGCAGATATTTCATCTGGACTGATTGAAGTTTCTAAAAAATAATTTAAAACTATTTTTGTATAAATACGAAAAAGGGAAGCAGATGCTTCCCTTTTTTTATCGCAATATCGAGACAAAATCATTTATTGTTTTGAATTGTTTTAATAATCTCAGTAGTAGAACAACCATCTTTGAATTGTAATACTCTTACTTCACCACCATTCTCAATGACTTCTTTTCCACCAGCAATTTCTTCCACTTTATAATCTCCACCTTTAACTAACAAATCAGGTAAGATTTCAGAAATTAATCGTTGAGGCGTTTCTTCCGAGAACTCAATAACCCAATCAACGGCAGCTAAACCAGACAATACAGCCATACGGCGGTCAATTGGATTAACAGGTCTTCCTTCACCTTTTAAATCCCGTGTAGATTGATCACTATTTACTGCAACAATTAATCTATCGCCCTGCTCACGTGCTGTATTCAGATATGAAACGTGCCCTGCATGAAGAATATCAAAGCAACCATTGGTCATCACCACTTTTTCGCCGCGATGTTGTGCCAATTTTACAGCGAGCTTCAACTGTGCTTCGGTTTGCACACCAAAACCAATTTCTTGTTGGCTATAAACCGCATTTGAAAGTTCAACGGTATTTACAGTAGAAGTACCAATCTTCCCAACAACCACCCCTGCGCCAACGTTAGCTAGTGCACAAGCATCTTCGAAACTGCTTCCAGCAGCAATAGAAGAGGCAAGAATAGCTATTACTGTGTCGCCAGCGCCTGTCACATCAAACACTTCTTGTGCCTGCGTTGGTAAGTGGAAAGGTTCAGCGTTTTCTCGAATTAACGTCATACCATTTTCGCTACGTGTCACCAGTAATGCTTCTAGTTCTAAATCTTTTACAAGTTGAGCACCACGTTCAAATAATTCTTGATCACTTTTACAATGACCAACAACGGCTTCAAATTCTGATAAGTTAGGCGTTAATAAAGTCGCACCGCGATATTTTTCAAATTCAGTGCCTTTTGGATCAACAAGCACTTTTGCACCATGCTTTTTGGCGAGCTGAATCATTGTTTGCACATCAGCTAAGGAGCCTTTGTTGTAATCCGATAAAATAACAACGTTCGCTTTTTTTAAAGCAGTTTTCATATTAGCCAATAAACCATCACTATCAACATCGAAAAACGATTCTTCAAAATCCAAACGAATTAGTTGCTGATGACGGCTTAAAACACGCAATTTAGTAATAGTAGGCGCATTAGGCACTGTGACAAAATTAGTATCAACATTCACTGAATGTAGACTGTCAGTAATGGCTTGGGCAGCTTCATCATTGCCCACTAAACCAACAAGACTTGAATTAGCACCTAGTGCTGCAATATTTAAAGCAACGTTCGCAGCCCCACCAGGACGCTCTTCAATTTCTTTAACATTAACAACAGGTACAGGCGCTTCGGGAGAGATACGTGTTACAGGACCATGCCAATACCTATCTAACATGACATCGCCTACAACTAATACGTTTGCTTGCTCATACTCGGGTAAGGTTATTTTCATTTTATCTCTCTCTAAACAATTTAAGCGCTAAGATTATCACAGACATAATAAGATCACATTTTGAATGTGCTATATTTTTATATTTTTTTGAAAAGAATAGTCTATAGGTTGCCCATTAATATTCAGGCAGTTTTCTAATAAAAAACAATAAAATAAGCATTAAAGCAATCAACATGAGTTGTAAATATACAAGGCCAATTAGCAAAAGAATTGAAACTAAAAAGCTAATGATAATACTTATATAAATAATAGGTTTACGCTTTTTATCTATTTTTTTATCCATTTGCCAACACGTTAGATCCTGACCAATAACAGGCAGACTTAATAGCCAATGCTTGAAACGAGAAGAGCTCCGAGAAAAACCAAATAGCGCGAGTATAAAAAAGGGAGTTGCAGGTAATAAAGGAAGAATTATCCCTAAGGCTCCTAATATCATTGCCAAGCAAGCCATCACAAACAATGCCGATTTAATTAACCTTTGACGCATGAAATCACCCTTTAATCATTTCAATTACAATAAGCATAAAAAAAGGCCTGCATAAGCAGACCTTTTTAATATAGCAATTTTGCAACTTACTTTTTCTAACTGATTTGCATCAGTTAAAAAATTAAATTACTTACCTAGCTTCTCTTTAATACGAGCAGCTTTACCAGTAAGTTCACGTAAGTAGTAAAGTTTAGCTTGGCGAACCAGACCGCGACGTTTAACTTCAACGCTTCCTACAAGTGGGCTGTGAGTTTGGAATACACGCTCAACACCTTCACCGCTCGAGATTTTACGAACTGTGAATGCTGAATGTAAACCACGGTTACGCTTAGCAATAACAACACCTTCAAATGCTTGAAGACGCTCTTTTTCACCTTCTTTTACGCGAACACGTACAACAACTGTATCACCTTGAGAGAACTCAGGGATATCAGTACGAAGTTGTTCGTTTTCAATTGCTTCTATAATCTTGCTCATTTTAATACCTTTTTATGCCTAGTTAACTAATAACATCGCTGTCTAGTCGGAGTCACTTTCCAGAGCAGCAAGCAATTTTGCTTGCTCGTCAGTCAGAGCTAGGTTTTTTAATAAATCGGGTCTTCTTTGTTTCGTGCGCTGTAATGATTGAGTTAATCGCCATTGACGAATTTTCTCATGATCACCACTCAATAAAACACTTGGCACTTGCTTTCCATCTAACACCTCAGGTCTCGTATAGTGAGGACAATCAAGCAAACCATCCGAAAAGGAATCTTGCTCAGCTGATTGACTATGACCTAACACACCCGGTACAAAACGTACCACAGCATCCATTAGTATCATCGCCGGCAGCTCGCCACCACTTAACACATAATCACCTACAGACCATTCTTCGTCTATTAAGCTTTCGATTATACGTTCGTCTATCCCTTCATAACGTCCAGCGACTAATATCAAAGCTTGTGAGCTTGATAATGACTGTGCGCCATCATGGTCTAAACGTCGGCCTTGAGGAGAAAGGTAAATCACCTTTGCCTCGTGTCCTGCATCTCTTGCGCTCTGTTTTGCTGCGTTGATAGCATCCCGTAAAGGTTGCACCATCATCAACATCCCAGGCCCACCACCATAGGGACGATCATCGACCGTTCTATGTTTATCTAATGTAAAATCACGAGGATTCCAACATTGGATAGAGAGCAAGTTATTTTTAATCGCTCGACCTGTTACCCCATTTTCGCTAATGGCCCGAAACATGTCCGGGAAGAGGCTAATAACCCCTAACCACATAACTTTTCTCCTAGGGTAATTAGAAATCAGGTTCCCAATTAACTGTAATTAGTTTGCCTGCAATATCAACTTTCGATACTACTTGCTCTTCAATGAACGGTATTAACCGCTCTTTTTGTCCAAAAGCATCGTTCGAGTTAGCTTTTACAACAAGCACATCTTTTGAGCCTGTTTCCATCAAATCAGTAATTACACCAAGATGATAACCTTTGTCAGTATTAACCTGACACCCGATCAAATCGCGCCAATAGTAGTCTGCTTCCAATTCAGGAAGGTTAGATGGATCAACAAGAAGTTCTAAGCCGACTAAAGCTTGTACTTCTTCACGAACATCATAACCGTCTACTTTTGCAACATAACCTTTATTGTGACGTTTCCATTCAGTAATATTTACTGTTTGAAGTGCCCCATTAGATTTCATTAACAATGGTTTGTATTCAAAAATACTTTCCGGATCATCGGTGTAGGAGTGGACTTTTAACCAACCTTTGATGCCATATACCGCACCAAATTTGCCTATCTCTATTGGTTGTGCTTTATCGCTCACCGAATATCCCCTTCACCTAACTGCTATTAAGCAGCTACTGCATTATCTTTTACTAATTTAGCTACACGATCACTTAGCTGTGCGCCAAGACCAACCCAATGGTTGATGCGATCTGTATCTAAACGTAATTTTTCTGATTGACCTTGTGCAGTTGGGTTAAAGAAACCAACTTTTTCAAGGAAACGACCGTCACGTGGGCTACGGCTATCAGTTACTACCACTTGGTAGAATGGGCGTTTTTTAGCGCCACCACGAGCTAAACGAATAGTTACCATATCGTCCTCTATATATTATTAAACGTCGAAAGTCAGTGAATTCTGACCACCTGCTTCTGTAGAAAGCCGCAAAATTATACTCTTATTTAAAAAAAGAACAATCAAAATCACAATTTGCATTTTTTCATCATTACAGAAGCTAAAAAGCGCTAACGAACAGTATCCGTTAGCGCTTTCAGAAAGCATTCTAAGTGACAGAAACTTAATTATTTTTTGCGGAAACCACCTAGACCAGGAGGCATAGCACCTCCCATTCCAGGCATTCCTCCGCCCATGCCGCCCATCATGCCTTGCATTCCACCCATCATTTTACGCATGCCGCCTTTACCAGACATTTTTTTCATCATTTTCTGCATTTGCGTAAATTGCTTAAGCAATTTATTCACATCTTGAATCTGAGTACCTGAACCTGCTGCAATACGGCGCTTACGCCCACCTTTAATTATTTCGGGTTTTGCACGCTCTTTTTTGGTCATCGAGTTAATAATTGCTTCCATTTGATTAGTTGCTTTATCATTCACTTGATCTTTCATTGCATCAGGAATGTTAGACATACCAGGTAATTTATCCATCATCCCCATCATGCCGCCCATACTTTTCATTTGTACTAGCTGATCGCGGAAATCTTCAAGATCGAAACCTTTACCTTTTTGTACTTTTTTAGCTAATTTAGCCGCTTTATCTTTATCAACTTTATTTTCAAGTTCTTCAATTAATGAAAGAACATCACCCATACCTAAAATACGAGAAGCTAAACGGTCAGGATAAAAAGGCTCTAGTGCATCAATTTTTTCACCCATACCGATAAACTTAATTGGTTTACCGGTGATATGACGAATAGAAAGAGCAGCACCACCACGCGCATCACCATCTGCTTTGGTTAAGATAACACCGGTTAATGGCAAGGTTTCGTTAAATGCTTGCGCCGTATTAGCAGCATCTTGACCGGTCATGGCATCAACCACAAACAGCGTTTCTACTGGATTAATCGCGCTGTGGAGGTCTTTAATTTCCTCCATCATTTCGCCATCAACGTGTAAACGACCCGCTGTATCGACAATCACTACATCAATAAATTTCTTTTTAGCATGTGCAATCGCAGCATTAGCAATATCAACTGGTTTTTGACTAATATCACTTGGAAAGAATTCAACATCAACTTCACCGGCTAACGTTTCTAGCTGTTTGATCGCGGCAGGACGGTAGACATCCGCACTCACAACCAAGACTGATTTTTTCTCTTTATTTTTTAATAGTAAGGCAAGCTTAGCAACAGAGGTGGTTTTACCCGCACCTTGTAAACCCGCCATTAATAAAACAGCTGGCGGTTGCGTTGCTAAATTTAAATTTTCATTTACTTCACCCATTGCCAATTCAAGTTCATTTTGCACTACTTTAATGAAGGCTTGACCTGGGTTTAAACTTTTTGCAACTTCACGCCCGATTGCACGCTTCTTGATCGCTTTAATAAAGTCGCGAACAACGGGTAGCGCTACATCAGCTTCTAATAGCGCCATACGCACTTCGCGTAATGTGCCTTTAATGTTGTCTTCTGTTAATCGACCTTTACCACTGATATTCTTCAGTGACTTCGACAATCTGTCCGTTAAATTCTCAAACATGCTTAAGTCTCATAGCGTTAATTAATTAGGATTTTGTGCATTATACGCATTTATGCTTTTTCAAAATAGTATTAACTTCTCATCCGTCCAATAAAGCTTATAATGTTTATCATTAAAAAGCCTTTTATGAACGTGGATACTAATTTTTATGGATTATTTAGCCGTTATTAGCGTTATATTTTATTTATTGAGTGGATTGCTTGCGAGTCGTCAACTATTTTCAACACAAAAAAAATTAAACTATCAAATCATAGTGATATCAATCATAGCATTATTAACGCATGCAACTTGGTTATACCAACATATATTCTTAGTTGAAGGACAAGACCTTCCTATTCTCAATGTGGTGACCTTAGTTAGCTTTTTGATTGCCCTACTTTCTTTAATTATAAGTAAAAAGCTTAATACAGGCATTTTATTACCTATTGTTTATGGCTTTAATATACTCAATTTTATTGCAGTGGTTTATTTACCAAGCCATTACATTACCAATCTAGAAAATAACCCTGCAGTGGGCTCACATATTATATTTGCTTTACTCGCCTATGCGATCATGTCTATTGCAAGCTTATTTGCTTTACTACTCGCCTATGTGAATTATCGTTTGAAACAGCATAAGTCATTAGTTAATGCGCTTAATATTCCGCCACTCATGACGCTAGAAAAAAGTCTTTTTCAATTCATATTGATAGGCTTTGTGCTATTAACTTGCACCTTAGTAACTGGTTTTGTCTTTTTAGAAGATATGTTTGCAGCAGAGAATGCACATAAAGCCGTGTTATCAATTGTCGCTTGGATAATATACGCCACTTTATTATGGGGACACTATAAGCAAGGTTGGCGTGGCCGTTTAGTGATTTACATTACCATTATTGGCTCGTCATTTTTAACGCTTGCGTATTTTGGTAGCCGCTTTGTTAGAGAAATAATATTACTTAGATAATCATAAGCTAAATATTCCTCTAATTATAAAAGCCGTAGCTAAAACCCTGCGGCTTGGCAGCTTTCTTGTACGACTTTATTCTCGTTGCCCTGTATTGCTTTAATTCGCTCAGTCCGCTCACACTCCCACGGCTCTACAGGATGGCTGTTATGCCACGCATTCATAAGTTGTCGCTGCTGCCGGCTCATACTGTAATTTGCATAAGTACTATCCATATATAAATAAGCTCGTGCAATCATTCCTCGACTAGGCTCAGGTGGCTCAGCTTTTTTATTGGCAATTTTAAACTCACAACTTCCAAAACTATTTTCCATATTTCCGAGCATAACAAAATTATAATTACTACGACCTGCATTAACAGAGCCAATAGCAGGATAAATGTTGTACATATCAGCCTGCATATATCTGTATTCTAGGTTTATTTTTTCAGCGCAACGACGCCCTTTATAAGCCTTGCCTTTGCTATTTACACATTGCTCATGGCCTGCACGCCATTCATTAAAATTTCGCCCAAAGTTTTCCGCTGGCACCACATGCTCCCACTCTACACGCGTTGATCTTTTCTTATGCTTAGGACTTTCAAAGCCAAGTGGTGGAGTAATATTCTTATTATCATCAAAGGCAGCTTTGCAATACAAAGTGAGGCGCTCTTGCTCAACAAGATAAATCTCTCTTTCAAGCTTCTTTTTAGCGCTTGAAAATGACTGCAAACTTGTATTTTCTGCAACGCAGAATAAAGACGTAATAAATAGCGATATAAAGAGTAAAGTTTTGATAAATAGAGCCAATTAGGAGAAAAAGATGGCAGGAGCATATCAATTGCAATAGCGAGTCATCAATAAAATATAAGAATAAGCCTAAAAAAACGCTTAATTGTATAAAAAACAATCGTTAACAAGGTGTTAATGGTGTTATATTTTGTGAGTTAACTAATGCTTGAATATAAAAACAGCTCACATAATCTAATCTAAATGCTGTATTTATAGTGTTTTTTATAAATCTACTTTGTTATATGTGACTTTCTTAGTTAAAATCGAGTCCATCATATTTAACTTTGCCATAAGCAATTATCGAGAGAAATTTTGTCCGACATCCCCACAAGTGCACTATTTATTAGTTTAGTTATTTTGATCTTTATCTCAGCTTATTTTTCTAGCTCAGAAACCAGCATGATGACTTTGAACCGTTATCGTTTGCGCCACCTAGCAAAAGATAAAAATAGAGCAGCAATACGCGTAGAAAAACTACTCAACAAGCCAGATAAACTCATTGGGTTAATATTAATTGGTAACAATCTAGTTAATATATTAGCTTCTGCTATCGCCACGATTATAGGACAGCGACTATTCGGTGACGCAGGTATTGCAATTGCAACTGGAGCACTTACTTTCGTGATTTTAGTATTCGCAGAGGTTACGCCTAAAACGCTTGCCGTGTTATACCCAGAAAAAATTGCTTTCCCAAGCTCATTTATATTAATACCACTACAAAAAATATTAAGCCCTTTTGTCTGGTTTATTAACGGTATTTCTAGTTGTTTATTAAGAATATTTGGTATCAGTGTTAATCAACAAAATGATGATGCACTATCCAGTGAAGAGTTACGCTCGGTAGTAAATGAAGCTGGTACTATGATCCCTGAGCATCATCAACAAATGTTGCTCAGTATTTTAGAATTAGAACAAGTAACCGTTGATGAAATAATGGTACCTCGTAACGAAATAGCAGCGATTGATATCAACCAAGATTGGGATACGATTTTAAAACAACTTAAACATCGCACTCACACAATGACCTTGTTATATCGAGATACTATTGATGAAGCGATTGGTTTTTTACATGCCCGTGATTCATTACTTATCCTATTAAAAGAAGAATTTACTAAAACAACCCTATTAAGAAGTGCACGTGAGCTTTACTTTATTCCTGAAGGTACGCCACTCAATACACAGCTAGTTAAGTTCCAACAAAACAAACAACGCATGGGCTTGGTAGTTGACGAATACGGTGATATTCAAGGACTAGTGACACTCGCTGATATCTTGGAAGAAATTGTTGGTGACTTCACTACCAGTAGAGAACCACATACCTCAGAAGAAATTCATAAGCAAAATGATGATAGTTATATCATAGAGGGCGGCATTGGTATTCGTGACTTAAATAAAGAAATGAATTGGACCTTACCGACGGATGGGCCACGTACTTTAAATGGCTTAATTCTAGAGCATCTTGAAACAATTCCAACATCAGTGGTTAGTACACGTATTTGTGGTTACCCAATGGAAATAATGGAAGTCGAAAATAACATGGTTAAATTAGTTAAAATCATTCCTAAACTGTATACAGAAGAAAGCGAATAGTTTTTCTTAATTAATCACTAAAGCACATTTACAGCAAACCTTCGGGTTTGCTTTTTTTTGCCTAAATTTTCTACTTCGCCCCACCAAGCATCAATCATATTGATAACCAGGATAAAAACTATCAAATATTCTTCTTGAATTAATAGTCGTATTGTTTTTAAGGCGCAACAACAGCGCATCATTAAAAACAAAAATAAAATTATTTTTTATTAACACACTTTTAGTTAAACAAACATCAGGAGGCTTGGTGACTGAATATGAACCATACCACTCAAAGTATAAATGAAAATACGATAAAACAAATGCCATCGGCGCATCCTCTAGCAGAGGTAAGCCAGTATGGATTACATAAAATAAACAAAAGCATACGCCATTCATTTGGATTATCTGTTTTTGCAGGGATCTTTATAGCCATTGCCTTTGTTTTCTACGTTACTGTCACCACTGGGTCAGATGGTTCTTCTTGGGGATTGACTCGATTAGCTGGCGGTATCGCCTTTAGTCTTGGCCTTATCTTAGTGGTTGTTTGTGGTGCTGAATTATTCACAAGTACAGTATTAAGCAGCGTCGCTTGGGCTCAAGGAAAGCTTAATACAAAACAATTATTAGGGTGTTGGACACGCGTTTACCTAGGTAACTTTGTCGGTGCTATGTTGATTTTGTTACTCGTAGTAGGTGGGAAGATGTACCTATTAGATGGCGGTGAATGGGGGATCAGCGTGCTTAAACTTGCACAACACAAAATTCACCATACTTGGTTAGAAGCTTTCTCTTTAGGCGTGTTATGTAATCTATTAGTTTGTTTAGGCATCTGGATGACATTCAGCAGTAAAGATATGTTAACTAAATCAATGCTTCTCATTTTACCAGTAGCAATGTTTGTTAGTAGTGGCTTTGAACATAGTATCGCTAACTTATTCATGGTGCCTTTGGGTATTGTTTTACAAAACACAGTTTCACCAGAATACCTATTATCACTAGGTTATAGCGCAAATACTTTCGCTGATTTAACCGTTAGCCACTTTGTAATGCATAACCTTATTCCTGTGACACTTGGCAACATTGTCGGTGGCGGAATAATGGTTGGTTTAGGTTATTGGTTAATCTATGACTCAGCCGCACAACCTTCAAACGACACAAATACAGCAACAAAATCAAATCAGCAATTAGACACTTATACGGCACCCGCTGCCACTATTTATTTACCATCACAAGGAGCTCCAACCATGATGAACTCACCACTAACTCAATTAACCGTTGCACAACTTATGGACACACAAGCCGTTACATTAACAGCGCAACAAAGTGCAACATCCGCTTTATTACAATTATCAACACATAAAGTACGTGGTGCCGTTGTGGTTGATGACAACAAAAAACTAGTTGGTTTTGTATCTGAGCAAGATTTACTACGTTCATGGTGGGCAAATGATTTTGAATTAGATACTGAATTAACAGTGAATAATGTGATGCAAACAGAAGTACTTAGTGTCACTCCAGAGCAAAGTATCGCTGAATTAATTGAATTTATGACGGTAGATAAAAGTGTACTTTACCCAGTGAGTGACTCAGGAGTATTACTATCAAGTCAGTACCTAGACTATAACCAACGTCTTAATAAAGCGGCAGCAAAACGCCCTTCTATTTATCCAGTAGTAGAAAATGGACACGTAGTGGCAACTATCAGTCGCCAACATATTACTGATTACTTATTACGTAAATTAACGCCTGAAGCAGCACAAGTTGATGTTACTGAGCAGCATGATCAGCACTCTAACCAAGCCGCTTAATTAAACACTACCAAAGTTAAATAACAATAAAGTTAATCATAAAAATGATTAACTTTATTTTTTTTAGCGTCTCGAATTAAACGTTTTGCTTCAGTCATTACGCATTCTTTTAAAGGATTTTCGCCTAATTCATTTAACCATACAAAAGATAAACTACGATGCATATTCAAATCGGGTGTATCTAATATAATTAACTCGCCACGGGCGACTTCTTGGTGAACATCCAACAAAGGCAAGCAGCCCAAGTAAACACCGTTTTTCACCAATTCTTTGATCACCGCGACGCTCTCATATTCTTTCCACACGTCCAGTTGTTCGATTAGCCCATGCACTGCGCTTTCAAAGATCCTTCTTGTACCAGAGCCATGCTCACGCAATATCCATCGAGCTTGCTCCAAGCGAGCTAGATTCACTTTTTGCGCATTAGCATAGGGGTGGTGTGGATTGGTGAATACAACCAAATGGTCATCGACAATCGCTTCTTGCATTACGCGGCTATCATCATTTCTAGCCTCAATAATACCCAACTCAAATTCATGGTTTAACAAACCTCGAATCACTTCTTCACTATTTTCAATGGTTAATTCAATACGTAATTCTGGAAAGTCACTATCGATATTACTGATTAGACGAGGCAAAAGGTGCTCAGCAGGCGTTTGACTTGCACATAGCGACAAAGACCCACTAATCAAATGTTGATCTTTTAAACCTTGCTCAATTTGTTGTGCATTTTGGATGAGTTTTCTAGCTTGTGGTCTTAACCAACGGCCCCAATGGCTTAAAGTTAATCGATTACCATGACGAATAAATAAAGGTCTATCTAATAAGTTCTCTAATTGAGCTAAAGACATGCTCACTGCAGATTGGGTCATGCATAACTCTTCGGCAGCGCGACTCACGCTCTCATTGCCAGCTATCGCATTAAAGACCTGTAATTGTTTAAGTGTGTATTTCATAAGGGCCACTAATGATTAAATTAATAGTGAATGTAAAGCATCAGTTATTCTGATACTTGATATAAAACAATCTTTATATGCCTTTACTGTATTAAAAACTAAAAAAGGCTGCAAAGCAGCCTTATTATGTACATAGCAATTAAATCTTTAAATTATAATTGCTGTAATTGTTCTTCAGATAATGAAATATCATCATTTTTATTGATACCAATACCTGCATCTATAATTGCTTGAGCAATTTGTTTTGCTTCATCTAAAGAATGCATCGCATAAGTACCACATTGGTATTCATTGAGTTCTGGTATTTGCTTTTGGTTTTCAACATTTAACACATCTTGCATTGATGCTAACCAAGCTTTACCCACTTGATCTTCTGTTGGTGCACCAATCAAACTCATGTAAAAGCCTGTACGACAGCCCATTGGAGAGATATCAATGATCTCAGTACCGTTACCATTTAAATGATTACGCATAAAACCAGCATATAAATGCTCTAATGTGTGGATCCCTTTTTCAGATAAAATATCTTTATTAGGCGCAGTGAAACGTAAATCAAATACAGTGATAGTATCTTTGCTTGGTGTTTGCATTGTTTTAGCAATACGTACCGCTGGTGCTTTCATAATAGTATGATCAACGGTAAAGCTGTCTAATAATGGCATTTTTCTTTCCTTTTACTAAATTGTAATTATTTATTTCTTACGACCGATTCAGTCATTGTAGCGTAATTATCCTAACAACAGCGATTATGTAAAAAACAATCTCCATAACCAGCTTGAATCTAGATTTTCTTGACAGGTTTTTAACTGTGCAGCATATCGTTTGGAGCGCTCACCAACTATACGTGATACCTTAATTAGCCAAGGTTTTTTGTTGTAACTTTTATTTTTATAACCACCCCAACCTTCGTGGTAGTTAAGGTATTGGCCATAAGCATCCCACTTAGACACACCATTTATTTTCTGGGTTTTGTAAGTAAACCAGCCCATAAAATCAATCGCATCTTCAAAATCATCACGGTCAGCCCACGAGTTTCCAGTTTCTCGTTGATAATCATCCCATGTCATGGTTTTAGCTTGTGCATAACCATAAGCATCACTGGCTCTACCAATAGGAATGATCCACCAATATTGCATGGGAGGAATCGCATCATGCTTGAAACTACTTTCTTGATACATCATCGCAATAGGCACATGGATAGGCGTTCCCCAACGATAATTCATATCTTTCGAGGCTTCATACCAATCCCTATGCTCAAAAAATATTTCGCAAATATTCTCTGGGTTTTTAGGTGGAGGTGTCGCACAAGCCATTAAAAGCAAGGGAAAAAGAATTGCAGTGGCTTTTTTAAAAACATTCATCAACTAATTTAAAACCTCTGAATAAATGATATAAGAACTTAAATTATCCCCGTTATCTATAACAGTGATTTTATCACCCAACGCCTGTATTCACGCATTGGGTGATCATACTTTAAAGTGAGTTAGGCTTTTTTAGCATTATTAAAGTAATCAACCAAGAAGTCTGCAAAATTTAACTCATCTGCATCTTCAATCATTTTTTGTTTCTCAATAGACTTTTGCTTTTGCTCAGCAAAATCGCTTTCAGACCAAATATAATAAGGTTGTTCTTGTAATTGTATTTTGTACTCTTTCGCTAAATTTAAACCCAGTGAACCGTTATCACCTTGAGAATTTTTAATACGATTTAAAATACGTGCCGAGCTAGTTTGTTCAGGATGATCAAAACGAGGGCTAATATGCATCATTGCATTTTGATAACGGCGATCGTTTTGCTTCTTATCGAGTAAAATAGCCATTTCAGCAAGTTGTGCATTTAACCATTCACCCCAACCAGCTACATCTTTAGTTTCCCCACTAATGCTTAGAGTTAACTCTGGATCTCGACCTCGTGTTACCACATCAGTAAAGTTATCTGAACATGCTTGATATTCTTCCATTGATAACTCAGGAGATTCAACACTTGCACACCAAGTTAAAAATAAGTCTAAGAAATTCACTTGCTCTTCAGTGATCCCTAATTTACAGAAAGGATTCACATCTAAAGAACGGATTTCGATATATTCGATACCACGAGCTTTTAAAGCTTGAGAAGGTGTTTCATTGTCTTTTTGAACACGCTTGGCACGGATAGAAGCATAAAGCTCATTTTCAATTTGCAAAACATTATCATTTAACTGAATCAGCTCACCGTTTTCTTCAATCCCCATTTTCGTAAATTCAGGCGCTTTTTGATGCAAAGCATTACGCACACTGCTTAAGTAGGAGTCGAGACTGTTATAACAAATATTCAAATGCGACTGAGCGCTACTTGTATAGCCTAAATCACTTAAACGTAGTGACGTTGCATAAGGTAAATAAATGGTCCCTTTACCTGTATTTTCAAAAGCAAAATTAGTTTCTCTCCCCTGTAAAAACGATTTACAAATCGCAGGCGAAGCTCCAAATAGATAAGGGATAACCCAACCATAACGAAGGTAATTACGAATCAAACCCATATAACCAGCAGACTGAGCAGCTTGCCCAGTTAATGAAGAGCCGTGTAACTCCCCCCAATTATCCCAAAAAGCAGCTGGGAGTGAAAAGTTATAATGCACTCCTGAAATAATTTGCATCATGCTACCGTAGCGGTTTTTTAACCCTTGGCGATAAGCTGTTTTCATTTTGCCAATATTGGATGTTCCATATTGCGCTAATTGCACCGCATCTTCAGTCGCTACATAACATGGCATACTCATCGGCCATAGGTATTGCTCGCTTGGCAAATTAACCACAGCATAGTGATGAATATCATTTAAATAATGAAAAAGTTCATCAACACTGGTTGCAACAGGTGTGATAAATTCTAATAAACTTTCGGCAAAATCAGTCGTGATAGAAGTATGCGTAAGCGCACTACCATAAGCACTTGGGTGCCCAGTTTGAGATAACTTACCATCGTCATTAACACGTAATGTTTCGCGTTCGATACCACGTCCAAATGCAATAAAAGATTCTGGATGTTCGCTGAGAAATTGAATGCGTTGTTGAAAGTTCTTAGCCAAAAGTAAGTCCCTGAGAGTGGTTTAAGTGCGCTAACTTTAACACCTTAATTCGCTGAACTAAATAAGCATTTAGGATAAATTGAAGTGCCTCAACAGTTAACGACAGGTTTTGCTATATTGATGATTGAATTTATTAGTAGCGATTAAAAGAAAAAGAACATCATGAGAAACAAGTAACGGTAGCTTTTTCCGATAATAATACTTATGAAAGATGGTGCTTTAGGCAGTCTTAACCAACCTGCAAATAAACAAATAACATCGCCAACAATAGGCAACCAACTAAAAATTAAAGCAACATACCCCCAATTTTTACAAAACGTCAGTGTTTTAGGATATTTAACAGATGCTTTTTCTTGACCATAATGAATATAATATCCGAGTAAATAAGTGACAATGCCGCCTAAACTATTCCCTATAGTAACAGCTAAAAAAAACATCCACTTAAGTGACAGATCTTGCGTTAAATAATAAACATAAAGGACTTCAGAGCCCCCTGGAAATAACGTTGCCGATATAAATCCACTACTAAACAATAACCAATAGTCAGTCATTTAATCACTTCGCCTTTTAACTTTCACTATTTCTAATGATTAAATTTTTATTT
The DNA here is from genome assembly GCF_004378355.1 of Psychromonas algicola. Taxonomy (GTDB): domain Bacteria; phylum Pseudomonadota; class Gammaproteobacteria; order Enterobacterales; family Psychromonadaceae; genus Psychromonas. Next base: position 132,433 of record NZ_SNUB01000006.1, read on the forward strand.
AAATCAGTGCGTTAGAAAATTGAAATTCTCATTAACAATAAAAAGGCCACTAAAAAGTGGCCTTAACATTTATAAATAACGTTCATTAGGTTTTAAGCAAAGCAGGTTTAACCAACTAGCGCCAGTAAGACACCAGCAGCAACCGCACTGCCTAATACACCTGCAACATTCGGCCCCATTGCATGCATTAACAAGAAGTTATGTGGATTTGCTTCTAAACCAACCTTGTTAGCAACACGCGCAGCCATAGGAACCGCAGATACACCTGCAGCACCAATCAGAGGATTAATAGGATGTTTAGAGAAACGCCCCATAATTTTCGCCATGATCACGCCAGAAGCCGTACCAATAGAGAAAGCAATTGCACCTAGCCCTAAAATACCTAAGGTTTCTAAATTTAAAAACTTATCCGCTGACAATTTAGAGCCAACGCCTAAACCTAAGAAAATAGTCACTATATTGATTAATTCATTTTGTGCCGTAGAGCTTAAACGATCGACCACACCCGATTCACGCATTAAGTTACCTAGACAAAACATGCCCACAAGAGGCGTTGCTGCAGGTAAGAATAAAATCGTCATGAATAACACAGCGAGTGGAAAAATGATTTTCTCTTTTTTACTCACAGGACGTAGCTGTTCCATCTTAATTTCACGTTCAGCTTGCGTGGTTAATGCACGCATAATTGGCGGCTGAATAATAGGCACCAATGCCATATATGAGTAAGCAGCAACCGCAATTGCACCTAATAAATCAGGAGCCAACTTAGAGGCTAAGAAAATCGCCGTTGGGCCATCAGCTCCACCAATAATCGCAATCGCAGAAGCATCCGCTAAGCTAAATTCAAAACCTGGTACAAAGTTAAGTAAAATTGCACCAAATAGAGTAGCAAAAATACCGAACTGAGCCGCAGCGCCTAAAAATAGAGTTTTAGGGTTAGCAATCAAAGCACCAAAATCAGTCAGCGCCCCGACTCCCATAAAGATAATCAACGGGAAGATCCCCGTTTCAATACCAATATGGTAAATGTAATAAAGCATGCCACCTTCATCGTTAAACCCAGCATTAGGAATGTTCGCTAAAATAGCACCAAATCCAATGGGTAATAATAATAAAGGCTCAAAGTTACGTGCAACTGCTAAATATAATAAAAGCGCACCTATTGCTATCATCACTAACTCTGGAAAATGAAAATTTGCAATTCCAGTATCTATCCATAATCTCATTAATCCATCTACGTTAGATACAATATTAAAAATGATTTCATTTATTTCAGAAACTAAATAAACAATTCCTAATTCATCTTTAAGGCCAGCATTAGGAATATTAGCGAAAAGTAAAACAAGAGCAATCGGTAATAACAAAATAGGTTCAAATTTACGAATGATTGCTAAATATAATAAATAAACACCTAACCCAATCATAATTAATTCAGGCCAATGAAGATTTACAATTACTGTATAAATAATACTATATATAGAGATAAACGTATCCACGTTAAAATTCCTTAACCTATTGCGAATAGTGATTGAGCAACAGTCACTGCATCACCTTCTTTAATGTTAATTGCTTGTACTGTACCTGATTTAGGAGCACGGATTTCAGTTTCCATCTTCATCGCTTCCATGATGATTAAGACATCCCCCTCTTCAACATGGTCACCAACATTAACAAGCACTTTAAAAATATTCCCAGCTAATGGCGCAGGTACATCTTCACCTTCTGCACTTGCAACCGGCGCAGATGTAGTCGATGCAACAGAGGCTTCTAATTTTACTCCATTGACTTGTACAGGTGTGATTTCATCAATGCTACCTTCAGGGCCAACTTGCACTGTAAATAATTGACCATCAACAGACACAGAGTAAGCTTCTGGATCTTGTTTATCAGAAGCAACCGCCATATCGCTTGCACTTGGAACAGGTTCAAAAGCATCGGGATTATTACGATTCTCTAAAAACTTAAGACCAATTTCAGGGAATAATGCATAAATTAATGCATCATCGATTTCATTTTCAGCAAGCTTAATGCCTTTCTCTTCAGCCAGTTTCTTAAGCTCAGCTTCGATAGAGGCCATTTCTGGTGCAATGTTGTCCGCAGGACGACATGTTATTGCTTCAGCACCTTCTAGTACTTTTGCTTGTAATTCTGCATTTACAGGAGCTGGAGCAGCACCGTATTCGCCTTTAAGTACACCAGCCGTTTCTTTAGTAATGTTTTTGTAACGTTCGCCCATCAACACATTGATAACCGCTTGTGTCCCCACAATTTGCGAAGTAGGTGTAACTAAAGGAATAAAACCGAGATCTTCGCGAACACGAGGAATTTCTTTTAATACTTGATCCATCTTATCGCCAGCACCTTGCTGTTTAAGTTGGCTTTCCATATTGGTTAACATGCCGCCAGGTACTTGCGCTAACAAAATACGAGGATCAACACCTTTTAATTCACCTTCGAATTTCACATATTTTTTGCGAACTTCACGGAAGTAAGAAGAGATTTCTTCAAGTTTGTGTAAATCTAAACCTGTATCACGTTCAGTGCCTTCAACAATCGAAACTAATGTTTCCGTTGGCGAATGGCCGTAAGTCATACTCATTGAAGAAATAGCAGTATCAATAATATCCACACCCGCATCAATTGCTTTTTGCTGGGTTGCGACACTTAAACCTGTTGTTGCATGGCAATGTAATGCTAGTGGAATATTAGTGCAGGCTTTAATTTTTGTAACAAGCTCTTCAGCAACATAAGGTTTTAATAGGCCAGCCATATCTTTAATACAGATTGAATGAGCCCCCATATCTTCCATACGTTTTGCCATATCAACCCAACCATCTATGGTGTGCACAGGGCTAGTTGTATAGGAAATAGTACCTTGAGCATGCGCACCCACATCGATTGCCGACTTAATAGCGGTTTCGAAATTACGTACATCGTTCATTGCATCAAAGATACGGAACACATCGACACCATTGGTATGAGCACGCTCAATAAATTTTTGTACAACATCATCAGCATAATGGCGGTAACCTAATAGGTTTTGCGCTCTTAATAACATTTGCTGCGGCGTGTTTGGCATCGCGGCTTTTAAAGCGCGAATGCGATCCCAAGGATCTTCGCCTAAATAACGAATACATGAATCAAAAGTAGCGCCACCCCATGTCTCTAAAGACCAGTAGCCTATTTTATCTAGTTTCTCTGCGATAGGCAGCATATCGTCGATACGCATTCTTGTTGCAAATAATGATTGGTGTGCATCACGTAAAACAACTTCGGTGATTGCGAGAGGCTTAGACATATTCACTTGCTCCTTGATTAATTCTTTATCCATTATGCTGTTGGTGCTTTACGGTATTGTTTAACGGCACTGGTAATCGCTGCAATCACTTGAGGACTTACTTGTGATTGACCTGATGCTTGAGGTACTGCTGCTTTTTTACGTTTTGCTGGCGTCACGACAGGATCAGCTGGAATATATTTAGCCATTAGGTGAATACAAATAAACAGTAAACCTAAAAATAGATAAACAAATGCCATCCCTAAACCAAGTAAGGTTAACGCAGTAAATAAAGACTCTTTAATATCCATAAAATGTAATCCTTGTTCTAGGTGAACACTTGAATGGCTTAACAATCTGCTAAAATGAATATTTATTCAAATTAGAGTCATCATTAACATGCTATAAACAGTTGCTATTAAATACCTACTACCACTAGAAACCACGCTAATTAAGCCATCAAGACATTCCATTTAATAACTATAAAAAACTGATAGTTACTAAGAAAACTCTCTTTCAAAGCGTACTATTGTACTGGTTTATAGCGCAAAAAGGAAGCAAGGAAGTTAATTCTAGAGAGCAAGGTCATATTTCAGAACGTATCTTTTATAAACCAAGTGATAGCAAAGCGATTAAATAGAAAAATAACAGCGAACAAATTTGATTATTTATGCAAAAAAAATGAGTAAAACAATAAAAACAGGAATTAATTCTAACAAACGGAGACAATAAAAATGATCGAAATAGAAAATCAGTGAAGATAATAAAATAATAAGAAAGGGAATTTAAAAAATAAGAAAATGGTGCGGGTGAAGGGATTCGAACCCCTGACCGCCTGGTTCGTAGCCAGGTACTCTATCCAGCTGAGCTACACCCGCATAGATGTTTTAACATTATTCGGGATAATATTAACAAGCTCTAAAAACAAAAAAACTTACTGACGTAAGTTTATAAAGAATGGTGCGGGTGAAGGGATTCGAACCCCTGACCGCCTGGTTCGTAGCCAGGTACTCTATCCAGCTGAGCTACACCCGCCGCGATATTCTTATGTTTTTATTCAATTCTTAAGCTCACCGTCTTTACGTGCAAATAGAAAGATGGTGCGGGTGAAGGGATTCGAACCCCTGACCGCCTGGTTCGTAGCCAGGTACTCTATCCAGCTGAGCTACACCCGCTTTAAGAATCTACAAGAATGGCGGAGGAGGAGGGATTCGAACCCTCGAACAGGCTACAAACCCGTTACTCCCTTAGCAGGGGAGCGCCTTCGGCCACTCGGCCACCCCTCCGTCGTCTTGTGGCGCACATATTACTGTCTTATGAAAACAAGTCAAACATTTTTTAACATGAATTTTCTATTTGCCTACTAATCAAGCAAACTGATTAAATTTTCTATCGATAGTTTAAATTTCAGACATAAAAAAAGAGCGGTTAAGCTCTTCTTTAAAAACCGAAGTTAATCTTCAGTACTTTTTTCTGCTTGGATACGCATGTAAATCTCTTCACGATGTACTGATACATCTTTGGGAGCATTAACGCCAACCCTTACTTGATTTCCCTTCACTCCTAATACAGTCACAGTCACGCTGTCACCTATCATCAGAGTTTCGCCAACACGGCGAGTTAAAATTAGCATTCTATGCTCCTAAAATATTCCATATAGATCTACACCAGTATGGTTGAGAATTAGATAAATTTCCCTTCCATCACTGATCTAGCCCAACTATTTTTATTTTTCTTCTGTCGGTTCAGATTCTAACTCAAATGCTTTATGTAACGCACGTACAGCTAGTTCTAAATATTTACTATCAACTAACACTGAAATTTTAATTTCAGAAGTTGCGATTTGGTGAATATTAATACCTTCTTCACCTAAAGTCTCAAACATTTTCTGTGCAACACCAGGATGGTTCCACATACCCACGCCGACGATCGATACTTTTGCGATTTCGTTATTGCCTTGTACAGAGTCCGCTTTTAGGTTCTCACAAACAACATTTAATAATTTTGTTGCTTGCTCGTAGTCATCACGGTGTACTGTAAAAGTGAAATCAGTTTTACCATCACCTAATGTATTTTGCACAATCATATCAACATCGATACTTTCAGCGCCAATAGGCGATAAAATTTGTGCAGCAACGGTTGGTAAATCAGGAACACCCGATAACGTTAAACGAGCTTCATCACGATTAAAAGCGATACCAGAAATAACTGGAGATTCCATTTTGTTTTCCTCATAACTAATTAATGTACCACCGCCATCTTTAAAACTAGAAAGAACACGTAGTGGCACATTGTACTTCCCTGCAAATTCTACAGAGCGGATCTGTAATACTTTTGCACCTAAGCTTGCCATTTCTAACATCTCTTCAAAAGTGATGCTATCAAGACGACGCGCATTAGGCTCAACGCGTGGGTCGGTAGTGTAAACACCGTCCACATCAGTGTAAATCTGACATTCATCAGCTTTTAATGCCGCTGCAATCGCTACGGCAGAAGTATCACTACCGCCACGTCCTAACGTCGTAATACTGTTATCTTCACTACGACCTTGGAAACCTGCGATCACAACAACACGTCCCGCTTTAAGATGTTTCTGAATATTATCAGTTTCAACATCTAAAATACGCGCTTTAGAATGGCTACTATCTGTTTTTAAACGGATTTGGTCACCCGTCATTGAAACAGCTTCAACATCTAAACTGTGTAACGCCATCGACAATAACGCGATAGTCGTTTGCTCACCGGTTGTTAATAACACATCCATCTCGCGTGGGCTGGGTCTGTCATTAAACTCTTTTGCTAAAGCGATTAAACGATTCGTTTCACCAGACATTGCAGATAAAACCACTACAACATCGTTACCTGCGTCTCTTGTTGCTTTAACTTTGTCAGCAACTGCCTTGATTCGTTCAACAGTACCTACTGAAGTACCGCCATATTTCTGAACTAATAATGCCATTTCTTTTACTTTCCCTTTCTATGTTTATTCTTACATAGACACTTAAATCTTATAAACGCTCAGCTAACCAAGGTTCAACCAATGCTAATGCATCTTTTAATGCTGCAGGATTATTACCACCAGCCATTGCCATATCAGGACGACCACCACCTTTACCGCCAACAGGGATAGCCACTAAATTAACCAAATCCCCTGCCTTGACTTTGCTGGTAAGGTCTTTGGTCACACCTGCAATTAAGCTTACTTTGTCACTACCAACCGCAGTAGCTAAGACAACGATGCCCGATTGCATTTTGTTTTTCATTTCATCAACACTGTCGCGTAATGTTTTAGGATCAATCCCTTCCATATTCGCCACAACTACTTTTACGCCATTAATTTCAATAGCTTGATCAGTCAGGTTAGAGCCTGCTTCACTTGCTATTTTAGCTTTAAGCTGTGCTAATTCTTTTTCTAGTGCTTTATTGCGATCTAATGTTTGCGATATTTTTTCACCTAATGAAGCACTATCACCTTTCACTAAATCACAGGCTTTTGAAAACTCATCACGTAAGTTTTGTAATGCGTTACCTGCAGCAGCACCAACAGAAGCTTCGATACGACGCACACCTGCCGCCGTTCCAGCTTCAGAAGTAATAAGAAACAAGCCCATATCACCAGTACGTTGCGTATGAGTACCACCACATAATTCAACTGAGAAATCACCCATTTGAACAACGCGCACCATGTCATCGTATTTTTCACCAAACAATGCCATTGCACCGTTTGTTTTTGCTTCTTCGATATCCATTAACTTAGTAACGACTTCAAAGTTATCGCGGATCGCTTGGTTCACTAAATAATTCACTTTGTTCAATGACTCAGGTGAAACCGCTTCAAAATGTGAGAAGTCGAAACGTAGTTTTTCAGCATCACATAAAGAGCCTTTCTGCGTTACATGCTCACCTAATACTTTACGTAAAGCAGCATGTAACAAATGCGTAGCAGAGTGATGTAATGCAATTGATTGACGACGTTCAGCTTCAACAGCGGCATCGACTTTATCATTCACTAATAAAGTACCAGTGCGTAAGTAACCAATATGTAAGAATGCGTCGCCTGATTTTTTAGTATCAGTCACAACAAATTCGCCATTACTGAACTGTAAAGTTCCCGTATCACCCACTTGACCACCTGATTCAGCATAGAATGGCGTTTGCGCAAGAATCACTTGTGCATTATCACCTTCAGCCAAACTAGTAACCAACTCACCTTCTTTAATTAATGTGGTGATTGTTGAAGAACCTGTTAACGATTGGTAACCAATGAATTCAGTTTTACCTTCAACTTTTAATACGTCGTTATAGTCTTTACCGAAGTTATTTGCTTGTTGAGCGCGAGTACGTTGCTCTTGCATTGCGGCATCAAACCCATCTTGGTCGATAGTTAATTCGCGTTCACGCGCAATATCAGCGGTTAAATCCGCAGGGAAACCATAGGTATCGTAAAGTTTGAAAACAACATCACCCGGTAAAATTGAACCCTGTAAAGATTCCAATTCATTATCAAGGATCTGTAATCCACGCTCTAGTGTTTTACCAAATTGCTCTTCTTCTAAACGTAGAATTTTTTCAACAAATTCACGTTGTTTCTCAAGCTCAGGGTAAGCATCGCCCATTTGCTTGATAAGCTCTTCATAAACACGGTAAAAGAAAACATCTTTCGCACCTAATTTATGACCGTGACGAACCGCACGACGAATAATACGACGTAATACATAACCCCGTCCTTCATTCGATGGCATCACACCATCACAAATTAAGAAGCCACATGAACGGATATGATCTGCTACTACGCGTAATGATTTATCTTGTAAATCTTTTGCGCCAGTAACGTCAGCCACTTTTTTGATCAAACCTTGGAACAGATCGATATCGTAATTAGAGTGACCATTTTGAATGATCGCAGAAATACGCTCTAATCCCATACCTGTATCAATAGACGGATTCGGTAAGTTTTCCATGGTGCCGTCGCTATTGCGATTAAACTGCATGAAAACGATATTCCAGATTTCAATAAAACGGTCACCATCTTCTTCAGGTGATCCTGGAGGACCGCCCCAAATATGCGCACCGTGATCGTAAAAGATTTCAGAACAAGGACCACAAGGACCCGTATCACCCATTGACCAGAAATTATCTGACTCAAATTTCTTCTCTGGTGATTTATCACCTATGCGAATAATTTTTTCTTCTGGTACACCAATTTTATTGGCCCATAATGAAAACGCTTCATCATCACTTTCATAAACCGTTACTAGCAATTTTTCTTTTGGTATTTTTAAAACGTCAGTTAAATATTCCCATGCAAAACTAATAGCATCTTCTTTGAAGTAATCACCAAAACTAAAGTTACCTAGCATTTCAAAGAAAGTATGGTGACGGGCTGTATAACCTACGTTATCTAAATCGTTATGTTTACCACCGGCTCGAACACAACGCTGACTTGATGTCGCACGCGTATAGCTTCTTTTTTCAGAACCTAGAAAAGTATCTTTAAACTGGTTCATACCTGCATTGGTAAATAGCAGCGTCGGGTCATTCTCAGGTACTAATGAACTACTGCTCACAGTCTGATGCCCTTTCTTACCAAAGAAATCCATAAATCCTTGGCGAATATCAGAGGTCGATTTAGTCATGATATATTCCATGTAAAAGTGTCGATTTAGGCCAACTTAAAACGTAGAAATTTAAGGGCTAAATTAGGTGAAAAACAAATGGTGGCTAATATAGCATGTCACTTGTTGTGGATAAAGTAGCTATAGGAAGGCAATTGCAATAAATTATTCATTTAGATTTGTTTTTAGGAATAATAGTTAATGAATTCATGAAAAGTAGAAGAGATGAGCGCTAAAACCCAAAAACGATGAAAAACAAGTTTAAGGCAATTTAGCTAATTCACCTTAAACTTAAAAGAAAATATTACTCAGCCACTAGCGTTTCAATACGATAACTTCCTTCACCATTCAGCCCTAAATTTTCAGCTAAAAACGGTAAGCTATGTTGCATTTCTTTTTGCAGTGTCCAAGGTGGATTAATGACAATCATACCGCTTGAGGTCATCCCTCTTTCTTCTTTGTCTGCTTCAATCGCTAATTCAAATAACTGAATGTTTTTAATGCCAGAGGCTTTTAACGATCTTTCCATTTTAGAAATAAGCGTACGTTTTACAACGGGATACCATAATGCATAAGTGCCAGTAGCAAAACGACGATGTGCAGCAATTAAAGTATCAACCACTTCATCGTATTCTGTTTTAATCTCATAGGAAGGATCAATCAACACTAAACCACGACGTTCTTTCGGTGGCATATTTGCGATCAAACCTTGCAAACCATCTGCTTTAGCCATTTTAATACTACGATCACCTGAAAAGTTCTCGCGCATATTAGTGAACTCATTAGGATGTAATTCAAATAAAAACATGCGGTCATCATCACGACGCATTTGGTTACAAATCATCGGCGAACCAGGATACAAGCGTAACGCACCTTCACCATTAAAGGCTTTCACTTGTTGCATATAACGCGCAACGGGTACTGGCAGGTTCTTTAAATCCCATAATGCAGCAATCCCATTATTAAACTCTCCCGTTTTCAAAGACTGAGCAGAATCTAATTGATACGCACCACAACCAGAATGGGTATCTAAATAACAAAAAGCTTTATCTTTTTGTAATAGGTAATCAAGAATTGAGGTTAATACAGTATGTTTTAAAACATCTGCAAAATTCCCTGCATGATATGAATGGCGGTAACTCAGCACAAAAACTCCAAAGATTAAATAAATAACCCGCGTAGTATAAAGCCTTTATAACGCTATTGCGCTAAAAAAGATGCCCAGAAATAATTAGTAGCATGTTATTATCCGCCTCCACTTTTATCATCTTGCTTTTAAGAAACGGAATGTCCATGTATTCAGATACACTCAATCCTTTTGAAAAACGAACCGCTATCTCGTTATCCTTGGTTTTTGCATTACGCATGCTAGGCCTGTTTATGATCATGCCAGTCTTCGCTATTTACGGGCAAGATCTCGTCGGTTACTCACCATTATGGGTTGGCTTTGCCATTGGTGCATACGGATTAACTCAAGCATTATTACAAATTCCAGCGGGCATGTTGTCTGATAAAATTGGTCGTCGCCCGGTGATCTACGGTGGTTTAATCTTATTTGCATTAGGTAGCCTTGTGGCTGGTTTTTCTGACTCAGTCTATGGCGTTACTTTTGGTCGGGCATTACAAGGTACAGGTGCGATTGCCAGTGCAATTTTAGCCTTAGCGGCCGATGTAACACGTGAACAACAACGCTCAAAAGCCATGGGAATGATAGGCGTCAGTATCGGTTTAGCCTTTGCGCTTTCAATGGTTATAGGCCCTGTTTTAGCACCTTTCATTGGGTTGCAAGGTTTGTTTTTTATTACTGCTGCTGGCGCCTTAGTGGGCATTTTTATCGTGCGTTTTTTAGTACCTAATGTAGTAAATAAAGCGCCTCGTGGTGAAACCGTTGCCATTCCATCTATGATCAAAAATCTAGCCAAACAACCGCAGCTATTACGTTTAAACCTAGGGATCTTTATATTACATCTTTCATTAACGGCGATTTTTGTCACCCTGCCAATTCAATTAATAGAAATGCACTTGACGGCGGATCAACATTGGAAGATCTATCTCCCCGCTTTATTAGCTTCATTTTTATTAATTATTCCGATGTTGATCATGGCATCAAAAAAGCAAAAAAATAAACACTTCTACCTATTTTCAATATTATTAATGGCGGCTAGTTTAATTGCCATGGCATTGACACAAGACTCCATCATTTTGATGTTTATCGTTATGTTGTTGTTTTTTACTGCCTTTAACTTTTTAGAGGCTTCATTGCCTGCTTTTATTTCAATGCTTGCTCCAGCAGGCACCAAAGGCACTGCTATGGGGATCTACAGTACGCATCAATTTTTAGGTGCATTTTTTGGTGGCATTTTGGGTGGGTTATCCTATAAACTAATAGGCAGTAGCGGTTTATTTTTATGCCTAGCTGGCTTGATGGTAATTTGGTTTGTACTATCTTTAGGTATGCATAATCCAAGTAAGATCCGTACTTTCACGTTTTCAGCAGCAATAGAAGACGAACAAAAAGCGAATCTACTCAGTAACCAATTAGTCGCATTACAAGGCGCACTGGAAGTCGTGGTCATTGCAGCAGAGCAGATAGTTTATATCAAAGCCAACACACAGATTTTCAAACAACAAGAAGCGCAACACATTCTAGATGCTAACTAATTTGTTATCATCCATATTCAAATAAATAAGTCGATAAAGCGGAGCAAAAAACATGTTTAACCGTAGTGTAAACAAAGTAGTCCTAGTAGGTAACCTAGGCAAAGATCCTGAAATGCGTTACACCCAAAATGGTGGCGCGGTTGCTAACTTTTCTATCGCAACGACTGAAAGCTGGAAAAACAAGCAAACAGGCGAGTACGAAAACAAATCTGAATGGCACAACATTGTTGTTTTCGGTAAATTCGGCGAAATGGTAGGCCAGTACCTTAAAAAAGGTGCAAAAGTTTACGTTGAAGGTAAATTACAAACCAATAAATGGCAGGGTCAAGACGGTCAAGATCGTTACAAAACTGAAATCATTGCTAACGATATTCAAATGCTAGACGCACGTACAGCAGGTCAAGGCCAAGGACAATCATTCCAGCCACAAACACCTGCAGCACCACAGTCAGGCGGCTACCAGAACCAAGGTCAGAATCAAGCGGCTCCACAACAAGCACCAGCACAACAGTCTTGGGGTAATGCACCACAAACGCCGCCAGCACAACAAGCTGCGCCACAAATGGCACCTGCTTATCAGCCACAACAAGCGCCGCAACCAACTCAACAAGCTGCGCCTCAGCAGGCACCAGCTCAACAACAACGTCCAGCAGCACCACAAGCTCAACCGCAACAAGCCCCAGCGGCATTTAATGAGCCATCAATGGATTTTGATGATGATATCCCGTTCTAGGAATGAGGTATCTTTTTGAGTGAGCGGTTTAATAGCAGTTTACTAAATAAAGAACAGTTAAAAACCTAGCGATGCTAGGTTTTTTTATATCTGAAGTTTGTTGAGTTGATTTTGGGGCGTGGGATTTATCCTGCCTTTTTTACTCATAACTAATTACTTTTAAGGTTCGTCTACGCTCGTCGGATCTTCTCGATGATGATTAACATTGATTTCGCCCTGTCGGCGACTTTACTTTTTCTTGGTCAGAAGAAGCTTTTTACCACAACACGCAAAAAGACTGACACCGAATCGCTTTCTAATCCAATCAATAACTCCCTTTCTGATCCAATCAATAACTCCCTTTCTGATCGCACCAGTTCATACGGCACATCCATGTGCCGAATGAACTTACAGCAAACGTCCTGTTTGCTGTTGCTGAAAGTGATTAATTGCTTGGGAAAGCTCAACGGTGAGGATGTCGTAGCCACATTGAGTAAGGTTTTATGTTTTTATTTAATCGCTTGATTTAATGCTTCATTACACTAAAGTAACACCTAATTTATCAAATTAAACTATTCCGTCTTTCCACCGTAAATACGGAACAATTCGGCTTAATTATGCTATTAGAGTGACCATATGAAATTCAGCAAGTATCACGCTTTGGGGAATGACTACATAGTTATTGATCCTAAGAATTTAAATGAACAACTTTCAGAATCTAATATTAAAGCAATATGTGATCGTCACTTTGGTATAGGCTCTGATGGTATTCTGTATGGCCCTGAAGAAAGCAATGGCTGTAATTTCTCTCTTAGGATATTTAACCCTGATTCAAGCGAAGCAGAAAAAAGCGGCAATGGGTTACGTATTTTTTCAAGATATTTATGGGATCAGTCTTTAGTTTCATATGATGAATTTACCATCCAAACAAAAGGCGGAGTTGTAAGTTCAACGGTAGGTGATAAAGGTCTCTCAGTATCAGTAGGGATGGGTAAAGTACGTTTTACGCATGAACCAACAGGAGAGCCTAAACCTAGCCCTGAAACCATAAATATCAAAGGAAAAGAGTTTACTTATTATCAGGCTAATGTTGGTAATCCACATTGTGTTATTTTACTTGATGAAATCAGCTCCGCTTTTGCCATAGAATACGGCAGTATAATTGAAAATGATTCAAGGTTTTCCAATCGAACTAATGTGCAATTTGTAAAAGTCCTTAATGATGCATCTATCCAGATAGAAATCTGGGAACGCGGGGCTGGTTATACTCTTGCCTCTGGTTCAAGCAGTACCGCAGCGGCTTCAGTTGCACACGCATTAGGGCTTTGTGGCTCTAATATCAGTGTCCATATGCCCGGTGGTATTATTAATATAAAATTGAATAAACAGTTTTTCGCCACGATGACTGGGGATGTCCGTCATATTTGTGAAGGCGACATTTCTAGTGAGGCGTTAAGTTCACTCTAACAAGTGACTGAACACGGAAAAATCACTCGCTTCGCTTCCAATTTCCCGGTTAGAAAGATGTTGATGCTATAGATAAACTCGTTCCTTACAAATACATATGACTTTTTAAGTCTGTAAATCATGGGGTCAAGTCTTGCCTTTCACCTACTTCATTCTTCTAATAAGAAAAGGCGGTCGCTGATGAATTAAAATAAATATAGCTAAAACCTTTGTTAGACACCTACATGGCAAAATACTAAGCGATGAAATATCAAGCAGATTCGATGAGCACAGACGAATATGGCGACTCTTTACGTTAAGCAGCCTTCTAAGTTAATCAATACCTTTAGCAAGTAAGGCATTGATGTGGCCATCTAGCGCAATAAAATAGATGCTTAATATTCATGCTCTGTGATAACTTGAATTTTAAAATCATCAGTTGTATTAATGTTACTGAAAGCATGATCCGCTTTAAGTTTTTCTACTAAATTCAACATTGCTAAAGCATAAGTACTATCGCTTCGCTCTTCTTCACAGTGTTCTTCGTAGGCATCAAAATCAAAGCCATCTTCAAGCTCAATGAGGAAATAACTCCAGTCTGCAACATTACAATTTTTCTCAACATCATCACGAGTTCCAAAACTACATACACCTGCATCAATAGCAAAAGCAGCAATTTCTTTATCCGTATGTTGTGAAGAAAAATTTGAGATAGCAGTTACCAATGCAATAAGCATAAGCTCTACATTAAAGTTTGACTCCAATGCGCCTTTATAGGGAGGCCGAATTTCAGCTCGAATTTCATAAGCAATACGTTCTTCATCCGTTAAGGTTTTCACTTTATTTAAAACTAATTTAGCCATATTAATAGTACATGAGTTGGATTCAGGAATTGCCACACCAGCGCGCAGAATAAGATCCAACCTTTCCTCGTCATTACAAAAATATCCCATACTTAAAAGGGTATTTGCTAGTTCTTTATCGCCATTACTAATGGCAATTTCAATAGCAATGTCACCATTACGATCTGCAGAATCACTTTCGCAATACATGCTTCGGCATAACTCATAAACAACCTTGCAATCACCAAGTTTAGCCGCATAAGTTAATGGTGTTTGCCCAAGAGAATCAGTGAGATTGATAATTTTTCTACCTTCTCTTCCTAAATATTCTGAAATAGTTTCAATATCTTTACTTTTAATTGCTTGCATTAGTTTTTCTAAACTAAGTTCCATACTTTTTATCCTATTAATGATTAGAATTAATAAACATCCACTAAACGTATATCTATGATTAAAACAGCATTGGGACCAATACTACTGCGATTGCCTTTTTTACCCCATGCAAGCTCGGCTGGTATTACAAACTCATAACGACTGCCTAATGTCATTATTTGTAGACCTTCGGTTAATCCATCGATGGCTTCTTCAACACTAAATTTTTCTGAGCTATTGGTTTTGTAGGTATCGGCAATCACTTTACCATCGGTTAATAGAATACGTTGGTGAACTTCAACGCTGTCGTCAATCGTCGGATGACGCTCGCCTACTGCTTCAATCACACGGTACATTAACCCAGAGTCAGTAATAACCACATCTGCTTTTTGTTGGTACTTTATTAAAAAGTCTTCGCTACTTTTTCTATTTTGACCTGCAGAGCCTTTGCCGCTCTTTTTCTCTTTTTTACGTGCCATTTTTTATATTCCAAAGCTAAAACTATAAATGGGTGATTAAATAACTAAGACCGTTAATAAATAATATTTAGACAATGAAAGTAACGGATTCCAAATTTTTTTACAAATTAGATTGCATGCTTTTCAAATTGCTTTGCAAGCCATTCAATAAAGACTCGTGTTCTTGTACTTAGGTGTTTATTTTGAGGATATAAAATTGAAACAGGCATTTTAGGAGGCGGCGTTTCTTGTAAAAGCTCTATTAAAGCGCCTGTTTCCAATTCTTTAGCAATACGATATTTGGGTACCTGAATAATTCCCAGCCCAGCTTTTGCTGCACCTGTATATAGATCAGCGCCTGCTACTGTAATTAGTGTAGGTAAGTTAACTTCAACAATTTCTTTGCCAATTGTAAAATCCAACGTCGATGTTTTTGATACGTCCACTAATGAATAACCTACCACTCGGTGTTGATGAATATCCGCTATGCTATTTGGTTTACCATAAAACCCAATGTATTTAGGACTAGCAACCGTCACTTGCTCGATTTGTGCAATGCGTTTAGCAATCAAAGAAGAGTCTTTTAATTCGCCTGCTCGTAAAACACAATCAATCCCCTCTTTCACTAAATCAATTATCCTGTCATCTTCAGCAACATGCATCATTATATCGGGGTATAGGGTCAAAAAATCATCCAGAAAAGGCATGACAAAATGCATAGCGAGTGTGCCTTGTAAATTAACCCGCAAGATCCCTCTCGTTGAGGCGCTAGAAAAAACATGTTCCATTTCTTCTAAGTCAGACAGCAAGCTAATACAGCGTTTATAATAGACTTCTCCATCATGTGTGACATTCACTTGGCGAGTCGTCCGCTCAAGTAAGCGAGTCCCTAAACGTTGCTCTAACCGCTTAATTAAGTTGGTAATAGTTGGTCGAGGGATCAATAGATCTTCAGCAGCTAAGGTGAAACTCTTTCTTTCAGCCACTCTGACAAATACCTGCATTTCTTTAAAACGATCCAAATTTCACCTCTAGCAACATTATTAACAAAAATGGAATAGTGATGTTAATTTAAAAGTAATTATTAACCATATTAAACATCTTATACTCTTTTTCATTCATTACACAGCCTATAAGGAATACAAAATGAGTTTACAAAAAGTAGCATTAGTTACAGGCGGTTCTCGCGGTATTGGTGCCAGCATAGTGCGCCAATTAGCCGAAGATGGTTTTTCTGTCGCAATTAACTATGCATCAAGCGCAAGTGAAGCAGAAACACTCGTCACCGAGTTAAAAAATAAGGGAATTAAGGTTTGTGCGGTTAAATGTAATATCGCTAACGCTGAAGAAGTTAAGCTTATGTTCGACCACGTAGAAAAGACTTTGGGGCGAATAAACACCCTTGTAAATAATGCAGGGATCATGAAATTAGCGAAATTAGGAGACTCCGACGATGATTTATTTGATAGTCAGGTGGCTATCAATTTAAAGGGAACCTTCAACACCTTGCGCGAGGCAGCAAACCGTTTGTGTGATGGTGGGCGAATCGTTAATTTATCAACTAGTGTTGTCGGTTTGAAGATGGAAACCTATGGTGTTTATGCCGCGACAAAAGCAGCGGTAGAAACACTCACCGCTATCTTATCAAAGGAATTACGAGGTCGATCAATTACGGTTAATGCAGTGGCACCGGGACCAACAGCAACCGATTTATTTCTAAACGGAAAACCACCTGAATTAATAGATCGTCTAGCCAAAATGAATCCATTAGAGCGCTTAGGTACACCAGACGATATTGCTCGCGTCGTTGCTTTTTTGGCGAGTAGCAATGGCGGTTGGATTAACGGTCAAGTGCTTCGTGCGAATGGTGGCATGGTGTAAATAAAGAATTTAAAGTGTGATCAGATATTAGGTTTGATCACGCGAATATTAACCGTTTAACATTTCCTACTATGGACAAAAATGATGGCCCAATATGGGCTTTCTTTTTGATGAAAAAGTAGATCTATTCACCATCTATGGGACCCTGTCCTAAAATCTGTGTAATTGCCTATCATTAACTTAATCATATTAAGGATAGGTAATTATGAAAAAAGAAGAGTTAGAAGCATTCGCCCTTAAAGCATCAAAGGGATTAAAGTC
>NZ_SNUB01000060.1 GCF_004378355.1 Psychromonas algicola
TCACAGCCTCTGAACCTTCATTTCTGCCTCAATTTAATCATTCAGCAATGAAAATATAAATAATCTATTTAATCTCAAGTAAATGTAAGTTAATGTGGTTTTTATTTAAATAAGTAGGCTGAAAATGAGAAATTCTACAGCCTCGTTATAACGCGTATCTTATAGCATTTATATCAATACTATTGTGTGAGTTCCTCTATTGAATCAACTCCATAATAATCTAGAAGAAATACTGGATAACTGGACAAAACAGCTACTTCATTATTTGTAGAGATATGAGTTTGAATTTGTTTTTGTAAAATAACTGTTTGTTCATTGAGTTGAGAAGGAAGCTCATAAGTTCCGTTGACTAGCTTATTAAGTTTTTTAAGATGTAATAAATTTAATTTTTTCCAGTCATTGTGTGATAGTTTTTTAAAACTGATATATTCTTTTTTACACTCATTACTTGCTAGGCCTTTATACCCAATTTTTTCCTTCGCTTGAACTGTAAGATGTTCAAATCCTGTTTCAGGGACATGCTTCAGTGACTCAACCATGGGGTAGCTAACATATAATTTCCCATTTTCAGTTTCATCAACAAAATGTTCAAGTAATTCATTTAATTTTTTATCAGTTGCTGCTGGTGCATGGCCATCATAATCAAAAAATAAGTATATTTCTGAAATTTGCCTTCTTTTAATACCACTTAAATGCGCATTCACTTTTTTTTCTGTCAATAAAGGGAAAATATCTAAGTCTTCATCTTTTTGCAGTTTTCCGTATAGGCTATATATATCACCACAATTTGAGGATACTAAATAAACACCGTCTGTTTCAGTGTTCAAATAGTACTTTTTCAAATTATTCATAATATCATGTTCTGTAACTTGCCCCTCAAAAACAAATAAAATGTAATTAACCATTAAAGGCTCCTGCCTTAAACATTTTCTCTATATTATGAGCTTCTCGCAAATCTTTTCTAGTTCGATGAGATAGCGATTTGAAATCATTTTTAGTTAGCATGAAATAACAGTCAGGTCGTAGCAAATCATTAGAAATAACAGAAGTATTATGGGTTGTTACTAATGATTGAGCTGAGCAAGCTAGCAATTTTTCTACGACTAATTCAGAAAGTTCATGGTGATAAAATGCATCATACTCGTCAATAAATATAAATGTAACGTCAGTGCTTTCCTGGAATCTTTGAAGCCAGAAATAGAATAATGATAGGGATTTAGTTCCTTGAGATGCAATGCTATAAAATGGGATAGTTTTATTCTTAAACTTAAAGCCAATTGACTTAGAACCTTCGATTTCAATTTCAGTTAATTGACAATCAACGCCGGCAAGATTTAAGAACTTCTCAAGATCTTTAATATTTCCCTTTTTAGTAATGTCTTCAAGTATTGCAGTGCTGCCTTGTTCAAACCCTATGTAATTATTAGTATCCAATGATCTAAAGAATAACATCCCATTAACAAATTTTATGAATTCAGAAAAACAAGCGTTATTTGTATCAGGAGAAAGCAGGGCATTTTTGTTGATGTAAGACAGGACTGAAAGGTTACTGTGGCCAATATTTGTATCAAGGGTCTCAGCTCCCTTTACATTTATATCGGCAAACGAGCTTTTTCTTCGATCAATATGAGCAAATAATTCATCGTTTATAAATAACTCTTCATAAATAAGAGTTTCTAAATTTGATTTTCCATACTTATATATTACACTTCCACAGTCAAAAAGAAATTCGAATGAGAATTCAGCAATATTACTATCGGAATCAGCATTTATATAGTTGTTATACATATGATTTTCAATGTTTTTATCGGTTATATGCTTTATGATATCGAAAATAGCAAAGCCTAAATTTGATTTTCCAACACCATTTCTACCGTAGATAAGACCTTTGTTCACAACTCCATTGAGGATATACTTATCATTAAAGTTATATCCTTTCGTATCAGTGAAGTCCAAAGTGATTTTTTTCTCAAAATTCTTAAATCCTTGAACAGAAAATTTACTAAGCATTGGCACCCTTATATAGTTTCTATTTTTAATAGAAAAATTGTACCATAAAAAAATACCTACCGTAAAAAAATTACGGTTAAATTTTTGTGATGAACTTTAAATACCTAGTACAGGAATAAAGTTAACAGTTGTAAAATGCGTTATAACAACACGCCCTGAGGTGGACCGCTAGTAAAATTAGCAATTTATTGCAAACTTTAAAAGCGGCGAATCTCTTCGTTTTAATGCAGCTAAATATGTCGATTCATCATACGGTGTATTCG
>NZ_SNUB01000061.1 GCF_004378355.1 Psychromonas algicola
TATTTTAGTTTTTATCGATTAGGTTGTATTGACCTTGAATCAAGTAAAGACTATTGGACGGTAAAAGTGTAACCCATGTATGTTTAATAAAGTGTTACCTATGAACTTGACTGTACAGGCCACCGAATAGCTTTCTGATCCAAACAATACAGAACTTTCTTAGCGCACCAGTTCATACCGCGCGTCCATGCGCGGGATGAACTTACAGCAAACGTCCTGTTTGCTGTTGCTGAAAGTTATCCATTGTTTGGGAAAACTCAACGGTGGGGGGAATTGTAGCCGCGTTGAGCAATGTTTTATTGTCTATTGAAAACTCAATTCCTTGTTTCTACTGTAAATACGGAATTTTTCCGTCTTTCTACATGATAAAGGTTTTATCTTTTTCGTTAATGAATTGATTTAATGTTTTAATGCGCTATCGTAATGTAAATTTTTTAAAATTTAACTGTTCCGTATTTCCACTGTAAATACGGAATTATTCGGCTTAGTTACGCTGTTATGCAGATAAATGAGGTGTCGATGGAACTTGCAACACAATTAACCGCATTTGCGGCTTTACTAACCAGTATTGTAACTATGTTTACAATCCTTGAAATGAGGAAGCAAAGAGTTGTTTCGCATTTGCCAATACTTAAAGTTCTCGGTAATCATGTGAATTTAGTAATAGATAAAAACCAAAACTGGGCATGGAACAGGGAAAAGCTCAAAATAGGTAACTTCGGTAAAGGTGTTGCATTAGACGTTGACGTTAAATGGGAAGTAGATATCAATAAAATAATCTCATTATTACAAAAGTATGATCCTCATAACGTTAAAGAATTGAAATATGAAAACAATGTTCTGAAATTAGATACATCTACTCATTTTGTAGGAAACCAATCACAGAAGTTTTTCCCTGCTATAAGTGTAGACTCAATAACACCAGATGAAATAATTATTCCTAATTACCTTACAACAGCTTTTGAAAGTTATATAAATGAAGCTGTACTGAATCGTCCTGATGGTAGTAAATCGTTAAATTTAGATGACTTCCCATCAGTTGATGTTTTGATTAAATATCAAGATATTAATCAGAATGAATATAACAAGAAGTTTTCGTTACTTATCAATATTGAGTCTGTTTCTAAGGGCGGAGAGAGTAATGATGGTTCCGCAAGTGTAACCTTCAATGTCCATGAAGTATCTGCATAACAAGGGTTTTCAAGTCGGACAAATTACAGTAGGCTTTTTGTTCGTGCCTCACTTATTTTAGCCAACAGCAATTTGCCGCTTAAAACGGCGTTGAGGTTGTAGAATAACTCGTTTTTTATAGATTTGTAAAAATTTTTGATTTTTAACTTATTGTTTTATTTGGTAATTAAATTTTAAATGGCTGTGTTTTTTTGGGAATTGAGAAATTCTACAGCTTCGTTAAATGTATAGGGTACGTAACATGACGAAAACTAGTGTATACATTTTTGCTGGATGTTTCCAAAATACAGATCAAGCCTGTTTGTATTCAGAACCTCAATGGGAACCTGAGCCAGATGATGCTGATGACGTAGTTCATGAAACATGGGAAGATAATAACCCTAGCCATAGTCTTAAACAAAACATTGACTCTTATTTAGATTCTGATTTTATTGAAACGGTAGAACTTGATTGCGAATATTTAAGTAGTTTTAAAATTTCGCCTGAAGACATTGAAATAATTCGAAATGCACTTAATGAAAAAGATAATGTTTTTGTTTTAGTGTTCAAAGATGCACTAGGTGGTTTTGATTTAAAAAGCGAACCTATAACTAATCCAGTTTTAACATATTGTGGTAATTACAATTGTGAGCTGTGATTCAACATTTAACAAGCGCAGTCAATCGGAAAGCAGGGACGCAGCTTCGTAGCTCAAGGCCAGTTTCCGCTACCGCGAGCGTTATGTGAATAAAATACGGGA
The DNA here is from genome assembly GCF_004378355.1 of Psychromonas algicola. Lineage (GTDB taxonomy): Bacteria > Pseudomonadota > Gammaproteobacteria > Enterobacterales > Psychromonadaceae > Psychromonas. Next base: position 1,931 of record NZ_SNUB01000061.1, read on the forward strand.
CATATATGGTCACTCTTTGTAAATCAAGTTCAAATTGATTTTTATTTATTATTTCACTGTCGATATTGTATAAAAAACTCGTCACCCTTCATTATTAAGGGATAACCTTTCTGGT
>NZ_SNUB01000062.1 GCF_004378355.1 Psychromonas algicola
GCACACAAACGATCACAGTAAGCGTCACGGAAGTGAACGATGCGCCTGTGATTGATGTCGTGAGCACAACAGTTACAGAAGATACCGCGACTATCGTGGCGACAGCAAGCGATGTTGATGGCACGATTGATGCGAATACTATTACAGCGACCAACGGTACGGCCGTATTAGACGCGAACGGCAATATTACTTACACGCCTAACGAGAACTTCGTGGGTGAAGATTCTATTTCAGTTTCAGTGACCGATAACGATGGTGCCACTAGTACACAAACGATCACAGTGAACGTTACGGAAGTGAACGATGCGCCTGTGATTGATGTCGTTAGCACAACGATTACAGAAGATACCGCGACTATCGTGGCGACAGCAAGCGATGTGGATGGCACGATTGATGCGAATACTATTACAGCAACCAACGGTACGGCTGTATTAGACGCGAACGGTAATATCACGTACACACCAGATGCCAACTTCGTCGGTGAAGATTCGATTTCAGTCTCGGTGACCGATAACGATGGTGCAATTAGCACACAAACGATCACAGTGAACGTTACGGAAGTGAACGATGCGCCTGTGATTGATGTCGTGAGCACAACGATTACAGAAGATACCGCGACTATCGTGGCAACGGCTTCAGATGTTGATGGGACGATCACTGAGAGTAGCTTAAGTGCTGACAATGGTAGCGTTAGTTTAGATGCGAACGGTAATATTACTTATACACCAGATGCCAACTTCGTCGGTGAAGATTCGATTTCAGTTTCAGTGACCGATAACGATGGTGCCACTAGTACTCAAACGATCACAGTGAACGTTACGGAAGTGAACGATGCGCCTGTGATTGACGTAGTCAGCACAACGGTTACAGAAGATACCGCGACTATCGTGGCGACAGCGACCGATGTTGATGGGACGATTGATGCGAATACTATTACTGCGACCAACGGTACGGCTGTATTAGACGCGAACGGCAATATTACTTACACGCCTAACGAGAACTTCGTGGGTGAAGATTCGATTTCAGTCTCAGTGACAGATAACGATGGTGCCACTAGCACACAAACGATCACAGTGAACGTTACGGAAGTGAACGATGCGCCTGTGATTGATGTCGTCAGCACAACAGTTACAGAAGATACCGCGACTATCGTGTCAACGGCTTCAGATGTGGATGGCACGATCACTGAGAGTAGCTTAAGTGCTGACAATGGTAGCGTTAGTTTAGATGCGAACGGTAATATCACGTACACACCAGATGCAAACTTCGCCGGTGAAGATTCGATTTCAGTCTCGGTGACCGATAACGATGGGGCAACTAGCACACAAACGATCACAGTAAGCGTCACGGAAGTGAACGATGCGCCTGTGATTGATGTCGTGAGCACAACA
>NZ_SNUB01000063.1 GCF_004378355.1 Psychromonas algicola
TGTACAGTCAAGTTCATAGGTAACACTTTATTAAACATACATGGGTTACACTTTTACCGTCCAATAGTCTTTACTTGATTCAAGGTCAATACAACCTAATCGATAAAAACTAAAATACACATCATAAATGCCATCTTTCACTTCGACAATGCCTACAAATTCACCATCAAGTAAATGAGATACATATACTTGTCCATTTTTCCAATAGAACACTCCTGATGGACGAATCTTTTTAACTTCATAATAACTAGGATAAACTAACTCAGGTAATCTTTTAGGTAATTGATTCAGTGATGGTTTATAGCATTCAAAAGGTGTTTTTTGATTAAGCGCTTCATGAGGTCGTTCGTTATTATATTCTGTCTTAAATCGTTCAAAACGATTTTGCATAGTATTAAGAGAAGTTGCTATAGGTGTACTAACCGCAGCTTTTAATGTTCTATGCATTCTTTCATGCTTACCATTTTGTTGTGGCCTACCGGGTTTAATACGCTCAGGATAAATGCCTAATCTGATCCACCAAATCGATAACGTTGATAGTCCTCCAACAGTTTTACTCGCAAATGGAGCTCCATTATCACTGCGAATTCTCTGAGGCAATCCATGTTCTTTAAATAAGCGCTTAAAGGTTTTAATAGTACTTACATGACCAACTGTAGTTTGACCTTCACAGCCTAATAAATAACGGCTATTATCATCCATTAATGTTAATGGATAACAATATTTTCCAGTTTGTAATTTAAACTCACCTTTGAAATCAACTGACCATAGCTCATTAGGTTCTGAGCTTGGTTTTAATGATGTTTTATGAAGAGGGATACGATGCTTTCGTCGACAAGGCTTAACGAGTCCGGCTTGATTTAAAATCTTATGAATAGTTGTCACTGATGGAGGGGTGACATCAGGATATGATCTGATTAACATTTCATGGATTTTTTTAGCTCCAGGTGTAATATATGCTTCCGTTCTAAGATCGATAATCTTTTTACGGACATAGTACGGTGTTTGAAAAGGATGAGAATGTGGTCGACGACTTAACTCTTTCAAGCCTTCTTCTTGGTTTTCTTTGTAGCGATTCAACCACTTATAACCAGTTTTACGACTGATTCCATATCGTTCACATAAACGACTAAATGGCATAATATCTCGTATGCAATCAGCCAAAAACAAAAGTTTATTGTCCATTAGGTTCAACTCATTCCAAGGCATAAGTACCTCCTTATTTTGGGTACTTATAGTTTAAGAAATTGTTACCTATGTATAAGCAACAAAGTGTCACCTATGTTTATAACTCATACA
>NZ_SNUB01000064.1 GCF_004378355.1 Psychromonas algicola
AATTACCTTCGGGATGTTTCCTGGTGAAACAAATGGCAACATGCATAGCTCTTGAATTATATAAGCCGATGCTCGGTTAAAACTAAGTTGGTATGGCATCACTCCTTTTAAGCTATGCGCCATTTTAGCCATTTGAAATCGAATCAGATTATAAGCTAACAAAACACCCCATAACTCTTGCTTTACCATCTCTGGCTTTTTGCTTCTTAATGTTAGCTGGTTGCGTAACATATATTGTTTCATCTCTCTAAAGCCTAATTCAATCTCCCAGCGATGTGCGTATAAGTCTGCAATATTTTCAACAGGATATTGAAGTGGATCTGTCATAGAAGTTAGTATCGAATATGACTTACCTTTAATAGTGCGCTTTACCAAGCGAACATCCACCGTAGTAGGTAGGTCATCCCACTTTTTTCTTGCTTGCGGTGTCGTTTTTATTCGTACAATTTGATCACGTGTACTAAACTTTTTAACGACTTCAAACTGCGTGCCTTTTTTTAAAGGGATAAGCCAATGACGTTCAATGCCAGTGTTCTGCCATTGATTTAATAATCCAAGTGAGTAGAAACCTTTATCAAATAAAGTCAGGGAGTTATCTGGTGTTGATGATATTAAGTTAGCAGCTAAATGCATTTCATTGGAGGCAACTTTATCAAATGAAGAGGCGGTTAATAGATGGCTCGTTAACTCCATTTGGCATACCATTCGGATTTGAGGGTAAGCAGACTCCCGCTTGTCATTATGTAGTTTTCCAAAAGCGAGTTCATTATCTTCTGTGTCGGGTGCTCGCCAGACCACGCCATCAACACCTAACAACTTAAGGCCACAAAAGCTTGGCGAGAGAGTATTATCTTGCCACAATTGCTGGGTCTGTTCAAAAATACGTTGAACAACCTCTGAACCGAGTCTTTGCCTTGCCTGAACGACAGCGCTCGGTGCAACAAATGGTCGTTTTCCTGGTAGCATAATATCAAGTTGGTTAACGATATCGCTCATTGGAAGGTGTCTAAACATAGACATTCCTACGATACTCCACACCATCATCTCAAGTGGTAACCTGCGCTTTCTCAGTGTTACGATGCCAGACTCTTTAAGGCACTTATCAATCAAATCAGGTGATAAAACTTCAGATAATGAATTGAAATGTTCGGGAGTGAAGGCTTCGAGTGAGTGGAAATCGTAATCTAAAGGCATAAAAAAATCCGATGTTGAGTGAACATCGGATTCTGATCCCATTCGGGTAAAAATCAACTAATTTTTCTTAACTGATCGGCATTA
>NZ_SNUB01000065.1 GCF_004378355.1 Psychromonas algicola
GTAATGAAGTTTGCTTACGGGCAAGTACTTTAAAATCTGTCTTTTTTATATGCTCCATCTTTGAGTCACTTTAATCGCAATAGATAACTCAATTAGATCATATTTTTACTTAGATTGGTATCACTCTCTCGCGCTCAAACTTCTATTCAAATGAAAATGCGATTACTCGCTTTAGCACATTTTAAAGAAGGTGAATCTCGCGCTAAGATTGCACAATTCCTTAAAGTAAGCCGAACAAGTGTTAACAAATGGGTTAGCATTTATTTAAATGAAGGCTTCGAGGGGTTAAAAGAAAAACCAAGAACTGGTCGTCCAGCTTATTTGTCAGCAGCACAACAGAAACAACTAGCTCAGTTTATTAATGAGAAAGGAGCTAGTGATGAAGGTGGTCGATTGATTGGTGCTGATATCCATGCTTATATTAAAAAAGAATTTGATAAAACCTACCATACTGATTCTATTTATTATCTTTTAAAAAAAATGGGATTTTCATGGGTCACTTCTCGTTCTAGACACCCTAGACAAGGGAAAGAAGTACAAGATATTTTTAAAAAAATTCCACACAAAAACGATCACTAAGATCCCTGGGCATGTTCCAGTAGAGCGAGTAGATATTTGGCTTCAAGATGAAGCTAGATTTGGCCAACAAAATACGACAACCCGTTTATGGGCACCAACAGGCAGTCGACCACGTGCAGTAAAACAGCAACAATTTGAATACGCTTATTTGTTTGGTTCAGTTTGTATTAATAATGGTGCTTCAGAAGCGATGGTTGTTCCCTTTGTAAATAAAAATATTATGGAGCAGCATTTATTGCAAATATCTGAAGCTACCAAGGATGGCAGGCATGCCGTCGTTATCATGGATGGTGCAGGGTGGCATACTGATGGAATTGATATAGGCTTCAATAATGTCACGATAATAAAACTTCCTCCTTATTCGCCAGAATTGAATCCCATAGAGCAAGTCTGGGGTTGGATGCGGCAACATCATTTATCAAATCGAACTTTTAAAGGATATGAGAATATAGTTGATGAAGTTTGTCATGCTTGGAACAGCTTTGTTAGCGACAGTCAAAGAGTGATAAATATGTGCACAAGAGACTGGATGAATCTGAACACTTAATTTTACAGATTGGTATAACCCATCGCTGTCGCGATATTCGCCCTACTTTCTACGTAGGTCATCAATTAACAGATATAAAAAAACCCAGTAAGAAAATACTTACTGGGTTCGTTTAATTAGGCGCTTGGCAATGAC
>NZ_SNUB01000066.1 GCF_004378355.1 Psychromonas algicola
AACAGTGGTGGATATCAAGTTGTTTATACTGTTACCGCAACGGATGAAAATAACATTAGCTACAGTTTAAGTGGTGCAGATGCGAATGCATTTGCCATTGATTCAATGACAGGTGAAGTCATCTTAACGTCGAATCCGGATTATGAAGAGCAAGAAAGTTACAGCTTTAATGTAGTGGCCACAGATGAAGCGGGTAATGCGTCAGAACAAACAGTCACGCTTAATATTAATGATGTGGCTGTTGAAGATGAAACTGCACCGACAAACACCTTTACAGGGGCCACTTACGATGAAACCAGTAATACTCTGACATTAACTGGTACAGATATGAATACACTCTTATCTGGAGGAGAAACGGATTCTACCGATATTAAAAACAACTTTAATTGGGATAATTTGCAATGGGACATTAGCAGTGATGATACCGACAATGTCACCTTTAGCTTTTCGGACATTGAAAGTGTTTATGTAACAGATGACAACACTTTAGCCATTACTTTAACAACAATTAAAGCAAATGAGTTGGAAGGGACGAATCGATTTGATGATTTAACCGAAGATGATTCTATCGAAATTACAACAGGTTTTTCTGAAGATTCATCAGGTAACGCCTCAACGACAGATGCTTATGTTGGTGAAGCTTTAATGAATACATCGATTGTTGTGTTTGATTTGATCAATGGTGAAAGCTCTGCTCATTCAGACAGAACATTTGATCCGGATGTGTCTTATACCATTTATATTCGAGTGGACTCTGATGATCAGCAAGTTATCAATTTTAACGATGCTAGTGAATGGTCTGGTGGGGATAATTTAGGCAGCGATGATCTTATTGTTTTGGTTGGTGACGATAGCGTAGGTGTTTTAGGGGGAAATGGAGACTTAGTGACTAGAATTCGTTACAGCGGTCCTGGTGGTGGGTCTGGATCTGCGCCTAGTACTGCTCCTAGTGAATATACTCAGAGGGGTTATTTGTCGTATAGGTTTAGTAGCGGCATGGCTATTGATGAGTCAGGTTCTGTGCGGCGTCGACATCGCACTGGCTTTGAGAGAGACGACTTATGGAGTGGTGAGGGGGAGAGTTTATTTGACCCGCAAATAACGACTCTGAGCGATATATATTTAGTTACCATGCCATCTGGAATACTGACATCTCAAGGTCTCGTTTAATTTTATTTTAAGGGTTGTTTCAGATTATTTCATGCATCTCAAACAACCCTTTTTTGTTTTTTAGATTTTAAAAGTTACAGGAAATGAT
>NZ_SNUB01000067.1 GCF_004378355.1 Psychromonas algicola
CCATTAGGTTCAACTCATTCCAAGGCATAAGTACCTCCTTATTTTGGGTACTTATAGTTTAAGAAATTGTTACCTATGTATAAGCAACAAAGTGTCACCTATGTTTATAACTCATACAGCCGATTACTTTTTGTTTAATATTCTTGGTTTAATAGAAGCAACAATCTTGGCTGATTCTAATTACGATGAATTAATGGAAGGAAGCGTTGAAGGAGGCGAGCTACCTTTAGTTGCTTTTAATAAAATAGTTATAGATCGTAAAAAAATTAATGGTGCGGATATGTTTCGACTTGCTGAAGATCCCATTAATATAGTAGTGAGCTCTGAAGTGGTGAAAGCGTTAAAGGCCAATAAACCTAAAGAAGGTTGGGGCATCAATATTGAAAATCTTGAAGTTAAATAGTTAACGCAATAAAATCATATAGTGGAAAAGCATGTAACATTTATTTATTTTTCTTTTAAATATCAATTGGTTACTAGGTGTAGTGGACATCCGAACGTTGAGTTCAAAGATATCAATTAGCTGTTGAGTCAATTCATGTTTAGATAAAGTGGTGAACACTCAAACCTTAAATTTAGTTATATTGAACGACTCAGTTTATAAGAGTGTAGTAAAAATAAGTTATGTATTAAAGGAACCCTAATGAAGAAACTTTTTATCATATTATTCAGTCTCTATTCTGTTAACGCTTTGAGCGATGACTTTGACTGTAGTCAAGCAATGACAACTCCCCAAATAAATTACTGTGCTGGGGTTGAGTTAGAAAAAGCGGAAGCAGAAATGAATACCTATCTCACTAAGAGTAAAGAGCATAATGGTCATGACATGGAGTTAATTAAATCCATTGAGGTAGCTCAAAAAGCATGGACAAACTATGCAAATGCACATTGTGACGCTATTTATACTCAGTGGCGTGGAGGAACAATAAGAGGCTTGATGTCTCTGAGTTGCAAAACAAAAGTAACGAAACAACGAACGCACGAAATTTGGGCTAACTTCTTAACTTATATGGATAGCACGCCTGCTGTTCTACCCGAGCCTGAATTGTAATGTCACTTGTAGTACAAAGTAGTGGGCACATTTTAATAATATCAAAGAGTTAATAATGAGACCCTGTCCTAAAATCTGTGTAATTGCCTATCATTAACTTAATCATATTAAGGATAGGTAATTATGAAAAAAGAAGAGTTAGAAGCATTCGCCCTTAAAGCATCAAAGGGATTAAAGTC
>NZ_SNUB01000068.1 GCF_004378355.1 Psychromonas algicola
CCGCAGCTTCGGTGATATGTTTAGCCCCGTTAAATCTTCCGCGCAGGCCGACTCGACTAGTGAGCTATTACGCTTTCTTTAAAAGATGGCTGCTTCTAAGCCAACTTCCTAGCTGTCTAAGCCTTCCCACATCGTTTCCCACTTAACATATACTTTGGGACCTTAGCTGGCGGTCTGGGTTGTTTCCCTTTCCACGACGGACGTTAGCACCCGCCGTGTGTCTCCCATGATTGCACTTGTTGGTATTCGGAGTTTGCAAAGGGTTGGTAAGTCGGGATGACCCCCTAGCCTTAACAGTGCTCTACCCCCAACAGTGATACATGAGGCGCTACCTAAATAGCTTTCGAGGAGAACCAGCTATCTCTTGGTTTGATTGGCCTTTCACCCCCAGCCACAAGTCATCCCCTAATTTTTCAACATTAGTGGGTTCGGTCCTCCAGTTGATGTTACTCAACCTTCAACCTGCTCATGGCTAGATCACCAAGTTTCGGGTCTAATCCCAGCAACTATTCGCCCAGTTAAGACTCGGTTTCCCTACGGCTCCCCTAAACGGTTAACCTTGCTACTGAAATTAAGTCGTTGACCCATTATACAAAAGGTACGCAGTCACGGAATAAATCCGCTCCTACTGCTTGTACGTACACGGTTTCAGGTTCTATTTCACTCCCCTCACAGGGGTTCTTTTCGCCTTTCCCTCACGGTACTGGTTCACTATCGGTCAATTAGGAGTATTTAGCCTTGGAGGATGGTCCCCCCATATTCAAACAGGATTTCTCGTGTCCCGTCTTACTCGTTTTCACTGTAAAGAAGTTTTTGTGTACGGGACTATCACCCTGTATCGTGGCACTTTCCAGAGCCTTCCACTAACTTTTAAACAGCTTAAGGGCTGTTCCGATTTCGCTCGCCGCTACTGTCGGAATCTCGGTTGATTTCTTTTCCTAAGGGTACTTAGATGTTTCAGTTCCCCTCGTTTGCTTCGCTATGCTATGTATTCACATAACGATGACACTAAGTGCCGGGTTGCCCCATTCGGAAATTCCAGGATATAACGCTTGTTATCAACTCCCCTGGACTTATCGCAGATTACCACGTCCTTCATCGCCTCTAATTGCCTAGGCATCCACCGTGCACGCTTATTCACTTAACCATACAACACCTAAACAGTGTCTA
>NZ_SNUB01000069.1 GCF_004378355.1 Psychromonas algicola
TGTCCCGTCCTGAAATAGGTTGACGGTTTTAATGGAAGGCCAGTAGCTCTTGCTCCTGGTCTTTTTTATGCACTTGATTTGGGGTTTTCATTCCCAAACTCATATGCGGTCGCATTTCATTGTATATGAATATTGATTCTTCAACGAACTGTTTTAACTCATCAATATTTCGACATTCATATAGTAAAAATTCTTGCTTTAATATTCCGTTTACTCGCTCAGCCAAAGCATTTTGATAACAGTCATAACCATCCGTCATAGAAGGTTTAATACCACTTTCATTCAGCTTCATTTGATAGCGCTCAGAGCAATATTGTAAGCCTCTATCTGAATGATGAATGCTGTCCTTGAAATATAAACGTTGAGCGACAGCCATATCTAATGCTTTGACAACATCTGTCGCTTTCATTTCATTACTCAATTCATAGCCCATTATCCTTCGACTGTAAGCATCTGTCACCAAGGATAAATAATGTACTCCTTGCGCTGACTTCACATAAGTTATATCGCTGACAAAAACTTCTTCAGCGGACTTAGGAGTATAGTCTTTCAATAAATTAGGGTGCTTACGCATCCAATGATTGCTATGTGTCGTTTTTGTATAGTTTTTCTTAGGCTTAACCAGCAAGTTATTCTCTCTCAAGTAGTCAAAAAAACAATCTCTACCTAGTTTTATACCTAGCTCTTCTAGCTGTGGTCTTATTAATAGGTGAAGCTTTTTACCACCAATACGGGGCATAAATTTTCGCCAGTACATAACAAGCTCTCTCACTGGTGCTAAGTTATTCTTCCGAGTCTCTATCCTGCGAATAGCTTGATGGTATGCTTGACGTGAAATACCATAAGCCTTACAAAGTCTAGTGAGTTTTATTTGGCTGTTTTCTTTTGCGCGCGTGATAGCTCGGATATGTACTTTTTTCTTAGGCCAGCTCCGTACTCTTCATCCATGATGTTAATCATTTCATCTTTGACGAGATTCTTTAGACGTAAGT
>NZ_SNUB01000007.1 GCF_004378355.1 Psychromonas algicola
GGCGCATAGCTTAAAAGGAGTGATGCCATACCAACTTAGTTTTAACCGAGCATCGGCTTATATAATTCAAGAGCTATGCATGTTGCCATTTGTTTCACCAGGAAACATCCCGAAGGTAATTGGTTGTTTATTAGATATGGCAGAAGCATTTGTTTTGCCTGAACGGCGAGAGAGAAGTTACCCAAGAATGGTTAAAGCGAGACCCAAAAGATACGCAGAAAGAAAAGGTAAAAAAATGCCCATCAGTTCTTAACTGACAGGCATTAGAAGCATCGGCTTCCCTTTTTTGAGTTTTTACTTAAATAATATTACATTTTTTCAGTGAAAGTACGTGCCATTACGTCAGCTTTTTGTTCAGCTGTTAATGAGTTAAAACGCACTGCATAACCTGATACACGAATTGTTAATTGTGGGTATTTTTCTGGATGTTCAATCGCATCTTGTAATGTTTCACGACGTAATACGTTTACGTTTAGGTGTTGTCCACCTTCTTGTGCAACTGGCGCTTCAACAGCGACTTCTTTGTATTCGATATCGCCTAGTTCCGCTAAAGAGATAATTTGATCTTCAGCGTAAGCGTCATCTTTTACACATAGGCAACGTGCTTGTGCATTTTCTTGATCTAATAACCAGAAAGAGTTTAGTAGTGCTGCGTTATCAGATTTAGTAATTTGGATACCTAAAGTCATGGGATTTCCTTAATGTTAGTTAAAAAACAATTACTGTCATTAAAACGCTTAACTTTAGTTAAAATGGTAAACGTAATTAAATTACAGCTTCTTAAAAAGCATTCCTTAATATAGCTTTTTAATTAATCTACGTAAGATTATATGACCGCTTTTGGTTGATGTAAATCAATATTCACACATTATTTGTATGGTTTATTTGGTTGTATATTGAGCTATATCAATGCAATATTGCAAGTGCTTGTTTTTGCTGAGATCTAGTAAAGTGATCAAATCATTTTTCTTGGTTAAATTAATGTTAAGTGAAGGTGAATATTTAACAAATGCTTGTGTGTTATATTTTGTTTTTAAATTAATTCCAGTGGTGAACAAAGATGTCTTGGTCAAGTTTTATAGAACAACAACAAAAACAACCGTACTTTAAAAAATTACAACAATTTCTTGAGCAAGAATCTGCTGCCGGAAAAGTTATTTATCCCGCGTTAGAAAATCGTTTTAATGCCTTTTCATTAACGCCTTTAGACGCCGTTAAAATTGTGATTTTAGGGCAGGATCCCTATCATGGAGAAGGGCAAGCGCAAGGACTTAGTTTTTCTGTGCCTAATGCAATGAAGCTCCCTCCATCTTTACGCAATATCTATAAAGAATTGGCTGATGATTTAAATTGGTCTGAAATACCTGAAAACGGTGATTTAACAAAATGGGCAACGCAGGGCGTATTACTTATTAATGCGGTGTTAACTGTTGAAAAAGCAAAAGCTGGCAGTCATGCCAAAAAAGGGTGGGAACAATTTAGTGATAATGTGATTAGACATATTAATGAAGAAAATACGGGGGTGATTTTTTTATTGTGGGGGAGTTACGCCATTAAAAAATCTTCATTAATTGATACGAACAAACATCATATTCTCACAGCGGTACATCCTTCTCCATTATCAGCTTATCGTGGATTTTTTGGTTGCAAACATTTCTCTAAAGCTAATCAGGTATTAATTGAGCAAGAGAAAACGCCTATTCAATGGTAATAAATTAAATGAAACTTATTTGATTTAGTACAGGGGTTTTAAACGAGTTCTGATTATAATTCATCCATGTTGTTTTTAATTTAGGAAGGGAGCTCAAAATGATTGAAAGCATCCATCAAGATCATAAAAATATTATGGGGTTATTACAGGTTTTAAGTAATAAAGTTAACCTGTTGAAAGAAGATAAAAAAATAGATTATAAAGTGATTAAAGCGATCATTATGTATCTTAAAAAATATGCAGATAAATATCATCATCCTATGGAAGATCTTATTTATGCTTATTATTTAAAGTATCGAGTGGTTTCGGATCAAGTTGCGAATCGTTTAAGTGATGAGCATCAACAGTTAAAAGTGATCACAAGAGAGCTCGATGATATGGTCGATATGGTGTTATTAGATGCAATTGTGCCAAAAGAGTTATTTATTGAAAAGCTTGAGTTGTTTGTTACAAGACAGCAGCAACATCTAGATTATGAAGAGAAGAAAGTATTACCTGCCATTAAAAAAAGCTTAACACCAGATGATTGGGAAAGTTTAAGACAACAATGGAAGCATCACGAATATGTGGATCCTTTGTTTGGAGATAAAATTAGTGAGGAATTTAAATCATTAGCAAAATTGCTTAACCAAGCTTGATCCATTGGTTATTCAAAGCCATTTTTAAGCCATGTTTATAAGGATAATAAACTTGGCTTTTTTATTTTTAATCTTGCCTTTAATAAAGCTTTTCTTTTTATAGAAAAGTGTCACCATGCGATCTCATTCCTTTTGATAAAAAGCTTACATTGTAGTCATTATTCCTGCTCTTAAGTTTCCTTTAAAAGGACTTTATGCCAATCATAATAAGTCATTGAGCTATTTTTCTAGCGTAAAATTTAGAGCAGTTATTTAATACAATTGGTATTAATTATTTTTTATAAAGCAGCTGTTTTAATAAAATAAGGCGAACCTTTTGCAAGCCATTAAAAAAATCAAAGAAACGGGTGGAACTCATTTTATTGATGAGTCACTTTTTACGCTTATTGCACAAGATATTAATCAACAAGGATACAGCATTAGACCAACAGCGATGCCTGAAGCGCTGATTAATACTTTATATATGCATCAGCAAGCGATGGAGTCATATAAATTTAAGGAAGCGGGTATCGGCCGAGGTAAGGAATACTTAAAAAATGAATTTGTAAGAACTGATGCCATTAGTTGGATAACAGGTGAAACAAACGCTGGTAAAGAATGGTTAAATTGGATTGCTAATTTACAAAGCTTTCTAAATCGACGTTTATTTTTAGGGTTATTTTCATTTGAAAGTCATTTTGCACATTACAGACCTGGTGATTATTACAAGCGTCATTACGATGCATTTAAAGGTGAATCTAATCGAATATTATCTATAGTTGTATATTTTAATCGTCATTGGTTAGCCAGCGATGGCGGCGAATTGGTATTATATAAAAATGATAGAGATAAAGAAGGCACAAGAGTGGTTCCTTTATTAGGGACAATCGTTGCGTTTTTAAGTGAAGAATTTCCTCATGAAGTGTTGGCTGCCAAGCGAGATCGTTATTCAATAGCGGGATGGTTTAGGGTGAATACCTCAGTCACTGATAAGGTAGATCCTCCACTGTAGTTATCTTTCTTCTGCTAATGGCTTCACAATCCACAAGTTTTAAATGAGCAATGAGTTGTTGTTACTTTTATTCACAACAATTCATTTTTATTTAAATTGCTTTACACGAGTTGTTGTAAAGCTTGAATAATCTCTTCGGGTTCGGAGCGGGTACGATAATCGACATCCACAAAACGCCAAACAACTTTAGCGTTCTTGTCTATTATAAAGGTTGCTGGAATAGGCAATATATTAGTGTTGCCATTGTTAATGCTTTCAAGATCAAGCCCTCTATCTACTCGCATATGTTCTAAAAGAAACTCAGGTACTTCCCAAGCAACGCCAAATTTTGCTGCGACGTTTGCATTTTGATCCGACAAAACAATAAAATCCATATTACTTATTTCATCTTCAGTTAGAGAATCATCGGGCACTTGTGGACTAATTGCGACTAGTTCTGCACCTAATGCTTTAATATCAGCTAAACGAGCTTGTAACGCTCTTAGTTGTAAATTGCAATAAGGGCACCAACTTCCTCGATAGAAAGTTACAACAACGGGTCCATTTGTTAATAGATCATTTAAAGCGGTTAATTCTCCTTGTGGGTTTGGTAATTTAAAGTCAGGGGCAAGTTGTCCAATGATTAGCGCCTCTGCACCTTGTTGAAAGTTTTTTGCTTGTTTAATAACATCGTCTACACCTTGCATAAATTCTGGATTGCCTTTGCGGCCAGCTTCAATTTTAGCATCAGTTTGCTCTTTTAATGTTTTCATTGTTTCTCCTGCCATATTCAAATTGCTTTTAACGATTAGCTGTTTTAGCCAGTGAAATGAATAAGCTATTTATTGTGATTGTTATTGAATTATTCCGACAAATAACATCTTTATTAGTTCTATTTTATGTATCAAGGTATCATCACGGTAATATCTAATAAGCAACTAAATAAGGAATGCCATGAAATTTTCGATGCAAAAATTAGCAAACCAAGAGCAGAAATTAAAATGGTTTGCCTTGGTATTAGGGATCTTCAGTACTATTGCGACGATACAAGATTGGTACCCATATACTATGTTTATCAGTTTACCATTTTGTCTAATATGGATTTACTGTGCTTGGTTGCACACTGAACGACAGCTTAAATACATTAACATTATCTTTTCTGTTTTATATATTTACGGAATAGCGCGTTATTTTCTGCTTCATTAGCCATTATTGCTAGTTACAGTGTGAGTGATTAATTGGTATGTAATAACAAATAACTCATCCGTATTTGGATAAATTTCTTTAATTAATTTTTGTAGTGCTGGTAATGACATGGCTTCTTGTTGGGCATGAAAGTCATTAATTTCATTAAATTGAATGGGGTTAACGGATTCAATTTTGATGTCACACACTTTTTGGTTCGTTTCTAATGCAATAACTTCAACTTGAGATCCGACTACATAATTATTTTCTGTTTTATCTCGAATTGTAATCGTTTTCTTACCTGAACTAATCAATGGCGTTAGAAACTCAAAGAAGGATATTTTTGTTGGGGCATTTGTTGTCATTATGCTCTCTGTTTTTATATTTTAAGGGATAGAATATACAGCTTATTGTTTTTAAAATATTCCTTTTATTTGCAGCTAATAGAACACTCGCATTATTATGAAAGTCAAGGGTATCTCAGTTTATCTAAATCAAGGTCTAAGGTTTATATTAATTGGCTTTTAAAAACCGCTGCTTATGAGCTTCTATTAAGATAATTTTATAGTATTAATAGATTTGAGAATAAACTATTTTAAAAATTAATTCTTTAATAAGAAACCACTTAGTTTTGTTTACTGTAAAATATAAATATACGTGTCAGTTTTATTTTGTTGCAAGTTGTATTTAGAAGAAAGAAGCACTGTTAAGCACTTTCTTATAATATTTAAAAAACCATTTCCTTGTTGCTTCTCTCAGTTTGTTGATAACGAAATGATTTTATCTTGGTGGGTTAAAAGTTTAAGCATCGAGTAGTTGTTTTTTTCGGCAATCGTCTTATTATTTCAGATGAACCATGATTTTTGCAGTAAAAGAACTATTGGCATCCAATAAATGGGTGACATGCAATCTGATTGGCTTTGGTCTGCATTTAAATAAATGCTGATTTATTTCTAACAAATAATTTATTAATTTAATGTTTGCATGTGAAGAGCAGATTCACAATAAAGTCTCGGCGATATAAATAGGCTATGGTTAGCGTGTCTTTTGCTGACTTTTGTCCTGTGGCATTCAAATATTAAAAACATTTGGCGATTATGTTCGCTAGAGTTATATGTTTACTTATCAACCTAAATATACCAAGGAAACGACTAATGGCTATTTCTATTGAAAGAAAATTCCTCGTCAATGAGGCTGCATTTGAATCTGCTAAAAATTTGAAATTGGATACTTTCGAAGAAACGATTTTACAAGGTTACTTATACAATGGCGCGTCTCGTTCAGTTCGAGTGCGTATTAGAAATAATAAGGGTAAATTGACTTTTAAAGGTGCACGTTCTTTAGGTGGTATGGCACGTAACGAGTTACGTTTATCTGTTCCGCTATCTTTTGCTAAACTAGCAATTAATTTTGTTGGTAAAACAATAACAAAAACAAGAACGTATATTCGTTATGATGATGTGGATTGGGTTGTAGATAAATATAAAGATGGCACTATGGTGGGTAAAGCTAAAGTAGATCTTCACTTTAAAGATATTATTTTACCTTGTTGGGCACTGGAAGAAGTGACGGGTGATCCTAAGTACTTTACTTCAACACTAATTAAGCAATCTGGTTTATAAGCCAAAGTAATGCAATAGGGCACTCAAAGCTTAATGAAACTAGCATTTGAGTGCTTTTATACTTATTTATTAACAGATCTAGATCTACTCAAGTAATCTAAAATTCGTTATATTTTATTTGATTTCTTGTGGATCAGGTAATACCGGCTCTTCCTCTCCATCCATATAAGTTAGATAATCTGTCCAGATTTCATAGGTACGTTTCTTCGTTAAATTTTCTTTACAACTTATCTCCATTAGGTCACTAATTGAGCCGTCACGAAATCGAGTATATACAGCCCCACATTGCGCTTCTGAATAAGTTAACCATGCATCCTGTGCTTTATTAATTGCTGTGATCAATTGTAAATCTTCACTGTGATGTTGCTTTGCCTTTATAAAGTAAGTCTCCATTTTTTCTTCAGCTTTTGTTAATTCTAACTCTGCACAATAACTAATTTGCATGCTATTCATTGCGTATTTGCAGTCAAAATCATCACTAATAGAAAATGATGAATACAACATTATTAATATAATAAATAGTTTATTCATTGAGGGAATTCCATTATTTTATTAAGTTATTTACATCATTTTTTTTCAAAATAAATGAATGGAGCTTTATAAGTTTATAACCGCTGTTTTGTATCCGTTTGTATTTGCAAGAGCAGCAACGGCAGAAATAGGGTTATCAAACTCAGAGAAAACACTTCCATTGATAATGAATTGAGCTGCTGATTTCTCATTTAAAGGTGAGAAATTTTTACTACCATTTTCTGTACTGACGATACATTTCTCATAAGTTGAAACAAAGCGGAATTCAGAAGGTTGTAATTGAAATACTTCTACGCTTAAGCCATCATGTCGAATAGAACCCAAAGCGCAACTATCAGATGCTCTATCCGTAATAGCTACAATTCTTGGTGTGGATAATTGATCGTGCTCATAATCCATAGCTAAAAGTACTGAGCCAATTGCATCTCTCATATCCATACCCGTTAATAATTTTTCAAAAATAGGGTCTGCATGTGTGCCATTTGCAACCACTGCATAACGTTCATTTGTTCGGCAACAGTTATAGCTAATATAAGGATTTTTGTAGGCATCTTCGTGGTAACCCTTCTTAGGCATTACTGCAAAGGTATCTATAAGTTTCACTATTTCTCGATTAGGAAAAGAACGAGATGAAACTCGATACATAACGCTTAATTGACCATTTTCAGATTTACCTACACTTACAATTCTGCCTATATACATAATAAAATATACCCTATTGTTTTAATAAAAGGTTGGAACTATTTGAGTGAGATAGTTTAGCTCATATATTATTAGTTTTTTGAGATATAACTACGTATTTGAACTGTGCTCTTTTGCTAATGCTATTTTTTGTTTTTCTTTAATATCAGCCCATGTCTTTCCGGATTCAATCCCTGATATTCTTTCTTCATACTTTTGGCAAGCTCTTGTTAAAACGGCTTGGGTATCAATGCCTTTCTCGTCCTCTAATGCACTTAGCACATTAAGGTAATCCCATAGAATATCGCCTAATTCATCTTCTAAATAACATTGACGCGATTTAGGAAGTTCTTCTATTACTTCATCAACTTCTTCTTTAATACCAGCCAAGTAAGTTTTAGCGCCATTTGACCACGAGTTACCTTTATCAAGTTGTGTTTTACGTTTTGCTATTTTAAGTAACTGCTCAAACTCTTTCATGAGATCTCTTTCATCGTTAAATGGAATTCTATTTTTAGTCATCATTCACTTACTGTCACTTTATAATGTCTTTTAGCGTCTTTAGTGACTTCACCCCAATCAGAGGATTTAACTCTTGCTTGATGTTGTTCGAAAGCGATTTGATCAATAAATTCTTCGTAAACATTAAATTTACAGAAGTTATTTCTATCCTGTATCACACTAAAAGTGATGCAACCTGATTCCTGTAAAGTAAGTCGTTTATGGTTAATTAACTCTATCTTTATAATCTCTAATGCTTCTTGAGGAACAATAATAAATCCTTGTAAGGTCACCATTACTTTTCCATTAATAATTTAACGGCCAATCCTATCAATACAACGCCAGTTAAACGCTCCATTATTAGCTGCGTTCTGCCACCATCAAAGCGTTTTTGAGCTGTGACTATCATGCGACTAATAAAAGCTTGCCAACACATCGCAATGACGAAGTGTATTGCTGCCATCAATAGTGATTGCATAAAAGCTGAATATTCTGGATTAATAAATTGTGGTAAGAATGCTAAGTAAAAAATCGCAGTTTTAGGATTTAATGCGTTAGATAATAAGCCTTCTCTAAAGCTTTTTATTAGGTTAAAACTCCCTTTTGTATCGGTTGTTTCTTTGCTTTTTGTTGTAGTGAGAAAGCTTTGTCTTAATCCTTGCACACCTAAATACAAAATATATAAGGCACCAATCATCTTAACGGTTTGGAATAATTGTGGTGATTGGGAAAGCAATAAAGAAATTCCCACAGCAGATAAAGAAGCATGGAAAAATAAGCCACTACAAATTCCTATGTTGGTGACAAAGCCATCTTTTTCCCCACCACGGGTTGTGTTTCTGATAACGAGCGCCGTATCTAATCCGGGGGTGATGGTTAAAATGGTGATCGCAATTAAAAAAGCTTCAATATGTAAAATAGGCATAGGGTTAATACTCCACTAATTGGTTGCTGTTGTAGTGGTTAATGTCGAGTGTGACTTGATGTTTTTGAGCCAACTCATTGAGTTTGTTTTCAAGACTAGTTAAATGATTGATGGTTATCGTGTTGTTATCTAATTCCCAAAGTTGACGCGAACCTGAATAACTAAAATGCAAAATATTGATAGCGGTTTTATCGCCTTTTTGACTAGCCGCTTCTATTTTTTTCATGCGACGATTAATGCTATTTAGCGTTTGTTTTAAATCCCATACATAACTAGTTTCATATAAAAAAGGGTGTTTCTTAAATTTAACAAGTGCTGTCAGAAGAAGAGCGGCAGTGAATACTACGCCTAATAAATTCCAATGAAAGTGAGTGCCTTCTGCAGAGGGGAATAGAAAAATTAATAATTGGCTAATTGATAGGCTGCCTATGCTTAATATGCCGATACACGCAAAGATGACTTTGTTTAAGCGTTTTCGATAACGTTCTGGGTTGATTTCAATAAGCTGCATTTTTATTATTTTTGCCTTTGAATAAAGAAATGAATCTAAGTTGATTCAAATACATAAGTTTCGAATCTACACCTATACTTGTTACCAATCAAGAGACTTTATTTAGATTAATTTTTAATAAAAACTTTATTGGTGATAACTCTCCATCCAACTTTCTAAAATCAAGGCTGCTGAAACACTATCAATTTTTCCTTTTTCAAGCGCTTTATAACCGCCTCTATCGAAAATGAATTCTTTGGCACTAGCTGTTGTTAAGCGCTCATCTTGAAAAGCTATTTTTGCACCAAAACGACCTGCTAAACGATTACCGAATTTTTTAGCGCGTTGGGTAATTGGCTGTTCAGTACCATCCATATTTAATGGTAAACCAATAATCACTAAGTCTGGTTTCCATTCTTTAAGTACTGTTTCCACTGTATCCCAATTTGGAATGCCGTCATTGGCTTTGATAGCTGCAATCGGTTGTGCCGTTGCCGTGATCATTTGTCCTGTGGCAACACCAATGCTCTTCGTACCAAAATCAAAACCCAATAAGGTGTTAGGCGCTTTTGTTATTTCTGTAGTGCTCATTATGCGTGGCCTATATCGCTGCTTAATTGTGATGGTTCAACACCTAAGCGTTGTAATGAAGAGCTCCAACGTTGTTCGATGGGTGTATTAAAAATAATATCGTTTTCGCACTCAATGGTTAACCATTGATTTTGACTCATTTCTTCTTCAAGTTGTCCTTTATCCCAGCTAGCGTATCCAAGAGTTACCATATATTTTTCTGGCGCTTCTTCGGTACCTAAGGTAGATAAGATTTTATTGGAATTGGACATCATTAATTTTTCGTTAAGAACCGTGCTTTGAAAATTATTTAAAGTGGGTGTATGCAATACAAAGCCTCTATCCATTTCTAATGGGCCACCTAAAAATACTGCCTCTGTAAGTGGTGGATTAGGCTCATGATCAATACTTTCTGCATTCTTTAATAGTTCTTGTACTGTTAATTTAACTGGGTAATTAACAATAAATCCCATTGCACCTTGTTCATCATGTTCGCATAAATACACGACAGATTGCTTGAAATAGGGATCAGTCAATGATGGCATCGCAATTAAGAAATGATTTTTTAATGAGCTAATCACTTCTGCTGCCGTGTTTTCTTGCTCGCTTGTGCTTGTGTTCGTCGAATCCATGTCAGAATCAGCAAATGGGGTTTTGGATTTATTTATTGTCATGTGACTCTCCATTTATTATCAGTTTATAAACACCATTTATAGTATCAAGAGGAAAAGATAAATGGTGTATTAACTTGTAAACTGATTTTTAAACTAAGGATTCAATCGTTTACGATTTTGTTACTCGTTTTTCAATGGCATCCATTAATTTACCACTAATGTTAGTGCCGTATGCATTATCAATTTCTTGTATACAAGTTGGGCTAGTGACATTAATTTCAGTGACTTTATCGCCAATGACATCTAGACCTACAAATATTAGTCCTTTTTCTTTTAATTTAGGACCAATGGTATTCGCAATATGCCAATCAGATTCTGAGAGTGGTTGAGCAACGCCAGTGCCACCTGCTGCTAGGTTACCACGAGTTTCCCCTTTTGCTGGAATACGCGCTAATGCGTAAGGCATTGGCTCACCATCAACAATTAGGATACGTTTATCACCCGCTTTAATTTCTGGAATAAAAGCTTGTGCCATACAATAGCGTTGTTGGTGCTCTGTTAGCGTTTCAATGATTACGCCAATATTACTATCATTTTCTTTAATACGGAAAATAGATGCGCCGCCCATGCCGTCTAATGGCTTCAAAATGACATCTTTATGTTGCTGGTGGAATGCGCGTATTTTCTCTGCACTACGTGTTACTAACGTTGTTGGTGTAAATTCACTGAACCAAGCGGTAAATAACTTTTCGTTTGCATCACGTAAGCTTTGTGGTTTATTCACAATCAAACAACCTTCATCTTCCGCACGTTCTAATAAATAAGTTGCGTAAATATATTCTGTATCAAAAGGAGGATCTTTGCGCATTAATACCGCATCTAGATCTGAAAGAGGGTGGCTTACCGCTTCTTCTAGGTGATAGAAGTTACCTTCTTCACGTTGCACTGTTAACTTTTTACTTGTTGCAAAACAACGACCATTTTCAAGATGTAAATCTTGCATTTCCATATAGTAAAGCTCCCAACCGCGAGATTGTGCTTCTAATAACATGGCGAAACTTGAGTCTTTTTTAATTTTAATATCTGCGATGGGGTCCATCACTATACCGATTTTAATGGTCATATGTTATTCCTGTATTTAATGTATAAGTCACTATCGCTTTGTTAAAGCTTAGGCTAGATCACCAAAACGACATTGTAATGCGGTAATGGCTGTTAATGCTGCTGTTTCTGTTCGTAACACTCGAGGTCCTAATAAGGTCTCTGTGAAACTCAATGATTCGGTTAAACTGATTTCATCGTCACTTAATCCACCTTCTGGACCTATTAGTAAACGAATGTGATTAATATCATTCGGTAAAGTATTAATTGAATATTTTGCTCGTGGATGCAAGGTTAGTTTGCAACAATCAATATCAGATGCGCTCCACTCTGTTAAAGCTTGGGTTGCATGAATAACGGGAACACTGTTTCTGCCTGATTGCTCACAAGCTGCAATGGCTATTTTTTGCCACTGCTGCTGTTTTTTAGCCATTCGTTCTGCGTTGAGTTTTACACCACAACGTTCACTGACTAATGGTGTGATTTCATTAACGCCTAATTCAACGGCTTTTTGTATCACAAACTCCATACGATCACCGCGAGAAATAACTTGCCCTAAATGCAGGTGTAACGGGCTTTCGTTATTGGTTTCCTGAAAGGAAATAATGTTAGCCAGACAGGTTCGCTTTTGAACTTCACTGAGTTGTGCGAGATATTGTCCACCTTCACCATTAAATAAAGTGATATTGTCGCCAACATTTAAGCGTAACACACGAATATGTTGAGTGGCATCATCGGATAAAGTGATACTTGTATTTTCCGATAGTTGTTGTGGTTCATAAAAACGAGGATTACGCATAAAGGCTACTTTAATAATCTAAATAAATGGAAGTATAACGTGAAAAAATTCAATATTACATTGCTTAACCATAGACAGTCCTTCTTTCAAGAGTAAGCATAATTGAATCGTTAAATTTGAATAATATTAAGAGTATCACTTAATTACAATTTCCTTAATATCAATTAGGTACAAGATATGGGATAATTTTATATTTTATTTTTTGTGATGGTTTAGGATCTTGTTTATGTACAGCTCTAATTTAAAAAGTATGACTACTGACCCCAAGCGTGGCGTTTATTTCATTGGTACCACTCCACCGAAGCAGGATACTGATCTTGAACTTGTGGCGGGCATTGCCGATAAATTATTAGGGCGACTCGCTGAAATTGATTACGATGGGTTAATTGTTTATGACATTCAAGATGAAACCTCTCGTACAGATAAACCTCGTCCTTTTCCGTTTAAATATACTCATGATTCTCGTTTATATTCAAAAATAATCCACGATAAAGTTGGCAAGCCAGTTATCACTTATAAAAGTGTTTCACAACGTGATGCCGCAGACTTTTCTAAATGGCTATCCGATGCATGGCATCAGTTCTCTGTGCGAGATATTGTTTTAGTGGGGTCTCCTTCGTCAGATGGAGAAATTAAATTACCATTAGCCGACGCCTATGAAGCGTTAGCTTCTCACCCGCAAGATTTTCATTTAGGGGGCGTCACTATTGCTGAACGTCATGTTGCTAAAGGCGATGAGCATGTTCGTTTATGCCATAAGCAAAAACAAGGATGTGATTTTTTTATCTCACAAGCCGTTTACAATGCACAGGCAACGATCGATTTATTAACGCGCTATGCTAATGAATGTAAACAACAAGGTGTACAACCTAAACGTATTATTCTAACTTTTTCTCCCTGTGGTAGCGCTAAGACCCTAGAGTTTATTGAATGGTTAGGTATTTCTATTCCTGAAGCGACATCTTTACGTATTTTAGGGGCTGATAATCCTTTAAAAGAGTCACTGCAAATTAGCCGCAATAATTTTGAACAAATTTTACAGGCTGTATTGCCGTTGAATATTCCATTAGGGTTGAATATTGAAAGTTTAACTAATCGAAAAGAAGAAATTGATGCCGCAATATTGCTTTTTAAATTACTTAAAGCAACATTAGATTTAAAACTCGCTGAATCACAATTATAAAATGGTTAAATGATGATTTTATCGGAAGAAGCACAAACAGAGGTAACACGAGTTGCCGTCTTAGCTGGACAAATATTACATCAACATGGCGCGGAAAGTCGTTTGATTGAACAAACAACACAACGTTTAGGGCTTGCGTTAGGAGCCGACAGTATTGAACTCTCTGTTACTCCTGATGCAATCGTGATCACCAGTTTGTACGATGGTCGATGCATAACAACAACAAGACGTTGTTATGACCGAGGTATCAACATGCAAATGGTGTGTGATGTCCAACGAATTTGTGTGATGGCTGAGAAACAACTTCTGCATGTTAAAGAAGTTAAAAAACGACTCAAGCGTCTAGTCCCTTATAAGCATAATCGTTGGTTAGTGGTGCTGATGATTGGTTTTTCCTGTGGCAGCTTCAGTCACTTCTTTGGTGGTGATACAGCTGTTTATTGGACAACATTTGTGGCCTCAAGTTTAGCGATGATTTTACGACAGGAATTAGCACATCGTCATCACAATCCTTTTGTTAATTTTGCTTCTGCGGCTTTTCTAGCCACTATTATTACCAGTTTAGGAGTGATTTATGACATTGGTGAAAACCCTAAAATAGCAATGGCGGCAAGCGTACTGCTACTTGTACCTGGTTTTCCGTTGATTAATGCCGTATCGGACATGCTGAAAGGGCATATTAATATGGGGATTGCTCGTTGGGTGTTTGCAACCTTACTCGCTATTAGCGTTTCAATTGGCATTGTTGCTGCGATTACAGTGATGGGAATTTCAGGGTGGATGCGCTAATGGATAACTTTCTAAATGTATTAAGCTTATTTTTAATTGATGCATGGTTTGCATGGATCCCTGCAGTGGGATTTGCAATGGTGTTTAATGTTCCACGTAAAATGCTTATCTACTGCGCGATTGGTGGATCCTTTGCACATAGCTTCCGGTTTTTATTGATGCATTTTGGTATGCCAATAGAGTGGTCTACTTTCCTTGCTTCTGCTTGTATGGGGTTTGTTGGATTGTATTGGTCGCGTAAATACCTTATTCCTCGTCCTGTTTTTACGGTTGCGTCTGTGATCCCAATGATCCCTGGTAGTTTTGCATTTAATGCGATGATTGGTTTAATGGAAATTAATACGGGTGGATATAGCTTAGAGTTAATGCAAATTGTTATGGAGAATGGGTTACGAACTTTATTCATTTTAACGGCTTTAAGCTTTGGTTTAGCTTTGCCTTCTATTTTAATTTATCGTGGACGTCCAATTGTATAGTTATTTGAGGTCGTAATACTGTACACTGTGCGCCAAATGATAGGCGATGAATAAACAAGGTTAATTATGTCAGATAAATTTTTCTTTAAGGGTAAAAAAGAGAAAAAGCCAAAGCACTCAAGTTATGGTTTTAATACAAAACGTGCCGTGAAAGCAGGTACTGAAGAGTTACCTTTACAAGTTGTAGTCAACACTGAAGCGCGTGCTGAAGAAATAAAAGCACTTGCAAAAGAGCATGATTTAATTACTGAGATCACAGTTGATGCGAAGCAAACTGAAAATACCACTGAGTTAGACGTGTTAATTAATAAACCTGTAACAACACGTTTTGAAAAAACACCTGCCCGTAACGAACCTTGTGTTTGTGGTAGTGGTAAAAAATATAAAAAATGTTGTGGTTAGTAAATTGTAAGCAACGAAACAGTTAGTAAAGCAAATATTAAAAAGCCGTGAATATATAAATGTTCACGGCTTTTTGCTTTCTATTACATTCAGTAAATAAAGTTGCTTTATCCTTGCTCTAATAAGCGTCTTAGATCAATTAAAGCTGCATTTGCACGAGAAACATAGTTTGCCATCACCAAGGAATGATTAGCTAAAAATCCAAATCCACTGCCATTTAAGACCATTGGGCTCCAAATGGTTTGTTGGGTTGCTTCTAAGTCTCGAATAATTTGCTTTAAGCTGATTTGGGCATTTTTCTTTTCTAATACATCTTGGAAGTCAATTTCAACTGCTTTCAATAAATGCAAAATTGCCCAAGTAGCGCCTCGGCTTTCATAAAATACATCATCAATTTTGAACCAATTTGTTTTCACTTCTACTTCATCAGCTGTTTCTGTTGCTTGTTTTGCAGTGGCATCACCTGCTAATTCATTATTATAACGTTCATGTCCAACGCTTGCGCTTAAACGGTGAGAAACTGAACCTAAACGTTTTTCTACTTCACGTAACCAATCACTTAAGTTATCTGCTCGGGTGTAAAATTGAGCCTCTGTTTCATCTTTATTTACGAGACGATTTCGGTAACGTTTTAAAGCAGAGATTGCATCTTTATATTCGCTTTCAGAGCTAGGTAATACCCAGTTTTTGTGAGAAATATTAAGTTTAGTTTGTGCTATTTCTAAATCTTTATCACCGGTTGATTGTGATTGCGAACGACTAAAATCTAAACGCATGACTAAAGCTAAGTCGCGTACTTGCTCCAATACGCCATATTCAAAAGCTGGCATATTGTCCATTATTATTCCAGGGGGTGTCATATCATTAGATAGAAAGCCGCCGGGCTTATCAACTAACCAACTCGTTAGTTCAATTAACGTGGTTGTCGTTGTATATCCTGGGACAATGTCATGATTTGAGGCTGATGCTATTGCTTGTGTTTTTGCTTTAACATCA
This sequence comes from Psychromonas algicola, assembly GCF_004378355.1. Lineage (GTDB taxonomy): Bacteria > Pseudomonadota > Gammaproteobacteria > Enterobacterales > Psychromonadaceae > Psychromonas. The sequence goes on from NZ_SNUB01000007.1 coordinate 16,185, forward strand.
AAACTTGAAGGCATTAATCCCCACCAAATGGAAACAACCCAAAAAGACCCTGCGATAAATAATAGCGGCACTATTATTTTTTTATTAAATGAAACAGTCATATTTTATTTCCTGTGGAACACTACAATAATAAGACTTTAGCATAAGAAGTGTAAGTAGTTATGCTGAGTTTCTGATTTAATCAATAATTAAATAGATGAATTTTAAACCTTAGTTGATAAACTTAAGTAATTATTAGATATAAGCATTGTATTAGGGATATAAATGAAAATTTCAATGATAGTTGCCATGGCACAGGATCGAGTAATTGGGTTAGATAATAAAATGCCTTGGCATTTACCTGCAGATCTACAGCATTTTAAAAAAACGACATTAGGTAAGCCTGTGATAATGGGCCGCAAAACCTATGACTCTATTGGCCGTGCATTACCTGGGCGACTTAATATTGTTGTTTCGCGTGACGCGAGTTTAAATATTGCAGGAGTGACTTGTGTAAGCTCAGTTGAACAAGCATTAGCCGCTGCTGAAGGTGTTGAAGAAGTAATGATTATTGGTGGTGCGACTATTTATGAGCATTTTTTATCCGTTGCAAATCGTTTATATCTGACCTTTATTGATTTAGAAACTAATGGTGATACTCGCTTTCCTGATTATTTAGCGCAGGGGGAGTGGAATAAAATTGAATCTGAAGTTTATTTAGCCGATGAAAAAAATGCACATAATTTAGAATTTGTCACTTTAGAAAGAGTGATTGCTTAATCGTCCGCTAGCAATGTACGGGGCAAGGTAACGAAAATAATTTTTTATCTTGCCAACGTAACATAGTTAAACTATTTCCCCATACGCAGCCTGTATCAAGTGCATATAACGTATTTTTCACCTGTTCTGCTTTACCTAAAAACGCCCAATGACCAAATAAAATGGGTTGGTTATGCTGTTTTGGTGCTATTTCAAACCAAGGCTTTAATAGTGGATTGTTTACTTGAGCTGGGGCGAGATAGTTATCAAATTCCAGTTCACCATCCACTGTGCAATAACGCATACGAGTAAATACATTAATTATATACCGTAGTCGTTCATAGCCTGAATAAGTGTCTTGCCATTGTGTTGGTTGGTTACCGTACATATTGTTTAGCAACGTTTGGTAATCATCACTTTGCAATACCGTTTCGACTTCTTTTGCTAATTTTTTTGCTTGAGCAATACTCCACGATGGTAATATACCTGCATGAACCATGATAAATTTGTGTTCTGGGTGCTCTAATAAAAGTGGTTGTTGACGTAACCAAGTCAGTAATTGATCACTATCTTGAGCTTCTAAAATAGGTAGGGTTTTATCTTTGGCTTTGCAGTTATGCACGCCAATGGAAGTGGCTAACAAGTGTAAATCATGATTCCCAAGTACCACTTTTGCATTTAACGTTTTTAAGAAGCGTAATGTCTGTAATGATTTAGGACCTCGAGCAACTAAATCACCGGCAGCCCATAATTCATCTCTGTCTTTATCGAAATTGGCTAAACATAAAAGTTGTTTAAGTTCATCATAACAACCTTGAATGTCACCTACTATGTAAGTTGCCATTATTTAGTTAAGCTTCTTGTTGACGGTCGTAAACGTAGTTCGCCACACGCACGTACTCTTCAACTGAAATATTTTCTGCTCGTTTACCGATATCGATATCAAGCGTTGCTAATTCTTCTGCTGTTAATAATTCGCGCCATCCATTACGGATTGTTTTACGACGCTGATTAAAAGCCATTGAACAAACTTGATTTAATACTTTAAGGCTTTTCGCCACAAAAGGAGGGGTATCGTAAGGCTCTAATCGAACCACTGCGGATTCCACTTTAGGTGCAGGTATAAAGGCCGTTGGTGGCACTTCTAATACCGGAATTACATTACAGTAATATTGTGCCATCACACTTAAGCGACCATAGGCTTTGCAATTTGGTCCCGCACATAATCGGTTAACGACTTCTTTTTGAAGCATAAAGTGCATGTCAGAAATTTTGTCTGCAAATTCGAATAAATGAAACATAAGCGGTGTAGAAATGTTGTAAGGTAGGTTACCAAATACACGTAGCTGTTTGTCACCTTGAACTAATTGTCCAAAATCGAAGCGCATTGCATCGGCTTGAGTTATTTTTAGTTTATCGCGTAAAGTGGGGTGCTGCTCTAAACGCTCTGCTAAGTCGCGGTCAAGCTCAACAACATTTAAACAATTTACTTTTGCAGCAACAGGCTCTGTTAATGCGCCTAAACCAGGGCCAATTTCTACTATATTATCTTCTGCTTGTGGTGCAATCGCTGCAACAATTGAGTCAATGATATAATCATCGTGTAAAAAGTTTTGTCCAAAGCGTTTACGGGCAGTATGGCCTAAGTGAGTTTTGTCGTTCATTTTTAATTAACCTTGTTGATGTTACTTTGGACCATAGTAATAGCCTCGTTGACTGCGCAGTGTAAACTACTTGAGTCTGCTTTTCCTGTTCCTGCTAAATCTAATGCGGTACCGTGGTCAACCGATGTTCGGATAAAGGATAAACCAAGTGTGATGTTAACCGACTTGCCAAAGCCTTTGTATTTTAAAACAGGTAAACCTTGGTCATGGTACATAGCTAAAACTGCATCAGCTTGCTGTAAATATTTATCTTGAAATAATGTATCTGCTGGTAATGGGCCCACTAAGTTAATGCCGCGCGATCGAAGTTTATCAAGTGTGGGTTCAATTACTTCAATCTCTTCTCTACCCATATGACCACCTTCACCTGCATGCGGGTTTAAACCACAAACATAGATGGTAGGCTGGTCAATTGCATATTTTGCAATTAATTCAGCATTAAGGATCGTGATGATATCAGTTAACAAGGGTTCTGTGATTGCTTTTGGCACGGCTGATAGCGGTAAATGTGTGGTCGCAAGAGCAACACGCAACCCAGTGGTCGCTAACATCATGACCACTAAATCTACATCAGCTTGTTCTGCAAAAAACTCTGTATGTCCGCTAAATGCAACGCCTGCATCGTTAATTACACCTTTATGAACAGGAGCGGTAACAACTGCTGCAAATTCACCATTTAAACAGCCTTGGCTAGCAAATCGTAATGTTTCTAATACATATTCGCCATTGCTTTTGTTTAGTGTACCAGCTTCGACATTAACGGCCGTTGGAATATGGGCAACGGTGAGTTGTCCAATTTTTTGACTTTGTTTTTTATTAGCAAAGTCATATTGAATAAAGTCTAATTTTTTATTCAGTTTAGCCGCACGTTCTCTTAATACAGTTAAATCTGCACATATAATTAATTCTACAGGCCAGATTTGATCTGCAAGTTCTAATATTAAATCTGGACCAATCCCACTTGGTTCGCCCGCTGTAACAACAATACGAGGTAACATTATTCTTCCTCAAAAATATATTCAGGATTATTAATTTTAATATAAGCCTGCTGGCGAATTTCATTGATCCAAGCAGCGGCTTCTGAAGGAAAACGTTGACCAAATAAAATATTATATGCTTTTTGTTTGGTAACTTGTTTTGTTACATCTGATTTTCGTTTTTCTAATACTTCTAGGATATGCCATCCATGTGTAGTTCGAAATGGCTGACTGATTTCGCCAATTGACTGAGATAAAGCAGCATCTCGGAATTCTGGTACATATACCTTCGGATCAGCCCAGCCTAGAACACCGCCTTTGACTGCCGAACCTGGGTCTTGAGAGTATTCTTTGGCAACATCAGCAAAACTTTTTTTCCCAGAAACTATGTCTTTACGCAAAGAGGCTAGTAACTGTTTCGCTTTTTCATCACTTAAAATAACATTTGGTTTAATTAAAATGTGGCGAGCGTTAACTTCCTCATTCATAACACTTTGCTTGCCTTTAGTGTCTAGTATCTTAATGATATGAACACCTCTTCCAGAACGAAATGGACCGATAATATCGCCTTTTTTATTATCATCATTAATTTTTTCAGCAAACAAACTCGGCATGGTCTCAAGTTTACGCCAGCCCCAGTCTCCACCTTCTTTGGCTTTAGGGCCGTCTGAATTTTGGATTGCTAGCTTTTTGATATCAGCACCACTTTGAATTTCTTTAACTAATTTTTGTGCCTTTTGGTCTATTGCTAATTTCTTTTCTGGAGAGTCTTTAGCGGCAACTTGAAGCATGATATGGGCAAAGTTAAATTCTGCTTTTTGTTGACCTTGTTGATTTATTAAGTCAACCATTTGTTCAACTTCTTGATCTGAAAGCTTAATTCGTTTGCGAACTTCTATTTGACGAATATCATTAATAGTTAATTCATCACGAATATTATCAACATAGGCATTATAATTAATCCCTGACTTTTCTAAATCAAGACGTAGCTGTGCTAATGTTTTATTTTGTTTCTTAGCAATGCTTTCTATTGTTTGATTAACTTGTACATCATTGATGCGTAAACCTATTGCTTCTGCAACTTGAAGTTGTAATTTATCATTGATTAATTTATCTAAGATTTGTTTATCAAAGTCAGCAGGGATCGGTTGATTATTTTCTTTATAGCGATTTGTTATTTCTTGCTTCATGTTGACCATGTCACTGTGTAAAATTAATTCTTTATTCACTACTGCTTCAATATTATCTAATTGTATTTGTGCTGCGGTTGTCGTTTGTGACATGACACTGCACAAGATCATCGTGCCTAAAAGTCGTTTTGCTAATTTCATTTTTTACTCATCACTTTAAATAAAATGGGCGACCGTAGTCGAATAAACCTTCGTCACCATCAGCGACGTCTGTACCACCTAACCCTGTTAACTCAAAGGTTATTCCATAGCTTGTTTCTGTTTCAAGTGTGCTTTCTAAGTCATCTTCTTCGTCGTAATAAGAAAGCATGTGTTGGTCATAAGTCAAACTAATGGACCAACAACAAGATTGATATTTTAATCCCACAATACTCTCAAAGGTATTGTCAACATTAAGGTCATAGTAATAACTTGCAAAAGTACTCCATTGACTACTAATTGACCAATTTAATTTGCCGCCAACTTGGTTAATGATTTCATCCCAATCGGCATCATCGGATTCTTTGTAATAACGGTAACTTGCTTGCAGATAGGTATTGTTAGCCCAGCGTTTTTCAACCGTGGTATTAGCTCGTTCAATGACTTTGTCATTACTATCCCACTCAACTCCTGCATGTAAGAAGTAGTCATTCTCAAAGTTGATATCAAACTCACCGATCATTGATGATCGGCTTACTTCATCTTCATCACTGCTATCATCTTCATCTAAAGTAACCTTTGACTCTTCAAAGTAATAGTTTTGACCCACTGCAAAGCGTAATTTCTCTTTACCTTGATTGTTGATAAAACTACTAGACAGCCCAAAGGTTATTTGGTTCGCATCTGCTATTCGGTCATATCCTGAATATCGATTGTCACGAAAAAGCCCATAATAATCGCTTTCCAACGTTGTTGTGTCGTATAAACCAATGTTAGATTGATCTTCATAAGGCACATATAAATATTGCATCTGTGGCACTAACGTTTGACGGTAATTTTTATCAAATAAAGTGAAGTCGCGTTCTAGATTTATGCCCGAATGAATTTTAAAAGAAGGGATATACCTTGTGGCAGTTTCGTCATATTCATCATAGGTGTCGGTTGTGCCTAAATCTTGTTGATAAAGGCTTAGCATATATTTTAATTCAGTATTAATAAATAAAGAATCATAGTAAAGAGGCAATACAATTTTAGGCTCTGCATGCACACGAGTACCTGTGTAAACGTCGTCATCATTATGAGAAAATTTAGTGACTTCTGAATACCATTCAAATTGTAGACTTCTCCAGTCCAATGGTTGGTATGCATTTAATGATACTTTTGGAAGCACAATATAGGAATCTTCGTCTTCATCTAGTACTTGGAAATCACGTACTTCTACTGAGCTATTCCAATTCATTGAGGTATAGCTTAACTCCGCGGTTTGTAATAATTGGCCGTCACTCTGGGTTCCATAGTCTGTTTCGATATCATTAAAGTAATCTTCGTCGCTGACTCTTGTGTATTCAGCATTGAAGTTCCAATTTTTAGCAAAAGTAATATTATGATTTAAATGTAGTAAGTAACGAGTATTTTCTTCTTCATCATCGTCTTCATTAAGTTTATCGGTACCCAGATATTCTGTCGCAATTTTTCCTGAACCTATATCAAATAAATAACGATATTCATTTTTCAACAATAATCCTCTATCTGCCATATATGTTGGGGTGAAAGTCATATCTTGATTCGTGGTTAGATTGATATATAAGGGCTGAGCAACAGTAATACCATTAATCGATGAGTTTTCATAAGTTGGAAATAAAAGCCCCGTTTTACGTTTATCTGTCAGAGGGTAATTTATGTAAGGAAAATAAAAGACAGGAATCCCTTTTATTTTTAATACTGCATTATAAGCACTGCCGACTTCTGATGCATTATCAATATACATAGTTGAAGATTCAATACTCCAAGTCGTATCTTGCGGTGGGCAGGCTGTATAAGATGATGAATTAAACTCATAAAGGTTTTGCCCATTATCATAAATTAAATCAGCATCACCTCGTCCACCTTGACCATGGAATTGGTATTCAGTCTTAAATAATGAAGATTCATCGGTTTTTAAGTTAGTTTTAATTTGATCTGCGGTTAAAGTGATTTCACCATCTACAAAGCGAACATTACCCGCAGCATAAGCTTGTTCTGCCGAACGGCTATAAGATAACGTGTCTGATGTTAAGGTTTTGTCACCTTGTACTAGATTAACATTGCCTTGATAAAATATATCGCCAGCAAAACCTGTTAAGGTATCAGCGCTAATATCGACAGGTATTTGGTTTCTGTCTAATTTATTATTACTTTTGATACGAGGTGGGACGTTCTGATAGCATTGTTGGAAGAAAGCATCTACTTTACGTAGTGCTGAATTCTCTTTTAGACTCATCTGAGTATCAACATCATCTTGAGTAACAGAATCATTAGTTTCGCTTTGCTCTGCAGCGTGAGCAATAGGGGATAACATGAATAATAAAGGGATATATTTTAACATTAATAACTCACAACAAGTGCCTAGAAATAAATGAAAACGCTAAGCAAAAAACAATATAACTGTATATAATAAAGCAAAATTTTGCTTGCTCCAATCTTTGATTGACGATAAAGGGGCTATTTTTGTTATTTACTACAAATAATTGGTAAATAGTTACATAGTTAGTCAAAATAATGAATTCATTTGATACTTTTGGTTTAAAGGCTGTTAATAATTATGCATATATTGGGAAAACTATTAGGTGGGTTCTTTGGTTTCATGTTTGGGCATTTCTTTGGGCTTATTTTTGGGGTTTGGTTAGGGCATCGTTTTGATGTTGCCTTAGGCCGTAACTTTACTCTTCAGGATGGTATTTTAAACGGGCGCTCAAATAGCTTTGATAAACAGAAGGTGTTTTTTGAAACTGCTTTTTCAGTTATGGGGCATGTTGCTAAATCAAAAGGGCAAGTGACTAGCCATGATATCCAAATCGCCAGTGCGTATATGGATCAGATGAATTTACATGGTGAAGCTCGTACTCAAGCGCAAACAGCTTTTACCGAAGGAAAAAGCCCATCCTTTGCATTGATAGAAACATTACAAGAATTTATGCGTGTATTACATGGTGAACGCAATGTATTGCAAATGTTTCTAGCCATTCAAGTGCAAATGGCCTTTGCTGATGGGCAAATCGAAGCAAAAGAAAAAGCGATCCTTTACATTATTGCTGAAACATTAGGATCATCTCGCTTTGAATTAGATCGGTTAATTCAAATGATGGAAGGGCAGCAACATTTCAATCAAAGTCATAATGGTAGCCAACGAGCTAGCACTTCATCTGACAAAGCTGATGCGTATAAAATATTAGGTGTTGATAGCAGTGCAAGTGATAAAGAGATTAAACGTGCTTATCGTAAATTGATGAGTCAAAATCACCCTGATAAATTAGCATCAAAAGGATTACCTGAACAAATGATGCAATTAGCGAAAGAAAAAGCACAAGATATCCAAAAAGCCTATGAATTATTACGTAGTGATAGAGGATTTAAATAATTATGTTAGCCATGATAAAGCGTTACTGTTTACAAATACTCTTTGCGCTAAGTGTTTTGTTTGGATTGCAATTACCACACTTTTTACAGCAATATGAATTACGTTTACAGGGGCACTTTGTCGAAGCTAATTTGCAACTTTCACAATATCAATTACTTGCAGATGTGCATTTTGATGGTGATTTAGATGCTTTAATTAACCAACATAAAATCAGCCATCTTGCATTGTTTCAAGATGAAGCTTCTATTATTGAAGACACATACTTACGTGTGCAGTATTTACAGAAAAAAATCAATAATATGAATAAGCCTATTTGGTACCGTTTGGGATTATTGGTTAAAGAAGTGGGGCAACCTATCTTTATTGACACTTGGCGTGATTACCGTGCGAATATTGTATTGAATCAAGAATCAATTATAGTTGGATTGGCAGTGGCTATCTTATTTATGCTGCTGCTTGAATTTTTTCTATTTTTAGTAAAGCATTTTACTGGATTTATTTTTTCTTCTTTTAAAAATAAATTTTCTGCATCATAACCTCTAAGTATGCCAAATACTTGATTAAATAAGTCTCTGAGCATAGAACAAGATCAATAATATAGATTATCCGTTTTTATTACATATAATTTTGCATCTCTGTTGAGGCTTCTTTATTATTGTCCTCTATTACCTTATTTCATTTATATTATGGTGTTTACACCAAATAAACTTTTAAACTGGAGCTTTATACATGTCTACATTTTCTCTTGCTTTTGGTACTGCGACTAAAAACCGTGACCAAAAAATCATCGAAGCATTTTTCCCAAATCCAATTCTAAATCCAAGTGATGATTTAGTGGCAACAGTAGGTGCTATTGCTGGTTATAAAGAAGGTAATCAAGTTATTGAAATTATGCCAGCTATCGCTGAACAATTAGCCGCTGCTTTTAATGGTGAAAATGAGACTGATAATGCAGATTTTGCCGTTGCAGCCGCTAAATCAAAACAACCGCTAGTATTAGTTATTCTAGCAACAGATGAAGCGCCACAAAGCGTAGCTGAAGGTTACTTAAAACTACAACTTATTTCACATCGTCTAGTTAAACCACATGGTGTAGTTTTAGATGGGATCTTTGGTTTATTACATAACATCGCCTGGACTAATAAAGGTCCAATTGATTTACCAGAATTAAAAGAACGTCAAATGAAAGCACGTTTAAAAGGTAAAACGATTATTGTCGACTGTGTTGATAAATTCCCTAAAATGGTTGATTACGTGGTTCCAGCAGGCGTACGTATTGCTGATACATCACGCGTACGTTTAGGTGCTCACGTTGGCGAAGGCACTACAGTTATGCATGAAGGTTTCATTAACTTCAATGCTGGTACAACAGGCGTTAGCATGGTTGAAGGTCGAATTTCTGCTGGTGTAATGGTTGGTGAAGGTAGTGATATTGGTGGTGGAGCTTCTATTATGGGGACTCTTTCTGGTGGCGGTAAAATGGTCGTGGCTATTGGTGAGAACAGTTTATTAGGTGCTAACGCGGGTCTAGGTTTCCCATTAGGTAATCGTTGTACTATCGAATCTGGTTTATATGTAACAGCGGGCTCTAAAGTTAAAATGTTAGACAAAGAAGGCAAAGAAGCTGGCTCTGTTAAAGCACGCGATTTAGCGAATAAAGATGATTTATTATTCCGCCGTAATTCAGTAACAGGTCAAATCGAATGTTTAGTGAATAAAAGTGCTGTTGAATTAAATAGTATGTTGCATTCTAACTAGTCTATTGAGAAAATTAAAAAGGCGACTGTATGTTACATACAGTCGCCTTTTTGTTACTTCGTCTCTTTTAAACGCCTACTTTTAGTTATTTATCTGACTCTTGTTCTGCTTTTTCTTTATTTTTATCTGAAGCCGGTAAATACTTATAAATGTAAACACCACTTAAAAGCGTAAATACCAGTGTCGCACCTAATAAACCAAATACTTTAAAGTTAACCCAAATTTCTTGCGGCAAGTTAAATGCAACATAAACATTTAATATACTTAGCACGATAAAGAAAAGTGCCCAAGCTACGTTTAAATTATTCCAAACAGCGTCAGGTAGCGCTAATTCTTTACCTAGCATTTGTTTGATAATTGGCTTTTTAAAGAGTAGCTGACTGACTAATAAAGCGATAGCAAATAAAGCATAGATAAAGGTTACTTTCCATTTGATGAAAGCATCGTCATGCAAAATAAGTGTTAATGAACCAAATACAAAAACCATCACGAAGGTTATAACCTGCATTTTTTCTGCTTTACCGTTTTTGAAGTAACTATAAGCGAGCACTAGCCCTGTTGTTATAATTAACGATCCCGTTGCTGCATAAATATCAACCATTTTATAAATGGCGAAAAAAATGATTAATGGAATAAAATCAAGCAATTGTTTCATAAAACTCTCTTATTTTAAGTGGAATAATTTATTTTAATGTCGCAGCTTTCATTGAGCTAATAAATTCAAACATTTCTGTTTTCATTTTTTCTGGATCTGCAAGATTACGTTCAATAACTTTAACTACTGCAGACCCAGATATCGCACCCGCTGCGCCTGACTTGATGGCTTCAGCGACTTGTTCTGGTTGCGAAATACCAAATCCAAGCAATGATGGTGGTGCATTATACTGGTTTAATGTTTCAAGCATATGTTCGACAGGCATACCTGCTTTGGCATCAGCGCCTGTCACACCTGCACGGCTTAATAGGTAAGTATAACCTTGCCCGTATTCAGCAACTTGCTGAAGCGTCGCTTTATCACCGTTTGGCGGAGCAATAAAGATTTGTTGTAAACCAAATTTCTCAGCGGCGGCACGATAAGGTTCACTTTCATGCAAAGGTACATCTGCAATCAAGATAGAGTCCACACCGGCTTTTTTACAACGTTGGTAAAAACTTTCAATGCCATTACGGTAAACTAAATTTACATACAATAGTAAACCAATTGGTATTTGTGGGTGATTAGCTCGAACTTCTTTGATGATATCAAAACATACTTCGGGTGTGGTGCCTGCTTCTAGAGCTCGGATTGATGCATCTTGGATGACAGTTCCATCGGCAACAGGGTCTGAAAATGGAATACCTAGTTCTAGCGCATCTGCGCCTGCTTCAACAAGCGTGTTGATGATTGCTAATGATTGTTCTTTATTTGGGTCACCGACTGTGACAAAAGGAACAAAGGCACCTTGATTTTTTGCTGCTAAGCGATCAAATAATTCAGTATATCGTTGTGTTTGTAGATCATCAGCCATTAGATCATTCCTCTTTTTTCAAAAATATCAGCAACGGTGAAAATATCTTTATCGCCACGACCCGATAGGTTAACGATAATAACTTGTTCTTTATCATCTGCTTCGATGATTTTTAAAGCATGCGCTAAAGCATGTGAAGATTCTAGTGCCGGAATGATACCTTCCTGTTCCGCTAGTGCTTTAAATGCCATTAACGCTTCATCATCAGTTGCGTTCACGTATTGTGCTCGGCCTGTTTTAGCTAAGTGAGCATGTTGAGGGCCAACAGACGGGAAATCAAGACCCGCTGAAATAGAATAAGATTCTTGGATTTGACCTTGTTCATCTTGCATCATTAATGATTTCATTCCAAAGAAGATACCATCAGTACCACAAGCAATAGGGCAACCATGCTCACCCGTTTCAATGCCATGTCCACCTGGTTCAACACCAATTAATTCAACGCTTTCATCATCAATAAAGTCAGAGAAAATACCAATAGCATTAGAGCCACCGCCAACACAAGCAATCACTTTATTAGGTAAAATACCTTCTTTACGCAAGCACTGTTGTTTAGCTTCTTCACCAATAATCTTTTGGTATTCACGCACAATAGTAGGGAAAGGATGTGGCCCTGCAGCAGTACCTAATAAATAATGCGAAGTATCATAACTACCAGCCCAATCGCGTAATGCTTCATTACATGCATCTTTTAAGGTTGAAGAGCCTGACGTAACAGGGATAACTTCTGCACCCATTAAACGCATTCTGAACATATTGGGTTTTTGGCGTTCACAATCCACTGCGCCCATATATACACGACACTTAAGACCTAATAATGCACAAGCTAGCGCGGTTGCTACACCGTGTTGACCGGCGCCTGTTTCTGCAATGATTTCAGTTTTACCCATACGTTTAGCCAGTAGAGCTTGACCTAACACTTGGTTAGTTTTGTGCGCGCCACCGTGTAATAAGTCTTCACGTTTTAAATAAAGTTTAGTTTTTTTACCTTTAGTTAAATTACGGCATAATGTTAACGGAGTAGGGCGTCCCGCATACTCGGTTAATAATTCACTAAATTCGGCTTGGAATTCAGGATCTGATTGTGCTTTTAAAAATTCAGCTTCAAGTTGTTTAAGCGCTGGGACTAATATTTGCGGTACATACATACCGCCGAAATCACCAAAATAAGCATCTAACGTTTTCATGTTTTATTACCTTTTAATACGATTGTCGCTGTTAACTATCTTGTCATATAGCGACGAATAGCTGCAAAACTGCGATTTAATTTATCTGCGTCTTTTTTACCAGGTTCAGACTCAACGCCGGAATTAAAATCTAACCCGGCACAGCCGATTAAAGCAGCTTGTTGGGCATTGTCAGGGTTAAGACCGCCTGCTAATAATATTGTATTTTTGTCTATTGTTGCTGTTTGAGTATTATCTAACAAAGTCCAATCAAAGCTTTTTCCTGTGCCGCCACTTTGATCGCCGACACGCGTATCAAGGACATGTTTACTCACATTATATTTTTCAAAATCCGGTAAGAATTCACTGATACCATGCGCTTTCCACACTTCACAACTTTTAGGTAATACAGCTAATAGTTGCTTAATATATTTAGGTGTTTCATCGCCATGTAATTGCACCGCGCTAAGACCTAAACTTTTTGCCGTGTAAGCCACTAATTCAACGTCTTCATTTTGGAAAACACCAACATAATTAAGTGGCGCACCAGACATCACTAAGCGAGCTTGCTCAAGTGCGACAAAGCGAGGAGATTTTTCAACAAAAATAAGGCCGCCGTAAATGGCACCTGCTTTATGAGCATCAGCCGCATCACGAGCATGAGTTAAACCGCAAACTTTGTTTTCACCTAAAATAAGTTTTCTACAAGCTTGGTCGATATTAGGTTGTGACATCAGTGAACTGCCCACTAGAAAACCATTAGCAAATTGACTTAATTCTTTCACTTGTTGATGGTTATAAATACCGGATTCAGAAATGACAATTCTATCTTCAGGCATCTTGACTGCCAGTTGTTTAGTACGATTTAAATCGATACTAAGATCACGTAAGTCTCTATTATTAATGCCTATTACCTTTGCGTTTAAAGCGATAGCACGTACCAACTCATGTTCATTACTGACTTCCGTTAATACACCCATATTTAAGCTGTGCGCAGTATCACGATAAGCTTGGTAAGCATCGTCATCTAATACTGAAAGCATTAATAAAATAGCATCAGCTTTATAGTGACGAGCTAAATAAATTTGGTATGGGTCAACAATAAAGTCTTTGCAGATAACTGGTTGTGTCACTTGCTCACGCACTTTATTGATATACTCAAAATCACCTTGAAAGTATTTTTCATCGGTTAACACAGAAATCGCTGATGCGTAGTTTTTATAAACACCTGCAATTAAATCCAAATCAAAGTCTTCTCGGATCAGGCCCTTCGATGGTGAAGCTTTTTTACATTCTAAAATAAAAACGCTTTGTTCTTGATCTAGGGCTTGATAAAAGTGACGATCACTTTCTACTAAATCATCTTTAAACTTAATTAAAGGTTGTTGCTGTTTTCTTTGTTCAACCCAGATTAATTTGTCATCAACAATCTTGCCTAAAATAGTATCTTGTAAACTTTGGTCATTAAGCATTGCTTTGCTCCGCAAGTTGTTTGAGTAATGTAAGAGGCTGCCCTGATTGCATGCTTTCCAATGCCATGGTTGTGCCTTGTTTAAAGTTATCTGCTTTACCATTTAAAACTAATAAAGCTGAAACATTAATAGCAACAGCCGCTTGTTGAGCTGGCGTGCCCTTACCTTGTAATATTTGTTCGATAATGATTTTATTTTCTTCTGGTGTGCCACCAAAAATACTTTCTACTGGGTGATGCTCTACACCAAAATCATCGGGTGTTAATGTATATTCTTTGATTTCACCATTGTGTAATTCAGCGACTTGAGTGCTTCCGTGTAAAGCCACTTCATCTAAACCGCTACCAAACACCACCATAACGCGTTTCATTCCTAATTGTTGGTGTACTTTTGCAATAGGTACCAAGAGTTCAGGTGCGTATACACCCATTAATTCAAAGTCTGGACGTGCTGGGTTCACTAATGGGCCTAAGACATTAAAGATCGAACGTGTTTTTAATGCCGCGCGTACAGGACCCGCAAAGCGCATTCCTGCATGGTAACTTGGTGCAAAAATGAAACACACGTTTAAATTATCTAGACATTGACGCGCTGTTTCAGGTGACATTTCTAGGTTAATTCCAAAGGTTGCCAATAAATCAGAAGACCCCGATTTACTTGAAACACTGCGGCTACCGTGTTTACAAACCTTAACACCACAAGCTGCGGCAACAAATGCACTGGCTGTAGAGATATTAATGGTCCCTAAACCATCACCGCCTGTTCCTACAATATCAGTAAATGGGTAATCGGGACGCGGAAAGGCTTTTGCTTGTGCTAATAGGGCCTTAGCGGCACCGGTTATTTCTGTTGGCGTTTCACCTTTAATCTTCAGAGCAGTTAAAGCTGATGATAAAACAATAGGATCAACTTCACCCAATACCACTTGTTCAAAAAATGCTTGGCTTTGCTGCTCTGTTAAAGAGTCGCCTAAATACAGTTGTTCTAGGATAGGGTGTACATTGTATTCGCTCATTTAATTTTTCTCCGAGGCAGTCAATAAATTGAGGCTGTTTTCTAAAAGCTGGGCACCTTCACAGGTTAATATAGATTCAGGGTGAAATTGAAAACCGATCACCTTATCTTGTTCCTGATAAATAGACATACACATACCTTTGTATTGTGCCACAATTTCAAGCGATTGAGGGACTGATGTGCCTACTAATGAATGATAACGAGCCACTGACAGTGGTTGTGATAATCCTGCAAACATTTTATCTGCACAGTGTTCAATCAGTGATGATTTACCGTGTTGTATTTCATCGGCTTGACCAACCACGCCGCCATACTGTTCAATTAAGGCTTGATGACCTAAACATATCCCTAAGATAGGAATCGTTCCTTTACATAAACCAATCAGTTCAATCATACATCCCGCTGCACTTGGCGTGCCAGGGCCTGGTGAAAGCACTAAAACTACGTCACCTTTGCAATGATCAATATGCGATTTTATTTGCTCTGCACTTTGGTTATTACGGTAAATTTTTACTGGATAACCTGCTGTTTTAAATTGATCCACTAAATTATAAGTAAATGAATCAAAGTTATCTAAGAAGAATAAGGTTGTTTTTTTACGGCTAGTTTGAATTGTTTGCATCGTCTTATGCTCCTTGCTTAGTCTTGGGCATAACCGCCGCTAACGTTGAACCATGTGCAAGCGCAATGGCATTTAAAACGGCTGAGGCTTTACTGCGTGTTTCATCCGCTTCTAGTTGCGGTACTGAATCATAAACAACACCTGCACCTGCTTGTGCTTGTGCGATGCCATCTTTCACAAAAGCAGAACGAATAACAATGCAGCTATCCATATCACCATTACCATTGATATAGCCTACGGCTCCACCATAACTTCCGCGACGTTTTTTCTCGACTCGTCTGACTAAGTTAGAAGCGCTAATTTTAGGTGCACCCACTAAGGTTCCCATATTCATACAAGCTTGATAAGCATGTAATGCGTCTAAATCGGCACGAAGTTTACCCACAACGCGAGACACCAAATGCATCACGTGACTATAACGGTCAACTTGTAATAATTCAGCTACATGGCGTGTTCCGGGTTCACTAATACGTGCAACATCATTACGTGCTAAATCAACGAGCATTAAATGTTCAGACGTTTCTTTTTTATCTAAACGTAACTCTAATTCTAAACGGCCATCGAGATCTTTATTAATTGTGCCATCTGGGTTAAACCCACGTCGACGTGTACCTGCAATCGGGTAAATCTCAACATCGCGAGTCGATTGTGTAAATTTGATTGCGCTTTCAGGCGATGCACCAAATAAAATAAAGTCACTGTCTTTTAAATAAAACATATAAGGACTTGGATTGGTTTCTTTTAGCTTTTGATATGCTGAAATAGGATCTGGACAAGGTAAAGCAAAACTACGTGAAGGAACAACTTGGAAAATGTCGCCTTTAACAATGTTGGTTTTTAATTGCTCTACTATTTCGCAATAATCTGGGTCTGAAACATCGACAGTCACTTTTGCATCAATTGTAATTTGTTGATTGACTGGTGTAGTGAAGTTTTCACAGAAGCTTTGTAACTCAGTAATACGTTTTGCGATACGCACTTCATTTTCATCTGAATATAACCCACCAAATACACTGCCTAAAATATGGCCTTCTTGAGTTTGATGATCATGTAGCATTAAGGTTTCAGCAACATAAAATACATAATCAGGTGTTGTGTTTTCGCTATCAGGCACATCCATTAATTGTTCAAAAGTCGCAATAAAATCGTAAGCAAATACGCCACCTAAAAATAAAGCTTGTGGATGTGATGAACGTTTTTTAATGCGATCAACGATACAGCGAATAGCGTCCATTGGAGAGGCTGACTTTAAACGCTGATCTTCATCGCCACTGGTATCTGATTGAGGGAAACTTAGTTGTAATTTATTTGGTCGTTGCGCTGTAATTAATTGAGTTGAAAATTTGGGGGTGATAAAAGTCAGTAAATCTTTACCATTGTCGGTTAGGGCATCAAGTGTTACCACTAAACCTTTACAAGTTATCTTCAAACAAGCATCAACGAGTATAAGACTTTTTAAATGCTCTTTGCTTTCTATTTCTGCCGAGTCAAATAATAAATGGTTATTGCTGTCTTCACTGATTTTTTGAAATAGCCCTAATGAATCTTGAATATAACTGCAGGGTGTTTCAATGGTTTTTAATACGCCGATAGGGTGTAAAGTATTCATGTTTAATTCCTTAATAATAAATTTGCAAATAGTCGTTTTAAATTATTTTATTTGCCATCGCCAATTAAGGATTGTGTTAAAAATTATCATTGTACTGTGCCTGTTTTACTTTTGTTTGTTCCAAATATGAAAAAAGCCCGCAAGATGCGAGCTTTAAAATTGGTTTTATTGGGATATAGATATACAAAAACCTCATTGCTCGCTTATGAGAATGAGTGCCACCAAGAATCTTTAAGAGTAATTGTATTAAAAATCATATATTATGCGTCCCGTAATAATTAGAAGCTATTTTTTTGCAAAATGCTCCTAATGTCAAGGTGATTTTTAGGATATTCATGTTAATTGATCTTCACTCACATACTAAAGCCTCAGATGGACAGCTTACGCCTAGCGAATTAGTGCAACGAGCAGAAAATAGACAAGTTCATTTTTTAGCCATTACCGATCACGATACCGTGGACGGTTTAGCCGAAGCAACACAATATATTCAAGATAATAATTTGAAGTTGCAATTAATTAACGGTATCGAAGTGACAACGAATTGGTTAAATCATGAAATTCATGTTGTGGGCGTTAATATTGATCCCACTCATCCTGCTTTAATTGAGCTCATTGAGATACAAAAAGAAAAACGCGAGCAACGCGCGCTTGAAATGGGAAAACGTTTAGCCAAAGCAAATATTCCTAATGTTTATGAAGGTGCCAAAGCCTTAGCGGGCGAAGGCGCTATCACACGTGCTCATTTTGCTCGTTATATGGTTGAAATTGGTGTTGCGCCGACTTTCCCTAAAATATTCGATAAATATCTTAGCCGTGGTAATACTGGATACGTCCCTCATAATTGGGTTGATTTAGCCGATGCAATTAAAGTGATTAAAGCTGCTGGCGGCCAAGCGGTATTAGCCCATCCCGATCATTATAAATTATCCAACAAATGGTTAAGGAAATTGTTAGTGACCTTTAAAGATGAAGGAGGCGATGCAATGGAAGTGGCAATGGGGCAGCAATCACCACAGATGAGACTTCAGTTAGGTTTATGGAGCAAAGAATATGATTTATTGGCTTCTCAAGGGAGTGATTTTCATTTTGTAGGGCGCTGGCGTGATTTAGGGAAAAGTCTTTTTTTACCTGAAGTTTGTCAACCAATTTGGCATAATTGGCCTGCTTGCCAGACCCCATAAAGTTTTAATAACAATATCACTGTAGTTAAAATAATAAATTTATAAACATATAGAGCAATAAAGTTATGAGTCAGTTTTTTTACGTGCATCCTGAAAATCCACAAAAAAGATTAATGAAACAGGCTGCTGAAATAATAAAGCAGGGTGGTGTTGTTATTTACCCTACAGATTCTGGTTACGCACTAGGATGTAGTATCGATAATAAGCATGCATTAGAGCGTATTTGTCATATTAGAGATTTAGATAAAAAACATAATTTTACTTTAGTCTGTAGAGATTTAGCTGAAATTTCCGTCTATGCGCGCGTTGATAATGCCGCTTACCGTATGCTGAAAAGCAATACACCAGGGGCTTATACCTTTATCTTTAAATCGACTAAAGATTTACCCAAACGTTTAATGAATCCAAGCAAGCGTACAATCGGTATTCGTATTCCTGATAATGCCATTGCATTAGCGTTACTAGATGAACTAGATACGCCTTTGATGACAACCAGTTTGATTTTACCTGGTAATCATACGGCTGAGTTTGATCCTGAAGAAATTCGAGACCAATTAGAGCAGAAGGTGGATTTAATTCTTAATGGCGGTTATCTCGGAGAATCACCAACGACTGTGATTGATTTGTCTGATGATGAAGTGGTTATTATGAGAGAAGGGGCGGGAGATTTAACGCCGTTCCAGTAAAGTTTTTAAGTGGTTACTTAAAAGTAACAAAAAGTGAAGTTATAAAAAATATTAATAGTGCGGTTTATTTAATCTTAAGTGTTAAAATAGGCTGGCTATTTATTGGCATAATGAGAATTACCCAAAGGAAAGTAAGATGAGTGAAAAATTACAAAAAGTATTAGCACGAGCGGGATTAGGTTCACGTCGTAAAATGGAAACAGTCATTGCTGAAGGGCGTGTTAGCCTTGATGGTAAAATTGTTGAATTAGGCGAACGTGTTACGCAAGAGCAAGTGATTCGTGTTGATGGGCATGTTGTGAAATACCAAGCCGCTGAAAGCGTGGTTTGTCGTATTTTAGCTTACAACAAACCTGAAGGTGAAGTTTGTACGCGTAGTGATGAAGAAGGGCGTAAAACCGTTTTTGACCGTTTGCCTCAATTAAAAGGCGCGCGTTGGATTTCTATCGGTCGTCTTGATATCAATACTTCAGGTTTATTATTGTTCACTACCGATGGTGAATTTGCGAATAAAATGATGCATCCAAGCCAACAAATTGAACGTGAGTATGCAGTACGTGTATTTGGTGAGGTAACTGAAGCTATTTTAAATCGTTTACGTATGGGCGTTCAGCTTGAAGATGGTGAAGCTAAGTTCTTAGATATTAAAGAACATGGTGGTGAAGGTATTAACCGCTGGTTCCATGTTGTATTAACTGAAGGCCGTACTCGTGAAGTACGTCGTTTATGGGAAAGCCAAGGCTTACAAGTCAGCCGTTTAATGCGTGTTCGTTACGGTAATATCATTTTAAACAATCAATTACCTCAAGGTGGCTGGCAAGAGCTTTCACTTAAGGAAGTTAACTACTTACGTAAACTGGTTGATATGCCACGAGAAACAGAAACTAAAGTGCGTGTTGATACTAACAAAATATCAAATCCTCAAGCTAGAATACGACGTGCTGTTAAAAAGCATAATCAGCATCGTAAAGCTGGCGAACGCCGCCGAGTAACACGTACAAGAACTTAATTATTGATATTATTAGTGTAGTTATTTAATTATGCTAATAATATGCTAGATTTAGCTAATAAAATTTGTAGAAAGTGTTAATATTTCATTTCATCAATTAAATATATTCTAAGTGGGGACGTATGATTAAAAAATGTTTATTTCCAGCGGCTGGTTACGGTACACGTTTTCTTCCTGCAACTAAATCAATGCCAAAAGAAATGATGCCACTAGTTAATAAGCCATTAATTGAGTTTGGTGTTGATGAAGCAATTGAAGCTGGCATGACGAGTATGGGAATTGTGGTAGGTCGAGGCAAGCATTCTATCTCAGATCATTTTGACCATAATTACGAATTAGAAAAAGAAATTAGTGGTACACCAAAAGAAGAAAAGCTAAAAGATATTCGACAAATTATGGATACTGCGACTTTCTCTTTTATTCGTCAGCGTCAGATGAAAGGCTTAGGGCATGCTATTTTAATTGGTAAAGAGCTTATTGGTGATCAACCTTTTGCCGTGGTACTTGCCGACGATTTGTGTATCAATCAAGAAGGCGATGGTGTATTAAAACAAATGACTGAGTTATATAAACAATTCCGCTGCTCTATCGTTGCCGTTGAAGAAGTGCCAGAAGATCAAATTCATAAATATGGTGTTATTAAAGGCTCTGTTATTAGAGATGATATTTACCGTGTTGATGATATGGTTGAGAAACCAGCCCCTGGCACAGCACCAAGTAATCTTGCCATTATTGGTCGTTATATTTTAACGCCAGATATCTTTGATATTTTAGAAAATACAAAGCCGGGTAAAGGTGGCGAAGTACAAATTACCGACGCTTTGTTAGAGCAAGCAAAATCTGGTTGTGTGTTAGCTTACAAATTTAAAGGTAAGCGTTTTGATTGCGGCAGTGTGCCTGGTTATATTGAAGCTACTAACTTTGTTTATGATAATCTTTATGAAGAATAATGATTAATTAGCAAATATTAATTACTGTTGTTAAGCGTTTAATTTAAAAGGCCTTTAAGTTTATTAAAGGCCTTTTTTAATGGGATTAATTATAATCTAAGCCTAAGAATCCACCCGTTTGATGTGTCCATAATTGCGCATAAACACCATTCTGTTTAATTAACTCTTCATGGCTACCTTGTTCAATAATTTGACCTTTATCTAAAACGATTAAGCGATCCATTGCTGCAATTGTTGATAATCGATGGGCAATTGCAATAACCGTTTTGCCTTGCATCAATTCGTATAAACTTTCTTGAATTGCCGCTTCTACTTCTGAGTCTAGTGCTGAAGTCGCTTCATCTAATACTAATATAGGCGCGTCTTTTAATAACACTCGAGAGATAGCAATACGCTGGCGTTGCCCACCAGAAAGCTTCACACCACGTTCGCCAACTTGCGCATCGTAGCCTGTGTTACCAGTGGTATCCGTTAACCCCATGATAAAGTCATGCGCTTGGGCTTGTTTTGTCGCTTTAATCATATCTTCTTCAGTGGCATTTGGACGCCCATAAAGAATATTTTCACGTATAGAGCGATGTAATAAAGAAGTATCTTGCGTCACCATACCAATTTGTAAACGTAAGCTTTCTTGTTGTACCGTTTTAATATCTTGCCCATCAATAATGATTTGCCCTTTTTCGACATCGTAAAAACGTAATAGAAGATTAACCAATGTCGATTTACCAGCACCAGAGCGACCAACTAAACCAATTTTTTCGCCTGCTTTGATATTTAAATCTAGGTTATCAATAACGCCTTTATTTTCACCGTAATGAAAGCTCATTTGTTTAAAATAAAGGTTACCTTCAGAAACAATCAAAGGTTTCGCATCGTCTTGATCTTTAATAATGTTAGGCTTAGCTAAGGTATTCATACCATCAGTTACTGTGCCGATATTTTCGAATAAAGCGCTTAATTCCCACATTATCCATTGCGACATACCATTTAACCGAAGGGCTAAACTAATTGCGATAGCAATAGCACCAATTGAAATAGCACTTTCCATCCACAAAGCAATCGATAATGCAGCTATAGCAAAAGCCAAGATATAATTTGAAACCTGAACGCTAACATTGATGCCTGTTGCTAAACGCATTTGTTTATAAACGGTATCTAAAAAGCCTTCCATGCCTTTTTTAGCATATGCCGATTCAGAATCAGTATGCGCAAATAGTTTTACCGTTGAGATATTCGTATAACTATCCACAATACGTCCTGTCATTGTAGAGCGAGCATCTGCTTGTTTAACTGCTACTTTTCTTAATCGAGGAATAAAGTAATATTGAATACCGCAATAAACAATCAGCCATACCAACATAGGTATAGCGAGGCGGTAATCAGATTTCGCTACCATAATGATCATCGAGATAAAATAAACCAAGATATAAACCATTACATTTAATAGTTTCATAACAGTTTCACGCACGGCTAATGCGGTTTGCATTACTTTAGTAGCAATACGACCTGCAAAATCATCTTGATAAAATGAAACACTTTGTTTTAATAAATAGCGATGAGCAAACCAACGTATTGACATTGGATAATTGCCTAGTAAAACTTGATGAACGATAAGAGAGTGTAAAAGGGTAAGTAAGGGGATTAAGACTAAGACCATTAAAGACATAAGTAATAATTTCTTACCTTCATCCTGCAATAAAGTTTCTGGATTTTTGGCAATTAACCAATCAACTAGTTGCCCCATGAAACCAAATAAAGAGACTTCTAAAATTGCGAGTGTGGCTGTTAATAAAGTCATAAAAAACAAAGCTGTTTTATAACCTTTTGTGTAATGTAAACAGAAAGCAACGAGAGTTCTTGGAGGTTGAGCTGGCTCTTGATCATCTAATGCGGGGACTAAATTTTCGAAAAATTTATACATGTAAAATCCTTAAAACTTAATCGTTAACACTCATGCTTTATTAAAATTATTTTTTAATAGCTGAACGATTAAGTTTTTAAAGTTTATAAAAATAAAATGCTAGCGGTTTATTTACTTTTCACCTACTGCAAAACGATAGACTAATTTCCCTGTCATTTGTTGATCATTACTTGATTCATCATAAGTGTAATAATTAACTGCTTCTACTTGTAATGCCCAGTTTGAGTTAAGTTTATAGTGAATTCCTAAACCTGCATTAGCCTGAAAGTTATAAGAATCATTATCTTCTTCCCAAATTTCTTCACCTACACCAGCAGTAATATAAGGTCGGAAGTTTGAATCAGTATTAAAATAATATTGTCCATCTACGCTGAAACTTTCAAAAATTACAGTTGGTTTAACAATTTCTTTCATCATTTTAGTTGATGAATAATTTAAGCGTGTTGAAAAACTACGGCTAAAATATAATCCTAATGAAGCTTGCATATATTGCTCGCTAACGTAGCCTCGTTTCGATGCAAAATTTACTTGTCCGGTTCCGAGCGTTACTCCTACAATTCCTGAGCTGACAGGATCTTTAGAAGGAGTGAATGAATAGCTGTTAATGACTTTTCGTTTGCCACTTATGCTTTGTTGCGCTGCATTATCTTCTTCACCAAAGGTGTAGTTAATTTCAAAGGTGATTTTTTTACCCGTATTGTCACCTTCAGATAGTTTAATGTAGCTTGTTCCCGCTTTAATAACATCAGTACCAAACAAACGGTTTACATTACGTCCCACCGAGTCAACAGGATCTAATAAAAATAAGCTTACATTACCTAGATATTCACTACCTAATACCGTGCCACCTTCAGACCAGATTTCGCGCTCTGTATTAAATGCCCATTCCCCATAGACCCAACCTAATACAGGCGTGACGACTAGATCTTGCATTGATGGAATTTCAGCAAAGGCTTCTACACCATATTCCCAAAATGCGGTTGACATCAAGGTTGAATATAAAAAAGAGTCCCATTGACGATAACCTGATTTACGAGCTGTTTGATAATATGCACCGCCAAAATAAGGATGTAGTACATAATTTAATACAGTGTCATCACGATCCCATACAGGTCCATCGGTAACATTGTTTATCCATTTTTGTCCTAGGTTGGCATCCGAGCTTTCCCAATTAGTTATTTCTGTTGGTAATGCTGCTAGAACAGCAATTGCACCGAATCCATAGTAAAAAATTGAAGTCGTTTGAGACCATAGTCGTTCACTATCTTCACCATTTTGAGGTGAAAATAATGAAATTTGGTAGGGATCTTCATAAAAAATATCTGAAACATCGAGTTGTTCCCACGATGAGTTTGTCCCTTTAACTTGATAACCTAAATCTTTGAAATCATTTTCTTTCTCAGCTGGGATATAATTGGGGTCTAGAATATTATTCTTTGTGGTTTCAGCTGCAAGAGAAGTCGTGGTTAATAAAGAAAGGGCAATGCACAGTGGTCGTAGGCTATATTTTTTGATATTCACAGAAAAATCCTTTTAGGCAAATTTAAAAAGCCTATGATCAGCATATAAAATAGTGTGAGTATTATCGTGTTTTTTAAGATTTCTGCAATCGCTAATTTACAACCCTGTAATGGGACAGGTTAGCTAATAATGTAAAAAAAGATAATGTAGAGGTGAGAATAAGGCTTGAACATATATTTCACTGTTAAACCTTATATTATATTAACTGAATTTGAATCGAGGGCTATAAACGATTTACTGCTGCAGCAACACCTTTCATTCCTTCATTAATTTCAACGAAAATACCATCGACTTGTGTGATCAACTCAGCTCCTTTTACTGCTTTTTCTTGCGTTTCAATAATATTTTGAGCCAGAGTGTTGGACAATGTTGAATTATTTTTAACAACTTCAGTTATTTCTGAAGTAGAAGTACTGGTTCTTGCTGCTAAGCTTCTTACTTCATCTGCTACTACTGCAAATCCTCGGCCATATTCACCAGCTCGGGCTGCTTCAATGGCTGCATTTAAGGCTAATAAATTAGTTTGATCTGCTATTGCAGTTATTGTGCTTACCATATTATTAATTTTGTCGGACTGCTCACCTAGCGCTAAAATATCCTTTGCGACAACTTCAACGTTTTCTGTTATTTCATCCATGATCGCAACGCTTTTGATCAATACATCTTTACCTTGCTCTGAAACTTGTTCCGTTTCTGTGACTGTCGAGGAGACGGCTTCAGAAGCATTATTCACGTTATTAATTCTTTCTGTAACATCTGTGGCAAATTTGACGACACGTATTAAATTGCCATTTTCACAAATAATCGGGTTATAGCTTGCCTCTAACCAAAGGACGTTGCCCCTAGAGTCTCGACGTTCAAATAAACCTTGAACAAATTCCCCTCGATTTAGTTTTGCCCAAAGTGCTGTGTACTCATTACTGGCAACTAATTCAGCTGAGCAAAATATTTTATGATGCTGTCCTTGGATATCAGATAATTGGTAGCCTGCCGCATCTAAAAAATTTTGGTTAGCATCGATGATAGTGCCATCTAAATTAAATGAGATGGTTGCCGTTGAGCTATCTAAGGCTTTTAAAATGCCGTTTTGAATATTCGCATTTTCAATAAAACTAGTGACATCACTTGCTATCTTGACTATTGAGACTATTTCTCCTGAATCATCCTTAACAGAGTTATAACAGGCTTCAAGCCATATTGGTTGACCATCTTTAGTAAAACGTCTAAATCTATCTTTTATTGATTGCCCTGAAGCGAGCGTTGTCCAAAATGAAGTATATTCATCGGATTTCGTATAAGTTGGATCACAGAATATACGATGATGCTTTCCTTTTATTTCATCAAAAGTATATCCAACCGCATTTAAAAAGTGCTCATTAGCATCTACGACAATACCTTCTGTTGTAAATTCTATAAATGCAGCTGTATCTTTCAAGCTTTCTAATGTGTGGTGTGCTTTATCTGTATTTGATTGTTTTAATGATGCTGTTTCTTCGTGCTTATTTTTTCTGAAGAAGAATCCCATATTTATTCCTATTCGTCTGATTTAATGGCTAATAGTTAATTTTATGTAGCTTTGATTGTATTCATATTATTTACAAAGGAGTTAATGCATCATGTTATGAAAGTGAGTTATTAAATCTAACTCTATGTGAGGAGTGTAGGAGTGATTATTTTGTTAGTCTAATTTTATGTGTAAATAAAGTAAAATAATTGTTAATAGCTTGTTTGTTGGTTTGTTGGTTTAGGAGGGGAGGAAAGAAAGCCCAATACTTTGATTGGACTTTAGCTTCGAGTCTAATAAGGATTATTTAGTTGGTGTATTTTCCTTATTATGTATCTTATCTGTAATACGCTTTTCAGCTTCTTCCATTTTTATTTTTGCTTTTGTTTGGCGATCCATTTCTTCATCTAAAGCGCGTTGAATAACAGCTTGCTCTTGTGCTTCCTGAGGCAATAAACTAATTAATTCAATTCCATCAGGGAAATCACTATTGTCGACACTGGAAACAATATTTACATCGCCTTCCTTCGTTAAATAAACTAAAGGTATTGCTGTTTCACCATATCGCTGTTTAAAGCGTTCAAAAGTGAAATTTTCGGTGATATTAGTGATTTTTAAGATAGCGCCTTTAGCCATTAAGCTTGCCACTTTAGCGTAGGATATATTTTCACCAAACAAACATAAGCGTTTCAAGTAAGATTCTGATAATTGATGTCGAGCACTACTACTATCAGGGTTAGTTAAACCATAGACTTTTTCAATGCCAAATAAATCCTGGAAATGAAATGTCACTAACGGATTTAACTGACGATAGGGAGACATCACTAACACTCTACCAATACCACTTAAATTCATATAGTTAGTGGCATGCTCAGAAGCAGGGTTTCCGAAATAAACAGGAATGTTAGCCATACGCGCTTTACGAATACTGTCCCAGTTATTGTCAGCAAGGCGAACCTTAATGTTTTTCGACATTAATATTAATGCTAATTCCCGAGAAAATTTTGAAGCGCCAAACATTAATAAGCCTTGATTTGAACCTTCTTTTACACCAAGAAACTTAGCCCAAGGGCCTGCTGTTAAGCTTTGAATAACAACTGTGCCGATAATAATTAAAAAGACTAAAGGCACGATTGAGCTTGCACCTTCTAAGCCAACAGACTCTAACTTTATGGCAAATAATGAGGAAATTGCTGCCGCTACAATACCACGAGGAGCTACCCAACTTAAAAACCACTTGTCTTTTGAGGATAGGTTAGTACCAATGCCTGATACCCAAATACTTAATGGACGAGCGATAAACATGGCTACAAATAACACCGCTAACCCTTCCAAACCCAGATCTAACATGGCTCCAGAATCAAGGCGTGCAGCTAATAGAATAAATAAAGCAGAAATAAGTAATACGGTTAAGGTTTCTTTAAACTCTAAAATTTCAGCGATATCAACCCCGCGCATATTTGCTAACCAAATTCCCATCACAGTAACAGTTAATAAACCTGACTCTTCCTGTAAAATATTTGAAGCAACAAAAACACCTAACATAATCGTTAATACGGCTGTGTTACGTAAATAATGAGGGAATAGGTTTTTACGAATAGTTAAACCGGTTAAATAACCTGCCACAATCCCTAAACCAAATCCAAGTGTTAAAGTTAAAGTAAGCGCGTGTAATATGTGGGATGTTGGATCCGCTGTGACTGCAATGAATTCAAATACTAATACTGCAAGTAAAGCCCCAATAGGATCAATCACGATACCTTCCCAACGAAGAATACTGGCTAAGTTGGATTTTGGATTCACTGTTCGCAGCATAGGGACAATTACGGTCGGTCCGGTTACTACAACTAATGCACCGAGTAGCATTGCAATTTTCCAATCAAACCCTAATAAAAAATGGGCTGCAGGAGTAATGCAAGCCCAAGTGATAAAGGCACCAGCTGTCACTAAATGAGTTACCATTCGACCGTGATCTTTAATTTCTTTAAAGTTAAGCGTTAATGCCCCTTCAAATAATATAACAGCAACACCTAATGAAATAATCGGAAACAATAAATCACCAAAAATGGCATCTGGATTTAAAATACCTAAACCGGGGCCTAACAATAATCCACATAATAGTAGTGGTAAAATAGCGGGTAAATGTAATTTCCAGCCAATCCATTGACACAAAAGCGAGAGCACTCCAATTAATGCCAGCATGCCTGTAATGTGTTCAACCATATTTTTTTCCTTTTTGGTGCATTGTAAATAATAGGGGGGTAATGCTTAGCCATTTTATTAATGGATTGTAGTCTATTTCGTTATTTAAATTTTATTATTAATCCTTTATTTTATTTGATTAGTTAGAAGGCGTATAAAATACTAGTTTGCCTACTTCAGCAAGCCATTTGTTTAATATTGCTTATTATTCAAAATAAATGAACCATTTAAATTTATAAGCTGATTGTTAACTATTTATGACAGTCACCGATGAGCTTGTATTTACTATTGCCGATATAAATCGTTAAATTCAAACCATTGAGGTGATGGTACGAATCAAAATAGAAAAAGATCTTTTTAGCTTTATAAAGTTTATCTTCTATACCGCAGACTTTATCTAGACTCAACGTCATTGAGGTGTTGTTGCAAATTAACTAACATTTGTGCTGTCGCCCCCCAAATTAAATGATGTTGGTAGGCACAACAATAGGTGAAATGACGTTTTTTGTTTGCGACTAAATGTTGTTTAGAAAAGTTTTGTGGGTTTAACAGAAATGAAAAAGGGACTTCAAAACATTCTTTCACTTCACCGTGATCAATTATTATTTTTTGCTCTGCTTCTACAAAACCAATAAAAGGGGTGATGTGGTAACCAGTAACTGTAGTTAATGATGGTAAAGATCCGATCAACTGTATTGCCTTTTGTTTAATACCTATTTCTTCTTCTGTTTCACGTAATGCTGTATGCGCTAAGCTTTTATCGGTAAGTTCATGTTTTCCTCCTGGAAAACTTATTTGTCCTGCATGATGTTTTAAATGTAATGCTCGTTGTGTAAGGAGCATATGTAAACCATTTTCTCTTTGTATTAATGGCATTAATATGGCTGCTTTTTTAAGTGGCATTTTATGATGTGGGCGTGGCAATCGGTTCTGGAAAGATAAAGAAGTTGTATTATGTAAAATGAATCGATTAAGAAAATCTTGTTTGTTCATATTAATATTTACCCTCCTTATCATTATGAAGTTTAGTTAAAATAAGCCACCCAGCAGAAGAATACAATAACAATAAACAAAACTATCTCGTTAATTGATTATTTAAAAACGAGATAGTAATAGTTGCTGATAATCATTAGCTTAACTAAGTGGCTTCAATGCCTTTTTAGCGATCAATAAAGCTCGTTTAGGAGCTGGATGACCTTCTACGGTTTTAGTCGAGTCATTAGGATCTAAGTAATCTTCTAATGATTCATTGGTCATCCATGCGGTACTGCGTTGTTCGCCAGTCAAAGTGTCGTTAATATCAACGATGCGTACATCTTCAAAACCACATTTTTCAACCCATAATTTAAGCGCTTCAGCGCTGGGTAAAAACCAGATATTGCGCATTTTGGCATAGCGATCTTGCGGTACAAGTACATCATCTTTATCGCCCTCAATCACTAATGTTTCTAAAACTAATTCACCACCTTCAACTAGTTGATCTTGAAGCTGAGTAATATGGTCCATCGGTGATTTACGATGATATAACACACCCATTGAAAACACCGTATCGAAGGCTGCTAGTTTAGGCAATTCCTGTATACCTAAAGGGAGTAGATTGACATTTTCATCTTTATTCGCAAAATGGCGAACCGCTTCAAACTGACATAAAAACAATTCACTTGGGTCAATGCCCACTACAAATTCAGCACCTTCTCCACGCATTCTCCACATGTGGTAGCCACTGCCACAACCTACATCAAGCACATAACGATATTTAAGTGGGCTGATATGTGGTAAAACACGATCCCATTTCCAGTCACTGCGCCATTCTGTATCGATATGTACACCGTGAATATGAAAAGGGCCTTTACGCCATGGATGAAATTTCTGTAGTAGATTCTCTAATTTTTTAGTTTCACCCATTGATAATTCTGAACCATCACCAATACGTACTTCATTTTGTAGTTCAATATTATTGGTCTTGATGTCGGGAAATTTGTTGAGCACTCTGATCCAGCTTGCTAGCGTTCCGTGAACATGCGTATTTTCCCAAGCGTGTAATTGCGCTGGTAAAGTATGTAACCAGTGATTTAAACGGTTTTTAGCAATGATGCTGTAAAAGTGATTGAAGTCGATCATAAAATAATTTTTACCATAAATTTAGCGATTGAAAGTCAGCTTATTTGATACTTAAAATTGAGCCGAAATTAAAATATTGATACCACAGATTGTTGTGTTTAAAGCCCGCTTGTTGAAGACGTTGATAATGTTCTTCCACCGTATCTGAAATTAACACGTTATCAAGTGAAGAGCGTTTTTGGCTTATTTCCAACTCGCTATAACCTTGATTGCGTTTGAAATCTAAATGTAAATCAATAATCAGCTGGTGGCTTTTAGGATCATCAAACAAGAATTTTTCAGATAGAATCAATACGCCGCCTGGCAATAAACCTTGGTATATATTGGTTAATAAGCTCAAACGTTTTTCTGGTGTTAAAAATTGTAAAGTGAAATTAAGCACAACCACCGAAGCATTTTCAATTTTAATATTACAAATATCATCCTGTAATACAGTAACTGGAATCTCTGATTTATAAGCTTGTATATGTTGTTTACATGACTCAACCATCGCAGAAGAGTTATCAACGGAAATTATTTGGCAACCTGATTTTTCAAGTAAACCGCGTCGCATTGATAATGTTGCTGCACCTAAAGAACAACCAAGGTCATATAAATTCGAATTATCAATAGCACAACGTTGAGTGATTACAGCAATGCTATTAATAATATTTTCATAACCCGGCACAGAACGTTTGATCATATCTGGAAAAACTTGCACGACTTGCTGATCAAAACTAAAACTATCTACTTTATCTAAGGGTTTGCTAAAAATATTGTCGGTTTGGCTCATAGGGCTGCCTAAATTTTGTGGTTGAGTGTTATTTCTACTAACTATTGTCGCGCATTTTACTTAAATTGTGTTGCAGGGTCATTTTTTTATTTAAGCATATGACTATCAGCGGTTTTCTTTTATAATACAGCTAATTATTTTATAACGTATGCAAACAGGAATCGATGATGCGCACAATGTATTGTGGTGAAGTGACCGAAGCGAATATTGGTCAAGAAGTTGAATTAGTAGGTTGGATAAACAAACAGCGCGATTTAGGTGGTGTAACATTCCTAGATTTACGTGATCGTGAAGGTATTGTACAAGTATTCTTTGATGGTGATACACCAGAAGCGACAGCCGTTGCGGCTTCTGTTCGTAATGAATTTTGTATCAAGATGAAAGGTCAAGTTCGTGCTCGTCCAGAAGGACAAGTTAATAAAGATATGACAACGGGTGGTATTGAAATTCGTGGTCTTGAGCTTGAAATTTTAAACCGTTCTGAGCCATCTCCACTTGATAGCAACCAAAAGAACTCTGAAGAGCAACGTTTACGTTACCGTTACTTAGACTTACGTCGTCCAGAAATGGCAGAGCGTATGGTTTTTCGTTCTAAAGTAAGTAGCTTTGTACGTCGTTTCTTAGATGATAATGGTTTCTTAGACGTTGAAACGCCTATCTTAACCAAAGCAACACCAGAAGGTGCACGCGATTATTTAGTGCCAAGCCGTACACATAAAGGTCAGTTTTTTGCGCTGCCACAATCACCACAGTTATTTAAACAACTGTTGATGATGTCGGGTCTTGATAAATACTACCAAATTGTAAAATGTTTCCGTGATGAAGATTTACGTGCGGATCGTCAGCCTGAATTCACGCAAATAGATATCGAAACATCATTCATGACTGGCGAACAGGTAATGGATAAAACAGAAGAGATGGTCGTTAAGCTTTTCAAAGAGATGCTAGATGTTGATTTAGGCACTTTCCCTAAAATGACTTATGCAGAAGCAATGCGTCGTTTTGGTAGTGATAAGCCAGATTTACGTATCGATTTTGAATTAGTAGATGTCGCAGACTTATTAAAAGAAGTTGAATTTAACGTATTCTCTGGTCCTGCTAATGATCAAGCAAGTCGCGTCGCTGTTATTTGTGTACCGGGTGGTGCATCACTTTCTCGTAAAAATATTGATGAGTACGGTAAATTTGTCACTATCTACGGCGCGAAAGGGCTGGCGTGGATGAAAGTGAATGAAGCGGCTAAAGGGCTTGAAGGCGTTCAATCTCCAATTGCTAAATTCTTAAATGAAGAAATCGTTGCTGAGTTATTAAAACGTACCAATGCACAAGATGGCGATATCATTATGTTTGGTGCTGATAAAGCCAATGTGGTGGCAGAAGCAATCGGTGCACTACGTCTTAAAGTTGCTGAAGATCTTGGTTTAATCAAAGATGAATGGAAACCTCTTTGGGTTATCGAATTCCCAATGTTTGAACCATTAGAAGATGGCGCATTAACACCAATACATCATCCATTTACTGCGCCATTAAATATGACGCCAGTTGAGTTAGAAGCGAGCCCTGTGGGCGCGTTATCTGATGCTTACGACATGGTGTTAAATGGTTGTGAGTTAGGTGGTGGTTCGGTTCGTATCCACAAACAAGATATGCAAGCAGCTATTTTCCGTATTCTTAATATTTCAGATGAAGAAGCGCAAGATAAATTTGGTTTCTTATTAGAGGCATTACAATTTGGTGCTCCACCGCATGCAGGTTTAGCGTTCGGTTTAGACCGTATTGTGATGTTAATGACTGGCTCAAGTTCAATTCGTGAAGTGATTGCTTTCCCGAAAACAGCTTCGGCTGCTTGTCCATTAACGAATGCGCCTGGTTTTGCGAATCCTGCTGCACTTGAAGAATTAAGTATTGCGGTTGTTAAAACCGAGAAGAAAGAAGAATCAACAGAAGATTAATCCATGTAGATAAATAATTTTCTTCAATTAAAAAGGGAGATAACACGCTTGTGTTATCTCCCTTTTTTATGCTCACTTATTAATGACGCTTAATAATACCAATCACACTAATTAACAGATCTATTTTACTTGTTAAAATAACTTATTTCTTCGTTATAAGTTTTATAAAGGAAACAACCCTTTACCTCAACTTATGCCTTGAACTAAGCCATTTTTCCTGCGCAAAATTTAGAACACTTATTTAATGTAATTGGTATAAAAAGGCTTCATAAAGAAGCCTCTGTAAAAGTCATAAATAGTATGAATTAGCAGTTTTTTACAAAGTCATTGCGTCGTGCTAAATAGCGGTCACAACAGCCTATAATCGCTTCATGTTCATAGGGTCTTAGACCTGCAACCACCATTGTTTTAATACCTCGTCCAATGACTTTATCACCATCTAAAATATCAAAGTGCAAAAAGAAATTACCACGCTTTTTTTCAACTTCAAGGTAAGTGTCAGCTAATTTAACATGTATATGATTACTTACATCTAAATTGTCGAACTTAAAGCTCATGCTGTTGTACATAACAAGCGGTTTTTCTGGGTTGAACATCACTTGATGCTTTTCAAGTAATGGCATTAATAAGCCAGGGAAGTTTTGACCCGAAAAAAGGACGTAATTTTTTATCAATGAATCAATAAAATCAGGATTTGAATTTTTTTCACCTGATTTTGATATCTCTAATACGCTTTTTCCTTGCTCTGTTGTGATTTGTACTTCATCCGCACATTCAGGAAAAGTCAGTGGAACACTATCTTTTACCATATTAGTAAACGTAAAACTCATTGATTCACTCGCACCATATTCTTTAAGTGCTAATGAGAATAATAAATCACCAGGAATACAAAAACGTTTAGAGTCTTTATCATGAATAGGGTTAAAGTCTTCACATTCTTTTTTAGCGAAAGTACACGCCTGTTCAGCTGTTATGGTGATGATGTTGTCTTGTTGGGCATAATATGGGTCTAATAACATTTTAGTTCTCTAATTGAAAAACAATAAAAATTTATCTTGTTTAATAAAATACGCCAAACAATGGCCGAATTCGTCATTTTATAAAAAAAAGGTAGATTAGGGAATAGCTAGAGGCAATAAATGTCTTGATGAACATTTATCTTTGCCTCTAAAACGTTGATTAATGTGTTAATAAAAACTCAATTTCATTTTATGATAAATCATTAAGTTTCAGTTATAGCAATGGCTAAAGGCATATTTAAATTAACTCTGTGATATTGTTATCGCTTATATTCACTTTGAGAATGCGGGATAGTTATCACTGATGTTTTTTTAATTTTCGTAGCTGATTGGGTCTGTTATTGCGTTTTTTTCAAAAGCTTCGAGGCGTTCAACACAACTTCCACATTGTCCACAAGCATGCTTTCTACCGTTATAACAAGTCCATGTTTTACTATAATCTAACCCCATTCTAATCCCGTCTTTTAAGATTCCAATTTTATCAGTGGTTAAATAAGGAGAATATATTTCAGTCGCCTCATAATTGGCAACCGCTGCCACTTCATTCATTTTTTCAACAAAAATAGGGCGGCAATCAGGATAAATTTCATGATCTCCGGAATGTGCTCCGTAATACACTTTTTCAGCGCCAATGGAAACTGCATAACCAATAGCCATTGAAAGTAATATCATATTTCGGTTTGGTACTACAGTGCTTTTCATATTGTCATTTTGATAATGGCCTAATGCCACATCAATGGAACTATCAGTTAAAGATGAACCGCCAATTAATTGGTTTATCGCTGTAATATCGATAACTTTATGATGTATACCTAGTTCATTACAGACGTCACTTGCTACTTTAATTTCCTTAACGTGACGTTGTCCGTAATCGAAAGTTAAAGCATAGGGTGTTAAACCTTCTTCAATTGCTTTATGTAAAACAGTGTATGAGTCCATCCCACCTGAATAAATAACCACGACTTTTTTGCTCATAGCACTTGTGTTTCCTATTGCTCTGAATTATAAACAGCTCATCAAAATTAGTGAGCAAGATAAAATAAGGCATTTTACGTTAATGACACAAAACTACAAAGTAAATGAACTGTTTCAAACCATTCAAGGCGAAGGTGTTTTCACTGGCGTACCTGCTATTTTCATTCGTTTACAAGGTTGCGATGTAGGCTGCGCTTGGTGTGATACCAAACACACATGGGAAATTGATCCTGAAAATCAATCTGACTTAATTTCATTAACTGATAAAAGTACTGAATCAGATCGTTGGGCTGATGCTTCCACCAAAGATATTATTAATGAGATCAATCGCTTGGAATACAGTGCTAATCTAATTGTTATCACTGGTGGTGAGCCTTGTATGTTTGATTTACGTGAATTAACACAAACCTTAAATCAATATGGTTTTAAAACGCAAGTTGAGACAAGTGGTACTTACCCTGTTTTAGTGGATGAATTAACTTGGGTCACGTTATCACCTAAAATAAATATGCGTGGTAAAAAAGAAGTATTAAAAACCGCTTTAATGCGAGCGAACGAAATAAAACATCCTGTAGGGACTGAAAAGGATATTGAGCAGTTAGAAGAGTTATTAGCCAAAGCCGATTCAATACAAGATAAAACGATCTGCTTACAACCTATCTCACAAAAAGCTTCGGCAACCGCATTATGCATGAAAATATGCATTGAACGTAATTGGCGCTTATCAGTGCAAATGCATAAATATTTACAAATCGACTAATAAAAAACGTCTTCATCGCTGATATACCAATGTGAGGAGTTAAGTTTATTTAAGCATCAATCTGTTTATGCTGATAATATAGCCAACATTGGTATATCCCTTTAAATTCTTGAGAGTCTTATATGTTTTTTGAATCTTTACAGTTTTCCTTTTCTATTATTGGCCCAATTTGTTTATTGCTTTTTTTAGGTTGGTTTTTGAAAAAAACAAAAACAATTGATGATGCTTTTATCGAAGTGGGTTCAAAACTCGTATTTAAAATTACCTTACCTGCTTTACTTTTCTTGAGTATTATCAAAACCAATCGTGATATTGATATCGATTTTTCATTGATTATTTATTCGTTGATTGCCAACTTTGTGTTTTTTATTATTAGTATCTTAGGAGCAAGGTATTGGGTAAAAAATAAAAGTGAGCATGGTGTTGTTATTCAAGGGGCCTTTCGTAGCAACATTGCCATTATTGGTTTAGCTTATGTAGCGAATGTCTATGGTGATGATGGGTTTGCAATTGCAGCGGTATATGTCGCTTTTCATACCATGTTATATAACATTTTATCGGTGATTATACTTTCCCCTAAACAAGAAGGTATTAGTGTTGATATGTTTTTAGGTGTGTTTAAATCTTTAATGAAAAACCCACTTATTATAGGTATTACAAGCGGTATTATCTTTTTCCTATTTGCGATTCCAGTGCCTGAACTTGTTATCCATACAGGGCAATACTTCTCTAATATGACTTTACCTTTAGCATTATTATGCACCGGTGGTAGTTTAAATATCCAAGCATTAAAAGATAATAGCTTTAACTGTCGTTTTTCGAGCATGTTAAAAATTATAATTGGCCCTGTATTAATAACCGCAGGTGCTTATTTTTATGGTTTCACGGGAATGCCGCTAGGATTGATTTTCTTTATGTCAGCGTCACCTACAGCTGCTGCAAGTTATGTTATGGCAAGGGCAATGGGACATAATTCAGATTTAGCAGCTAATATTATTGCAATGACAACGATCGGCTCGTTAATTACTACTAGCCTAGGTATTTCATTGTTATATTGGTTAGGATTGATGTAATACAGCTTAATTTTAGCCACCATAATAAACGTTATTATGGTGGCGATTATTTTTTAATAAGTGTCTATTAATAGGTATTTAGAAACTAAAACTGATACTGCACATCTAAGTGACCATTGGTGTAGCTTTCATCGCTGTTGCTACCTGCACTTAATCCCACAGAAATATTGAAGTCGTTGTAATCAACCATGTTGAAGTCAACTGCCACAAATGGTGTGGTACCCGTACCGTTATCTGCACTGTAAGTAAGACTATTTCCATCAACACTTAAGCTGATATCTTCATCATTAGTATTTAATGCGCTAATACCTGCGGTGAATGATGTATTCATACTTTCAGAGAAGTGATAAATAGTCGCTAACTGAATCGTTGCTCTTAATGACTGTAAATTACGACTATCAACATCTAGGTCAGAAGCAGTGGTTCCTGATTCTTTGTAGCTACTTAATTGAGCCAATGTTAAATCTAGACTTGCGGCAGGTCGAATCTCTACGTTATCCACTACAATATAAGTCGAACTTGCTGTCACAGAAGGGCTTAGGTAAACGCTAGTGAAATCAGATTTTGCTGTTTCAGAGCCGTTTACATAACGTTTGTTATCATTAGTTGCGTAACCTGCTAGTAATGAAGAAGATATATCCATCCAACCTAATTTTTTACTGTAATAGGCGCCTGTATAAAAACTACTTGTTGTGTTTTCAAAGGAGTCAGTACTATCAGTTGTCGTATTCACAAGTCCTAGCATTAATCCCATACGGCTTTGTTGAAAATCTCTTTCATAACCTAAAGTGAAACCAAGGTGGTTTGTATCGTAAGCTGAGGCTGTATCGGTTTCTTCATGTGACAAGCTGCCACCAAAGACTTGAGACCAAAACACAGGTGCTTGCTCTTGGTACAACATGCTTGGCGATAATTCAAGTGCGGCAGTTAATGCAGAATCAGCGGGTTTATTGTTTGCTAGCATACGTTGACGCGCAATATTGTGTATTGATGCTGTTGACGAGGCAAGAGCGGAAGAACGAGAGGTTTCGTTGGCAGTATCTAGTGTGATAATGCCATTATTAGTTACAATACCTACCCCTAAATCACCAGTCACATTGACGTTTTCAACATTAGAGAATGCGAGTGTACTGTTGCTTATCGAATCAGAGTTGAAAACAATGTTTAGCGTGTCATTGTCTGTTGTGCCACCTAAATCGATTTCACCAACAATGACTGAACCTGCTAATAAGTTAACCGTAGTGTCGGTTGTATCAGAACCCAAAATGGCATAACCGCCTTCGCCGGTTGCTGAAATCATACCGCTATTGGTGATAGTGGTATTGGTCGCATCATCCGCCAAATAAATGCCGTGGCTTGCTGAACCTGTTACTGTGATCGAACCACTGTTGGTAATCTCGTTAGAGTCACCGCTAACATCAACGCCATGTGCTTCAGAACCACTGGTTGCTAGCGAGCTACTATTGGTGATGGTGTTGGTGTCACTGTAAATAAATAGAGCATGTGAGCCAGTGTTAGCAGTAGTGATCGAGCCGGTATTCGTCACAATTGTATTGTTACTTGTGTCTGAAGATATACCGTAACTGCGTTCACCATTGGTAGTGATAGAGCCATTGTTAATTAAAGTGTTTTCTTCTTCATAATAAGAGTCGAGGCCAAAAGAGTAGGAGTCATTGGTGATAATAGTGCCGTTGTTAATCACTGTATTTGAAGAGCCTTCTAGTGTGACACCGTAGGCATACTGACCGCCAGTGTTAATCGTACCCGTATTAGTAAGGGTATTGCCGTCCCCGAAGATATACACTCCCACACCATCTACAGTGGCAAGTGTTCCTTGGTTTGTCAGTTCGTTATTGTCTCCATTGATAGATATTGCATAAGCGCTCTCACCATAGGTTGCTATCGCGCCACTGTTGGTAAATTCGTTAGAGTCGCCACGAACATCAATACCATATGCTGCAGAACCACCGGTTGTTATTGAGCCAGCATTAGTGATTGTTTGTTCATCACCGTATGTATATATACCGGTGCCAGCTTCTGTAGTGATCGTTCCTTCGTTTAAGAATTCGTTATTATCTCCATTAATATATACCCCATCGGCACTCTCACCAGAAGTTGCTATTGTGCCGCTGTTGCTTAGAGTGTTCGCAGAGCCGTAAGAATAGAGGCCAAAGGTCGAAGTAGCAGTAGTACTAATGTTACCGCTGTTTACAATGGTTGAATTATTTACTAAAGCTGCAATACCATAAGCATAATCACCTGTTGTGCTAATGGTGCCGCTGTTTTCAATACTTATGGCACCATTGGTGCCGCTGTTTCCAATACTTATAGTACCATTCGTGGTGGTATTTTCAGCGCTGTAGATGCCATAAGCATAATCACCTGTTGTTGTAATGTCGCCAGCATTGGTCACGGTATTCAGTTCGCCTTCAAGATAAATTGCGTAGGCGCTTTCGCCATTTGTTTCTATTGTTCCATTGTTATCTAAAGTATTCGCATCACCTAAAACATATAAGCCAGACCCCTCAGCACCATCGGTTGAAATGAGATGGTTATTGGTTAATGTATTACTATTGCCGGCAGCACCTAAAGCGTACGACTCATCGCCACTTGTAGTAACACTTCCATCATTAGTAAGTACATTCAAGTCACCAGTAGCCGCTAAACCCAAACTATTACTGCCTGTCATTATCACAGAGCCGCTATTGGTTAAGGTGTTATTAGTTCCAAATGCATATAAACCGTATGAATCCTCGCCACTTAAATTTATCGTTCCAGTGTTGGTTAAGGTATTATCATCGGCTCCTGTCTGGCTATCAGCGCTTATTGCATCTGAACCGCTTCCAGAGGTTGAAATAGTTCCATTGTTTATAACTATATTTGAATCTTCTCTTGCATATAAACCTGTAGAAGAATTTCCTGTTGTTGTTATCGTAGCCTCTTCGCTATTTGTTAGCGTGTTTGAACCGTCTCTACCATACAAGCCATGACTACTTGTCTCTGTCGTCGTTATAGCACCGTTGTTGGTCAATGTA
This sequence comes from Psychromonas algicola, assembly GCF_004378355.1. Taxonomy (GTDB): domain Bacteria; phylum Pseudomonadota; class Gammaproteobacteria; order Enterobacterales; family Psychromonadaceae; genus Psychromonas. The sequence continues at coordinate 56,119 of NZ_SNUB01000007.1, forward strand.
TTGTTTCCATCATTGGAATATATACCGTATGAAGCGGTTCCAGCTGTTTCTATTGTTCCGTTATTAATTAAGGTATTGAATGTTCCATCTGCTCTTAAAGCTCGAGTGGTTGAAGTGTTTATGGTAACAGACCCTGTTTCTGTAATAGTAATGATGTCATCACCATCAAGTATGTCACCACCGTTTTGCTCTGTAATATCTGTACTGATAATGAAATCATCAGCAAAAGTAAACGGGGTTATCGTTGCACTCATTGCTAATACTATGAGTGGCGGTGTTATTTTTTTAAACATGTTTGTAGCCTTTATAAAATTCATTTTAATTACTGTTTACTGTTAGTTTTAAACGTTTTCGTTAAACAATGAACAGCGAGTTTAATCTGTGGAATAAACCTGTAAATCAGCTTCTAAAAGGTATTAATAGTTAATACCTAAGGTCTTATTTTTTAATACAAGCCAATTAAATATGATCCAGTTGTCGCTTGTTTTAATCGTTTGAAAGCATTGACAATCCGCCTTGATATAAATCAGCAAGGCAGATTGATTAAATAAAACAATTGAGGTTTAAACGTTAGAATTGATACTGCACATCTAAGTGGCCATTGGTGTAGTTTTCATCGCTATTACTACCAGCACTTAATCCAACAGAAATATTAAAGTCGTTGTAATCGACCAGATTAAAATCAACTCCCACAAATGGCGTGGTACCCGTACCGTTATCTGCACTGTAAGTAAGACTATTTCCATCAACACTTAAGCTGATATCTTCATCATTAGTATTTAATGCGCTAATACCTGCGGTGAATGATGTATTCATATTTTCAGAGAAGTGATAAATAGTCGCTAACTGAATCGTTGCTCTTAATGACTGTAAATTACGACTATCAACATCTAGGTCAGAAACAGTGGTTCCTGATTCTTTGTAGCTACTTAATTGAGCCAATGTTAAATCTAGACTTGCGGCAGGTTGAATCTCCACGTTATCTACTACAATATAAGTCGAACTTGCTGTCACAGAAGGGCTTAGGTAAACGCTAGTGAAATCAGATTTTGCTGTTTCAGAGCCGTTTACATAACGTTTGTTATCATTAGTTGCGTAACCTGCTAGTAATGAAGAAGATATATCCATCCAACCTAATTTTTTACTGTAATAGGCGCCTGTATAAAAACTACTTGTTGTGTTTTCAAAGGAGTCAGTACTATCAGTTGTCGTATTCACAAGTCCTAGCATTAATCCCATACGGCTTTGTTGAAAATCTCTTTCATAACCTAACGTAAAACCAAGATGGTTTGTATCGTAAGCTGAGGCTGTATCGGTTGCTTCATGTGATAAGCTGCCACCAAAGACTTGAGACCAAAATACAGGAGCTTGCTCTTGATATAACATACTTGGCGATAATTCGAGAGCCGCCGTTAATGGTGAAGTCGTTGGGTTATTATTTGTTAGCATACGTTGACGCGCAATACTGTGTATTGATGCTGTTGATGAGGCAAGGGCAGTAGAGCGAGAGGCTTCGTTTGCTGTATCTAGTGTCATAATACCGCTATCCGTTATGATACCTGTTCCACCTATGATATTAATATTTTCAATCGTTTCTGTTACTGCTGTTAATGTCTGGTTGATGCCACTAGCGTAAACATTAAGTGTGTCGTTATCGGTCGTTCCACCTAAATCAATCCCACCAATAATAGTTGAGCCAGCAAGTAGATTAACGGTTGTGTCGGTAAGATCAGAACCTAGAATTGCGTAGCCACCTTCGCCAGTTGCAGAGATAGTACCGCTGTTTGTAATTGTGGTGTTAGATTGATAATCGCTTAAATAAATTCCGTGCGCATCTTTACCTTCAACGAGTATGTTGCCCGTATTAGATATGATCGTACCATCACCCTCTGATACATAAATACCGCTAGATTGTTCTCCCAATGTGGAAAGTGTTCCAGTGTTAGTGATATTAATATTTTGGTCAGAAACATAAATCGCATGAGACGCAGAAGTAAAAGTACTTGAACCTGCTTCTGTTGAGATCGAGCCAGTGTTGGTAATGTCAGCAGAGTAACCATTGACATAAAGACCTTCGGCAGAAGTGCTTGAAGTGGTAATGGTTCCTGTATTGGTGAAATCTATGTAATCACCTATGAGCCATAATCCATCAGAGTTTCTGTAGGTGGTGGAGATCGAGCCATTGTTAATAACGGTACTGTTGTCACCTGTCAATGCCATTGCATTGGCACCAAGGTCTGTTGTAAAAATGGAGCCATTGTTGGTGATTGTTGAGTTTTCACCCGTTGATACAAAAGCGAGTGAATTGTAATAAATAGCGGAAATAGAGCCGTTATTGATAATAGTGGCATTGCCTCCATCGGAATAAAGAGCGTGGGCACTTCCACCAGAAGTAGAGATGTCGCCCGTATTGCTGATATTTGCATTTTCACCTATTGAATAAATACCGTAAGCGTCTGCTCCTGCCGTTTCTATGGTTCCGCTGTTGGTGATTGTATTGTTATCTCCATCTGCGTTTATACCGTAAGCATCTGCACCATTTGTAGTAATGATTCCACCGTTAGTGATGATGTTATTAATGCCGTCTGTTGCAATACCATGAGATAAGCTGCCACTACCTCCTGCACCAAAAGTTGTGATAGTGCCGCTATTGGTTATTTGATTCGAATCACCCGTAACACTTATTCCTTGTTCGCCTTCGTCGTTGGAGATCAGAATACTGCCACTATTAAGTATTGTGTTACTTTCACCTTCGACATAAATACCTGTTGAAAACTGATCAACCATTTCGATTTCACCAGCATTAGTTACGCTGTTTTCATCACCTTCAAGGTAAAAACTAGAGAATAAGCCAGATAATTCATTATTATTTGTTAGGGAATTATTGTTACCAATTGATCGGATACCGGTATGATTTGAGCTCATTGAACCATTGTTAGTTATTGTATTACTATCACCTGTTGTATCAATCGCTCTGCCTTGAAGAGTGCTTGTATTTATAGCTCCATTTTCTGTCACAGTAATCGAATCATCTCCATCGATTGTATTACCAGCGTTGCTTGTGGTTTCTGCAGTATCAATGATAAATTCATCAGCCCAAACTATTGGAGTTAAGCTTGTGCCGATTGTTAGTAATATAATTGGTGTTGTTATTTTCTTAAACATTTTTAACCTTTATCGTTTGACGCACTTTATTCGCTTTTGATGTGTAAAGTGAGTGCTTAAAATAAATTAACTTTAAAAGTACTTATCGTTTAATAAGTTAAATGTAATGAAGGCGTTTACTGAATTTATTTTTAATCCTGCCCAATACATTTTTTCTTTTATAAGTTACAAAGGTTCCTGTTTTGAATGGCTTAAAGGCTATTTTTTTTGCTTAGCATAAATCGCTATTCATAAGGAATAGTAGAGGAGTCTATCTTGTAGACTTTGGCTTTTTAAGAAAAGCGCAAGGTTGTAATAAGAGTCGTATTTTTCAATACCTGACGTCTCATTTACCAATACATTCAAGGAATGTGAAATTGGCAGGGGTGTTAGCAGTAATTTATCTTGTCTGGTTTTATTATGTGTTTGCTGTTTAGCTGAGACATAAAGGACATATAAATTATGGTCGTCATTATAACTACGTTTAATTAAAATACAAGTCTGTACTTTAATGAAAGTACAGACTTGTATCTTTTTTGATTGGTATCATTTTAAATGAATAATGTTTTTTCTTGTTTTCACTCGAATAATAATTACAACTACTTTGTATAAAGGAAGGGCTAGGTTTATCTTCAGCGAATAAAATGAATTGGTTTTGAAGAAAAAAGAAAAATATCATTCATCACAAATGGCAGACTTATTAAATATTATTTGTGCGATTCTTTTACATGCTTTACAAAAACACTTCACCGGGTTTGCTGAGTTTAAGTGGGTTAGGTTTTAGTTGGGAATATTCACCATTTACTACAGCTTTAACAACTATTTTATTATAAGGGTAGACATCATCACATGCTAAAAACTCAGCTACATCTATCCATTTTGCATCGACTATTTCAGATGAATCATGAATATTAATGTCAGTGCTTATATTTTTTGCAGTACAGACAATATATAAGTTTTGTTCGCCAAATTGCCCCTTTAAGAAGTGACCAATATTAATAATAGATTCGAAGGTCACTTTTACGCCTGTCTCTTCATAAACTTCTCTAACTAATGCTTTTTCAATGGTTTCATGTGGATCAATATGCCCGCCAGGTAGCTTATAGCCAATAGAAAACCTGTCCTTTATAACTAATAGTTTCCCTTCATTCAGAACAACAGCGCCTACACCAGTATTGAAATTCATTGCGTTAGGAACAATAGGATTGGCAATTAGCTTTTTAACAAGCATCACATGGTTTTCAATACAGTGATGAAACTGAAAGTCTAATTCAGCTAAAATGGGAATAAATTTCGCTTGAAGTGGCGGGAGCTTTATCCATAATAATTTTTTGTCGGTTAACTCATTAAGCAATTTGTTTAATGCTTGTTGGAATTCAATGATTGATTCAGGCAAAGCTGTATTATCGATGGTGACGCCTTGATATCTATCTTCAATTATTTTCATTAATAAATCGCTTGAGCTGATGAGTGGTTTAAAAGAGTGTTTTTACGGAGATAAGTTCACTTAGTTTTAGGAATTTAAAACCGTTAATTTATTCGCTTAGACTATCATATTAAACTTATGCTAAAAGCTTTATATCGTTTGAATTATTACTCTTCTATTAAACCATGGTTAATTGCATAACGAACGAGATCCACAAGACAATCTATATTGAGCTTACTCTTAATGTTGCGTCTATGCGCATCAACCGTTCTAAAGCTGATATTTAATTCCCTTGCTATTTCTTTGCTTGATAAGCCTTGCGCAACTAATGAAAGGATAACTTGTTCTCTTGTGGTTAATTTATCGTTTTCTAGTTTGGCTGGGTTTTCAATTAATGTCTTAGCAATTGAACTGCTAAAATGTGTGTTACCTTTCGCGACGGCTTTAATCGCATAATAGACTTCTTCTGAAGAGGTATCTTTCAATACATAACCAGAAGCACCTGCTTGGATAGCACTACGTACAAATTCTGCGCTATCATGCATAGAAAAAATCAATACTTTAGTATCAGGTAATTGTTCGGTAATGATTTCAGTGGCATCAATCCCATTCATAGAGGGCATACTGACATCCATTAAAATCACATCGGGTTTTAACTCTATAGCTTTAGCTAATGCCGTTTCGCCATCATTACTCACACCTAGCACTTCAATATCATCATAATAGGAAAAACAGGCTAATAAACCTCCTTGTACCATTGGATGATCGTCGACTAGTAATAATGATATTTTATCTTCTTTTCCTTGAATCATAGAGTTATCCGTATTTATTTTGCTTTTATATTGGCATCATTAAAATGATTTACAAAGCTAGCCGTCGGTATTTTCACTGTAAGTACCGTCCCCACATCAGAGGATTCAACATCAAGGGTTCCTAAATGATGTTCGACACGCTCAACTAAATTTCTTAAGCCTATTCCATTGTTATTGTTTGTTTCTTCAACATCAAAACCAATACCATCATCTTTTATCATCATGGTTAGCCAAGTGTTATTAATGGAAATTTCAATTAATATATTCCGTGCATTAGCGTGTTTTTGAATGTTAGTTAGTGACTCTTGAACCACCCTAAAAAGCGTCGTGTTAATAAAGTCAGGTAATAGTTTTCGTAATACAGGTTTAATCACTTTCACTTTTACATTGGTACGTTTAGAAAAATCACTGGCTATCGATTCAATGGCATCAGACAAACCTAATTCATCTAGTATTTGTGGGTGCATATGATGCGATATTCTTCTGACTTCTTGAATGGCTACTTTTAAACTTTCTTCTGCCTGTATCAATGGTGCTGGCTTTTCTTGTTTATTTTTAGAAATAAACATAGAGGTTGCTTCAAGAGAGTATTTAATTGACACTAAAATTTGAATGATGCCATCGTGAAGTTCTCTTGCAATATGTCTATTTTCCTCTTCTTGCACATCAATCACACGTTGACCTAACTGGCTTATTTTTTCCTCTGCTCGTTTTTTATGATTTAAGTTAACTGCAAAACCAAATAAAAAGATAAAAAAGATAGAAGAAAGCGCCACTATTAAGATGATCTGCTTAGTGTTATTTAAATGATTGTTAATTTCTTTTTGTAGATGACCTAATTGTTCATAGACATCGTCCAGATAGACGCCCGTGCCTAACATCCATTTCCACTTGTCACTATAAACCGAATAAGAAAGTTTTAGTTCTTTGTCATTTTCTGAAGGTTTAAGCCAGTTATAGCGGTAAAATCCACCACCTTCATGGGCTCTTTGTAATAGAATTTGAATGGTTTTATCACCATTATCGTCTTCTAAATCCCACCAACTTTTCCCTACTCGATCGGGTTGTTTAGGATGCACAATAGCAACGGCTTGATCATCATAAATAAAGAAGTAACCGTCTTCATCGTTATAAAGCATATTCTTAAACATCTCTTCAACAACTTGCTGATTACTTTCACTGTTTAAACCATGCATATGCTCAACGGATGATAGAGCAATGGCGGTATAATTCTTAAGTTCTTGCTCTTTTTGTGAAATCAAAAAGGTTTCTAAGGTTTGTACGTTATTTTCTGACAGCTCACGGTATTGATTTGTGACTAAATAATAGGTGATCACTGCAGTTAGAATCACTTGTATTACAGAGATATAAAGCATTCTTAACGGTATTGTCATCGCAATAACCCTCAGTTTATTTAAAAAGTTGCTCATCATTACAAAATTTCTATTGCTTATCCATTTGACTAATCACCTAGGTATAAATACCTAGTTAGCTTTGCCTAGCCGATTAGGTGTTAGTACGAATAGTTTCTATTTCACTATTTTGCGATAGTGGATAGTGAATAAGAAAGCAGGCATTTTGACTCTGCTAATAGACTAGATGGAACTAACTATGTTTAAGAAATCACTACTCAAGGCACTTGTTGTGTCGGTTGTGTTTACCGGTTTTGCAAGTATTGCAAATGCGGCCGATGATAATAAAAAAGTAAGATGGCGTTTAGCAGAAACTTGGGGACCTAACTTCCCAATCTTTGGTGACGCTCCAAAAAATATGGCGCGATTAGTTAAAGAAATGTCTAATGGCCGTTTCACTATCCGAATTGATTCTGCAAACAAACATAAATCACCTTTTGGCGTGTTCGACTTTGTAAAACAAGGTCAATATCAAATGGGGCACTCTGCGTCATATTATTGGAAAGGCAAAGATTTTAATACGCAGTTCTTCACAACTCTTCCATTTGGCATGATTGCAACAGAGCAATATGCTTGGTTTTATCACGGTGGTGGTATGGAGTTAATGGATTCTGTTTACGCACCTTATGGCTTGATGTCATTCCCTGGTGGTAACACGGGTAATCAAATGGGCGGTTGGTTCCGTAAAGAAATCAATACTGTAGAAGATCTTCAAGGTCTGAAAATGCGTATTCCTGGTTTTGCTGGCGAAGTATTAGCTAAGCTTGGCGCTAAACCAACTAATATCCCATCTGGAGAACTTTATACAGCCTTAGAGCGTAATACTATTGATGCATTAGAGTGGGTTGGTCCTTCTTTAGATTTACGTATGGGCTTCCATAAAATTGCTCCGTATTATTATACTGGATGGCATGAGCCTGCAACAGAATTACAATTCTTAGTTAATCCTAAAGCTTACAATGAATTACCAGAAGATTTACAAGCGATTCTGAAAGCTGCAATGAAATTGGCCGCCTACGATATGTTGACGCAATCTACGCATGAAAGTGCTAAGAACTTAGCGGCGATTCAAAAAGACTATCCAAATGTAAAAATCCGTTCATTCCCTAAACCGGTTATGTCTGCGATCAAGCAAGCCAATAAAGCATTATTAACTGAATTTGCTGCAAAAGATCCTAAGACTAAAGAAATCTTAGAATCAATCAATACATATCAAGCTCAATCTCGTGCTTGGACTGATTTCTCTGAACGTGCTTTTCTAGAGAACTCTGAATCTGAGTAGTTAAGTATCACTAATCGCACATACTTACGTTGTGAAAGGTAAGTATGTGTGGAGCAATAAAATGAACTCTGTAATTAATTTATTAAAAAAAATCATCGATACTGTTGGCAACTTATGCAGTTTATTAATGATTCTGATGATATTAAACGTATTTTACGATGTCGTGATGCGTTACTTTTTTAACGACGTTAATATTGGAATGCAAGAATTAGAATGGCACTTATTTGCTGCTATGTTTATGTTTGGTATTGGTTATACGCTTAAAGAAGATGGGCATGTACGTGTTGATATTATTTATGACCAACTCCCTAAAAGAAAACAAGCTTTAATTAATATCGTAGGCTCTTTACTTTTTGCACTACCTTTTGCGTTACTTATTTTATATTTTAGTTGGTCTTACGCCTATGAAGCGTTTGCAATAGGCGAGGGTAGTCCTGATCCTGGTGGTCTTCCACACCGTTGGATTATTCGTAGTGTGATTCCAGTTTCATCGATATTTCTAATCCTTTGTATTTTCCATGTTTTATTAATTCAGTTTCAGTCTTTCTTTGACTCGAAAACGCAACTTGAGGAAAATAAATAATGACGGGATTAATTTTATTTGTTGTTGCATTAATTTGCCTTTTCTTTGGCTATTCTGTTGCCTTTACCTTTGCAGGTATTTCTTTAATTGTCGGCGTGATGACATTAGGGTTGGATCTTTTTTCATTTATGCCTTATCGCATTATGAGCATTATGGAGAACACAACGCTAATGGCGATCCCCATGTTTGTTTTTATGGGCATTGTGTTACAAAAAACCGGCTTGGCTGAACGTTTATTAGAATCTTCTGCAAAACTATTTGGTAGTATTGCTGGTGGTGTCGCTATCTCAACGATTGTCGTAGGCGCATTATTAGCTGCGTCAACGGGCGTGGTTGGAGCGAGCGTGGTTGCAATGGGAGTTATCTCTTTACCCGTTATGCTTAAGAATAATTACCATGAACCAACGGCAACAGGCGTTATTTGTGCGTCGGGTACATTAGGGCAAATTATCCCACCTTCTATTATTTTGATTATTTTAGGTGATGTAATGGGCGTGCCAGTGGGGGACTTGTTTAAAGCCGCTATTATTCCTGGTTTCCTCCTGATCATTGTATATACGTTATATATTTTAGTATTAGGTAAACTTAAGCCTGAATATTGTCCGCCTATGGTTGTTACTGAAAGTAAACGCGAATTGTTATTGCAAGCGTTGAAAGATATCGTACCGCCGTTAGTACTTATATTTACTGTGTTAGGCTCAATTTTTGGTGGTATTGCTACGCCAACAGAATCTTCGGCTATTGGGGCAATTGGTTCGCTGATATTGGCTGCATTTTATGGGAAGCTGACATTTAAAACGGTTGATGGTGTTTCTAAGGAAACTGTAAAAGTGACTTCGATGATATTTGCAGTATTAATCGGAGCGACTGCTTTCTCTATGGTGTTTAGTTATGCTGGCAGTGAATATATTGTTGAAGATTTCTTTTTAGATTTACCCGGAGAAAAATGGACATTTATCTTGTTCGCAATGTTAGCTATCTTAATATTAGGTTTCTTTATTGATTTCATTGAAATAGCATTTTTAGTAGTACCAATACTAACGCCTATTGCTATGGCATTGGATATTAACTTAGTGTGGTTTGCTATTCTAATTTCAATGAACTTACAAACATCGTTTTTAACGCCCCCCTTTGGTTTTAGTTTGTTCTACTTGAAAGGGGTTGCCCCCAAATCACTTAAAACGACCACAATCTATAAGGGTGTCATTCCATTTATTATTATGCAAATAGCGGTGTTAGCCTTAGTGATATTGTTACCTGAATATTTGATATTAACTTAATGTAAAGGAGCGAGTTAAGGTGACAGTATATAAAGTGTTGCCTTAACTTTTTATTTTAAATCATTGTATCTTGTAAAATCCTCTTTAAAGTCATACTCCTAACGCAATTATGTAACTTAAATTATTTCCCTCTGCTATTAACATTGGTTTTTATGGTATCTTTTCATCTTCTTTAAGCTATCAATTAAAATCAATGAGTGCATATGGTTTTCAAAATCCTTTATCGTTGTTTCCCACTTTTTTTATTTATATTGATTGCTCATTATTATTTTCAATTCATTTATCAAACAGATTTGTTAGCTGTAATCAGTTGGTGGTTTAAATACGCAAGTTATACTGATTATGAAGTGCCATTAATCATGTCATTAGCCTTTGCTGTGCTTGTTTTTTATGGACAAATTTATTCAATGAGTCGCAACGTTTCGGCATTGTTTCCAGGTAAGAAATACAAATTGATTTACACTGGCAATATCTCAACTTCTGAAAGTCTGTTCAAAGAAAGTAATGCGAATAATGCGGCGACGGCAACCATTAAAGGACTTAACTTTTCACCTTATAGTTTCAGTGAAATATATAAACAAACAGCTTTTATTAAAGATAAAGTGACAGGTGAGTTAGTGATCCCTCACAGTCGATTTTCTGTTGGTCAGTTATTTATTTCAAGCTTGTTTTTTACTGCATTTATCCCGCTCTATTTTTTTATTTTCCACTTACTTGCTCATCTTATTGGCACCAAGCCAGATATTGATTATGTTGATTTTAGATCGCTTTGGCATGAAGGGCTTCAGGCCATTATTGAGCAATTTTTACCAATGATAGAAGAGGGCGTTCGATTAAATAGTATTGGACTTGCTTTAGTCAGTTTATGTTTTTTTGTAGGAATGATCATTCTTATAGTTGTTATTCAAAAGCTATTGCCTAATCGTTGGTTGAGCGATAATTATCAGCCTAAATTAACTAAACATAGTTTTATTCGTTTACCATCAAATATGCAAAACAATTACCAAATAATGGGATGTCCTATCGTTATCTATGATCATCCTCGAGTGAAAGAATATTTTAATATTATTTTTAAGTTTGATTATGGCTTGAGCATTCCTATTTACGTAACTTGTGCTTATCAAAAAGTAGATAAAAAAATAAATAAAGACATTATTTTAGAAAATATTAAACATAAAAAATCAATGTCATTACGTATGACAGAGAAATTAACACTAGAACTATTAGAGTAATAAATTACTTTATTTAAATTAGAAAGAATGACGATTTTACTTAAAATTATATGAGGGTGTTATGGAATTAATTATTTTTGATTGCGATGGTACTTTGGTTGATAGTGAGTTTCTTTGTAACCTTGCAATGGAGCAACAACTTGCTGAAATGGGGTTTAAAGTTGATGCTGCTGAGTTAACCATAGAGTATCGAGGTGTGAGCTTAGCTAAAATTATGTCAAGTTTAGAAGCTAGATTAGCAACTACTTTTCCTAGTAATTTTGAAACTGAATATCGACTGAAAGTGTTATCTCTTTTTGATGAACATTTAAAACCCAATGAAGGCGTTGTTGAGTTAATAGAATCTTTAACTATTCCATTTTGTATTGCTTCTTCTGGGCCGCGTAAAAAAATAGAGCACGCCTTAAAAGTGACAGGTTTGGATAAGTATTTTAAAGATAACATTTTCAGCGCGCATGAAGTCGGTTCTTGGAAACCTGATCCAGGCTTATTTTTACACGCCGCTGAAACCATGAAGGTCGATCCTGCTAATTGTTATGTTGTTGAAGATAGTTTAGTTGGGTTGCAAGCGGCTAATAATGCAAAAATGAAATGTGTTTATTATGCACCTGAAGAAACTGAAAAAAGTCCACTTGCTTCATTGCAAGCTAAACATATGTCCGAGTTAATCGGTAAGCTTATTTAATAATATATTGTTTATTTTTCAGTAAAATAAACAATTAAGCTTGTTGTAAACCTTAAACAATAATGCGCTAAATCATTATCGTTATTGGTTGGAGTGGTAAATTGTAGTTTGATATCAATCCACATTAAGGAAAACGATTTATATGGAACATTATTATTTTGCTGCAGCGAGAGCCTTACATGTCCTAGCCGTTGTGTTATGGATTGGTGGTGTTGGATTTGTGACGACGGTTTTGATCCCATCAATAAGAAAAACACAATCACCAGAGAATAGATTGGATTTATTTGAGTTATTAGAAGGTAAGTTTGGTTTTCAAGCTAAATTAACCACGCTCATTACCGGTGCGACTGGCTTTTATATGTTACATATTATGAAGGCATGGGCGACAATGCAGTGGTGGATTCATTTAATGATTTTCGTGTGGCTCATTTTCACATTAGTATTGTTTGTATTTGAACCTTTATTTTTGCATAAATGGTTTCATCAACAGGCAGAAAAGAATAATCAAAGAGCATTTTATTATTTACAAGTGATGCACACTATTTTACTTTCAATCAGTTTACTTGCCGTGTTTGCAGGTGTTGCGGGCATACACGGATTGTTTTATTAATCTCTTTGCAATAACCGAGTGAGATTGAAATTTATATAATATTAATTCGTCCTGATAAAATATTTCCAAGACGAATTAATTCTAATATTGTTACAACTTTAAACTTAAACATCCTTATCTAAAGCAATATCACGTCCACCTAAATAACCAAAAATTCCACATAAGAAAATAGATAGTGAGCATAACCAAAGTATTGCTCCCCAACTATCGAAAAAGGTGTGTAACGAACCTGCTAGCATGGGACCTATCGCCGCTAATGAATAACCAACACATTGTGCCATTCCAGATAAAGAAGCTGCTTGTCCTGAATGATGAGTGCGTAAACTGACGTAGGAAAGTCCTAAGATAAATAGTGAACCAGAGCAAAAACCTAATCCTATTGACCAAACCAAGGCATATTCAGCGAAGTAGAGTAAACCTAATGAGCTAGTGAAGCCTAAAAAAGCTAGCGCTAAGGCTAGTAAGCGTTGATCTTTTAGCTTTGCTAATAACGGAATCAGTATAATACCTGGGATTGCTGTTGCTAATTGAAATACACCATGTAGCACTCCTGCTTGTGCTGGGTTATGTCCCGTTTCCATTAAAATATTAGGTAACCAAGCCAGAATAATATAAGTGAAAAACGAGTTTAACCCTAAGCATAAGGTGATATGCCATGACAAAGCATGATGCCAAATCTTTCCTTTAGAAGTCTTCTGCGTTAAGTCTTTTGTTGGTTTACTATGATTTTTTAATTGTGGAAGCCAAACGATAATACTGAACACAGTGATCACGCCAAAACAAACCAACGCCACTTGCCAACCAATATCTTGATAGGCTGATAATGGGATGATCAAAGCAGAATAACTACCAGAGAATATTCCCATTGCGAGTACATAACCAGACGTCATTACCGCGACTCTATGTGGAAAATCTCGTTTAATTAAACTAGGTAAAAGGACGTTACCAATGGCAATACCAATACCTATAATTGCGGTACCAATATAAAGCATCAATCTTGAATCAATAAACCGAGAGCCTAACCCTAAGGCGATCAGTAGTAATGCAATAAATAATGAGATCTCAAGTCCTTGCCTTTTTGCTAGGGCGGTTGCTAAAGGTGAAGCCAATGCAAATGCAAGTAAAGGTAAAGTGGTTAACATACCAGCTTGAGAAGCGCTTAAATGGAAGCTTTCAATCATTTGATCAAGTACTGGACCTATTCCCGTAATTGGTGCTCGCAAATTAGCAGCAATTAAGAAAATACCAAGAATTAATAGTGTTGAAGATAAAAGAGTTCGAGTAGGGGAGACTGAGTGCACAATAAGCTCAATAGTTAAGAAAAATGTTACGTCATCATATCAGTTATCATTATCGATACAATCAAATGACTTAAAACAAAATAAAGAATTAAATGTTGGAGGATAATCTAAGCACCTTAAAGTTATTAAGGTGCTTAATAAGTTAATCATCAAGTGCTTAATGATTAAATGAGTGAAATAGCCAGTACTTTAGCCTGACTAAAATCAGTTTTACCTGATCCTAATTTTGGAACTTGCTCAACCTGATGCCAAGTTTTAGGGAGCATTAACGGGTTAATACCATTTTCTAGCATTTGTTTTTTAACCGCAGCGACATCTAATTCACCTTGATATAACAAGCTTACAATTTCCCCTTTTTTATCATCAGGTAGATTGACTGCCACTAATTCAATATCAGTTTTATTCGCTTCAATGATGGATTGTTCGATGGCACTCAAACTGACCATTTCACCGCCTAATTTAGCAAAGCGAGAATAACGATCGACGATAGTTAAAAATCCATCGATATCGAGTTGACCTTTATCGCCTGAAACATACCAGCGTTGTCCGTCAATATTTTTAATCACTTGTTGCGTTTTTTCTGGATCGTTTAAATAACCTAGCATGACTTGGGCACCGCCGATCAGTACCATACCTGCTTCACCAGTTGCTAATGGCTCAAAGGTATTAGGATCAACAATTTTAAAACTAGTACCAGGTAATGGCATACCCACTGTGCCTTGTTTACCGCCAACTTGTACTTGCCAAGACTTTGGATCTAAATGGTCAGGCATATTAACACTGGCGACAGGCGTTGTTTCTGTAGTGCCATAACCTTCTAAAATATCCTTCTTAAACTTATTCTCAAATTCTACTTTTACCTGTGCATTTAGCTTCTCAGCACCTGCAACAACAATACGTAAAGAATCAAACATCAAAGGCTCTAGTTTACGATTCTTACTGTATAAGCGAAGGAACGTTGAAGTTGCACACATGATTGTTGCTTTGTTTTGTGCAACGATTTTACCGATTCCAGCGGCATCCGTTGGGTCTGCATAACAAACCAAAGGCACGCCTTCAATTAAAGGTAGGAACTGAGTCACAGTTAGACCAAAGGCATGGAACAAAGGTAATGATCCTAAAACAACATCGGAAGCTTGCGTATTTAATACATCGGCCACTTGTTTTAAATTTGCCAAAATATTGGTGTGAGTGAGCATGACACCTTTAGGCGCTCCTTCTGAACCACTTGAAAATAAAATAGCAGCAACTTGGTCTTGTTTCATACTTGGCGCATAGATTAATTTCAAAATACTTGCTGGTAAGATAGTCACTGCAATTAATCGAGCTATTTTTTGTGCTTTACTGATTTTCTTCAGCATATCTTCGATATAAATTACATCAACGGCATTTAATAATGGGCTGAGATCAACACCTCGTTGTTCTAGCTTTTTAAGAAAACGTTTAGATGTATAAATTTGTTTAATGTTAGCTTGCTGTTGTGCTTCTACTAAAGACTGCTGGCTCGCCGTGTAATTTAAATTAACAATGGTTTTACCTGCTAATAACGTCGCCATATTGGCTAATACACCTGCGCTGCTAGTAGGTAACAACAATCCTACATTTTGTGTTGTCGTCGATTTTTTTATCAACTTACTTAAACTAATTGCGCCCACTAATACTTGTTTTGCCGATAATTTAATGCCCATATTATCGGTAAGCGCCTGTTTATTTGATTGACGTTTGACGGTATCAATCCAAGTGCGACTAATATCTGGATATTTTTGAGTATGCGTTGTCCAAGATTTTACTGATAACTCGAATACCGCTTGTTTAACCTGTTGCGCTTGAGTGGTTTGATCCATTGCCGGAGCAAAAGCCACAATCACATCTCTAAACATACCTTGTGTACGTTGGGCTTTTAAGGTGTTTGATGAACGACTAAATTTACTTCCCCATAACCCACGAATATAAAAAGGAATGATCGCCACTGGGTTTTCTGCTTTCTTACAAGCTAATTCAAAACCACGTTTAAATTCACCAAGATGGCCATTACGACTAATACTGCCTTCTGGAAATAATGCGACTACTTCACCTTTATCTAACATTGTAGCAATGGCAGTTAAAGAACTTTTACTCGATGCTGAAGTATCAATTGGAATACAATTTAATGCTTTTAAAAACCATTTTAAATACCAAAGGTTGTAGATAGTTCGATCCATAACAAAGCGAACTGGACGTGGGCATGCAATTTGTAAAATAGCCCAATCAACCCAACTGATATGGTTCCCTAAAAGTAACACGCCACCTTGCTCTGGAATATTTTTCATATCCTGAACATCCACTTTATAGTGACGTGAAATAGTCCAACTAAGCACTAATCGAACTAAGCATTGAGGTAATTTATAAACTGTATATACGCCGCCAAAAATAGCGACAATAGCGGTAAAGAATAATAAGAATTGACTGTCATAACCGAAGATTGAAAAAGCCACGGTTAAACATAAAAAAGAAGCCATACCTAAGTTTTGAACCCAGTTATTAACGGCTAATATTTTACCCATTTCATCATTTTTAGCGCTAAATTGAATCAAAGCATTAAGTGGGACAATAAATAAACCGCCCATTAATCCGATCACTAAGAAACATAAAGCTTGCGTGGTTGACGACTCCATCGTTGGTAGTAGCCATAATGAAATAGCGACACCTAATGCTCCAACGGGAATTAAACCCAATTCAATATGATGTTTAGATATTCTGCCTGCAAACCATGAACCCAAGGCAATACCAATACCGGTTGTTGCCAAGGTTGCTTGAATCACTAAGGTATTGGTGATATCAAAATTTGCTTTTGCGTAAGCAGGAAAACTAGCAAGTAATAACTGACCAATAGACCAGAACATGGTTAAACCAATAATAGAAAGGCGAATCACTTTACGTTGTAAAAAAGGACTAAGGCTTTCCTTCATGTAGCCGCCTCGGCGGTACACTGGCCATTCAAATTTAGGCGTTGAAATATTCTTTTCAAGTGTGGGTAAACGATACGCCATGACTAATTCAATGAGGGAGTTAATTACTAATAACCAAGCAAGTGGAGCCATGCCTATTAATATTTCTGACGGTGAGCTTGCCGTACTTTCATACAAGATTTCAAACAATAAAGAATAAACTAAAGTACCAGCAAGAATGGCAATAATTGAAATAGATTGTACTAACCCATTTGCTTGAGCTAATTTTTCTTTACCAAATAATGGTTTGATATATCCGTATTTTGCAGGCGAATAAAAAGTGGATTGCACTGCTAATAAAAAAGTCATTGCAAAAGCAGGCCAGAACCAACCAAGGTAATAACAAAACACGATGGCACAAGTGATTAATACAGCAACCCAAGCGGAAGCTCGAATGACTTTGTTTTTTGGATATCTATCAGATATAAAACCAGCAGGCGTTAACAATAAAATAAAAGGTAATAAAATTAAGCCATTTACCAATGCTGTTAAGATAACTTGTAACTCACCATCGTATGATTTGAAAATAGTATTTTGAATAATGATTTTATGCCCTAAATCGACAAATGAATTAAGGAAAACGGCAAATAGATATGGCCATGCCCCTTTTATTTTTGCTAATTTATTCATGCTGATCCTTTAATTTAAAATAGTTATAATGTGACAATTGCATTGATTATGATCGACTGCATAAATTGAACAAGTCATTTACAAAAAGTCTACTCATACAAACTCTTTGGTATTACATTGTAATACCAAATCATTAAAAAGGTCTTATATGTCACAGGGTCAAGTGTTGATAAGTGCATTAAAATCTCAACTTAAAGCACATGGTAAAACCTATTTAGATGTTGCTCAACACCTAAATCTTAGCCATGCATCGGTTAAACGCTTATTTAGTGACGAAACAATCAGCCTAAGTCGGTTAGAAAGCATTTGCGATATGATTGATATTACTTTATCTGATTTAGTGTTTTCGATGTCGATTAAAAGCAATAAAATCGATAAGTTAAGCATTACCCAAGAGCAAAAAATTGCAGATGATCTTTTGTTACTACTGGTGACAGTGTGTGTCATTAATGGCTTTACCTATGAGAATTTGTTAGATAAATACACAATCACAGAGCATGAGTTAATTCAAAAGTTAGCTAAATTAGATAAGTTAAAGATTATTGATTTATTACCCGGCAATCGTTTTAAATTATTGATTACCAAAAACTTTGCGTGGTTACCTGATGGACCTATCCAACGTTTTTTCTTACAACGTGTTCAAGAAGAGTTTTTTAGTAGCCGATTTAATCAATCTACAGAAAAGCTTATCGTCGTAAATGGTTTATTATCTTTAGGCTCTAATGCTGAACTACAAAAGAAAATGCAGAAACTAAGTAATGAATTTGTTGAACATAAACAACAAGACACAAGCCTTGCAATGGAGGAAAGAGCGGGTAGCACTATGGTATTAGCGCTAAGACAGTGGAACTCAAATTTGTTTAAAGATATTGAACAGAAATGAAATCAGAAAAAATAGCAGATTTAATCCTATATTTAACTACGTAAAAATAAGTTAAATCTGCTATTTTTTGAATGTAATTAACCTTGGTTAAATTGTTTAATAAATTCACGAACGCGCTGTGCGTTTTTACCGCGATCGCCTCGTCCAATGCGAGAGTGAGAACGGATATCTATAATGCTCCCAGAATTCATTGCTTGAATACGAATAACTACATCATCTTCAAAACTAAAAACAGGCGTCGATGCAACCGCTTCTATTATTCCTTGTTCTAAATTTTTAGCGACAATATCCCAATCATTATTTTCAGCTATTTTTAACGAAAGGTTAAAAGCTTGCTCTGTTGTTAATGATGATTGTATTGGTTGAATATCAGGAAATAACTCTGTTTGTCTTTTTGCGGCGCTTGCGCCTGGATACTCAATGGTATTACTCTTTACAGGACGAAAGGCTATAACAGCATCAAAAACTGGTGGTGTTATTGTATCTGTTGAAATGTCATTTAATGGGAGACCCGGTGGTGTTTTTTCTGGTTGATTTGCAAATTGATTAATAACTGGAGCAAGTAATAAAAGAACAGCTAACCCACTCTTAATACGTGAGTTAAGATCTCCTCGTGCTAGTACCAATATTAAAATAGCTGTAAGTAAAATAGGAACGGCAGCTTGTGAAGCGTAACTAATTGTAGTGAATGCGGTTCTAATGCCAATCCATTCTCCTCGAACACCAAAAATAGCCACAATAATTGCAGCAATACATATAACACTAGCAAGCAAAATAATGCTGGACCAGGTTTTAGATCTTTTAAGTAACGACATATTTATTCCTTCTGTTAGAGCCTATTAATAAGGTTTATTTTAAATATTGTTAAGCATTTTATTCTAAATGCTTTGTGAGGACTGATCGGTTCTCTTTGTATAGTGATTGATAGCTATTCTCTTTACAAGGTTGTTTTTTTTAAATTGTAGTATTACCTTAAATTCAACCTTGATTGTTGAATAAGAAATGAAGCTTTATTAAAGAAGCTGTTAAACTATCGCCATAAAATATCAATCAATAATTAATTAAAATGTAAATAGGAATATTAATGCTAATAGTCGATTACCAAAGTAAAAGTTACCATCGTTTTTTAAGCGATATGCTGCAAATTGCAAACCATAAAACACGATTTTTGATCACTTTTAATGGTGCAAATGCCGAACAATTAATCGCTGCTGCGACAGATTTAGCATCACATACCAATAACAAAATTAAACAGTCTAGTGCAATTAATGATAAAGCATCAGAAATTGAAGTGGGTGAGTTATTTGCAGGCGCTCGAAATAGCCGAGATATTCTGATTTTTGAAAGTTCAGAGCTATTGTTTGATAAAAAGACTGCAGTAAAGAATTCCCATGAAAGAGACAACGGTTTTGACCTTAATAATCTGTTTAAAAATATAGCAAAACATAATGGAATTGTGGTTTTAGCTAATAGTAAAAAACAAACATTAAGTGCTTCAATGTCGACTAAAATGGATGTGGTTATTCGTTTTTAATTGAAATTATCCGCTTCTCAGGCTTTGTTGCTGTTGCTTGGTGTTATTTTTGTTGATAATTAGGGTGGGTTGTCAATATTTTGTTGTTTTGGCTTTGGTTTGTTATTGCAATTGGCATATATATTAATCTGCAGGCAAACGCATTTATAATGCAATAAGATATCATTATCATCAAGTTGCAACAGTGAATAATAAGCCGTAATACTAAGTATTTTGCTATCATTTGAACAATTAATTTGAGAGTTAATTGTATACTTATTAAAAAATTAAAAGTGATTTTGACATTTGAAATCACTTTATTATCTATTTGAAGAAAGTAGGACGAGTCGATGGAAAAGCTTAAATTACCACATAATGAAAAGACTCGAAGTACTTAGAACTCTCGATATTTTAGATACGCATGAAGAAGAATGTTTTGATAGATTAATTCGCATGGCTAAACGTATGTTTAATGTCCCTATTGCGGTTGTCAGTCTTATTGATGAAAATCGTCAGTGGTTTAAATCATGTGTAGGCCTTTCCATTAAAGAGACTTCTAGAGAAACATCATTTTGCGGGCACGTAGTACTAAATCGATGTGTCTTTTTCATTTGGTATTGTGGAATTTGATTATACGAAACACATTTCTATTGAATCATTGTTATCAGAAGCTGACGAAAAAATGTATTGTTTCAAAAATAGCAGAAAGAAATAGTAAAAATGCATTATTCTTCCTGCTTCTTATCTAAATCATCACGGTTTATTGATCTTCTATGATCGCATAAGTACCAGTGGCATAAGCAATCAATGCATTTTTATCATCATGAAGTTCTATGGTGACAAATGAAGTGGTACGACCTTGACGTTTGATTTCTGCTGAAGCGAGTAAATACTTTCCTAATGCAGGTTTTAAGTAGTTTATCTTTATTTCCATAGTCACAGCTGTGTAATTTTCTTCTAATGCTGAAACCGCGGCATACCAACCCGTGTTATCCATTAATGTCGAAATCACGCCACCATGTACAAAGCCTTTATGTTGTAAATGATAAGATTTTACATGCAATTCAACTTCCGCTTTACCTTTAGAGAAGCTTTTTAATTCAGCACCTGTGTGTTCAAGGAATGGAAAAACAATCTCTCTCATAGTGTGTCCTATTTAATGGCATGTGAAGTTTATTCTATTATTACTTGATAGTTACTGAATAGCTTACTTTACATTCACAAGTGCTTCCATGTAAGCATTTAAAATTAAATTATCAACGGCACCTTTCCGAGTGATCACTGAAAAGTGGGTATCAAAACCTCTATTGTGCTCGCCAATTGCCCTTAATTGGTCCTTTACAACCCAACGTTTTGCAAAGTGTGTGGGTAAAAAACCAATAAAACGATGACTCAAAATCAAGAAGGCAATCCCTTCTCGGTCAGTACTGGTTGCGGTGGCATTCAACATGATTTGTTGCTGTTTTATATCCGCAGATTGTGGGTAATTTGGTACCACTGCATCGTATTCTCCTAACGCTTGATCACTAATTGCATTGAGATTTTGAGCGAATAAAGGATGTTGATTAGCGCAATATAATAAAGATCGTTCTTTATATAATTTAGTGTAATTCAAGCCGGGTAAAGTACGGAATTCTGGCACAACGCCAATATGTAAAGTTCCGTCTAATACCGCTGTTTCTATATCATTAGGCGGAATCATTCTGATATTGATAATGACATCGGGTGCACGTAATTTTAATGCGCTTAAGGCTTGGGTAATTTTCATTTGTGGAATAGTCACCATATTATCGGTGATCCCAATATTCAATTCCCCTACTAACTCTGTATTGATCGCATTAATTTGTGCTTTGAAGGTTTCTAAACTGCCTAATAATTGCAATGCAGAATGATAAACTTGAGCGCCTTGTTCTGTGATAGCAAATCCAGAACGACCGCGTTGACACAAACGCATGTTTAATAACGACTCAAGCTCAGTAATTGCTAAGCTAATAGCAGGGCGACTGATATTAAGTTCCACTTCGGCTGCAGCAAAACCACCGGATTCAATCACTGTTTTAAAAACACGTAACAAACGAATATGTGTATCGCCAAGTTGTCTGGGTAATAAGTTTTTAGCTTGCTTCATCTGTTTTTATCCATTTCATCAAATCTAACTTTACTCACTATAAGATAATTTTTTAGATAAGTAATTACTTAACTTAACTTTAATAATATTGAATTTACGTTACCTAATAATCCTTAGATACTTTAATTCAATTAATTGACTGCTCTAACAAGAATAAGAACGCAGTCTTCGCTGTTAAAGGGAGTGAAGTAAATGTCGAACATTAATGAAGATGCTAAATATGCTGGTTTAAACCAACAACAGCTTGATAGCTATTGGATGCCATACACAGGTAATCGCCAATTTAAACAAGACCCTAGAATCATTGTTTCCGCTAAAGATAGATATTATACCGATGCTCAAGGTCGACAAATCTTTGATGGTTTATCCGGGCTTTGGACTTGTGGTGCAGGGCATTGTCGACCTGAAATCACCGAAGCCATTAGCAAACAAGCCGCGGAATTAGATTATGCGCCTGCATTTCAGTTTGGACATCCTAAAGCCTTTGAACTAGCACATCGTATTACTGAAATTACACCAGAGGGTTTGAATCGTGTTTTCTTCACTGGCTCAGGTTCCGATTCAGTTGAAACGGCATTGAAGATGGCGCGTGCTTATTGGCATAAAAAAGGAATGCCAAGTAAAACGCGTTTTATTGGTCGTGCTAAAGGTTATCACGGTGTTAATTTTGGTGGCTTTAGCGTGGGCGGTATTGGCGCTAATCGCCTTATTTATGGTAGCAGTGTTGAAGCAAGCCATATCAAACACACCTTATTAGAACAAAATAAATTTACTAAGGGGATGCCAGCGGAAGGGGCGTATTTAGCGGATGAATTGGAAGATATGATTGCCGTTTATAATGCTGAAAATATTGCCGCGTTAATTGTAGAGCCTATGTCTGGTTCTGCGGGGGTACTTCCACCACCTGTCGGTTATTTAAAACGTCTACGTGAACTTTGCGATAAATATAATATCCTATTGATTTTTGACGAAGTGATCACTGCCTACGGTCGTATGGGATCAAATACTGGCGCTGAAGAATTTGGTGTGGTGCCAGATCTTATGGTGACCGCGAAGCAGCTAACTAACGGTGCAATCCCTATGGGTGCCGTGATTGCTAAGCAAGATATTTACGATACGTTTATGGAAAAAGGTGGCCCTTTTTACATGCAAGAATTACCACATGGTTACACTTATTCAGCGCATCCTATTGCTTGTGCTGCTGCATTAGCTTCGTTAGATATTTTAGCCAAAGACAAATTACCGGAGCGCGTTAAATCCATGTCGCCCTTGTTTGAAGAAAAACTGCATAGTTTGAAAGGCTGTAAACATGTTACCGATATTCGTAACTATGGTTTTGCTGGTGCATTAACCATTGCTGCTAAAGGTAATGAACCGGCATTACGTCCTTATTTAATTGCAATGAGCATGTGGAAAAAAGGTTTCTATGTACGTTATGGCGGTGACACTATCCAACTTGGTTTACCGTTTACCGTTGAAGCGAGCGAAATCGATAGTTTAATTAATGCCTTGGGTGAAACCCTCAACGCAACAGAATAACGAATTAACGTAACTGAATTTGAATTAAGTTAACCCATTTATATTACACACTTTATTAGGAAGAAATGATGACAGCATTAGTAGGCCATTTAATTAATGGCGAAATGATCACCGACACCAATACACGCACTCAAGATGTGTTCAATCCGTCTACTGGTGGTGTTGATAAGCAAGTTGCCTTAGCATCTAAAAAAACAGTAGAAGAGGCGATTGCTTCAGCAAAAGCCGCTTTTCCAGAATGGCGCAATACACCGCCAAATAAACGTGCAAGAGTCATGTTTCGTTTTAAAGAATTGCTAGAAAAAAATGCAGACACTATCTGCAAATTAATTGGTCAAGAGCACGGTAAAATTTCACACGATGCAGCAGGTGAATTACAGCGTGGTATTGAAAACGTAGAATATGCCTGTGGTGCACCTGAGTTGTTAAAAGGCGAGCATAGCAAAAATGTAGGCCCTAATATTGATTCTTGGAGTGAGTTTCAACCTCTTGGTGTAGTCGCTGGTATTACGCCATTTAACTTCCCTGCCATGGTACCAATGTGGATGTTCCCATTAGCCATTGTGTGCGGTAATACCTTTATTCTTAAACCGTCGGAGCGTGATCCTTCTTCAACACTGTATATTGCACAGTTATTACATGAAGCAGGTTTACCTGATGGAGTGTTAAATGTTGTTAATGGTGATAAAGAAGCGGTGGATGTGTTATTAACGCATCAAGATATAAAAGCAGTGAGCTTTGTAGGTTCAACGCCTATCGCTGAATATATTTACACCACCGCAAATGCAAATGGTAAACGTTGCCAAGCATTAGGTGGCGCAAAAAATCACGCGATTATTATGCCTGATGCTGATATGGATAATGCCATTAATCAATTAGTGGGCGCTGCTTTTGGATCATGTGGTGAACGTTGTATGGCATTGTCAGTGGCGGTTGCAGTGGGTGATGAAGCGGCTGATACACTTGTCACTAAAATGAGCGAAGCCATGAAAAGCTTGAAAGTGGGAGCTTTTGATAATGCGAGCAATGATTTTGGCCCTGTGATCAGTGCGGCGCATAAACAAAAAGTACAAGGTTATATAACCAGTGCTGAAAAAGAGGGCGCTAAGATTGTGGTTGATGGTCGCGATATCGCCGTTGAAGGTCATGAACAAGGGTTCTTTGTTGGCGCGACTTTAATTGATAATGTCACAACAACGATGGAAAGCTATGAAGCTGAAATCTTTGGTCCAGTATTACAAGTCATGCGCGTTAAAACCATGGAAGAAGCCATGACTTTAATTAACGATCATGAATACGGTAACGGCACCTGTATCTTTACGCGTGATGGTGAAGCGGCACGTTACTTTAGCGATAATATTCAAGTAGGCATGGTTGGCATTAACGTACCATTACCTGTGCCAGTTGCTTATCACAGCTTTGGTGGTTGGAAGCGTTCATTGTTTGGTGATTTACATGCTTACGGTCCAGATGGTGTGCGTTTTTACACTAAACGTAAAACTATTACACAACGTTGGCCTTCAAGCGGCGTACGTGAAGGTGTGAGTATGTCTTTCCCGAGTTAATTTTGGGTTAGCGTTTAACTAAGTCATTTACATCTAATACCAATTGTATTAAATAACTGATCTAAATTTCGCGCAGGAAAAATAGCTTAGTTTGAGGCGTAAGTTGATGTAAATGGTTGTTCCCTTTACGAAACTTACAACGAAAAAATAAGCCATTTTAACAAGTAAAATAGATCAGTTACTTACTATGATTGGTATAAATAGAACCTTTAGTGAGCTTATTAAGTTTACTAAAGGTTTTTTAGTTTTAGCCTTGTAAATCATTAAAAGTACGCTCACTTCTTTATTGAAAATTTACTAAAGAGAATAACCTCTAAGTTTAATTTCCCCTTCAAAACGAATCGTCACTTAAGCTAAAAATAAAAATAGTAAACAATCAGTAACTTAACGAGATTAGATATAACAAAACATTGATTTTTATCTAATTAATCACTATCGTTGTTCTGAAATACTAACCACTTAGTTAACGGAGCTTCGCTTAAATGCATTATTTTTGGGTGCCATTTTTACCCATGTTGGGAATTATCGTTCCTTTACTTACCAATAAACTTAATCGTAGCGCATGTGCGCTAGCCACAGCAGTGCTTCCAGCCTTAGCACTTTGCTTAATTTTCCTCGATTTGCCAGCAGTATTTGCTGGAGAGTCTTTTAGCAAAAGCATTGAGTGGATCCCCCAATTAGGCCTGTCGTTATCATTTCGACTCGATGGATTAACCGCATTATTCAGTTTACTGATCTTGGGTATTGGTTTACTTGTCATTTTATATGCGCGCTACTATTTATCTGAAAAAGATCATATGGGGCGTTTTTACTGCTATTTAATTATGTTTATGACGGCAATGCTTGGCATTGTTATGTCAAACAATATGCTACAACTTTGGTTTTACTGGGAATTAACCAGTATAAGTTCATTCTTGCTCATAAGTTTTTGGTCGCACAATAGTGCTGCGCGTAAAGGTGCTCGAATGGCGCTTACCATCACAGGTGCTGGTGGTTTAGCCTTACTTGCAGGGATCATTCTATTAGGCCAAGTCGTGGGTAGTTATGAGTTAGACGTGGTACTTAATAGTGGTGAGTTGGTCAAACAGAGCCCTTACTATTTAGCTATTTTAGGATTGTTTTTAATTGGCGCATTTACTAAATCTGCTCAATTCCCATTCCATTTTTGGCTACCACACGCGATGGCAGCCCCTACACCTGTTAGTGCTTACTTACATTCAGCAACCATGGTAAAAGCCGGTATTTTCTTGTTAGCTCGTTTTTATCCAGTATTAGCGGGTACTGATGTGTGGTTTGTAGTTGTCTCGTTAACTGGTTTATTCACTTTATTATTAGGCGCTTACAGTGCTCTATTCAAACATGATTTAAAAGGGTTGTTAGCTTATTCAACCATTAGTCACCTTGGTTTAATTGTATTGCTATTGGGTTTAAATACTGAATTGGCTGCGATTGCAGCGATCTTTCACGTTATGAATCATGCCGTTTTTAAAGCGTCATTATTTATGGCTGCAGGTATTATTGACCACGAATCAGGCTCTCGAGACATGCGTAAAATTAATGGGTTATGGAAATACATGCCTATTACCGCAACGTTAGCGATGGCTGCATCTGCATCTATGGCGGGTGTGCCACTGTTGAATGGTTTCTTATCTAAAGAAATGTTTTTTGCTGAAACTTTAAACCAGAGTATTTTAGGTGCGATGTCTTGGTTGATTCCTGTGTTATCGACAATGGCTGGCGCATTTTCTGTTGCTTATTCTCTGCGCTTTATTCACGATGTATTCTTCAATGGCGAACCAAAGGGACTACCTAAAACACCTCACGAGCCACCTCGTTATATGCGTGTGCCCGTAGAAATTTTAGTCGCAATCTGTTTATTGGTTGGTATTTTTCCTCAAGCGACTGTTGGGCCGTTGCTGCAAAGCGCATCACTGGCAGTGCTTAATCATTCACTACCAGAATACAGTCTCTCCCTTTGGCATGGATTTAACCTACCACTACTAATGAGTGCATTAGCAACTATGGGCGGTGTAGCCATTTATTTGAATCGTAAACATCTATTCAAATTTTCAGGGTTGTTCCCAGATATCGATGCAAAAATTGTATTTGAAAGATGTATTCAAGCCAGTGTTAACTGGGCGAAAAATATAACGATGAAACTGGAGACAGGCTCTTTACAACGTTATGCTTTTTGTCTCTGCTTTTTCGCATTATTGCTGATTGCTCCTCCTTTATTTGACCTGGATATGACCAAGGGAAGTTTACCTGGCACTCCAATCAATGGTGCCGTGCTGATTTCTGCTATTTTGATCATTGCAGGTTCACTAGCAACCATCATTTGGAGTCATTACCGTCTTATTGCTTTGTTAATGTTATCTTTAGTAGGGTTAGTTGTATCAATCACCTTTGCTTACTTCTCTGCTCCAGATCTCGCCTTGACTCAACTCTCGGTAGAAATTGTAACTGTGATTTTATTATTATTAGCACTTTACTTTTTCCCTCAACAAACGCCAATCAGTAGAAGTCGTCCTAGTCATTTTGTACGTGACTTAGCCGTGGCGGCATTTATAGGCTGTATTATTGGTAGCATTTGTTTTGCGTTAATGACGCATCCTTTAGACAGTATTTCTGAATTCTTCATAGCCAATGCAAAAACAGGCGGTGGAGGTACTAATGTTGTTAACGTTATTTTGGTTGATTTCCGTGGTTTTGATACCTTTGGTGAAATTACTGTACTTGGTATTGCTGCATTAGGTATTCACAAATTAATTGCTCGCATGCGTTTATCAATGCGTATTAAAGATTACGATGGACGCCCATGGGCTAAAGACAAATACCCAATATTATTATCGGTTGTTTCGCAAAGCCTATTGCCATTGTTCTTGCTAATTTCTGCTTATATCTTTATGCGTGGTCACAACTTACCTGGCGGTGGCTTTATTGCGGGGTTAATTACGTCTATCGCATTAATTCAACAATATCTTGCGCACGGCGTTGATTGGATGGCTAAGAGGGTCAGTGTTAGTTACCACTATATGATTGCGCTTGGATTATTAACCGCCGGATTAACTGGTTTAGGAAGTTGGATTTTTGATCGACCATTTTTAACATCTTGGTTTGAATATGTGTCGTTACCTTGGATAGGCAAATTTGAACTTGCTAGTGCATTGGTATTTGATATTGGTGTTTACTTCACCGTAATTGGTGCGACATTGCTGATATTAGCAAGCTTAGGTAAGTTAACGACCAAAGAACGACTTACAGTAGGAGAAAGATAATGGAATTAGTCTACGCAATTTGTGTCGGCTTCATGAGCGCCTGCGGCATATTTTTAATGCTACGAGGTCATACATTTACTTTAGTGATTGGCCTTACATTATTGTCTTACGCTGTTAATTTATTTTTATTTGCCAGTGGTGGATTAACCATAGGTGCACCAGCAGTACTTAGCAGTAGTGAAAATTACGCCGATCCACTACCGCAGGCTTTAGTATTAACAGCCATTGTAATTGGTTTTGCAATGACTGCTTTTGCTGTGATTCTAGCAATGCGAGGACGTGCCGATTTAGGTAGTGACCACGTAGATGGCATTGAAGCTTTTGATCCTTTATCTGAGGAAAAATCCTAATGAGTTTGTTTGACCATTTAGTTATCTTTCCAGTGTTAATACCTTTTTTTGTCGCTGTGGCTCTGCTTTTTCCAAGCTTAAATAACTGCATAAAAAGACAACGAGTGTTGAGTATTACAGCTAATATTATTTTAGTGATTGTTGCTTTCTCTTTGTTATTCAAAGTGGAAGCGCAAGGTATTCAAGTGTATGCACTTGGTGATTGGTCCGCACCTTTTGGTATTGTATTAGTCGCTGATCTTTTCTCTGTATTAATGGTTTGTTTAAGTGCTGTTTTAGGCTTAGCAGCTATTTTATATGCTAGCGCTGGAGAAGATAAAGCAGGCGTTTTTTATCATTCCCTTATTCTGTTTCAACTGATGGGGATTAATGGTGCGTTTTTAACTGGTGATGCATTTAACCTATTTGTATTTTTCGAAGTATTGTTGATTGCTTCCTACTCTCTTATGATCCACGGAGGAGGCAAGCAACGAACACAGGCTAATATCCATTACGTATTTCTTAATCTAATTGGTTCATCACTGTTTTTGTTTGCTTTAGGCACTTTATACGGCACTTTAGGAACACTTAATTTTGCTGATATGGCGGATAGGATTCCATTACTATCCAACGATGAATTATTGATCGCCAAGTCAGGCGCTCTATTGCTATTGGCTGTTTTTGGTTTGAAAGCGGCGATGCTTCCCTTACATTTTTGGCTACCTAAAGCTTATTCGACCACAAGTACTTCCGTCGCCGCTTTATTCGCCATTATGACCAAGGTCGGTATTTATAGTATTTGGCGAGTACACGGCGTGATGTTTGGTGACCAAGCCGGTGAGTTAGCGAATATTGCCTTGCCATGGTTATGGCCGATTGCTTTATTAACTATTGCTATAGGTGCTATTGCAGTACTAGCGAGTACAAGTTTACGTGTGCTTTGTAGTAACTTGGTGATTGTATCTGTGGGTACGCTATTGGTGACCATTAGTTTGAATACGGTACAAGCCGCTTCAGCAGGGATTTATTACTTGCTACATAGTACCGTTGCTTGTGCTGCCATGTTCATGCTGGCTGGGTTAATTCAACAACAACGAGGTCAAGCGGAAGACCGTTTTGTGGCCGCGAGATCAATGCCACAAGCAGGCATTTTAGGCTTTATCTTTGTGTTATTGGCCATCGCGTTAATTGGCATGCCACCATTATCTGGCTTTGTAGGTAAAGCATTGATTTTGCAATCAGTAACTAATGCAACCGAAGCAATGTGGGTTTTCCCTCTGATACTAGGAGCTGGATTGATTGCATTGATCGCCTTATCTCGCGCGGGTACTTCATTATTCTGGCGAACCAATGGTGAAAACACCAGTGCGCCCAAAGGCCATCTCTTTCAGTATGTAGCCATTGGCTTATTGGTTGCGATACTTCCTCTAATGGTTATTTTTGGAGGCACAGTAAGCGATTATACGCAATTAGCTGCAGAGCAACTCAAAGCAGGTTTAAGCTTACAACAACTTATTGAGGTCGCTAAATAATGGATAAAATACGAAAATTTGTTTGGTTTCCGACTCCTTATCACAGCATATTATTATGGTTGGTATGGCAAATTTTACATGATTTTAGTCGTGGCCATATGGTGCTAGGTGCCGTGTTTGCGATTATTATCCCTTGGATTGTCGCTCCTCTTAGTGAAAAAGAAGCGGTTGCAAAAAATCCTATCAAGGCATTAATGTATACATTTCGTTTGTTAATTGATATCGCGGTGTCTAATTACGACGTTGCGAAGCGTGTATTGCAAAGTAATCACACTTTAAAACCTGCTTTTATTGCGGTGCCCTTAGATATTAAAGAGCCTGTGCCACTCACTATTTTTACAAGTAGTGTTTCATTAACACCTGGTACAGTGAGTGTTGAATTGTCAGATGACAGAAAATGGCTATATGTGCATGTGTTGCACCTTGAAGACGAGCAACAATTAATTAGCCTTATTAAAGCGCGTTATGAAGTGCCTCTAAAGGAGATTTTCGGATGTTAAGTTACGCGATACTGATTGCTTGTGCGTTCATTTGTTGTGCTTTAGCATTGAATGCTTGGCGTTTAATCATTGGACCTACAACACCAGATAGGATTATTGCCGTTGATACTATGTACATTAATAGCATTGCGCTGATCATATTATTAGGGCTTCACCAAGGCTCTGCAATTTACTATGAAAGTGCATTATTGATTGCTCTGCTTGGTTTTGTAAGTACTTCAGCTTTTTGTAAGTACTTATTACGTGGCGATATTATCGAATAAGGAAAGCTGATGACTGTATTTTTAGAAGTAATAGTGAGTGTTTTATTGGTATTTGGCAGTATTGTTATGTTAATTGGCTCGATCGGTTTAGCTAAATTACCTGATTACTTTACCCGTTTGCACGCACCAACTAAAGCCAGTACTCTTGGCGTTGCATGTATTTTGACAGCGTCGATGATATTTTTCAGTATTCAACAGGGGCATGTGAGCTTAAAAGAGGTATTAATAAGTATGTTTTTATTGATCACTGCACCGGTCGCTGCGCATATGTTAGCTAAAGCAGGTTTACACTATAAAGTGAAAATGACCGATAGCACCCAAAATCAACACTTGGCTAAAAAAGCTTACTTACATGAAAACCCTGATGATAAGTAACTCGGCTTTGCTTTATAAAAAAGGCTGTACAAGCCTATATTGATTAAAAGCATTTCAATTGCCTAGATTTTAAAACCTTTAGTGAACTTATTCTGTTGACTAAAGGTTTTTTCGTTTTACCCCTTTACATCGATAAGAGGTAAACCACCTGTGAATGTTATTCACCTTGCTCATTGTTAAGTGATAACTCGATTTGTTCAACGTAATTTTTGGTTGATAACAATGGAAGTGGGCGCCCCAAACCGAAAAAAGCATTAACGTGTTTGACAGCAGGTAGCTTGCCACTTTCTTTAAAGACTGCTGTGGTTGTCGCTTTGAGTTCCGCTAAATCGAGCCCATGCTCTGCAGCAAATCGTTCTACTGGCTTATAAGTTGTTTTTCCTGGCAGAATATTAGCGAAGTCGTTAAATCCCATTTTTATATCCTTAAATATCAGTGTGGCCATAGCATTCACATCACGTATTCATTATTGGTGAACACCTAAAATATTGAGGGGAAATATTAGCAGATTTTTAATGGTTCTTTTAGCATAAGGTTAAGATTTCATTTTATCTTCATGGAACATATAAATGGATATTTCATAAAAGCTTCTAGCTATTCTATTTAACTGTTCATATGCAGTGTGGTTGTGATGCCGCCTTTCTACAAACACTTTGAGAAATCGAGATATATAAGTATTTGATAAAGATGCTTGGAACAGGTATTGTTTATTTTTATTATAAATAATTGATGGGCGTTTTTTTTGTGGAAACAAGTAATTTTCCGTCAAATAAGCTGTTAGGCATTCAGGGGGAAGCATGATTAAATTTAAAATAGTAAGCATAATTACAGCCGTTATCGCACTCACTTTGTGTGTGATTTTTATACTTATTCCCGAAGTATTATTTATGTTGTTTAATATTGATGAAAATAGTTCCGCTTTCTTCATTGGTAGAAGGGCTGCAATGTTATTTCTCGGAATATCGGTATTTAGCTGGTTCGGCCGAAATGCTGAGCATTCAGAGTCTAGGCAGGCTATATGTTTAAGTCTTTCAGTTTCTATGTTTGCATTGGCTTTTCTTGGTAGTGCAGAATACCTACGTGGTTTTGCTGGTATAGGTATTTCACTGGCTGTTATTACGGAAGCTACTCTTGCTTTGCTATATTTTAAAATATGGTTCAACTACAAAAATGCCTAACAAGAGCCTAAAATCCGACAGCTTTTACTGTCGCATTTTTTGCAATAAACAAAAGGCGCAAAATCTGCACCAGCAATCTGCTGTTTAGGCTGGCGTTAAATGGAATCAGTATGATACAAGCTGCAATTTTTGATATGGATGGAACGTTAATCGATTCGGAGCCGATGTGGAAAAAAGCGGAAAAGGAAATTTTTTCATCTTTAGGCGTAAAAGTAACTAATGAACTTTCATCTCAAACTGTTTGGATGACTACTCGTGAAGTAACGGAGTTTTGGTATAATCATTTTCCTTGGTTAGGTAAAAGCTTAGATGAAGTCGAAAATGAAGTTATTGATCGTGTAGCAGAATTAATTATTGATGAGGGTGTTGCTTTGGAAGGAGTACATAAAGTTTTAGACTTTTTTCAAGAAAAGAATTTTAAAATCGGTTTATCAACTAATGCTCCTTCAAAACTAATTCCTATTGTTTTAAAAAAACTTAATATTTCTCATTACTTTCATGCTACTTCTTCTTCGGAACATGAAATAAAAGGAAAACCTGATCCAGCCGTATATTTATCTACGGCTAAAAAATTGAATGTTGAACCCTCAAAATGCATTGCATTTGAAGATAGTGTTTCGGGCATCCTTTCTGCGAATCAAGCAAAGATGAAAACTGTTGTAGTTCCACCTGAACTTGAGTTTACAGATGAAAAATATGAATTATCTTATATTAAGCTTAAGTGCTTATCTGACTTTTCCAACACACATTTAGAAAAAATAATTAATCATATGGAGTTAGGTGTCTAAAAAATTCCATTTAACAAGATAATTGGACTCCCCATACCACTCAGCTAAGCTGAAATGGCATGTCATTAAACTTTAGGGAGTCTTGTAATATGAA
This sequence comes from Psychromonas algicola, assembly GCF_004378355.1. Lineage (GTDB taxonomy): Bacteria > Pseudomonadota > Gammaproteobacteria > Enterobacterales > Psychromonadaceae > Psychromonas. The sequence goes on from NZ_SNUB01000007.1 coordinate 89,468, forward strand.
GAGTATTATTGGTGTTGATTTAGCAGTAAAAGTTATTCAAGTTTGTGTTTATACAAACAACAAGGTGCAATCTAATACAGAAATGACACCGGAACAATTTAGTGCTTATCTATCAACATTAATCCCTTCAAAAGTAGTGTTTGAGTCATGTGCTGGGGCTAATTATTGGTCTCAATTAGCAAGTTCTTATGGTCATAATGCACGCTTAATCTCACCTAGATTAGTTAAAGTCGTTAGACAAAATCAAAAAACAGATAAAAATGATGCCTTAGCCATCGTTCAGGCTTCTTTATTACCTGATATTAACTTCGTTGCTCCTAAAACTAGCCAAGAAACATAAATTGTGGACACCCATCTATTTTGAATTAATTTAAAACATACACTATCTTTTAGAAATGCTTATTTTTGCATTTAGGAGGTAGTTTGTTATGACTCAATCTCGCCAATCACAAGTATCATTATCTGATACACCTTATTACCATTGTATTTCTCGTTGTGTTCGCCGCGCTTATTTGTGTGGAGAAGATAAATACACAGAAAAGTCTTTTGAACATAGGCGTCAGTGGGTTGTTGAACGAATGCATTACCTTGCTTCATTGTTTAATATCGACATTTGTGCCTACGCTATCATGTCTAACCATTATCATCTGGTGTTACATGTTGATGAAACACTTAACGAAAATTTAAGTCCTGAGGAAGTCTGTGAGCGTTGGTGTCAGCTATATTCAAAACCTGTATTAGTTGAACGTTGGCAATCAAAGCAAACAATATCAGAAGCAGAAAATAAAGCTGCATTGGCTATTATCGACAATTGGAGAAGTCGACTTGCTGATATTTCATGGTTTATGCGTTGCTTAAACGAATTTATTGCACGTAAAGCTAATAAAGAAGATGACTGCTCAGGCCGTTTCTGGGAAGGAAGGTTCAAGTCTCAAGCGCTACTAGACGAAGATGCTTTATTAACTTGCATGGCTTATGTTGATTTGAATCCAGTACGTGCGAAAATGAGTGATAGTGTTGAAACGTCTGAATATACATCTGCCTATGAACGCATTCATGGTGTCGCCCAACAAAAAGAAAAACCATTAGAATACGCTTTTACTAAAAAACCTTTATTCGGTTTCGTGGGTGACGAAAATGAACAATCAACACAAGGCATTTCCTTTTCATTATTAGATTACATCGAGTTAGTTGATTGGAGCGGCCGTATTATAAGAGAAGACAAACGTGGTGTTATTTCAAGTCAGCGTCCTAGGTTACTCTCTACGCTTGGTTTGGATGATGATACTTGGTTATCACTAGCCAGTAGTTTTGGCAAAGATTATCGCGGAGCGGTGGGCTCATTAGAAGCATTAGCTGCTTATGCTAGCAACACAGGTAAACGTTGGGTCGCCAGTAAAAATCAATTACGACTGCATTAATCCATAGATAGTTTATTTCATTAATAATAATTTTCTAATTAGCATTCGCTAAGCTTCTCTGTATATAAAAATTGATGAATTTTAGTTCTTTCCTCATAAATTAAATGTCTTACTTTCCATATCTCAACTATTCCCATTATTGATTTAGTTTGTCGATAACAGATATAGTATTATCATCTTAATATAAATTAATGGATGTCCGCGTTTAGGTTCAGTAATGTGGAAAAAACTTGTTGATGCCAGCCACAAAGCCGTAGGCAACAAATTAAACGAAACTGGTGGATCGGAAGATGACTATATTCGCCCAGAGAAAAACTGGTTTCAACTAACCTAAAGGATAATAACATGAAAACAATTGATGATTACTGGGTGTGGCTCGAATGCAGTGAAAAGGACTCGGCGGTTATAAAAACATTTCCAGATGACTGCCCAGACGATTGGGAGCTACTTGAGGGAGACCCTATTTCTAAACAGTTCCCGGAAACCGTAAAGTTAAAATTTAGTCCATCACAGCCAGATAATATTCGCTTATACGATTTTGTTGATAACACCTTGTTATTGAGAATTGTATCCAAGCGTGTGCGAGCTATTTTTGACCAACTCTCTATTGATCAAGTTGAATATATCCCGGTTGAGATTATGGATCACCAGGGTAATTTGGCATCAAACGACTACTTCTTAATGAATGTGATGAACACTCAACCCATTATTGATATGAAGCGTTCAAAATATGAAATGTGTATGATTGAGGAAGATCAAATTAGCGACTTTGATGAAATACGTCTTACAACGGAGCAGGCTGATAAGGATGCGAGAATCTTTCGCAGTGATAGGCAAGCGTCTTTATACTTTATGACCGATGATGTGGTTCAGGCAATAAAAGCCGCAGGTTTAACAGGGTTGAAAGTGGTTAAAGCGGAAGGTTGGGATACCAACACCTTGTCGTTTGATTATTGAGCGGATGAAGGATTTTAGGAGTAGATCTGGACACCCATTAGTTGATCGCAATAACATAAATTGTGGACACCCATCTATTTTGTTATTCGGTTTCGTGGGTGACGAAAATGAACAATCAACACAAGGCATTTCCTTTTCATTATTAGATTACATCGAGTTAGTTGATTGGAGCGGCCGTATTATAAGAGAAGACAAACGTGGTGTTATTTCAAGTCAGCGTCCTAGGTTACTCTCTACGCTTGGTTTGGATGATGATACTTGGTTATTACTAGCCAGTAGTTTTGGCAAAGATTATCGCGGAGCGGTGGGCTCATTAGAAGCATTAGCTGCTTATGCTAGCAACACAGGTAAACGTTGGGTCGCCAGTAAAAATCAATTACGACTGCATTAATCCATAGATAGTTTATTTCATTAATAATAATTTTCTAATTAGCATTCGCTAAGCTTCTCTGTATATAAAAATTGATGAATTTTAGTTCTTTCCTCATAAATTAAATGTCTTACTTTCCATATCTCAACTATTCCCATTATTGATTTAGTTTGTCGATAACAGATATAGTATTATCATCTTAATATAAATTAATGGATGTCCGCGTTTAGGTTCAGTATTATCATCTTAATATAAATTAATGGATGTCCGCGTTTAGGTTCATGTTGATGCCAGCCACAAAGCCGTAGGCAACAAATTAAACGAAACTGGTGGATCGGAAGATGACTATATTCGCCCAGAGAAAAACTGGTTTCAACTAACCTAAAGGATAAGAGCATGAAAACAATTGATGATTACTGGGTGTGGCTCGCATGTAGTGAAAAAGATTCGGCGCTTATAAAAAAAATTCCTGATGACTGCCCAGAAAGCTGGGAGTTGCTTGAGGGAGACCCTATTGCTGAACAGTTTCCAGAAACCGTGAGGTTAAAATTTAGCCCGTCATACCCAGATAATATTCGCTTATACGATTTTGTTGACAATACCAAGTTAGTGCGAATTGTATCTAAGCGTGTGCGAGCTATTTTTGACCAATTCTCTATTGATCAAGTTGAATATATTCCGGTTGAGATTATGGATCACCAAGGCAATCTGGCCTCAAACAACTACTTCTTAATGAATGTGATGAACACTCAACCCATTATTGATATGAAGCGTTCAAAATATGAAATGTGTATGATTGAGGAAGATCAAATTAGCGACTTTGATGAAATACGTCTTACAACGGAGCAGGCTGATAAGGATGCGAGAATCTTTCGCAGTGATAGGCAAGCGTCTTTATACTTTATGACCGATGATGTGGTTCAGGCAATAAAAGCCGCAGGTTTAACAGGGTTGAAAGTGGTTAAAGCGGAAGGTTGGGATACCAACACCTTGTCGTTTGATTATTGAGCGGATGAAGGATTTTAGGAGTAGATCTAGACACCCATTAGTTGATCGCAATAACATAAATTGTGGACACCCATCTATTTTGAATTAATTTAAAACATACACTATCTTTTAGAAATGCTTATTTTTGCATTTAGGAGGTAGTTTGTTATGATTCAATGCTCCGTTCCGGCGCTTTTTTTTGAGGTTGTCGCTAATAAATTAATGGCTGCCCAGCTTTAATGTTTTTATTTTTTACTAGCAAAAATAGCTTTGGTTTAGTACTTTAAACTGCTGGCTGTCCAAGTTACAGCCCTTAGCTTTACATGAAAACTATAGAATTATGGCATTATGGAAAATTTAATCAATCACTTAAGCAAAATGACAAATCGTGAACTTGATGAAATATTAGATAAAAGAGATTCTGATATTTTCGACAGTGCTTGGTGTTCTGCAAATAATGATCTACCTGACTCTGAAATGAGACTTGATACGGAAGACATATTTATTAAGTTATCGGAGGTTACTGAATGTCATGAAGTGTGCTCTTATATTTCAGATGATCTTGAGTTAATTAATAAAGCCAAAATAGCTTCTTATCAATCTGAGTTTATTAAGTACTTAGAGAAATGCTATGAGCAGGGACGTGTTCCTTGCGAATGGCAAGGCTAACCAAGACAATTAAGTCGGATTCTAAAAATGAGTTGCGGATATATATGGTCACTCTTTGTAAATAAAGTTTAGATTGATTTTATTTATTATTTCACTGTCGACAAGTAGATCTAGACATCCAATAGTTGAACACAATAAAATCAAATGGTTAAGATTTAAATTACTTGGATATCCTGCAATTACTTATAAAATATAACAGAGTAGCAGCACATGAATGACAAAAATTTTTATTTAATGCTTATAGATACGCCATGGGCTGGACCCTCTGTAGAGGTTGTTAAAGGTCCAGATCTATCTGTGAATGATGGTGTTTTTATTCATGATGTAACTGAAGCATACGAAATAAACCTTCTAGTAGATAAACAAGCTAAAGATAGCAATGAATTTTTGCCATGTGACATACATGGCCCATCAAGAACGCTGATGTTTTCAGATCAATTGGTCAATCTGTTAACAAAGCTTGGAGTAGACAATATCCAGTACTTCGATGCAGATGTCACCTATGCCCCTACCGGAGAAAAAGTTGGCTATAAAGTTGCTAATATTGTCGATATTGTTGGCGGATTAGATTTAGAAAAATCTGACGTCATATTAAGCCGACAAGGCAATGTGTTAGAAATTGAAGCGATGTGTTTGGATGAAAGTAAGCTTTCTGGTCATCAAATATTTCGCTTACAGGAAAGTATCATGCATGTAGTCGTTCATAAAAGTATTAAAGAAGCCATAGAAAGTGCTGGTATGACTGGGGTTATGTTTATAACTGACGATGAATATGAATCTGGTATGCTCTAACTATTGTGAATGGAGCTGCGCGATAAAAAAGTAAAGTGCTGATATTACTTTTACTAAGGTTCTGTACAAAATAACCCAGAGCTATAAAGACTCTGGGTTATTGTTTAACTAAGTTGTTTAACTCAGCTTTTAAATCAACAGTTTAGATTAAAGCTCTTTCATCTTATCAAACACAACATGTGAATAAGCGCCTTCAGGTTTTTTGGTGATCACTGGCGCTGAATCGCTATCAAGCAATACTTTTACTGTGCGTTCATAAGCCGCAGGCTCAAGGTAGCCAATTCCTTTACCACTATCACTTAATAACTTAGCCACTTCAGTCATCATACGTATTTGGTGATGTTCAGTTTGAGCGCCTGTGTCGTCGTATTCTAAAACAATCATCGCGGCTTCTTTAGGGTTTTTAGCTGCCCATTCCCAACCTTGAATCGTTGCTTTTAAGAACTTAGCGTAGGTTTCTACTTTTTTAGGATCTTTTAAGTTTTTTTCTAAAACGTATAAACCATCTTCTAAGGTTGCAACACCTTCTTCCTCGTATTTGAATAACATTAACTCGTCATTACTTAAGCCACCATCTAACACTTGACCATATTCGTTATAGGTCATGGTTGATACACAATCGGCTTGGCCTTGGAAAATAGGGTCAACGTTAAAGCCTTGTTTAAGAACGGTTACGCCGTCTTTTCCGCCCGTTGTTGGGTAATTCAATTTCGACATCCAGCTTAAGAAAGGATATTCATTACCAAAGAACCAAACACCTAAGGTTTTACCTTTAAAGTCAGCTGGGCTGGCAATGCCACTTGATTTTAAACAGGTTAACATCATGCCTGATTTTTCGTATACCTGACCTATGTTGACAAGCGGTAAACCTTTTTCACGTGTTGCTAATGCTGAAGGCATCCAATCAACAATCACATCAGCACCGCCACCGGCTAATACTTGTGCTGGCGCAATATCTGGGCCGCCCGGTTTGATGTTAAGGTCTATGCCTTGATCTTTGTAGAAGCTTTTTTCAAGCGCAACGTAGTAGCCTGCAAATTGTGCTTGAGTCACCCATTTTAATTGTAAGTTTAATTTCTCGGCTGCATGAGCTCCGAAACTTGAGGCAAATAAAGCGATGCCAGTTGCGGCTGATATTAGATTTTTATTCATAGTTATTTCCTTTGTCCGTTGATTAAATTAATTAACGCTTGCTACCCGATCGTAATGATGGATGCCAAAACAGCAGTGATTTTTCTAATAAGGCTAACGCCCCGTAACTTAATGAACCTGCGATGGCAGCCACTACAATAGTGGCCCACACCATGTCCATATTCATTCGACCAACTTCAGTCGAAATTCTGAATCCCATTCCAACGATGGGCGTACCAAAAAACTCAGCCACAATGGCGCCGATTAGGGCTAATGTTGAGTTGAGTTTTAGGGCATTAAAAATGAAGGGTAACGCTTGTGGTAACTGACACTTTAAAAAGATTTGTGATTTTTTGGCTGCATAGGTATGCATTAAATCCTTATGAATGGGATCTACGGATTGCAAACCAGCCAGCGTATTAATAAACATAGGGAAGAAGGTCATCACCACAATGACAGCGGCTTTTGATTGCCAATCAAAACCAAACCACATCACCATAATTGGTGCGATACCGACAATAGGAATAGCCGACATAAAGTTACCTAAAGGCAATAAACCATTGCGTAAAAACAAACTTTTCACTGCCCATTGCGCAACGATAAAACCCGATAAACTGCCTAAGATATAACCGGCTAATACCGCCTTTAAATAGGTTTGTTTAAAGTCTGCCCAAAGTGTTGGAATATTGCTTATTAACGCACCAAAAATAGCCGATGGCGTTGGCAATAAAATCGGTGAAACTGCAAAACCTTTAACGATACTTTCCCAAACTAATAATAAAATAAAGGCAAATAAAGCTGGGACGAGTGGCTTAATAAATTTTGCGTATTGCGTTTCCTGTTCACTCGCTAAAGTCAGTTGATTTAATAATTGTGTGACTGCAAAAATAACCGCAAACCAGAGTAATAGTAGGGCTGATGTTTGTTGATAAAAACCCACGTCAGCAGTTATTACTAACCCTAATTGTAATGCTATGAACGCGATATAAATGGCTGTTTTAATAGGATTAAACATTAGCAGGCCCTCCACGACGACTTAACAATCTTTTTTCAACCAGACCGACTATCCACACTAATATTGAACCTAGTAATGCAGACACAATGAGTGCTGCCCATATTTGTTCAGTTTGACCGTAATAAGATCCACTTAATAAACGGGAGCCTAAACCACCTTGTGCACCTGTTGGCAATTCAGCAACAATCGCGCCGACTAATGCCGCTGCAATGGCGACTTTTAAACTCGCAAATAAATAAGGTTGAGCGGAGTACCAACGTAGTTTCCAAAACACTTGTTTTGCACTGGCGTTGTAGGTGTACATTAATTCTTCATGCAAGGTGTCAGAGGCGCGTAAGCCTTTTGCCATTGCAATAGTGACAGGGAAAAATGAGAGATACATTGAGATGATTGCTTTTGGAACGACACCTGTGATGTTAATTGCGCCAAGCACAACCACAATAATCGGGGCAATGGCTAATATTGGAATAGTTTGTGAGGCAATCACCCAAGGCATTAAACTCGATTCCAAAGTTTTGTTGTGCACAATGCCAATGGCAATCAAAATACCGAGTAAAGATCCTAAGGCAAAGCCTAACAGTGTTGAATTAAGTGTTATTTGTGCGTGATAGATAAGTGAACGCTTTGACGTGACTGACTTATCGAAAATTGATTTTTTAAGCTCAATAGCCACTTGATGTGGAGCTGGGAGCATTGGTCGTTTGACTGTGTAAGCTTGATCAATCACTTGGCTGTAGGTCCAAGTTTGATGTTTACGCTCATAATTTTGAATGATTTGTTTACCGTTCATCACTAACGCTGCGGCATACCATAGTGCAAGCAGTGCCAACACTAAACTGACTAAGGCAAACCATTTTTTTTCTATTATTTTAGTTAACATGGCGATTCCTTTGTACTTCTATGCGATTCTTGAGACTAATCGATAGCATGCTCGTCGGCTAAAGCTGAGCGAATTTCAGCGGCTAAAGTATGAAAAGCTTCTTGGTCTCGAACGGCTAAGGTTTTGAGCCTTGGTAACGGGCTTTCAATGACTTTTATAATGCGACCAGGACGAGGGGACATAACCACAATATGTGTAGAAAGTAATACTGCTTCTGCAATGGAGTGGGTAACAAAGATGACCGTTTTCTGGGTTTCTGCCCAAATACGTAATAACTCAATATTCATATGATCACGGGTGATTTCATCAAGCGCACCAAAGGGTTCATCCATTAATAGTAAATCTGGGTTTAAACATAAAGCACGAGCGATAGAAGCCCTTTGTTGCATACCACCTGATAATTGCCATGGGAATTTATTATGGAATTCTTGTAAGCCGACCATTTTTAGATATTTGTCGATCTGTTTAGTTTGATGCTCAGAAGATTGCGCTGATATTTCCATTGGCAACGCACAGTTATCGCGAATATTACGCCAAGGTAATAATCCCGGTGCTTGGAATACATATCCGTATAATCGATTCAATCTTGCATCTTCTGCGCTGGTACCATTTACTTTTAAACCGCCTGAAGTGGCTTTTTCTAAGTCTGCAATCACTCGCAGTAAAGTTGTTTTTCCGCAACCAGAAGGTCCAATAAAGGAAACAAAGTCGCCTTGTTTTATATTTAAATTAATATTAGATAATGCGTTAACTTCTCCGTCTGGACTTGGAAAAATCAGGGATAAGTCTTCTACTGAAATCATTTCGCGTTGCGGATAAGTTTTGTCACTGGTATGTGCTGATTCAATTTCTGTTTGAGCTGCCAACATATATTTTCCTTCTACTATCGAATGAAAGGAAGTGAGCGGTGCAATTCACACCGCTATTCGCTTCTTGTTTTTATTATTAACGTTCTATTTTATAAGGAGCATTGTCTTGATTATATTTTTCTACGGCTTCGAAAATTGATGGGAAAGCAGGGCGTTTAATATAACGACCAGCGCCTTCTGTGACATTTAATTTTCCATCTTTAAATACCACTTTCCCTTGGCTGATAGTGATATGAGGAGCGCCTTTTACTGTGCGTCCTTCAAAGATATTAAAGTCTATTTTTTGATGATGTGTTTTAGCTGAAAGGGTATGTGATTTATCAGTATCCCAAATCACGATGTCGGCATCTGAGCCCACAGCAATACAGCCTTTTTGTGGATAGATATTAAATATCTTCGCTGAGTTGGTTGAGCTTACGGCAACGAATTCATTCTCAGTTAAACGACCTTTATTAACACCAGAGTCCCATAGCACCATTAAGCGATCTTCAACGCCTGCTGTTCCGTTAGGGATTTTAGAAAAGTCATCTTTACCCGCTGCTTTTTGATCGGCACAGAAACAACAGTGATCCGTTGCTGTAGTTTGTATTGTTCCACCTTGTAAGGCTTTCCATAGGACTTCTTGATGACCTTTAGGTCTAAAAGGAGGGCTCATTACATGTGCGGCTGCTGTACTCCAATCAGTGTTGTGATAAACGCTGTCGTCTAACTCTAAATGTCCTGCAAGACATTCGCCGTAGACTCTCTGACCCTCTTGTCTTGCGCGTGCAATTTCATCAACGGCTTCTTTACAAGACACATGTACTAAATATAACGGCACGCCAATTGATTGTGCAATACGAATTGCACGGTTAGCGGCTTCACCTTCTACTTCAGTTGGGCGTGATTGAGGATGTGCTTCAGGGCCTGTAATTCCTGCTTTTAATAATTTTTTCTGTAAATGCGCAACAAGCTCGCCATTTTCGGCATGTACCGTTGGCATTGCACCTATTTCTAAACAGCGATTAAAGCTATTTACTAAGGTTTCATCGCCAGCCATGATCGCATCTTTATAAGCCATGAAATGTTTAAAGCTATTAACGCCTTCTTCTTTAACCAGTTGTTCCATTTCTTGGTGTACTGAATCGTCCCACCAAGTCACTGCAACATGAAATGAGTAATCAGACACTGAACGAGAAGCCCAGCCTTTCCATGTTTCGAATGCTTCCATTAAAGGTTGTTGAGGATTAGGGATAACAAAATCAATGATCATGGTGGTGCCGCCCGCAAGACCAGCTGCGGTGCCTGAGTAAAAATCTTCACTCGCGACTGTGCCCATAAATGGCAGTTGCATATGAGTATGTGGGTCGATACCGCCGGGCATAACGAGTTTTCCTGCCGCATCAATAATTTCTGTACCTGCTGGAACATCAAGATCTTTACCAATGGCTTTGATAATGCCATCTTCACAATACACATCTGCAAATACGCTTTGATCTGCATTGACTAGCTTGCCGCCTTTTATTAATAAACTCATTCAACAACTCCTCGATCTTTTATTTAGCACCTAAAAATAACTAAGGTAATAAAGTGGTGCTGTACTACCTTGATTTAATATTTGCATCGTTATGATGATTAAATCTACTAATTCACTAATTCACTAATGCAATTTGTTGACCACTCAGACAGTTTATTTTTGATAATTTGTTCAAAACCCTATTTTCACTAGGCTTAAGGGTTGTTTGTTTTTTATTCACTATGTTATTTCAGTACTTAAAGAAGCGCATCCTGCTTTATTTTGGTGCATTGCTGTTACTTTGATGGGGCGTTTTGTTGATAAAGTCATTGCGCGATCGCTAGTTACTTTTTATACGATTCTCAAGAAGGTTATAAAATAAGGGGGAAAGTTGTATTTCATTAAATCTTGACCGATTGGTAAGGAAATTGCTTCGTTTGTTTAGCGTGTGGCGTATTTTACGCTGGAACAACTTATTCACCCTGAACTGGAGTTAATCATGAAAAGCTTAAAAGTAAATAGTGACCGCCTGTGGGATAGTTTAATGGAAATGGCAAAAATCGGAGCGACTGCAAAAGGCGGTTGTCGACGACTAGCCTTAACAGATTTAGATAAACAAGGCCGAGAATTATATATAAAATGGGCTGAAGAAGCTGGCTGTACAGTTAAGGTCGATCAAGTTGGGAATATCATGTGTACTCGTCCGGGCGAGGATATGAGTTTAGCGCCTGTAGGCACAGGTAGTCATCTTGATACACAACCTTCTGGTGGTAAGTTTGATGGTGTTTTTGGTGTGTTAGCCGGGTTAGAAGTGGTGCGTTCTCTTAATGATCATAATATTAAAACTAAACATCCAATTGAAATTTCTGTGTGGACTAATGAAGAAGGTTCTCGATTTGCGCCTGCAATGATGGGATCTGGTGTGGTTTCTGGCCGTTTTACATTACAAGAAATTTTAGACACAACCGATGTCGACGGAATTCGTTTAGGCGATGAACTTGAACGTATTGGTTTTGCTGGGACTCACCCTGTTAGAGAGCGAGACTTCCATGCTTTTTTTGAAGCGCATATTGAACAAGGGCCTTATTTAGAAGCCGAAGAAAAACAAATCGGTGTCGTGACTGGTGGACAAGGGCAGCGATGGTATAACGCAACGTTAACAGGACGTGAGTCCCATGCGGGTACTACACCAATGCATTTACGTAATGACGCATTAATCGCAAGTGCTCAGTTAACGTTAAAAGTCGAAGAGATTGCCAAAGCACATCCTCCAGGTTGTGGAACGGTTGGATTTATGCAAGTTTTACCTAATTCTCGTAATACTATCCCAGGTAATATAGAGATGAGTCTAGACTTACGTCATCCTATTGATGAAGAGTTAACTGCCATGGATACAGAGTTAAAAGCGGCGATTGCAGAAATTCAAGCACAAGGTGTTGATATTGCGTTAGACCCGTTCTGGTATTACGAGCCTATTCACTTTAATACTGACTGTGTTGATGCTGTGCGTCAGGCTACCGTTGATTTAGGTTACGAGCATATGGATATTATCGCGGGCGCAGGACATGATGCTTGTTATGTTGCTGATTTTGCTCCGACGAGTATGATTTTTACGCCTTGTTTAAATGGTATTAGTCATAATGAAATAGAAAGTACTACGCAGGAAGAATGTGAAGCGGGCAGTTCTGTATTACTGAATGCCATGCTTAAGATGGCTGAAAGCGTGTAGTGTTAGTTATTTTTTGATCTATATTGAAGAGGATAAGCAAGTGGTTGTTTATCCTCTTTTATTTTTAATATTAAACTAAATTTATTCCACAACCTTTTAAGACCAATCGAGAAATAAGCTCAAGTCCCGTCTCAAAGTCATTATCTCCTAATTCTTCTTTATCCATCAATAAACTACTTTGTAAAGCGTAATCTGAATAGGCTTGAGTAGAAGACCAAATCAAAAATAAAAGATGCTCAGGACTAATTGGATCCATCCACTTTTTAGCAATCCAATCATGGAATACTTGGCAAGTTTTAATAAATTGCGCTTTTAAATCCGTTTGTAATTGTTCTCGTAAATAAGGTGCTCCGTGAAGTATTTCTGCGGCAAAAATGCGAGAAGCATTAGGATGTTGTTTAGACTGCTTCATTTTTTGCAGAATATAACGAGGTAGTGCTTCATTAGGATGCTGCTCTGAGGTCATCTCATCCATGTGCTGCATCCAAAGCACCAATAACTGCGTTAATACTTCTTTATACAGGGTTTCTTTAGTTTTGAAGTAATACAATACGTTGGCTTTAGGTAAGCCCGCCTGTGAAGCTATCGCTGAAATGGTTGTGCTCGTATAACCTCGCTCTGCAAATAAGTTCTCCGCAGAGAGCAAAATTTGCTTCAAATTGTCTTTACGAATATCGGACATTTTACGACGTTTAGCGGTAGATGTTTGTATTTTGCTCATTATCTCTCTGCTCTTTTTATCTGCACTATTATGTAGCAACGGCCTTCTTGCGGTGCATTATTATTTCATAATTTCAATTTAATAGAAGATTTATCTGTTGCGGCAGAATAAAAAAAGACTTTTTTTGTGTGTTAAATGGTCATTTTTTCTATTTAAAAACAGTACTTTGAGAGTGGTTAATATTAATTATTATTTAAAATTCTGACCCCTCGGTCAGGTTTTGGTATGGGTTTTGCCTTTTTATTAGTAAGTTTGAGATGAAAAAGACATCTTATTATTTATAAATAGGGGGAATTCATGGTGACAAACACAGAAAAAGCCACAAGCTATTCACAACAACAATTAGCTTTAGACCAAATGTTTAAAGATATTAATCCTGCGTTAAGCGCTCGTCAGGCAGGTATTGAAAGTTCACGTTGTTATTATTGTTACGATGCACCGTGTATTAAAGCGTGTCCTTCAAAAATAAATATTCCTAGTTTTATAGCAAGTATTCATTCCGATGATCTAACTGGCGCCGCTAGAACTATCTACCAAGAAAATATTATGGGGGGGAGCTGTGCGCGTGTTTGTCCTACTGAAATTTTATGTGAACAAGCCTGTGTAAGAAATAAAGAAGAAGAGAAAGCGCCGGTAAAAATTGGATTGTTACAACGCCATGCGACTGATAATGCCACCTTTGAAGGGCATCCTTTTGAGCGCGCTGCCTCTACAGGCAAAAAGGTGGCTGTTGTTGGCGCTGGCCCTGCAGGTTTGAGTTGTGCTCATCGTTTAGCTTTATTAGGTAATGACGTTGAAGTCTTTGAAGCAGAAAGTAAAGCGGGTGGTTTAAACGAATACGGTATCGCTAAATATAAATTAACTGAAAATTTTGCTCAAAAAGAAGTGGATTTTATATTGAGCATTGGCGGTATTACGCTACATACAGATACCGCACTTGGTAAAGATATTACTTTAGAGCAATTAAAAAATGATTTCGATGCAGTGTTTTTAAGTATCGGCCTGCAAGATACTCAATCACTTCGTTTAGATAACGAAGATAATGCTGATGTGATTAATTCAGTGGAATACATTAAAGAATTACGTCAAGCCACTGACCTTGAACAACTGTCTATTCCAAAAGATAGTGCGGTTGTGATTGGCGCTGGTAATACTGCCATTGATATTGCTTGTCAGCTTAAACGCCTAGGTACAGAAGAAGTGACATTAGTTTATCGCCGTGGTGAAGAACAAATGAGCGCGACTAAACACGAACAGCAAATTGCTAAAGATCATCAAGTGAGAATTAAAACTTGGAGCCGACCTGAGCAAATTCATACTGATGAAAATGGCAAATTAACCGGTATGAGTTTTCGTAAAACTTATCTAGAAAATGGAAAGCTTGAAGATAAAGCTGAGCAATTTGATATTGACTGTAGTGCTATTTTTAAAGCCGTAGGTCAAAAGCTTAACTACCCAGAAGCAGAACAACTGATCCCAACAATTAGTAATGGAAAAATTGCAACATTTCATAATCAATTAACCAGTATTGATGGTGTTTTTGCTGGTGGTGATTGCACAGGTGTTGGACAAGATTTAACCGTTGAAGCTGTTCAACAAGGAAAATTAGCTGCATTAGCTATCCAACAACAACTTAACTCTTCAGAGGTGAAATAATATGGCTGATTTATCAATAGAATTTGCAGGTATCAAATCTCCTAATCCTTTTTGGTTGGCTTCTGCGCCACCAACAGACAAAGCTTATAATGTTGAACGTGCTTTTGAAGCAGGTTGGGGGGGAGTGGTTTGGAAAACGCTAGGTGAAGATCCTGCTGCGGTTAATGTGTCTTCTCGTTATTCTGCTCTTTATGATCATAACGGTGATGTATCTGGTTTTAATAATATCGAGTTGATTACAGATCGAAGCTTAGAAATTAATCTTCAAGAAATTACAATGGTTAAAAAGAAATGGCCTGATCGCGCCATGATTGTTTCTTTAATGATGCCCTGCGAAGAAGAGATCTGGAAAGATATACTCGAAAAAGTAGAAAAAACAGGAGCTGATGGGATAGAGCTTAATTTTGGTTGTCCGCATGGGATGCCTGAACGTGGAATGGGCGCAGCAGTGGGGCAAGTACCGGAATATGTTGAAATGGTCACTCGCTGGTGTAAAACTTATAGTTCGTTACCTGTTATTGTTAAATTGACGCCTAATATTACCGATATTCGTTTTGCAGCAAGAGCCGCTAAAAAAGGTGGGGCTGATGCCGTTTCGCTAATTAACACCATTAACTCAATAACAGGTATTGACCTTGACCAAATGGCTGCTCGTCCAATCGTTGATGGTAAAAGTACTCACGGTGGTTATTGTGGGCCAGCGGTAAAACCTATTGCTCTGAATATGGTTGCGGAAATTGCACGTGATCCTGAAACGACTGGTTTACCTATTTCTGGTATAGGTGGTATTGGTAATTGGCATGATGCAGCCGAGTTTATGGCGTTAGGATCTGGCTGTGTGCAAGTTTGTACTGCTGCTATGATCTATGGTTTTGATATCGTTAAAGAAATGAAAATTGGTCTATCAAACTGGATGGACACTAAAGGTTATAAGAAAATTACCGATTTCCAAGGAATGGCGGTTCCAAATACGACCGATTGGAAATACTTAAATATGAATTACAAAGTGATCGCTGAGATTGACCAAGATAAATGTATTGGTTGTGGGCGTTGTTATAGTAGTTGTGAAGATACTTCTCACCAAGCTATTGAGCTGACTTCACTTGCAGATGGCACTAATAGTTTTGAAGTGATTGATGACGAGTGTGTGGGTTGTAATTTATGTGAAATTACTTGCCCGGTAGATAATTGTATTACCATGGTAAAACAACCTGCGGAACAACCGTATATGAATTGGACTGAAGACCCTCGAAACCCGCATCGAGAAGTGTCTTAATTTTTTATTGTTTATATAAAAAAGGGGCTGGTGATTATATCACTGGCCCCTTTATCGTTTATTCAATAACAAGTATTAGCTTTTGATAAATAAAGCTGGATCAATTGAATGGTAGGCAAATGATTTATGCTGCTGAATTTCTTCTAATGACAAACCTTGAAGTTCATAAGGGAAAACAACCCAATCATCAGTTTCATTAACAAAATAATCTGGACCTTGGCCTTCGATTAATGACGCTTTTTTCCATACGGTTGCAACGCGCACGTCTGCTGGCATATTACGTTTAAGTCTATGCGTTAACTCTTTAATAACAGCATCCGCATTCTTACCTGAACGATACATATCATCAACTATCAGTAACTTGTCATCAGCATTGAGCTTTTTCACAAGATAAGTAAGGCCATGAACATTAATAGGTTGTTCGCCATCAGTTTTGTGGTGGTAGCTATCAAAACCACCATAAGAAGTACGGATTGAAATATGATCTGTTTCTACGCCTAATGTTTGTAAGCACTCTTGTACATAAATACCGACAGAGCTGCCTCCGCGCCATAAACCAACAATAAAAGTTGGTTTAAAATCGCTCGCCATAATTTGCGTTGCTAATTGAAAAGACTCTTCAATTAATGTGTCTTCATCTAAAAAGATTTTTTCACTGTATTTAGCCAAGAAATTACCAACTTTATATGTTAGATTTGTGGGGGTTTTAATCAAAAAATTAGAACATAAACGAGATTTATATTCAATCTTTAGTCACGCTATCTTTGATATTTTACTTGGAACTCAAATGGCAGAAAAACAATATTTAACCGCTCAATCACTTCTAGAAGACTCTTATGCTTTAGCGCGTAGTATTTTAGACAGCCAATTTAAACCTACTTTTATTGTTGCTGTTTGGCGTGGTGGAGCTCCGATAGGTATTGCCGTTCAAGAGTTCCTCGCTGTTCATGGTGTACATTCCGATCATATCGCTATTCGTACTTCCTCTTATGCTGCGGCTATCGATCAACAACAAAAAGAAGTTAGAGTACATGGCTTGAACTATTTAGTTAAAAACCTTCAGCACCATGATAAATTGTTATTGGTTGATGATGTGTTTGATACTGGCCGCTCCATTGAAGCCATTATTTTAGAGCTACAAAGAAAAACTCGTTTAAATATGCCTGAAGATGTAAGAGTGGCTGTTCCTTATTACAAGCCTTCTCGTAACTTAACGGATCGCGTTCCTGACTATTACCTTCATGAAACAGAAGCTTGGTTGAAGTATCCTCATTCGTTAGAAGGTTTATCTGCTGAAGAAATTGCGAAACAGCGTCCGCGCTTATTTGAAATTATCAAAGATTTTTTTACCTGAAGAAAAAGGCTCTTGATTCAGCCATAAGACTAAGCTCAACGTGAATATACTATCGTTGGGCTTAACGAAAACCCCATCTTTATTCCTTTCTAAAGCTTTATTGCTAGATACGTTTCATCTCGATATTTTTTGATCAAAATAACTGTTTTACTACCTATCTATTTTTCTTTGATCTAAATTAATAAAGTACCTTTTTAATTTCCTATCTATTTAGTTAAATCTTAGTTAAAAATCTTAGCTATCCTATTTTTTTGTAATTTTATTACGTAATTTGTTGTTTTGGGTCACTGTTTTTCATGTTTTTTGTTCACTATTTATTCTTCTGCTAAAATTTAATTTGTTTTTTGTACATAAAATAATTGATCTAAAGTGTGATCTGCGTTACATTAAATTTGTCCACTGGGACATTGATTAATAAATTATTAACAAAAGGATACTATTATGAATACATTATTTTTTAACGGAACATTAAGCTTTTCAGTATTAGGTAAATACGATACAGAAAGAACTAAAACCGACTCTTACTTCTACGGTAAATAATGAAAATGCGCTTGGTTAAGGAAAACCAAACTTCGACAATTAATAGCAAGCGGGAGAATTTAGCTCCCGCTTTTTTTTAAATAAAATTTAATAAAATCACTTAAATTTTTCAGTTATTCCTATCAAAATCTAATTATCTTTTAACAATTTATTTGTAGAGTGTTGATTAATAGCAATTATTTGTTATTGTCATTGTTATCGTAGATTTGTAAATAAGGTATTTATTTTGGTTACTTGTTATTTAAATTATGTTGTTGATCCGTACAAGCTTGAAGAGTTCGAGCATTACGCAAAACTTTGGATTCCACTCGTGAATAAATTTGGCGGCCAACATCACGGTTATTTTTTGCCATCAGAAGGTGTCAATAATAAAGCCTTGGCTTTGTTTACTTTCCCAAGTTTAGCGGCTTACGAACAATACAGAAATGATTCTCTGCTTGATGCTGAATGTATTGCTGCGTTTAAATATGCAGAAGATACACAATGCATTGTGAGCTATGAACGCAGTTTCTTTCGTCCTGTGTTTGAGTAAAATAAGTCGATTGAAATAATGATATTAGAGACTGCAAAATATCAACACGCTCCTGAAATTGTACTTTTAATGAATGAACTTGGTTATCAATGCTCATTAGATTTAATTGAAAGTAAACTTAAGTTTATTACTCGTTCGGATTTCGACCAAGTATTCGTAGCCATTATTGATGATGAGGTTGTAGGCCTTATCAGTTGCCATGTCACAACTTTATTTCATGCTGCTGGAAAATCTGGAAGGATCACAAGTTTGGTGGTGAGTTCCGGTGCACGCAGAAAAGGAGTAGGCGAGGCTTTATTACATAAAGCTGATAATTACTTTCTAAAGAAAGAGTGTGTGAAAGTAGAAGTGACAAGTAGCGAACACAGAAAAGAAGCGCATAAATTTTATAAAGCAATGGGGTATTTACAAGAATCTACACGTTTTATTAAATCATATAATTAAAAGTTTAATTTCACTATCTTGTAATACAATTCATTACTGTCTAATTGCGTATTTATGATCTGTTATAGATCAAAATACTCGCATCTAACGACAATTCCAGCCTGCAAAGATTGATTAAATAGGCGCAGACGTATATCCTTCGTCCCTAGAAAAACACACCAATATAAACATACTTAAATACTCAGGAGTTAGAAATGACTAAACCAGTAATCGGTTTCATCGGTCTTGGCCTTATGGGCGGCAACATGGTAGAAAACCTACAAACACGTGGCTACCAAGTAAATGTTATGGACCTTAACCAAGACGCAGTTGATGCTGTACTTGCTCGTGGTAATGCAACTCAATTCACTTCTGCTAAAGAATTAGCTGCTGCATCTGATGTTGTTGAATTTTGTCTTACAACTTCAGCTGTTGTTGAAAAAATTGTTCACGGTGAAGACGGTGTTTTAGCTGGTATCAAGAAAGGCGCTACACTTATCGATTTCGGTACGTCTATCCCTGCTTCTACTATCAAAATCGGTGCTGCACTAGCTGAGAAAGGCTGTGGCATGATCGATGCTCCTCTAGGTCGTACTCCTGCACACGCTAAAGATGGTTTATTAAACATCATGGCTGCTGGTGATATCGATACGTTCAACAAAGTTAAACCTCTTTTAGAAGAGCAAGGCGAAAACGTATTCCACCTAGGTAAATTAGGTGCTGGTCACACAACTAAGTTAATCAATAACTTTATTGGTATGACTACTGTTACTGCTATGTCTCAAGCATTTGCTGTTGCAAAAGCTGCAGGTGTTGACGGTCAGCAATTATTCGACATTATGTCAGCTGGTCCATCTAACTCACCATTCATGCAATTCACTAAATTCTACGCTGTAGACGGCGAAGAAAAATTAGGTTTCTCTGTAGCAAATGCTAACAAAGATTTAGGTTACTTCTTACAAATGGTTTCTGACCTAGGTACTGAGTCTCCAATTGCTGAAGGTACTTCTAAAGCACTACAAGCTGGCGTTGATGCTGGTCTTGGTCAAAATGACGTGCCAAAAATCTTCGATTACTTTACTGGTTTAAAAAAGTAATTTAATAAGATTATGAATAACTTGCTCTTCCTCGGTGAAGAGCAACTTAATAAAGGGTTTTATTGGTAACAATAAAACCCTTTAAATTTTTTAAGGCATTCCTAATTTTTCAAAGCTCTCCTATCTAGTCATACCCCTCTGATAAAAAATACAAAGCAATTTCATTATCTTTAAAATATAATTAATTTTTTATTTTGCCCTTAGCGTTTTTACCTATTTTTAAAGGAAAACTAAATTGAAATATATCAAATCATTTTGTCTGATGACCTTATTAGTGCTTAGCTTGCCATTAAAAGCAGACACTGTGTCTGATGACTTTATTAACAACTCATTACTAGGCGATCACGACTTTACACTCCAATGGTTGGATAATTTCAACAAAGGCAATAAAGGCGAAATAGAATTTGTCCGTATTGATGGTGACATTGTAGTTAATGGCTATCAAGATGAGTTGATAGGAACGGATTTTAATTATATGGATTTTACAGGTAAAGTGACTTTTATTAGTGAGCGAGAGTTAAGAATAGAAGGGGATTTACTGACTAAAATTAATCATATTAATAATGGTGCAGAACTTCGTCGAAGTGGAGAATTTATTTTTAAAGCACATGGTAAACGTCAATATTGGCGCTTACAAAATAAAAGAGAACATGAAGTGATGGATTATGTAGATATTCATTTTAAAAAGTAATTGATCTTTCATATTTTATGTTGGAGTTATTGTGCGTCTATTAGTTATTACATTGTTATTTAATATTGTTACGGCCAACGCTACTGAGTATGAATTATTTGATGCGAAGGTATCTGTCGATGGGCTTTGTTATATCAGTATTAATAAGGCAGATAAAAATATTGTTATTCAGCCTAATTTTTCTGAATTAGGACAATGTCGTTTAGTGACACATGCGCATACTAATATATTGAATATAGAATACATTGCGGGCTCTTATTTGTTCTTTATAGAAAATAATATTGATAGCAATAATATTAATAATAGTCATTGTAACTCTGAATATACTGCTATTGGGATTTCACAAGAATTAGCTGTTTATACAACTAGCTTAATTAAAAAAAGTGGAAGCTGTTATCAAGATAAAGAACTTGTATCTTTTGAGTATTTTTCAAATAAATTAACTGTATTAGAAAATTAGAAAGGGGGTCTAATTATAAATAAATTTTAAGGTTTCCATTTATACTTTTTTTAATAATTAAAATTTAGCGACGACTGGATTAGAGTTAAATAAGAATCCATCGAATTGAGGATCATCTACATCGGATAACTCAAGGAGCGTTTGTTTTACATTTTCTAGATGCTGCCACATTGCTTCTTTTGCTGCAGAAGGGGAGCGTCTTTGTAATGCAGAGAGTATTTTCTCATGATCTTCTAACCATTTTTTTCGATAATCTTGATCTTTGATTCGAGAATGTAATTGACGCCACATAGAGCTACTTTGACGGCGATCCCATAACTCCTTGACCATATCAACTAGTACGCTGTTTTGAGTCGCTTCAGCAATCGCCATATGAAACATTTGGTCTCCATCATAATCTGAATCTTCATTCTCTAAATGTTGGTATTCCATTTGTAATGCTTTGCGTAAACGGGATATATCATTTTTAGTGACCTGCATTGCCGCAAACTCTGCAACATGGCTTTCTAGCAGTTGACGCGCCTGTAGCATTTCAAATGGACCGACATCTGAGTTTTCGTTAGCGCTTGTATCCGCTTCTGGATCTTGACTAGGTTGATTAATCAGATAAACACCAGAGCCTTTTCTTACTTCAACTAGATTTTGTAGTTCGAGCATGATCAGCGCTTCTCGCACAACAGCTCTACTTACTTGTGATTGTTCTGCGATTTCCCTTTCAGGAGGAAGTCGATCACCTACAACAAATTCACCACTGAGAATGCGGTCTATTAAACCTTGTCCAATTTCTTGGTATAGACGTTTTCTGGGAGTGGCAGCTGCGTTCATAATTTTCTTCTATTAAGTAGTCTTATTACGAAGAATAACACTTATGGGGGACAGGTCAATTTTTTGGTTAACCAATTTTGTAAATAGGTGATTCTTGGTTAACCATTTGCTGTATGATGCATAGATAAATTAAATTTGTCAGCGTTAATCTGGAGAGCCTAATATGAATTATAAAGAGCAGTTAATTACATTTTCACCGAATAGAGTATGGCGCTCTTATGTTGGCGGTAAAACTCTCGATTATTTACAGAAAGCTGAAAACCCATCGGACTCTCATTTTCCTGAAGAATGGATTGCTTCAACGGTTCAAGCTGTTAATCCTGGAAGAGAAAATTATATTGAAGGTATTTCTAAAGCACTTTTTGAGTCCAAAGAAACTGACTTTGCTGAATTGGTTAAATCAGATCCTAACTATTTTTTAGGTCCTAAACATGCGGAAAAATATGCAGCTAATACAATGGTATTGGTTAAGTATTTAGATTCTTCTGTTAGGTTACACTTTCAAGCGCATCCAACGGCTGAGTTTGCTAAGAAAAACTTAAACTCAAATTCAGGCAAAGCTGAGGCTTATTATATTTTAGATATTAGGGAAGATATCGTAGAGCCTTATATTTATTTAGGCTTTCAGAATCCGCCTACGCGTGAAGACTTTAAAGAAATGATCGAAACACAAGATATGGACAAAATCGAATCTTGTTTTAAGAAAATTCCAGTTCAACCCAATGATTGTTTTTATATTCCCGGTGGCATGCCGCATGCTATTGGTGAAGGTATTTTAATGATTGAAGTGATGGAACCTTCGGATTGGGCTGTTAGGTTTGAATTTGAAAAGTCTGGTTATACACTGCCTGAAGAAGCTCGCTTTATGAAAAGAGGCTTGGACTTCTGCTTAGACGTTTTCGATTATACTGAATATACACCTGAATACATCAAAGAAAATTTCCAACAAAAACCTAAAAAAATGAAAGAGTATAACGCTTTATCATTTAAAGAAGCTTTGGTTGATAGTAATGCAACGGATAGATTTAGAATATGTCGTTCAACGATTAATGGAACGGTTAAAAAAGTAGAAAATGAATTTTTTATTGGCATTGTATCCAAAGGTTGTTGTTCTGTTGAAACGAAATCTGGTCGTGTTGAACTAAAACAATACGATACTTTTTTCTGCCCATATGGACTTGAAGAATTTACTATCGTCTCCGCTGATGGAGCCGAAATTGTAGAATGTTACCCGCCTTTATAAAGCCTTTTTAGTTTGATTTCTTATACCAATTGTATTAAATAACTGATCTAAATTTTGCGCTGGAAAAATAGCTTAGTTTGAGGCGTAAGTTGATGTAAATGGTTGTTCCCTTTACGAAACTTACAACGAGAAAATAAGTTATTTTAACAAGTAAAATAGATCAGTTACTTATATGATTGGTATTAAACCCGCCACAACAATAAATGATTGATGTGGCGGCCTTTTTGTTACAAATATAATTATTGGTTATTTAAATTAAACTTATTATTAGGCACAAAAAAAGCCGGATAATAATTATCCGGCTTAGTAATAAAGTTAAATTAGGTGAGCTTATTTAAAAAAACTACGTTTTAAACCCATTTCAAGTCCACGGATTTCAGCAAGTCCTTTTAAACGACCGATTGCAGAATAACCAGGATTGGTTTTTTTACGTAAGTCATCCAACATTTGATGCCCGTGATCTGGGCGCATTGGAATAGAACGGCCTTCGTTATTTTTCTCGCGGCGGTTTTCTTCTTCAAGGATTGCCATCACTACGTTATACATATCAACGTCACCATTTAGATGTGCAGCTTCATGGAAGCTCATTGGATTATCGGCTTCTCGCATGGTTGAACGTAAGTGTGTGAAGTAAATACGGTCGCCATACTGTTTAATCATATTCACTAAATCGTTATCACCACGCACGCCGTATGAACCAGTACACATAGTTAAACCATTTTGTTTACTTGGTATTTCCGTTGTTAACCATTCAATATCTTCAATCGTTGAAACAATACGCGGTAACCCAAGAATAGGGCGCGGTGGATCGTCTGGATGAACAGCCATTTTTAAACCCGTTGCATCACAAACAGGCATTAATGATTTTAAGAAGTAAGCTAGATGTTCACGCAGTTTTTCTTTGCTGATACCATCATATCTATCTAACTGAGTTTGAAATTCTTGTAAGGTATAACCTTCTTCTGCGCCAGGCAAACCTGCAATGATATTAGATGTTAGCTTATCAATATCAGATTGAGTCATATTGTCAAAATAGGCTTTAGCTTGAGTAATTTCTGTTTTGCTATAAGCAGATTCTGCACCGGGTCTTTTTAAAATGTGTAATTCAAATGCAGCAAAAGCAATTTGATCAAAGCGAAGTGCTCGAGATCCATCTTCTAGTTCAAAAGCAAGGTCGGTACGAGTCCAATCTAATACTGGCATAAAGTTATAACAAACTGTATCAATGCCACAATCAGCAAGGTTTTGAAGTGTTTGTTTATAATTATCAATCCATTGTTGGAAGTTACCTGTCTGCGTTTTAATTTCTTCGTGAACAGGCACACTTTCAACCACAGACCAAGTTAAACCTTTGGCTTCAATGATGGCTTTTCGTTTTAAAATCTCTTCGGTTGTCCACACTTCACCATTCTTAATATGATGTAATGCATTGACAATACCTGTCGCTCCAGCCTGTTTAATATCATCGAGTGAAACCGGATCATTCGGTCCATACCAACGCCAAGTTTGTTCCATTATTCTTACCTCTTTATATCAATCAAACCTGGCGATCTTTTGCTGGTTAAATTTAGAAAAATAATTGGTTTTCCAATTTAAAACCAATTTAACCCAGTAAATATAGGTCAAATGAGTGTTTTGTGCAATCGTAACTTTAAATTGGTCTGATAGGTTTTATTGTAAAAGGTGATGTGTATACCAATTAAGCGTGTAAGTGGTCAATATCTTCGCTTTTATTGTTTAAAGCGCTTAAGATAAATATTATTTTTTATTTATTCCAACCCAAATTGGAGAGCTCATGTCCATTGTTACAAGCCCAGTAAACCCGATTGTGATTAATAGTAAGGTTGAACAAACTAAGTTGAAAAGTCGTATTGTTCATATTGGGTTTGGCGCATTTCATCGAGCTCATCAAGCTTTATATACCAATGAAATGCTTGAAAAGACTGGTTCTGATTGGGGGATTTGTGAAGTTAATCTTTTTAGTCATGGCCTTATTGAGCAACTTCGTTCTCAAGATCATCGTTATTTAGTTGCCGAGAAAGGGGCAAAAGAAACCGTCATTAAAATGATCGGAGCGGTGAAAGAATCTTGTCACCCTCATTTAGATGGAATTCAAGCTGTACTTAATAAAATGGCTGAAGAGCAAGTTGCCATTGTATCGATGACAATCACTGAAAAGGGGTATTGTGTTGATCATGCTTCTGGTCAATTAGATCAAACTAATCCGCTTATTCAACACGATTTATTGCATTCTCAAGAACCTAAATCTGCAATTGGCTACATAGTTGAAGCATTACGTTTACGTCGCGAACGCGGTATTAAGGCTTTTACTGTTATGTCTTGTGATAACGTACAAGAAAACGGCCATATTGCTAAAGCTGCAGTATTAGGTTTTGCTAGTTTGCTTGATACAGACTTAGCTCAATGGATTGAATCTAACGTGACTTTCCCTTGCACTATGGTCGACCGTATTGTACCTGCAGCAACCAAAGAAGCGCTTGATGAAATTGCTGAACTTGCTGGTGTTTATGACCCTTGTGCAATTGCTTGTGAGCCTTTCCGTCAATGGGTTATTGAAGATAACTTTGTACAAGGTCGTCCTGATTGGGATGTTGCTGGTGCAGAGTTTGTCAAAGATGTGGTTCCCTTTGAAGAAATGAAGCTTAGAATGTTAAATGGTAGTCATTCATTTTTAGCTTATTTAGGTTATTTAGGTGGTTATGCGCATATCTCGGATACTATGAATAATCCTGATTACCGTAAAGCCGCTTTTGATATGATGATACAAGCACAAGCAATGACATTAAATATGCCTGAAGGGACTGATTTAGAAGGCTATGCGCAGCTACTTATTGAACGTTTTTCAAATCCTGCTTTAAAACATCAAACTTGGCAGATCGCAACCGATGGTAGCCAGAAAATTCCACAACGCATGGGGGCATCATTGCGCTTTCATTTAGAGAATGGAAGTGATTATAAATGGTTAACAATGGGCATTGCTGGTTGGATGCGTTATGTGGGCGGTGTCGACGAACAAGGAAATGCAATTGATATTCGCGATCCATTAGCAGAAACATTTGCTGAAATTAACAGTAAACATCAAGATAGTGCTAGTAAAGTAAAGGCCTTACTTTCACTTGAAACTATTTTTGATAAAGGATTGCTCGAAAATACAGCGTTTGTTAAGCAATTAATAGACGCGTATCAACTTGTTGCCATTAAAGGGGCTCGTTACGCTGTTGCTTCGTTGTGATTTGATTTTTATTCAAATAAGATGATACAACTTATTAAAAATAAAGGTGATATTTAAAAGTGTTTAATCTTGATGGAGATTTAAAGTGACTCGAATCATATTGATTAGACATGGTGAAACCCTATGGGATATCGAAAAACGTGCAATAGGGCACTTAGATATTCCCCTTTCTGATTTAGGTAAAAAACAATCCATTGCGATTGCTGAACGACTTAAAAGTATTCCTTTTACACATCTTTATAGTAGCGATTTAGGGAGAGCGATTCAGACCGCTGAGTGTATTTCTGAAACCTGCAAACTTGATATTACAATAGACCCTGATCTTCGAGAGATTAATGTCAATAGAGTCGATGCTTGTATTCAATATAATCAAAAGCAAACGACTGAGAGTGTTGAGTATCAAAATAAAATGGAGAATAAGTTAGATTGTATTACTCCTAATAGTGAAACTCACCGTCAGCGACAAGATCGAATTATCAATATAATGAATAGCTTGGCACACCTACATGCTAATGAAACTATAGTGGTTGTTTCGCATTCAAGTATATTAAAAGGCTTTTTAGAGTTTGTGATTGGGTTAGAGTCAAGTGGTGAAAATCAATTCCCTAATAACAATGCCGCTTTTAATAGCTTTATAAAAGAGGTTGGAACTTGGTCATTAGAAACTTGGGACGGAGTAGAACATCTTAAAAACTTATAAGCGAATTGAACGAAAGTAAAGGCAGAAGATCAAAAGCAAACTAAGAGTAAGCTTTTGATCATGACTTGTGCTTTAACGATTAATTAAAAATTTGCTCATCTGATTGGTCAATCGCTCTTTGTGCTTTTCTAATTGTAATTTCAATACATTCACCACGACTTCCCACAACATCTGAACGAATAAAAGTATGCGTCTTTAATGCTTCGCCTTCACCTTTAGTGATTGTTGCTGCTACACGATACTGACGGCCATCAGGCATTGGAGCCGGGGTAATAATAAAGCCATTATATTCAACTGGATCAGCTGCGACTGGATTTGTGTTGGTTGTAAAAAGAGATTTTAAACCTGATAAAAAGCCCATTACCAATTTTCCTTATATATTTACAAGATAGAAGATATTTAGGTTGATTAGTATAAAGCAATATCTTGCCTTATAGGTTATTAATATCCTTTTAGTTATTTGTTTTTCCACATTAATTATCTTGAACTGTGATTCGGGTGCAAATATTGCATCATAAAGTTTAGGATAATCAAGGTTAGGTCATTTGCTTTAAAAAAGTATTTTTAGTCATATTTTGGTTAACTAAATGACAAACATAAATATCCTTACAAAAAGTGTTTATCTAGCTCACATTAGCTATAAATATATCTTAAAATCAAAGGTTTTCGATTGTTATACCAAAGCCTTTAAGTAGAATAAATATTACTAGATAGAATTGACTCTAACTAAAGTACAATCGAATACATGGAGGTGAGAATCATGCGCATCACGTTAATACAACGTATCGTTATTGGTTTTAGTATTGTAACAATTAGCGCGATAGCACTCAGCTTATCTGCTAGTTATTCGCAAACTAGAATGGAAGAGCAGCTTGAATTAAGTGCCTCAACATTGACACAGTTATTGGATCAAACAAGTGAATTAGGAAAAGATTTAGAAGATGCCAATCGTTTAAGTTTAATTCATGCGAATACAACCGATCTTAAAAAGCGAGAGTATTTTGCTAAAGGCATCATGCATGCTTTAGAAGAATATGAAATTAAATATGCTGAATTAACGGAGATACTTGATCCTAAATTAGGGTTAACCGAACCTCTTCAGAATATTGACTCCGCTGCTAAAATTACTAATTTAGAACTTATTCGTCATATTGAAATTCATGATAAACGTGTCTTTGCTCGAGAATTAGCTTATACAGAATTAACCGCTTTTTCTTCTATTTGGGATTACTTTGATTCTAATATTTCCGATCTTATTGTTGAGGCTAAAGATTCTCATAAATCAGCAGCTTGGACATTAGAATTTGTGCGTAAAGAAGCGTATTCAGCGGGAGATTTATTATCGAAATTAGTTGGGATTACATCCTTAGATAAATTTCTTGTTGCGGAAGAAGAGCTTAATTCAGCAATAGGCAGTATTAGAAAAAAATTAAAAGTTGTTTACAGTAAATATCCAGAAGCTGAAGAAACGTTAAAACTTTATATTGATGAATTAGGATCTCAAATTGAAGGTGAGCAAAAGTTATTAAAACAAAGAAAACACTACTTAGCATTAAATGTTGAAAGTGATCAATTAATACAAAAGCAAGCAGAAGAAGTTGAAAAAATATTTAACGAGTTAAATGACGTTACTGCTACGGTTCGAAAGTTGGCTGCAGACGCGCTTGCTAACGCTAATTCAGATTCTCGTTTTTTCTCTTTACTGAATAATATTCTATTACTTGCGACTGTGGTTATTTCTGTTGTCGTCACTTATACGGTTGTAAAAGCGATTCGCTCACCATTACATGATATCAAACTCGCTTTAT
This sequence comes from Psychromonas algicola, assembly GCF_004378355.1. Taxonomy (GTDB): domain Bacteria; phylum Pseudomonadota; class Gammaproteobacteria; order Enterobacterales; family Psychromonadaceae; genus Psychromonas. Next base: position 118,362 of record NZ_SNUB01000007.1, read on the forward strand.
CTAAGCTTGCTCAAGGTGATTTAACCTATGATATTGTTAAGAATTACCAATCTGAATTAGGGGATATATCAAGCAGTATTAATGCATTAACTTTACAATTAAGAAGCTTAATCTCAGATATTAAAACATCGGATAGTAAGTTAAATGGCTTTGCAGCAACAGGTGAAGAACAAGGTAGAGGCATTTTTGCTGAAATAGAATTGCAGTTGCAACATACTGTATCTATGGCCGCTGCTGTCACTGAAATGGAGCAAGCGGTTAATGAAGTGGCAAATCATGCTGTTGAATCAAGTGATGCAGTCGCTAATGTGGTTAGTTTAGCTAACGACAATATGACGTCTACGCAAACAAACTTACGCTTTGTTGAAGAGTTAAAATCATCGCTTAATAATGCCTCCACAGTGATTCAAGAGCTATATACACAATCACAGCAAATTGATGAGATTTTATCTGTTATACAATCAATTAGTGAACAAACTAACTTGTTAGCTTTGAATGCGGCTATTGAAGCTGCTCGAGCGGGTGAGCATGGTCGAGGTTTCGCTGTTGTTGCCGATGAAGTGCGAACGCTTGCCACACGCACTCAGTCTTCAGCAAATGAAATTGGAAGCATGATTGAGTCTTTACAAACTAACTCAAAAAATGCGGTTCAAATTGTAGAAACAAACTTAAAACAAGCTGAGCAATCGGTTGAACAGACTAATCAAAGTTATGATTCATTAGTCTCTATGATTGATAAATTAAAAAATGTCGATGATATGAGTCGTTCTATTGCCGCTGCATCAGAACAACAGAGTGCGGTTGCCAAAGATGTCGCAAGAAGCATTGTGGAAATATCTGACTTTGCTAAAAACATTTCAGTCAATGCGCAAAACGCTTCTAAAAACAGTGAAAGCTTACGTGATTTATCGAAAAAGCAATCTAAGTTGATAGGTCAGTTCAACATAGGTTAGCTAATCTTTTAGAAGTGAATTTCTTAAGGCGCTAATAATATTAGCGCCTTTTTTTATTTAAGCATTATTATACCAGTCATAATAAATAGCTTTTCTATTGGGGTGTTAAAATAGGCTGTTTTCTGGTTGTAAATTTGGTAAAGAAAGTTGCAATTAAAACCTTAAATCCACCTTTTTCTTTAGATAACACATTTAATATGCTCGGCATTAGTAAATATTCGCTTTAAGTTAGGCTTAACCTTGTCAGAGGCGCTTATAATTAATTATCTTGATAATTTCCCATCTAACTAACAAAGGTTGCTTAAAATAGCTTGAATGAGACGTTCTGTTGTCTTAATTGAGTGCTTCAAAATGAGTATGGTTTATTTTTCTATTCTTTGTTTAATTCCCTCTCTTTTTTCACTATATAAATCGTTGCTATTTAATTTAATCACAACAAGTCGTACAGATATTTATTTCTTAAAGATAAAAGGGGATCACTTCTAGAATCCGTAGAAGGAGTTTTCTCTTTATAACTTGGATTTAAAGGTGAATATTACTCATTACTTACAATAATTCTGGAGGGGGAAGCGGAAACCAATAAAAAAGGCAATGAAATAATCATTGCCTTTTGTCATGAATAACTAATAACGTTTATTGGTTATTATTTGTATGCTCGGTCGTAAGCTGTTTGCATTACTTTAAGCACTTTATCGTATCCCATACGATCTAATTGAGCTTGGTAATCATCCCAATCTTTATCGATATCGTTAGAGCCTAAGATCCATGCTTGTTGTTTTTCTAGCATGTAATCTTTAATTGTTGCCCAGCGTTTATCAAAGACTTCTTTCTCTTTGGTATTTAAAGAAACACCTAAGAATTGTTCTACTAAGTAATCGCCTGCTTCATATTTTGCAATACCTGCAAGTGCATACTTGTTAGACCATTGGAGTTCATATGCGTAATCTTGGAAGAATCCACGAGGAACCTGTGCCCCAATTTCCCACATTTGAGCATTTAATGGCGTGTCATTTTCAAGTATTGCTTTTTTGAAAACTGGTTTGCCATCTACCATGTCATACTGTTCACCTTCGATACCGAAGTTCGCTAAACGACGACCTTCTTCTGTAAAGTAGAAGTCAAAGTATTTCATTGTTTCAACTGGGTGTTCATTAGTAAATGACATTGCCCAACCTTCGACTTTTACTTTGCCTCGTCTGTGCGATTCTATACGTTTACCAGAAATACCTGCTGGTGGAACAAATGCATTAAATTCAAAGCCTTTTACTTTGTCTCTAAGCGAGTCATTGTATCCAGCTGTTGAAGCAAACCAATCGTGTGTCATTCCACCTAAGTCATTTGATAATAAATATTCACGTGAGCGACTACCGCGTGTAAATACTTCTTTATCAATAAGACCCTCTTTATACCATTTTGCTAAATTACGAATACCTACACGGTATCCTTCTTCAGTGTAACCATGGTTTAATTTACCGTCTTTAACATAGAAATCATGGAATTGATCTGAACCTGATGCATGTCCATCCCATAATGTTACTAAACGAATAAGTTCTTCCCACTGTCTCATGAATAATGGCACTTCATCTTTTTTGCCATTCCCATTTGGATCGCCATCACGGAACGCAACAAGTACGTCATGAAGCTCTTGAATATTTTGTGGTGTTTTAAGATTTAACTTTTTAAGCCAATCGGTACGGATAAAGTAACCACGACCAAATTCACCATCTGGTAAATAAGGAATGTAATAGATTTCACCGTCTGCTGCTCGGATTGAACTTCTGATGTCTGGGTTTTTATCAAAGAAGGCTTTGATATTTGGAGCATATTTGTCAATTAGGTCATTCATTGGAATGAATGCACCTTCAGGACCATAACGGTTTACATTATCTTTGATCGCAGAACCACCTACGATATCTGGTAAATCACCACTTGCGATAAGTAAGTTAAACGCTTCTTCACTTTTAGTCGTTGCCATAGAAGCAACGTTGTTTAAGCGAACATTAGTTAAACGTGCTGCTTCTTTTTCAACAGGCCAGTTATTATCGTAAACATACTTTTTAGTATGAAAGTGAATATCAAGTGTTATTGGCTTATCTGTTACTTTAAAAGCACCATCTTCTGCTTTAGCGTTTGCCATCATTGGCACTGCTAAAGCCGTAGAACCAATAATAATCGACGTTATTAGGTTTTTGACCATTTTCATAAGTAAACTTCTCCATTGTTTTTACTTGGTTTAATGTACATGTTTCTCGTACACATTCTTTCTTAATTTCCAAGTCATTCTATCTAACTAATTTGTTTAAATATCGTACTCTTTCACATTTCCATGATCAAAATAGGTGGTTATTTCTTGATTTGAGACATAGGTGTTTTTTTGATTAAAACAGAAGGCTATCAATGTTTATTTTAATAATTCAACTCAACAATAACCTTTTTATATATAGGGTTAGTAGGAGTAGGGTCTTTGTTTATCTCTATTAAATAGCTTTTATTATTTAAAAGGTAATTATTAAATTTTTATGTTTTTAAAGAGAATATTGCTTTTAAAAAGTAATGCTAACTGAATATGAACATTTGAAGTGGAGTAGGGGAGCAGATTAATTGTTATTTTTTAGTCAGCAATAAAAAAGGCAATGAAATAATCATTGCCTTTTATTTACAGTAATAACGAATAAAGGTTATTGGTTATTTTTTGTATGCACGGTCATAAGCTGATTGCATCACTTTGATTACTTTATCGTAACCCATGCGATCTAATTGAGCGATGTAAGCATCCCACTCTTTATCAATATCACTTGATCCTAGAACCCAACCTTGTTGTTTTTCTAGCATGTAAGTAGTGATAGTTGCCCAACGCTTATCAAAGACTTCTTTTTCTTTTGAATTTAAAGAAACGCCTAAGAATGGTTCAACTAAATAATCACCAGCTTCATATTTTGCAATACCTGCAAGTGCATTTTTGTTAGACCATTGGATTTCATATGCGTAATCTTGGTGGAATCCACGAGGAATTTGAGCACCAATTTGCCACATTTGTGTATTTAATGGCGTGTCATTTTCAAGCATTGCTTTTTTGAAAATAGGTTTACCATCTACCATGTCATACTGTTCGCCTTCGATACCAAAGTTAGCTAAACGACGACCTTCTTCAGAAAAGTAGAAATCAAAGTATTTGATTGTTTCGATTGGATGTTCATTAGTAAATGACATTGCCCAACCTTCTGCTTTAACTTGTCCACGTCTATGCTCTTCGATACGCTTACCAGAAATACCTGCTGGTGGAACAAATGCATTAAACTCAAAGCCTGGTACTGTATCTTTCAGTGACTCATTGTAGCCAGCTGTTGATGCAAACCAATCGTGTGTCATACCACCTAAGTTATTTGATAATAAGTATTCACGAGAACGACTACCACGAGTAAATACTTCTTGGTCAATTAGGCCTTCTTTGTACCATTTCGCTAAATTACGGATACCTACACGGTAACCTTCTTCAACGTAACCGTGGTGTAACTCACCATCTTTAACATAGAAGTCATGGAATTTATCTGAACCAGACATACGTCCGTCCCAAAGCGTAACCATACGGATAAGCTCTTCCCAATGTCTCATGAATAATGGCACTTCATCTTTTTTACCATTACCATTTGGATCGCCGTCACGGAATGCAACAAGTACATCATGAAGCTCTTGAATGTTTTGAGGCTCTTTAAGATTTAGCTTTTTCAACCAATCGGTACGGATAAAGTAACCACGACCAAATTTACCATCTGGTAAGTAAGGGATGTAGTAAATTTCACCATCTTCAGCTCGAATTGAGCTTTCGATATCTGGGTGAGCATCAAAGAAAGCTTTGATGTTTGGAGCATATTTATCAATTAGGTCATTCATACCAATGAATGCACCTTCAGGACCGTAACGGTTTACATTATCACGAATCGAAGAACCACCTACAACATCTGGTAAATCACCACTTGCGATAAGTAAGTTAAACGCTTCTTCACTTTTAGTGGTTGCCATTGAAGCAACGTTATTTAGGCTAACATTCGTTAAACGCGCTGCTTCTTTTTCTACAGGCCAGTTATTATCGTAAACATACTTTTTAGTATGGAAGTGGATATCAAGCGTTAGTGGTTTATCTGATACTTTAAAAGCACCATCTTCCGCCGCAGCGTTCGCCATCATTGGCATTGCTAGCGTGGTAGAACCAATAATAATCGAGGTTATTAGGTTTTTGACCATTTTCATAAGTAAACTTCTCCATTGTTTTTACTTTGTGTAATGTACATGTTTCTCGTACAAGTTTTTAAGCCTATGTTTCAAACCTATTTTATCTAACTTATTCATTTAATTATCATTTGCTTTCGCATTTCATGATCAAACTATCAAGTTATTCCTTGGTTTGAGACATAGGTATTTTATTAAATGCTAATTATTCTTTAACGCCACCTAACATGATCCCTTTGTTAAAGGATTTTTGTACCCATGGGTAGATAAGTAGTACAGGTATAATCGAACATACCATGATTGCAGAACTTACCGTTTCAAATGAATACGATGCAGTTAGTAGTGTACTTGCGAACGTATCATCATCCGTTAATTGAGTGATAATTTGACGTAAGTAAACTTGTAGAGGAACCTTATCTTCATCTCTTAATAAGATCATTGCCCAGAAGAAGCCGTTCCAACGAGCAACGATACAGAATAACGTTACAGTTGCGATGGCTGGCTTCGCTAGTGGAATAAATACTTTCCATAAAACTTGGAAGTCATTTGCTCCATCCATACGAGCTGCTTCTTCAAATGAATCAGGAACTGCTTCAAAGAAGTTTCTTAATAAGATGATGTTGAACGCGTTACATGCGAAACCAATAATGATACCAATGTAGCTATCAAGTAACCCCAAGTCTCTCATATTTAAGAAGAATGGGATCATGCCGGCATTAAACCACATAGTAAATGCAATCAACATATTCCAGTATTTACGACCAAATAATTGTGGGCGTGAAAGTGCGTAAGCACCTGGAATGATGATACAAAGACTAGTAATTGTACCGCCAATGGTATAGATGAAAGTATTTGCATATGAACGCCAGAATGCTGGGTCAAATAATACTTTCTCGTATGCCGCTAATGTGAAATCAACAGGTGTTAATACAACTTTACCCGCTGTTACCGCATCACCTAAACTTAGTGATAATGAAGCAACATAAATAAATGGGTATAGTGTACTGATTGTAAACATACCGACTAAGAACATATTCAAGTAGACGAATGCTTTGTCACCTTTTGAATATAAGTTCATGTTTTCTTTTAAACTCATAATTTATTCCTTACCAAAGAGACGTTTTAGAAACGCGCTTACTAATGGTATTTGCAGCGATAACTAATATGAAGGCAATAACAGCGTTAAACAATCCAGCCGCAGCGGCTAAATCATACTGTGCAGCCTGTAAACCTTGACGGTAAATAAAGGTACTTATTACGTCAGCTGTTTCATATGTTGCTGGTTGGTATAGCATGATGATCATTTCAAAACCAACTTCTAGAATGTTACCAATACGGATAATCAACATGATTAAAATGGTTGGTAAAATACAAGGAATTGTAATTTTGTACATCATTTGGAAACGGTTCGCACCATCTACTACAGCCGATTCATAAAGTGATGGGTTAACACCAGCAATCGCTGCTAAGAATACGATAGAGCCAAAACCTGCTTCTTGCCAAATACCCGTACCGATAAAGATAGTACGGAACCATTCAGGCTTCGTTAAGAAGTAAACAGAGTCATAACCTAGCGCATTAAGCATTAAGTTAATTACACCTGTAGAAGGCGCAAACGCTGTAATAACGATACCCGCAATGATTACTGCAGAAATAAAGTGTGGTAAGTAAACGATAGTTTGTGCTGTTTTCTTAAACTTAGGATTGATAACTTCGTTAAACATCAACGCTAAGATAATTGGAACAGGGAAGCCAAAAATTAAGCTCGCACCACTTATCATTACTGTATTTTTAATTGCACGAATAAATTGGTCATTCTCGAACAGAGTATAAAAGTGCTCAAGCCCAACCCATGGACTAGCACCAATCCCTTTAAATACACTGTAGTCTTTAAAAGCGATTTGTAACCCGTACATAGGCGTGTATAGAAACACCATGAACCAAATAACTGTTGGCGCAAGCATCAGATAGAGTTGCCATTCTTTCTTAAAATGCATAACGAACCATTTTAATTGTTTGGTCAACGCTGAATCTGGCGTGCTTAGTGAATTATTAATGTCTTGCATAATATTTCCCTAGCTTATTTGTAATTCGGAGCAATCATTGCGTTTGTTGTTTTCTTATCAAACACTGTGATCACATCTTGACGGAAGTAAAGTTTGTTCAAATTCTCTAAGTGAGTAATTTGTCCATGAGTTTCCACTTTGATTACAAATGGTTTACCTAAAATTTTACAATGTAAAAGCGCTTCCGAACCTAGTGTTTCTACTAAATCAATAGATACATTGATTTCAGTTGAGTTTTCAGTTGGTTCAATATCGATATACTCTGGACGAATACCGAAAATGATTTCATCACCGTCTTTTAATTGCTCAAGAGTAGGAAGAAGACAACGTTGGCCTTCAAATAAGCCGTAGCAACCTTCAGGTGTTACTTCAGCTGTTGCTTCGATTAAGTTCATTGGTGGTGAACCGATGAAAGTTGCAACAAAGGTATTGGCAGGACTATTAAATAAATCCATTGGCGTACCTACTTGCTCAATCTTACCGTTACTCATTACAACGATACGATCCGCTAGTGTCATTGCCTCTACTTGGTCATGTGTTACATAAACACTAGTAACACCTAAACGTTTGTGAAGCGATTTAATTTCTGCACGCATTTGTGTTCTTAATTTTGCATCTAGGTTAGATAGAGGCTCATCGAATAAGAATACTTTTGGATGACGAACGATTGCTCGACCCATTGCAACACGTTGACGTTGACCACCAGATAAATCTGCTGGGCGTCGATCAAGAAGTGGTGTCAATTCAAGAATTTCAGCTACATCTGCAACTGTTTTTCTGATTTCGTCTTTTGGCATTTTACGAATTTTTAAACCAAAAGCGATATTGTCAGCTACTGATAGATGAGGATAAAGCGCGTAGTTCTGGAATACCATCGCAACATCACGATCTTTAGGAGCAACATCATTGATCACGCGATCAGCAATGCTTACTTCACCTTCAGTGATTTCTTCCAATCCTGCTAGCATTCTTAAGGTTGTAGATTTACCACAACCAGAAGGACCAACAAGTACAACAAACTCTTTAGGCTTAACTTCTAGGTTGATACCTTGAACAACTGTTACGTTGCCGTAACGTTTAACAAGGTTTTTTAGTTTTACTGTTGACATATTTACTCTTACTCCATTAAAAGTCTGGAAAAACGGATTATTAATCCCACTTACAAATATTATTCATCGATAACATAGAGTATTAGTACTATATGAAATGTTTTCAGTAAACGGCATTAGTCTACTAATTTTATCTGTGTCATTGTTTTGAAGTAATTTGTATGATTTATTGAGGCATAGGTCTGTATTTTGACTTGACAATTAATTTTACAAACAGCTCTGTTCATGCAACCCAGAGTATTTTTATATCTTTATTGGTATTGTTAATAATTTGAGCTATTTGTTTGTTTTTTGTTGGGTTTCTGTATGTTTTTTGGGTTTATTTTAAGGTGTTTGTTAGTTTTATAAATGGCAGTTTATTTTTGTATTATTATTTTACTTTTATAAAATATAAAAAAAGCTGAATAAATAAGCTGTTTACTTGTTTAAAATGTATTTTTTTAGTTTTTATAAGCTTTAATTAACGGGTTATATTTCTATTAATAGGAGTGGTTTTTACAAACTAAATACCCTGACACTTAGTCTGTGAATTGTGATGAGTTTACTGCGTAATATGATGATTTAAAGGCTTTAAAGTGAAACAAATTTCGTCTAATCTGGACTAAAGCCTATACATATTGTATTGAATTAATTTATATAAACCACGATAGAATTAATGCTTTTTGTTACTGATGAATCTCATACCATTTCATAAATAAGTTTTATGGTCATGATTAAAGTGACGGAAATAAAAACAGGACGAACAATCTTATCTCCATTATTGATCACTATTTTACTGCCTGTTACAGACCCAATTATTTGACCTGCTCCCATAATTAATCCTAACGTGTAATCAACATAACCTAAGCTCATAAAGAAGGTTAAAGAAATAATGTTACCGATTAAATTAAGAGGTTTAGTGCTAATTGATGCTTGTTTGATAGTAAAGCCAAGCAAAATAACAAAGGAAATCATCCATATTGATCCCGTTCCTGGTCCAAAAAATCCATTATAAAAACCAATTAATAGGCCAAATAAAGACATAAACTGATTCGTTGTTATTTTAGGTTTTGAATTTGTAGGACTTTTTAATCGCTTTGATAAAATTGCATAGGCTGTTATCCCTAACATTAATACTGGTAATAGAAGCTTTAAACTGTTTTCGGAAAATAGACTGACAGAGTAAGACCCTAACATCGCGCCTAGTGCAGTGGCTGTTATCCCTAATAGTAAACCTTGAGTATTTAGTTGCTTATGAGCTAAAAAAGTAATGAAGGAGGCAGTTTCGCCAATTACTGCTTGTAATCTATTCACTCCTAAAGCTTGTAAAGGCGGAATACCTGCAAGTAATAAAGCTGGAACCGTTATTAAACCGCCTCCGCCTGCTATTGCATCGACAATTCCTGCAATGATAGCGATAAAAAATAATAGTAAAAATAATTGGTTTGAAAGATCATATAAAAGCGGCTCCATAAGAAAGCTTCCCTTTGTTGTAAATTAAACACTATTAGTATCATTCTTGAGTGTGTAGTAAAATTAACTATATTTAACTCTAATGTTTAGGTTGAACTTTATGATCACGTCGCAAGATATTTCTTTTTTTCTTCATTTATCGGCAAGTCAGTCCTTAGCCGCTACAGCAAGAAAGTTAAATGTGACTCCACCAAGCGTATCGCAACGCTTACAATTATTAGAGAGAAAACTCGGTGTAAAATTAGTCGAACGCAGTGCTCGTTCAATAACCTTAACTGCTTCTGGTGAAATGTTGGCTGAGAAAGGACGAGCATTAATGCTTGATTTAAGTACTTTGCAAGACGATATTTCTGCAAATAAGTCTTCTCTTGCGGGTAAAGTGAAAGTATTGGCTCCTTTGGGATTTGGCACGCATTATATTGCACCTTTATTGGCTCGTTTTAAGAAAGTAAATCCTTTAATTACAGTGGATCTTGAATTATCTGATCACCCGCAATGGTCTGATAAACAAAGCCCAGATATCATGATTTATATTGGCCACTTAAGAGACTCTTCACTTAAATGTATTACGTTAGCCAAAAATAATAGATTATTGTTGGCTTCCCCTGAATACTTAAAGAGTGCTCCTGCTATTAATTGTCCTGCTGATTTAGTGAGGCATCAATGTATTGCGCTGCGAGAAAACAATGAAGATGTCACTATGTGGAAGTTTCAAGGAAAAACGGATTCAGAAAATGTTAGTGTTAGAATTAAGCCTGAATTCTCAAGTAATGTTGGACAAGTAATTAAAGGCTGGGCTGTTGATGGTTTAGGGATTATTCAACGCTCTGAATGGGATGTGGTCGATGAAATCTCTGAGGGTAAATTGATCAGACTGCTGCCTGATTATACTTTACCTAGTGCAGATATAGTGGCTTTAGTATCAACTGAGCGAAATAAGAGACCCAATAAAATAAATAAATTAATTGATTTCTTTAAAGAAAACTTATCTCTATAACTAAAATAATAGCGGCTATGTAAAATATGAATAATACTAGAAGTCTTTTGTCCTTTTGTATTATTTATGAATATAGGAAGCAGAAGGAAGAAATAAGCAGCTAAGGAAATGTATCCTAGCTGCTTATTACTTATTGTTTATTTTTGATTAAAGCGGCGGAGCGTTGATAGCACATCAATTAATAAAGTGATGTCATACTCTTCATTATATTCAGATTCTTCAATATGATTACCTTGCCAATCAATACTATTAATATCGCCATTTCGAGAGAATTTAGTTATTTTCTCAGCTTCATAAATAATGTAGTCATTTAAGTCACCTGATAATACATATTTTCGTTTTGTATCATCTAATAGATGTTGACCAATACTATATTGACTCGTTGGGTTTTCAGTTGAAAAAGCTTCTTCCATTAAAGTAGGAACAATATCAGAGTGGCTTGTCATATTGGTGATCACTTGTGGGCCTTCATTGGGTAAAATGAGCACCATAGGCACGTGTGAGCCATTAATTAAAGCATCATTGGTATCACTCTCTTTAAATGATTGCCCGTTTGTACCTGTAATGACAATAATCGTATTGCTGTATTGTTTTTGTTTTTTGAGCGTTTTTATTAAACGTTCAATTTGATCATCAATTGTTGCAACCTGTGATTGGTACAAAGCTAAATTTTTACTTTGTTCAGCAATTGATTTTTTACCATACTGTGCGAATTGGTGACTATTTTTCTGCTCTAAATAAAGATAGCTAAACCAAGGCTGACTAGTCGATGAGCTTGAAATCCATTTTCGCCATTGTTGTACGACCTGATTATTATTTTCTGTTTTAGCGTAATGTACATTGGCTTTTACATTTAGCTGGCTAAAGCTACTTTGTAAAAACTCAGGGTTTACTAAGCCAATACTTGAAAATAGACCTATTTCGCGCTTCTCATCATTTATCTTATTCATTAATACAGGGGCAATATGATTTTCTGTCACCGTATTCCAATAACTGTTAGGCAAACCATAAAATAAACTAAAAACACCTTGCTTACTATTATCTGAACCACTGAAGTGATTTTTAAAATTGACTCCAGTATCAGCTAAAGCCTGTAAGTGAGGCATATTAGTTGGATTGAGCATATCTGCGCGTAGGGCTTCTATATTAACAATTAATATATTTGCATTTGCATGCGCTGCTTGCCCTACATATTTGATTTCTTGAACAGGATATTTAAGTCCTTTCTGATTAGTACTTTCTCGTCCTAACTGGCTTTCAGTAATTAAGTCTTCACTCAACCAGCCTTGCTTCGTTAAGAATGTCCGCGCTGTCATTGGGTAAGATAGCGGATAAAGTGATTTCTGAATGGTAATTGGACGATATTGAGTTGCATCTGCCCAAACAAAAATAAGATGGGTAAGTACAAACATAGAGAACAAAAATAAAGCAATAGGCTTGCCTATCTGTTTTGCGTTTATATTGCGTACTTTTCGCCACATGATCCAAGAAAAAACAACTTCGGATACAAAGATGATAGGTATAGAAATGTAATGCAGATTAATTGCGTAGATCGCTTCCACTTGTTCTGGTTTTTGTAAAAATTGCCAGATCATTGGATTTAAATGGAAACTATAAAGCCTGAATATTTGTGTATCGACAATTAAGAAAGTGATTGCGATAGTGGCAATCAATAAAGAAATTAATCGATAAATGAGATTGTTTGATATTAAAAACGCAAGAGGAAATAAAAAAATACCAAATACGAGTGCAGCGAGAAAACTAAAATGGCCGATCAAGCTAATAAATTGATAAATAATACCTAACGTTGAATCCGCTAGTCCTGAGTAAGCGATATAACGTAGACTCATTATTGAAATAGCAACAAGGTTAAACAGCGTAAACCAATGTGCCCACGCGATTCTTTTTGCTAGGTTATCGTAAAATTTATGACCCGTTTCAACCATATTGTTTATTGATCTTCTGAGTTAATTGATGCACTAAGCGCTTTAACAAATTTGTCGCTAATTGTTTTTCGCTGTGAAACTGGAACTTGGCTATTAATTACATGAGTAATACTATTGCCTAATACCATTAAACTCAAGTCAACAGAGACGTCGTTGTTATGTAAGACATCCATGACTTGATCAAGTATGGTTTCAATTTTTTGGCTAGAATATTTTGATTGAATTGGCATAAAAAACTTCTGATTAAGGAATAATAATTGCAGTATGATACCGCACTGACATTATTATACCAATCACTTAAGCTCTCGAATTTTAAAACTAATCAGATATTTAATTAAATAATTAATGACTTTGCCAACGTTTAAAGTCAATGCTATTTACTGTTCTTAAAGTAGATGCTTAAAATTTTGCTGCAACAGGATTTATGATGTTAACAAAACTTTATTAACTAAAATAATCAAACCAAAAACAAATGAACTAAGCTATTGATTTATTTGTTTTTGTTTCAAATCTTATTGCAGGCTATATAATTCCAAATCTTTTTTCTGAATTTTGCATCTAGAATGGGAACAGGTATATAATTTGCCGCTAAGTTAATTCGATTCCAACAAGGTTACTCACTCTATGAACGTTTCTGCTACTAATATTATTTTACACTCTTTAAATTACAACAGCGAAGGTGTGCTGCAATGTAAAATGCGAGAGGGTGAATTGCCTATTTCTCCTTCAATTGAACAGTTTGTGATGGATCTACATCGCAACTATCAGAGTAAATCAAATAAAGCTTATGCTTACTTTGCCGATGATGCTGAAAAATCTCAAATATTCCAACGTGCACTTAAGGAAGAATTAAATGGTGAATTAGATTTTGTTGGATTTTCACAACAAGCGGCAGGGCGATTGGTTGATGAATTAAAAGAGCATGACTTCGCAGAAGAAGGGGTGCTTTTGGTCAGTAAATATAGTTGGACAACAAGTGACTACCTCCTTGTTGCCTTATTGCAAAACAACCAATCTATTAGTGTTAACGAAAACTTAGAATTGCAAGTAAGCCAACATATTGAAACAAGTAAAATTCAATTAGTTGCTCGTATTGATTTAACCTTATTAGAACGTGATCCTGAAGCGAATCGCTACATCTCATTTATTAAAGGGCGAGTAGGACGTAAAGTTTCTGATTTCTTCTTAGACTTTATGGGCGCAAAAGAAGGCTTCGATGCCAAAGCACAAAACCAAGGCTTATTAAAAGCAGTAGAAGAATTCTGTGAAAAACAAGAATTACCAACAGAGCAGAAACAAGAAGTCAGAGAAGTGACCTTTAATTACTGTAAAGAACAAATAAAAGAAGGGCAAGATATTGACCTTTCGAACTTGTCTGAAGAATTTAAAAGTACTTCTAGCTTAGAAGGAAGCTTCTATGACTTTGTTAGTGAAGACTATCAATTAGAAGAGAATTTTCCTGCGGATAAAACATTAGTAAGAAAATTAACTAAATATGTTGGGCAAGGTGGTGGTATGAATATTAGCTTTGATCAAAAACATTTAGGCACTTCAATTAAATACGATGAAGCCTCTGATACCTTAACGATTCAAGGCATTCCACCTAATTTACGTGAACAATTAAAACGAGATGCATTAATCGAAACTGATAGTGGTAGCTTTTTAGATATTGAACCAGATGAAACTAAAGCCCCTTTTTAATGACTATTATTAGGTCTTAAAGCAAAATAAAAAGAGAAAATAAATGAAGTTATTTGTACGAGATCTAACTGTAATTGATGCTACTTACTTAGACCCTTCACGCGGTTTTGTCGGTGAAAGTTTTCAAGTTGATGTGCTTTTGGATGGTGAATTAAATGAACAATCTATGATTTTAGATTTTTCATTGGTTAAGAAACAAATTAAAAAAATCATTGATGCAGAGGTCGATCATAAATTATTAGTGCCACATGATGCACCTCAGTGTTCTGTTTCAATAGAAAATGAACGTACTCAGATAGACTATATATTGGATGACAAAAGTATTATTCAATTAAAAAGTCCGCACGAAGCTTACTGTTTATTAGAATGCGAAAGGGTAACCGATGCATTATTAGAGGCCTATTTAGAAGAAGTTATTTTAATGAAACTGCCTGAAAATGTAACTGGGTTATCAATTAAATTACGTACGGAGTCTATCTCAACTCCTTATTACCAGTACACTCATGGTTTAAAGAAACACAACGGAAATTGTCAACGTATTGCACATGGGCATCGCTCTAAAATTGATATTTTTATCAATGGTGAATATAGCGAAAATTGGGTTAAACAATGGGCACAACGTTGGGCTGATATTTATCTTGCCAGTGAAAGTGATGTTATTGAACGTAGCGAATTATCATTTATTACACTTGAATCACCCGTTCCTGTTCATTGTTCTGCTTATCATGCACCGCAAGGTTATTTTGAACTGTTAATGCCAGCGTCTCGCTGTGAAGTATTAAATAATGATACAACGGTTGAAGAATTAGCTGGATTTATCTGCAAAACAATTAAACAAGAAGAAGGCAGCAAGACAGTCACTGTTTATGCCTACGAAGGGATTGGAAAAGGCGCAATTGCCGAATTATAAATAAAATTTTACAGAGCGCATTTAAACTTATATTGGGCTGGTGTTTTTAGAAAAAATAAGGGTTAACATGGCAGAAGAAACTATTTTCAGAAAAATTATAGATAAAGAAATCCCATCTGATACTTTATATCAAGATCAGTATGTCACTGCTTTTCGTGATATTTCACCACAAGCACCGGTTCATATATTGATTATTCCAAATAAATTGATACCGACTGCTAATGATATAGAAATTGAAGATGAACTTTTGATTGGCAAAATGTACACTGTGGCAAAACAGCTAGCCAAACAAGAAGGTATCGCCGAGTCTGGTTATCGATTAATAATGAATTGTAATGGCGATGGTGGACAAGAGGTTTATCATATTCATTTACATTTACTCGGTGGTAAAAAGTTAGGTAAATTAGTTGGTTAAACTACAACCTTCACAATTAGATTTACAAAGTACTATTAAGCTATAAACACTTTACGGTGACAGTGGCATTATAATTGGAGTTTACAATGAAAATAAAATCAGGATTTTGGGTTGCATTAACAGCAAGTTTACTTTTATCTGCTTGTTCTACTTCTGTTGAACGTTTAGATGCACAAGAGCAAATTGATTTAAGTGGAGCATGGAACGATACCGATTCACAACTAGTCGCTCGTGAAATGGTTGAAGATGCTTTATCTCGTCCTTGGATCTCTAAGTTTGTTAATGCCAAAGGTAAAGAGCCTGTTGTGATAGTAGGGCGCATTAAAAACTTGAGTCATGAGCATATTAACACTAATACTTTTATCGCGAATATTGAGCGTGAATTAATTAATTCTGGTGAAGTTCAATTCGTAGCAAGTGCGAATGCTCGACAAGAAATTCGTGATGAACGTGCAGATCAAGACCTTAATGCAACAGAATCAACGCGTAAAGAAATGGGCCAAGAATTTGGTGCCGATTATATGATGCAAGGACAAATTAACACTATTGTGGATCTTGATGGAACAACACAAGTTCGTTTCTACCAAGTTAATTTAGAGTTAATTAGTATTCAAGATAATCGTAAAGTTTGGATTGGTGAAAAGAAAATTAAAAAACTAATCAAAAACAGTAAAATTCGTCAATAAATTGTACATAACCTATTGAATAAGCTATAAATAGGCTCGAATCTGAGCCTATTTAATTTTTAAAGTGGGAATATTATGCGCAATGCCATTATTGTTATTTTATTATTACTGACTACTGGCTGTTCTTTACAGCAACACAGTAATAATCAATTAGCCAATCAACTTCTGCATGAAAACCCAGAAAAAATATTATCTATTCTTCAAGAAGATACACCTAACGAAAGAGATTTTGCGCAATACCATCTTAACCTTGGCTACCTTCAACTCCTCTCTGGCGAATTTATCCCTGCTATCGAATCGTTAACTCAAGCCAAACAAAAAATGCAATCATTGAATGCGACTTCAATTAGTGAAAATATTGGTGCTGGAACGGTCAATGAAACATTGCGTAGTTATAGTGGTTATCCTAGCGATAGAGTTATGGTGCACAATATGCTCGCTTTAAGTTATCTCTTTAACCAAGATATCGAAGGTGCACGCGTTGAAATGCTTCAAGCTGATATTGCGATGAAAAAATTAGCTGAAGATAAATCGCTAGTGGGGCAATTAGCAAGTACCCATTTACTGTCGGCTATCGTTTATGAGTTATTAGATGAGCGTTCGAATGCCTTTATCAGTTATCAGTTAGCAGAAGAGATATTAACTGAACGTAAAATGGCAGTACCTGAAGGAATTAAAATTGCGCTATTACGCATGAGCGATAAAATGGGGAACGATCAAGCTTATACAAGATTAAGTAAAAAATACCCTCAATCGGTGCAAAAGAGTTACAGCGGAAAACAAATATTCAGCCTTTATTTTGATGGCGTCGTTTCTAACAAAAGACAAGAAAGCTTAACAGTGCCGAGTTTTAGTGGGCGACAAATTATTCGTATTTCTATGCCTGCTTATCCTAAAGTTAACTACAATCTGCAACGCATAAAGATAACTGATGATATTCAAAATGTAAGTAGCGAAGTTATTGAGAATATTGAAAACTTAGCGAGAGAAGATTTAGCTCATGATTATCCTGAAATATTATTAGCAACAACCACGCGTGCCACAATAAAATATGCAGCAGTAAAAGCGGCTGATAAAAAAGATCCATTATTAGGTGCTGTTTTTAATATTTTAAGCGTTATCAGTGAAGTGGCTGATCTGCGTAGTTGGAATATGTTACCTTCAACGATTCAATTTAGTTATTTGCAAAGTAATTCAAACAATATTGTTATTTCTTCTCTTAATTCGCAAGATAATAATCTTGATATAAGTGAAGCCAATCAGCATATTATTTTGTCCTCTAGTTTATCTAATAACCTTTTTCATTATCAGCAATAGATGACTTAGGCTTAAATAGTAAGTAAGGAAATTTTATGAAAAACATTAGCTTAATCGTCTCTGTTTTATGCTTATTTGTACTCAATGGATGTTCCACTCCTACAGCTCAACAACGAGCGATTAGTGAACGTCCAGATTGGGTTGATAATGCACAAGTAAAATACCCTAACGATGTTTATTTAACTGCTGTTGGAGAAGGCAGCAGCCGAGTAAGATCAAGTAAAAATGCAATCACTAATTTAGCCGAAATATTTTCAGTGAGCGTAAGAGCGGAAACAAAAACCTTAAGCTCGTCTATTAAACAACAAAGTTCTTTAGGTGTTACCTTAGAAAGTACCACGTCTTTGCAAAGAAATATTGAAACAGAAACTGAACAGACAATTGAAGGTGTTGAAATCAAAGAAAGTTGGTTAAGTCCAACAGGTGAGTACTACACCTTAGCTGTATTACAAAAGCGAAATGCAGCACGAAATTTGATGGAGTCGATTCTTGAATTCGATCAAAAAACACAAGAACTGATTGATTACAGTAGAAAAACGGCACCGAATTCAATTCTTGCTTTAAATGCACTTCGATCTGCTCGTGACTTGCAAGTCACTAGAGAAATGTCTAATTCACAACTTAAATACCTCAACGGAAGTGGCGTACTTAATGATTTTTCAAGAGAAGATATAGAGCAACTTATTCGTCAGCAATTAGCGTCTTTACAAATAAGCGTTGAACGAGAAAGTGGAGAAGATAAAAATGCCTTACAAGCTGGTTTATCTGGCTTAGGTGTCACAGTCGTTGAACAATCAGGATTACAAATTGCTTCTGTTATGGATTTTAATGAACCAACATTTGTTAATCATTGGTATTGGTTACGTGGAAGTTATCAGTTAACGATTAGCGAAGATGGAAAAGTGATAAGCCGCAAACGCTGGCCTGTAAAAGTATCTTCTAAACAAAAGGAATTGTTAGCACCGCGTCTACAAGATAAATTGAATGCAAATATGACACAATATTTACAGCAATTATTTAGTGATGCTCCAACGCTTTAATTTGAGCGTATAAATCTGACAAAATAGGTGCCTTTATTTTATGGCTCTTAGCTTTATTTAGTAAGTAGCCATTAATATAGTCGATTTCAGTGGGACGCTTATAAAAAATATCACGATTCATTGATGAAAAATTTTCGGTTGTTGCTTGTATAACATCGGATACTGTTTTTTGTAAAAAAGGCATTGTTAAAAGTATTTTTTCAGCGTTAGCGATACAAGTAACTTCTTCTAATATTTTATTGATTAAAGCCATATATTGTTCATCTTGCAATTGTCCGTTTTGTATTTGCTTAATTGCAGTAAGCGGGTTAATTGCAGCATTAATGGCAAGCTTTAACCAACATTTTTCAATAATATCTTCACTCCAATAAACATCTTGCATTGCTTTTTGAAAAGGCAAAATTACCTTAGATAAGTCTGTGTTATGGGATTTAAAATCGACTGTATTAAAAGCCCCAAAAAAACTTGGGCCATGCCCCGTTTCTGTTACACATAATGGCGATTCTATTTTAGGGTTGTCTGTTTTTTTAAATAAACTCGCATTTGCAGTGGTCGCACAAACAATGGGATTATTAGGGAAATGTTGCTTAACTTCCTCTGCACAGCCATAACCATTGTGCATTAAAATAATGACCTGTTGTGAAGAGATATATTCCTTTTGCATTAACAGTGCATTCAATACCTGTGGCGCTTTCACGCAAACCAAAATAGTGCTGTTTTGCTCGCTTTCTTTAGTATTTAATAATCGATGGCTATGAGAAATAGTGAATTGCTGCTCTTCTCCGGTTAAATGAGTGAAATGTAATTTACTTGATATAAATGCTGAACGGGAAACAATATGGCAAGTTTGTTTAGCTTGAAGCAATTTTGCTAACCATAAACACCCAATTGCACCTGCACCGATAATTTGGATCATAACTTCTCCCTTAAAAAATTCATTATGCTAACTTGTCTAGCAAGATACAAGTAACAAACTCATTCGCAATGATAGAAGAAAAGCTGATTTTCTGGTAAATTCAATGCTTAGTTATTTAATTGGTTTATTAAGGAATAAAAATGCCTTCATTTGATATTGTTTCTGAGATTGATTTAGAAGAAGTTAAAAATGCGATAGGAAATACACAGCGAGAAATTGGTAATCGTTATGACTTACGTGGCGTAAAAGCATCTGTAACACTAAATAAAGAAGTGGTGAAGCTAGAAGCTGAAGCGGAAATGCAAATCTCATCTTTACGTGACATGTTACGTGGGAATTTAGTTAAACGTGGTGTGGATACGCGTGCAATGGATCCTGAAAAATGCGATCAATCTGGTAAATTTTGGTCTCAAAATATTAACTTTAAAGTCGGTGTTGACCAACCAACGGCTAAAAAATTAGTGAAGTTAATTAAAGATAGCAAAATCAAAGTACAAGTAGCGATTCAAGGTGAACAATTGCGTGTTACAGGTAAAAAGCGTGATGATTTGCAACAAGCAATGCGCTTAGTGAAAGAATGCGATTTAGGGATGGGATTTCAGTTTAACAACTTTAAAGATTAAATCTTAGTAAGTCGTTAAACCTCTTATGAGTCATGTAATAATTTGTTCTTTTGTCTTACATTTTATTGCATGGCTAATAGCTAAATATTGAGCAAGTTAAAGCTTATTTATTACTTATTTCATTGATATGCTGCTCTATTAATTCTGCAAACTCTCGCTTCATACTTTCATTATCACCTAAATTAAGCTCTATCAGACGTTTTAAATGTGAAATAGTGTCAATGCTAAGCTTAGTGAATTGCACGCCTAATAGCTTCTCTTGTTGGTGACAAACAAAACCATTTAATAGTAACTCTATATCAGAGCCTTCAAGCCCGAGATGTAATTGAACTGGTTCTTCTTCTAAATCGATAATTAACGGATTAATAGAGATTAAGGCACCTTTGAGAGAAATATCAATCAATGAGGCTTCAAAGTCATGGTGCTCAGTTTTTTTATCAAACACAAGCGAACAGATACCTTGAAAATTAACGCGTGAAAATTTACGACGTTCAGACATAACCACTCCTTAGCTAAATGATGACCTTGGGCTTACGTTACAAATGTATTGTTTATATATGGTAGGCAATTCTTGTTGAATTAGCGATTTTCCAAGCACTGAATGTGACATTAAGGTGTCTGAAATCAGATCTAACTCTAGTTGTGAAAGAAATTTTTCAGCTAAAGGGAAATAACTAATATGCCAAGGCTCCTGTGCAACGCCACCTTGATCTTTTTGGTAAGGTAAATAAAAGCCAAATTTTTCAATATTTTCAATTAGCCATTGTGTTAAATCGAAGAAATATCCTCCTTCAGTATATTCACTTTTTTGCAATTGCAGCGATTGCCCTTGAGGTAATAAAGTGGGGTCATAGACATCCATATCTGTTCCCCAATGGTGACGACTTGCAGAGGGTAAAGCTGACCAATGTAATATTTGATATAACTTTTCAATCTCTGTCGTTTTACCTAAATCAATGGGCTCTTCATTATGATCTAAGATAGTGACTTCACCTGAGTATTTTCTATTCCAAATTAACCGCTGACGTTCGAAGCTACGAAATGCACTCGCAATATGCAAAGTGAAACCTTGTTGCTGAGCGGCTTGTTGTAAAGCCGTAAAGTCAGCAACAATATCGCTATGCAGTAACCGATTAGGTGCAAACTCTGTAAGGTGAGTTTGCACTTGTCCCGTTAATTGCTCCGGCGTCATCGTTTTCATATTATGCTAATAGATTTTTCAAAGTAAGTTTAAAAATATCTACTAATTCATCCAATTGAGCGATATTAGTTGATTCGTTTACTTTATGGATAGTCGCATTAATTGGCCCCAATTCGACAACCTGTGCCCCTGTTGGAGCAATAAAACGTGCATCAGAGGTGCCTCCACTTGTTGATAGC
The DNA here is from genome assembly GCF_004378355.1 of Psychromonas algicola. Taxonomy (GTDB): domain Bacteria; phylum Pseudomonadota; class Gammaproteobacteria; order Enterobacterales; family Psychromonadaceae; genus Psychromonas. The sequence continues at coordinate 140,100 of NZ_SNUB01000007.1, forward strand.
TCAGTGGTGATACCATTTGTTGCTAATATTGCCTGTGCAACAGCATCAGTTAATGAGCCAGGTTCAGTAATAAATGGCTGTCCGTTATAAGTCCAATTTATTTGGTATTCAAATCCTGCTTTATTAAGAATGGCTTCTACCTTATCTGTGATCATATCTGCCGTTAACTCCGTTGAATAACGGAAATTACATTGCACAACGGCATCACCTGGAACGACATTACTTGCGCCAGTCCCTGAATTGAAATTAGTGATTTGAAAACTAGTCGCAGGAAAGTATTGATTACCTTTATCCCATTCAGTTTGCACTAATTCAGCTAATGCTGGTGCTGCAAGGTGGATTGGATTGTTGACTAAATGCGGGTAGGCAACGTGACCCTGTGTGCCTTTAAAAGTTATATCGGCAGTTAATGAACCACGGCGTCCGTTTTTGATGATATCGCCAACATGATTAGTACTTGAGGGTTCGCCCACAATGCAATAATCAATTTTTTCATTTCTTGCTTCTAATACATCAATAACACGAGTGGTTCCGTTAATGAATGGACCTTCTTCATCACTAGTGATTAATAACGCAATTGAGCCTTTATGATCTTGATGTTCTTCAATGAAGGCTTCTAATCCTAACATAAAGCAGGCGATCCCACTTTTCATGTCCGCTGCGCCACGACCATATAACATACCGTCTATAATGGTTGGTTCAAAGGGAGGAGTCGCCCAGTTTGCTTCAGGCCCAGTTGGTACAACATCTGTATGTCCTGCAAAACAGAACAAAGGTGCTTCTGTGCCTCGGCGAGCCCATAAATTAAGAGTGTCTTCAAATTCCATGGTTTCACAGACAAAACCTAACTTTTCTAAACGTGAGATTAATAGATCCTGACAACCTGCATCTTCAGGCGTTACTGAGCGACGACTAATTAAATCTTGCAATAATGTTACTACAGGGGAGTGTGGCATCTTATTTCCTTATACAGCAAAAAACGTTTGGTAGCTTTTTTGATTAAAGCCAACGATAGCATGACCTTGATGAACAACAACAGGGCGCTTAATTAATGTAGGAAAGGCGATAAATAGCTCATTTACACTACTTTCATTGAGTGTTTCTTTTTGTTCTTCTGTTAGTGCTCGATAACTTGTACTGCGTTTATTAAGAAGCTCATCCCAGCTTGATGTTAAATATAATTTTGTTAATAAATCACTATCTAAACCATCTTTACGATAATCGTGAAAAGAAAAAGGGATGTTATTTTCATTAAGCCATTTTTGTGCTTTTTTTATCGTATCGCAATTAGGGATACCGTACATTATTGTTGTCATGAGAATTGCTTATCAATTGAAGTAAAAAGATGCAGAGATTGTAACAAGGTAACAACAATAATACCAAAGCCGCTACTTAATTAAGCTAAAAATATGAAAGAGGGGGATTAAAACAAAAAAAGTCGCAGAAGCGACTTTTTTAAAAGCGTTTAAAATTAAACTATTTAACGATTTTAAGCACAATATCAGTAGCAACTTCAACTTTGCCTGACATTTTTTGTAGCTCTTTAATTTCGTCCATATTTGAAATAACAACAGGTGTTAAAATTGATTTTGCTTTTTCAGTTAAAAACGCTAAATCAAATTCAATGATCGTATCGCCTGCTTTAACTTTTTGGCCTTCTTGAGCAATACGTGTAAAACCTTCACCTTTTAATTCAACAGTATCAATACCGAAATGAACAAACAGTTCAATTCCTGTGTCTGATTCCAATGAGAAAGCATGGTTTGTTTCGAAAATTTTACCTATTTCACCATCACAAGGAGCAACCATTTTGTTGCCAGTTGGGCGAATCGCAATACCGTCACCAACTATTTTTTCTGCAAAAACCACATCCGGCACATCTTCAATAGGCACTATTTCACCAGAAATTGGTGCAACCATATCAATTGTATCTGCTGTTTGTGGGCTGCCAGTGACAGCTTTTTTTAATGAATCGAAAAAACCCATGTTGTTTAACTCCAAATTTTAAAAAAGTAAAATAAAAAGTCAGCGCACACTGACTTTTTATTAATTAGTTAATACCTTTGGCATGGTTAAAGTCATTAACTAAAGTTTCGATTTCCGCAGCTGTTGCCATTGAAAGCGCTTTATCAGCTAGCTCTTTAACTTCAGAGAAGTTAGTGCTACGAATAATCTTCTTAACTGTTGGAATAGAAATAGCACTCATAGAGAACTCATCTAAGCCCATACCTAGCAACAATAATGTTGCTCGTTCGTCTCCCGCTAATTCACCACACATACCTGTCCATTTACCAGCCGCATGAGAAGCATCAATAACTGTTTTTATTAATGTTAATACTGAAGGTGCAAGAGGGTTGTATAGGTCAGAAATTAATTCATTACCGCGGTCAACGGCTAGAGTGTACTGTGTTAAATCATTTGTGCCAATACTAAAGAAGTCTACTTCTTTAATTAAATGATGAGCAATGGCTGCCGCAGCAGGTGTTTCGATCATTACACCAATCTCAATATTCTCATCATAAGCAACACCTTCAGCTGCTAATTCAGCTTTTAGTGTTTCTAAAATTAATTTTAGCTTACGTGTTTCTTCAACAGAAATAATCATTGGGAACATAATACGAATTTTACCAAACGCTGAAGCGCGAAGTAATGCACGTAATTGTGGATTCATGATTTCAGGGCGGTCAAAACAAATTCGAATTGCACGCCATCCTAGGAATGGATTTAATTCTGTTGGTAAATTTAAGTAAGGCAGGTCTTTATCACCACCAATATCCATTGTTCGGATAATACATGCTTTGCCTTCCATCGCTTCTACTACGTCTTTATAAGCGAGGAATTGTTCTTCTTCTGTTGGCAGTTGATCTCTATCCATAAATAGAAATTCAGTACGATATAAACCAACACATTCTGCACCATTACGTTTAGCGCCATCGGTATCTTTAACAGAACCTACGTTTGCACCAATTTCAACTTGATGCCCATCTAAAGTTTCTGCAGGAAGATCTTTGATTTTAGCTAATTCAGCTTTCTCGTTTAAGAATTCATCACGAATAGCTTTAGCTTTAGTTAGCTGAGCTTTAGTTGGGTTAATGATAATTTCATTATTCAATGCATCTAGAATAATCAAATCACCATTTTTTACTTTTTGAGTAATATCATTAGTACCAACAATCGCTGGGATCTCAAGTGAGCGTGCCATGATTGAAGTATGAGAAGTACGACCACCAATATCAGTGATAAAGCCTAATACTTTATCTAAATTGATTTGAGCTGTCTCTGAAGGGGTTAAATCGTTAGCGATTAAAACAACTTCTTCTGATATGTTACTTAGGTCAACAAGTTTGATACCTAATACATTTTTTAATAAACGATTACCGATATCACGAAAGTCTGCTGCACGCTCTCGTAGGTATGGATCATCTAGTTCTTGCAGCATCGTTGCGTTTTCTTCAACCACATGATTGATAGCAAAATCTGCAGAACATTTGTTCTTCTTCATATAGGCTACGATATCTTCTTCAAGCTCTTCATCTTCAAGGAGCATAATATGCCCTTCAAAAATGGCTTCCTTTTCTTCACCGAAAGTTTCAAGCGCTTTTTGCTTAACTATTTCTAGTTGAGCTGAAGTTTTTGCACGACCATCTAAAAAACGAGTAATTTCTTGCTCTGTATTTTGAACTTTGTGTGTATTAATAGAAATTTCGTCTTCTTGTAATAGCAACGCTTTTGCAAACGTAATGCCAGGTGATGCGAGAATTCCAGATATCATAACCTATCCTTAAATTACTGAATGTATACTACAGAGGCATTAATTAAACTAATGTCGCCATTAATTCTACTAGTGCATCAACAGCTTTTTGCTCATCCGTGCCTTCAGCTTTAATATTCACTGATGTACCTTGTGTTAGACCTAACGTTTGTAATTTGAACAAACTTTTCGCGCTTGCAGATTTAGTACCTACTTCAACTGTAATGTCAGATGCAAATGATTTTGCTTCTTTTACAAATTGAGCTGCAGGACGAGTATGTAAGCCGTTTGGCGCTGTAATTACTACTGTTTTCTGATACATGTGAACACCTTAAATTAATTAGAATTTATAATAATAGCATCTTAAGTTAATAAAAAGTAAGTTGCTATATATGATGAATGATATTCCATAAGTAAAGTAACTAAAAGTCAAAATTAAAGGTTAGATCTAGGTCAATATAATATTCATCAAATATTGCTTTAGTAAACCTTCCTCTCATTTATTCATTTTAATCAAAAGCGTCAACAACATTGCTAAGTTGTATTCGCGTGATCATTCACCAATTAATGCAAAGAAAAGTAAAAAGTAAGCATTTTTGCCTGTTTTTATCTATTTCTTCTTTGTTTTTAATGGAATTTTGCTTAAAAAAAAGACGCTCTACAGCGTCTTTGTTTATCAGATATTTGTTAACTAATTAACAATTAAGCGAAGTTTTCGCCTTCAAAAGCACCTGCAAAAAGTGCTGTTGAAAGGTAACGCTCACCTGAACTTGGTAAAATAACAACAATATTTTTATCTTTGTTCTCTGGTTCTGCTGCGATACGTGCTGCTGCAACAACAGCTGCACCAGAAGAGATACCAGCTAAGATGCCTTCTTCTTCCATTAAGCGACGAGCCATCGCGATAGCGTCATCATTACTTACTTGCTCAGCTCTATCAACTAAAGTGATATCTAAGTTTTTAGGAATGAAACCAGCACCGATACCTTGGATTTTATGTGGACCTGGTTTAACTTCTTCGCCTGCTAATGTTTGCGAAATAACTGGAGAATCTGTTGGTTCAACAGCAACACTTAGAATTGCTTTACCTTTAGTTTCTTTAATGTAACGGCTGATACCTGAAATTGTACCACCAGTACCAACACCAGCAACTAACACATCAACTTCACCGTCAGTATCATTCCAGATTTCTGGACCTGTAGTTTGTTCGTGAACTTGTGGATTTGCTGGGTTATCAAACTGACGTACAACGAAGTATTTACCTGGTGCAGATGCTGCAATTTCTTCAGCTTTGTTGATTGCACCTTTCATACCTAAAGCACCATCAGTTAATACTAAGTTAGCACCTAATGCTTTTAATAATTTACGACGCTCAACACTCATAGTGTTTGGCATTGTTAATGTGATTTTGTAACCACGTGCAGCAGCTACTTCAGCAAGAGCGATACCTGTGTTACCACTTGTTGCTTCAACTAATTCAACGCCTTTAGTTAAAGTACCGTTTTTCTCTGCTTCCCAGATCATATTTGAACCGATACGACACTTAACACTGAAGCTTGGGTTACGGCTTTCAATTTTTGCAAATACATTACCTGTAGTTACATTGTTTAAACGTACTAATGGTGTGTTACCCATTGTTAGAGAATTATCGCTAAAAATCTTGCTCATTATGATGTTCCTATGTGTTGGGGTTATTAATAATTGGGTACTAGCATATCTAATGTTTATAAATGCGAAAGTAAAATTTTGTTATACCATATAGGTTTTTGAGATATGTGAGTGATAGTAGGTCGTCATGATGTGCAAACAAGACCCTATTTATCTTGTTTACACTGACCACTCAATTTAAATAATTAATTCACTTAATTACTACTACTTAAAAATTCTAAATAGTGCCCAAGCTTTTGTAATACTTCTATTTTTTCTGGGCTGTGTTGATGCTCAATTGCTAACACATTTAAACGTTCAACATAGGCATTAGCATGTTCAATTAAGTAAGCTTCTCTATGTCTAGCCCACTTTTCTTGCTCTTCACTGGATAGTGATAATGGGTAATTCCTTGCTTTATAACGACGCCATAATGCATCTAAATTAGGATCATCAAAGTTAGGCTGAAAAGTAGCAACTTGCTGGGGCGCTAGTGTCGTAATTGTTTTTGATTCAGCTTTGTCATTGGCAGAGGCAAAGCCACCTGAATACAACTTTTGCTCTGGTTGTTGTTCTTTTGAACTTTTGGCCTCGGTATTAAAAACTGCAATCAACTTATCGACTAAATCATGATTTGCCGAGAAAAAATTCATCGATTCACGACACTGTTTGGCATCAACACCTAATTCCTTGGCCCTTTCTGGGGTTAACGTTTTTGCACTTGCAACAATAGGGCACTTGTTTATATGAATCAGTTTAATAGGCGGTCTATTAATCCCTTCTGGCAAATTATCTGTCGCGGTATATAAATAAGTTTGAAGCTCTTCTACTGATAATGAAGCAAGCTGAGTTAAATCTTTATTAAGATCAACAACAATCACCGCATTAGTATTCGTTGGATGCTGTGCAATGGGGAGAATATATGAACAACAACCTTGTAACGCAGAGAACATACCTGAAATATGAACCAAAGGCGTAAATGTACCTAACTTAAGTTCATTCAATACTTTATTCTTTTGGCGCAATCCATAACAAAAATCAAATAACTTTGGATGTACTGTTTTGATTAGTTTTGCCATCGCAATGGTTGCATAAACATCTGACATCGCATCATGAGCTTGCTCATGTGCAATTCCATTGGCTTTGGTTAGTAGCTCTAACCTAAAGCTTGGTGCATCATTTTCATCATAAACCCACTCAATTCCTTCAGGTCTTAATGCATAGCATGCGCGTACCATATCAATGATATCCCAACGCGAACAACCATTTTGCCATTCTCGTTGGTAAGGATCGTGGAAATTACGATATAAAGTAAAACGTGTTACTTCATCATCAAAACGGATATTGTTATAACCGACAACACAGGTGTTTTTCTGTTGAAATTGCTGCAAAATATTGAAGATAAATTGGTTTTCAAATTCACCATGCTGCAACGCATGTTGAGGAGTGATCCCCGTTACTAAACACGCTTCAGGTGCCGGTAAATAATCATTTGGCGGACGGCAATACCATTCATAGGGTTCAGAAATAACATTCAAATCAAGGTCAGTACGAATACCCGCAAATTGAGAAGGGCGGTCGGTTGCCGGATTTAATCCGAAGGTTTCATAATCGTGAAAGAAAAAGCTTGGGCCATCTTGATTCATGTTCTATTACCTAAAATATCTAATTAGCTATATTGTGGCTAATTTGATCTTAAAAAGCGAATGAAATGGAGGTTGGTGTGCATTTTAACAAAATATTTTTACTAAATGTTGTTGTGGTTTTTTGAGTGCTCGTCTGCGCTCGTCCTGTTTTTTGATTTAAATGTATGGATGTCCCAAACTTTTTAGTTGTCGTACGAAGAGTCTGAATTTAACAACGAATTTATCTTCTTTACTATTCAGTGTCCCGTCCTGAAATAGGTTGACGGTTTTAATGGAAGGCCAGTAGCTCTTGCTCCTGGTCTTTTTTATGCACTTGATTTGGGGTTTTCATTCCCAAACTCATATGCGGTCGCATTTCATT
>NZ_SNUB01000071.1 GCF_004378355.1 Psychromonas algicola
CAATATTGTTGATGAAGTATGTAAGGCATGGAATGACTTTGTCAGCATCCCTCTAAGAGTAAAAAGCATGTGCTTTAGAGACTGGATGAAACTGACCAGTTAATTTTACAGATTGGTATTAGCTACCAATGCCAGACGCCGTCATGTTGCTTATTTTGGCATGGGCGTTAAAGATAACGTTCAAGGACAAGGTGTTGGCAGTGCTTTATTAGAAACAGCGATTGATCTTGCTGATAATTGGGTAAATATTAAGCGTATTGAACTTACAGTCTATAGCGATAATGTAAGAGCAATTAACTTATACAAAAAGTTTGGGTTTGTTATTGAAGGTGAAGCAAAGTCTTACGCATTTAGAAATGGAAAGTATGTAGATGCCTACCATATGGCACGTATCATCTAAATTAAATATTTGTTTAAATCGTCATTACAAATAGGTGCTTGGCAATGGGTAAACATTGCTCATAACCCATCGCTGTCGCGATATTCGCCCTACTTTCATATTAGGAGGCCCTTTGGTATCGCACTCCCTTGAACAAGGTTCAAGGAAACAAGATGCCACCACAGCCTAAAAAACCTCACCGAAACTAATCAGTGGGGCTTTCTTAAATAGGTGTCTAGCAATGTCCAGCTCTTGTGTTGCGGAGACCTTTGGTATCGCAGTCCCTTGAACGACGTTCAAGGAAACAAGATGCCGCTAAGCATCATCGGCGCAACTGCGTTTCACTGCTGAGTTCGGCATGATTATATCTAGTTGTGTTGTAAATAAAGAAAGGTCTTTACATAATTTATAAACATAAAAAAACCCTGTCGATTTTCATCAACAGGGTTCGTTTAATTAGGCGCTTGGCAATGACCTACTTTCACATGGGGAGACCCCACACTATCATCGGCGCAGCTACGTTTCACTTCTGAGTTCGGCATGGGATCAGGTGGTACCATAGCGC
>NZ_SNUB01000072.1 GCF_004378355.1 Psychromonas algicola
CACTGGATATCGATTTTTAGACGCTTTTAAACACCTCGGATAACTTCGCTCACGTTTTCCCTCCAACTTAAATTGTGCCGCATTTCTTTCTATATCAATCACTATTCTAGGAACATTACCTGGTGCGTATATCGGCATCATCGTGAGTGTATGAATAATATGAGAAGACGCATCTCTGAAACTCAATTGATTAGCAAAAACACCTTTCAGTGATTTCGCCATCAATATCATTTTGTAACGAATTAAATTATAAGCAAGTAAAACACCCCATAATTCTTGATGAATTAATTCAGGTAGATTGCTACGTAATGTAAATCGACTTTCAAGCATATGCTGTTTCATTTCACGGTAACCCAGCTCTATTTCCCAACGATGTGTATATAAATCAACGATTTCTGCATTGGGGTAAGCCATATTGTCTGTCATCGATGTGAGTATTTTTACTTCTTTCCCTTTGATATTACGAGTGACTAACCTAGCTTCAATATGCTCAGGTAAATGCGGTCGTTTTTTTCTCGCTTGTGGGGTTGTTGCAATACGTACCAATTTATCTTGTCGACCTAAACTTCTGATAATTTCAAATTGAGTCCCCTTTTTTAAGGGGAGTAACCAATGTGTGTTTTTCCCTTTATTTTGCCAATCATGCAATAAACCTAATGAGTAAAAGCCTTTATCAAATAATGTCAGGCTATTATCTGGAATACTATTGACTAAATTAGCTGCTAAATTCATTTCACTTTCAGCAACACTAGCAAAAGCACTATCTACAATTAGGTGACTACTTAATTCCATCATGCAAACCATACGAACTTGTGGGTAGGATGATTCATAGGATTTATTGGCAGAGCGCGAAAATACAGCACTATTTTCTTTAGTGTCAGGCGTACGCCAAACGACACCATCAACACCATATAAATTGAGTCCGCACCA
>NZ_SNUB01000073.1 GCF_004378355.1 Psychromonas algicola
TTGGCGTTGGAATTTCAACCTTAATGAATGCCATTCCCGGCATCCTTGAAGATGCGGAAAATGAATTAACAACGATTGCCCGGTCATTTATGTTGAGGTTATATAGAAACATAAAACGAGTCAGCTCCCAAGTTGAAGAAGTTAAAGCGCAGTTGCATGAACTAATTAAAGATAAAGAAAATTATACTTTATTACAAAGCATTCCAGGTATTGGGCCAATAACGGCCGCAGCGTTAATGGCTTCCGTAGGTGATGCGAATGCTTTTAAAAATGGACGCCAATTAGCAGCATGGATTGGATTAACGCCGACACAATATGCCAGTGGTGAAACCAATCGGATGGGGAAAATAAGTAAACGAGGTAATAGCTCGCTTAGAAAGTATCTCATTCATGGCGCTCGCACTGTGCTTAATTGGTGCGATAAAAAAGACGATGTACTGAGTTATTGGTTACAGAAACTCAAAGAGCGAATGCATGGTTGTAAAGTCGTCGTTGCGTTAGCCAATAAGCTTGCCAGAATCATTTGGTCGGTACTAACTAGCAAACAGCCATTTGATGTGAGCAAAGCGTGCGCGTAAAAAGAGCTAAAGAGCAGTAATCACTAAAAACACTTAATTTAATTAACCCGCAATACTAAACGGTAATAGGCATTGATGATTTAAAATGGTTTTGTCTTACTCGGAACCTCAGCTGGACTTCTGCCTTTAAGGCATCGTGGGTGCAAAGGCGAGTAAGACTTCTTCTGGAATTCAGGAGGGCGCGGCTTCCCATTAAGTAGCCATTAAGACGCCGGATATATGTCAAGAAACCGTTATCTCAATCATGTAAAAAGCAGTTTAGGCAAAGGTGAATTATCGATTAAACGATACAGTACAAAAAACAAGTTTAACCAGAAAGGTTATCCCTTAATAATGAA
>NZ_SNUB01000074.1 GCF_004378355.1 Psychromonas algicola
ATGAAGTTTGCTTACGGGCAAGTACTTTAAAATCTGTCTTTTTTATATGCTCCATCTTTGAGTCACTTTAATCGCAATAGATAACTCAATTAGATCATATTTTTACTTAGATTGGTATAAAATAGATAAGCTATTTATAGTAACTGGTATAAGAATAGCGAGACTGAAGTTACAAATGTAGAAGCTGTTTTTGGAAGTTTTAAGGCTCAGGAAGAGTGGTGCTGATAGGCGGATTTGAACCGCCGACCTCACCCTTACCAAGGGTGCGCTCTACCAACTGAGCCATATCAGCAAATGGGGATCTGATAATGACCTACTTTCACATGGGGAGGCCCCACACTATCATCGGCGCAACTGCGTTTCACTTCTGAGTTCGGCATGGGATCAGGTGGTACCACAGCGCTATTATTATCAGAAAAAAATCTTATATTTATAGCGTATTATAAATATTAAAACCCCAGTCATTTGACTGGGGTTTTGAATAGGTGTCTAGCAATGTCCTACTTTCACATGGGGAGACCCCACACTATCATCGGCGCAACTGCGTTTCACTTCTGAGTTCGGCAAGGGATCAGGTGGTACCACAGCGCTATGGTTACTAGACGAAAACTTTTTAAAGCTTAGGCTTTTTTTTAGCTTTAAATTGTTTTGGCCGGTAGGCGATTAACGTCTTTTTGTTAATCTGCCGTAAGGCAACAATCTAAAGTCTTTTAAAAATTAATTAGAAAAACTGATGTTTTAAGTGCTCTAATTCTGAAATTGTTTTTAATCTCACAAACTTATGTATGTAAATACACTTCACAAGCGCAATTTAACGTCTCTCGACAAGTCTTGGTCAACCAACACTTCTTAGGTGTTGTATGGTTAAGCCTCACGGGTAATTAGTACAAGTTA
>NZ_SNUB01000075.1 GCF_004378355.1 Psychromonas algicola
GCGCAATACCAGCGTATTTTTGTAGTTCTGAGGCATCCTTATAGCGATCTCTATTACTACCAAAAGCAACTAACAAACGTGGAGCTAGTCGTGGGCCTGCACCTGGTAAACTATCAAATATCTTCTTATCCTGTTGCGCTTTGTAAGCGAACTTTATAGCAATATCTAACTGCTCAATACCTTGTAGTAACACTTTGAATTGAGTAATTAGTACTTCTACTAATAATTGATTAGGCTCTATTACGCCTTTGTCTTCAGTTAACACCATTGCATTCTTTATACTGTCGATCCGTTTATTATTAACATCTGTGTAACGTGAATTATGTGCATTAAAAAAGTTTAATAATGTTTCTTTTCTAGCCTTTTTTACTTTCTCTAACGAAGGCCATTTTTGAATAAAGTCACAGAAAATTATAGTGTCTTTTTCTTTAAACCATTCAAGAGCTTGCGGATAATAATTCTTTAATGTCGCTGTAATTTTATTAGATAAATCAACGCTGTCTTGCACTAAACTTCTACGGTATTCAACCAATTGAGATAGTGAGCGCATTGCTGCTGATTCAGGCTCAATGACAGATAATTTATCCATATGTAGTGTTAGTATTTCTACCTGTATTAATGCGTCTGATGGATCGTCTTTAGCACCACTGGGCGTGAACGCTTTACGATACTTTGCCACCGTTGAAGGGTTTATCGTAAACAATGTAATATGATCATATTTGGCTAGCGCATAAATTAGTGGGCCTTTTTTTAATTCACAGACAACCGCTATTTGTTTATTTGGGTAACGAGTTTTAAGTGTCATTGCCCATTCATGCAATGCTTTTGGTTTATGTTTGATAATGGAGTAATTATATATTTCAGTGTGGTTTGG
>NZ_SNUB01000076.1 GCF_004378355.1 Psychromonas algicola
CTGAGGCGCGAAGGCGTGGGGAGCAAACGGGATTAGATACCCCGGTAGTCCACGCAGTAAACGATGTCTATTAGAATTTTGTGGCTATATGCTGTGGGATTCAAAGCTAACGCATTAAATAGACCGCCTGGGGAGTACGGCCGCAAGGTTAAAACTCAAATGAATTGACGGGGGCCCGCACAAGCGGTGGAGCATGTGGTTTAATTCGATGCAACGCGAAGAACCTTACCATCCCTTGACATCCAGAGAATCTGTTAGAGATAGTAGAGTGCCTTCGGGAACTCTGAGACAGGTGCTGCATGGCTGTCGTCAGCTCGTGTTGTGAAATGTTGGGTTAAGTCCCGCAACGAGCGCAACCCTTATCCTTATTTGCCAGCGGGTTATGCCGGGAACTCTAGGGACACTGCCGGTGATAAACCGGAGGAAGGTGGGGACGACGTCAAGTCATCATGGCCCTTACGGGATGGGCTACACACGTGCTACAATGGCAAATACAAAGGGCAGCTAACCAGCGATGGTATGCGAATCTCCTAAAGTTTGTCGTAGTCCGGATCGGAGTCTGCAACTCGACTCCGTGAAGTTGGAATCGCTAGTAATCGTGGATCAGAATGCCACGGTGAATACGTTCCCGGGCCTTGTACACACCGCCCGTCACACCATGGGAGTGGGCTGCACCAGAAGTCATTAGCTTAACCTTCGGGATGGCGATGACCACGGTGTGGTTCATGACTGGGGTGAAGTCGTAACAAGGTAGCCCTAGGGGAACCTGGGGCTGGATCACCTCCTTACGTAAAGA
>NZ_SNUB01000077.1 GCF_004378355.1 Psychromonas algicola
CGCTTGTTATCAACTCCCCTGGACTTATCGCAGATTACCACGTCCTTCATCGCCTCTAATTGCCTAGGCATCCACCGTGCACGCTTATTCACTTAACCATACAACACCTAAACAGTGTCTAAACACGTTTAACTATTGCATGTTGTTTCCAAGACGCTTGTGACTCATATTTACATATGAAAAACAATCGTTTTTCGTGCACCTATCAATTAATAAATTAACTGAGTAGATACGTACTCATATTACCCGAAGATAATATGTGCTTTTTATTTTGCTTGATTACGTATAATTAAACCGAAGTTTAGTTATACGAGAACAATTTCGTTTATATCTATCACACCAATCAACTTATATTGTAAACAATACAAGTCATTGTATTTGTGTGATAAATAAGAACATTTATCAGCTTTCCTAATTGTTAAAGAGCAGTGTTAAAAACACTTAATAAACATCACTTTGCTTATTGAGTATCTTTAGTAAAAGTGTAGTTGGTATCCCCAAGGGGATTTGAACCCCTGTTACCGCCGTGAAAGGGCGGTGTCCTAGGCCTCTAGACGATGGGGACCCGGAAACTACTTTGCTTTCTAATCAGTCTAATCAAACAATCTGTGTAAACACTAGCAAATTAATTACCAAAGTAATTAACCTGGCCGTTAGGCTTGTTAATGTGTCTCTTTACGTAAGGAGGTGATCCAGCCCCAGGTTCCCCTAGGGCTACCTTGTTACGACTTCACCCCAGTCATGAACCACACCGTGGTCATCGCCATCCCGAAGGTTAAGCTAATGACTTCTG
>NZ_SNUB01000078.1 GCF_004378355.1 Psychromonas algicola
GTCAGTCTTTGTCCAGGTGGCCGCCTTCGCCACTGGTATTCCTTCAGATCTCTACGCATTTCACCGCTACACCTGAAATTCTACCACCCTCTACAAAACTCTAGTTAACCAGTTTCAAATGCAGTTCCAAGGTTGAGCCCTGGGATTTCACATCTGACTTAATTAACCACCTACGCGCGCTTTACGCCCAGTAATTCCGATTAACGCTCGCACCCTCCGTATTACCGCGGCTGCTGGCACGGAGTTAGCCGGTGCTTCTTCTGCGAGTAACGTCACAGACGATACCTATTAAGCATCGCCCTTTCCTCCTCGCTGAAAGTGCTTTACAACCCGAAAGCCTTCTTCACACACGCGGCATGGCTGCATCAGAGTTTCCTCCATTGTGCAATATTCCCCACTGCTGCCTCCCGTAGGAGTCTGGACCGTGTCTCAGTTCCAGTGTGGCTGGTCATCCTCTAAGACCAGCTAGGGATCGTCGCCTTGGTAAGCCATTACCTTACCAACTAGCTAATCCCACTTGGGCTACTCTTATGGCGTGAGGCCCGAAGGTCCCCCACTTTGATCCGGAGATGTTATGCGGTATTAGCAGTCGTTTCCAACTGTTGTCCCCCACCATAAGGCATATTCCCAAGCATTACTCACCCGTCCGCCACTCGTCATCTTCTAGCAAGCTAGAAATGTTACCGTTCGACTTGCATGTGTTAAGCCTGCCGCCAGCGTTCAATCTGAGCCATGATCAAACTCTTCAATTTAAAGTTTAATTTG
>NZ_SNUB01000079.1 GCF_004378355.1 Psychromonas algicola
CAGTACATTTTCCATTGAGTATTCACTTTATCTTGTCCGCGTAGTGTGAATTTGTTCATGCCTTTATTCACCGTAATATTACCGAATACAGGTTCAATGGCACCTAGCCGTTTACTGTATTGCCGACGTCCTGCACTGCTGTCTATTTTCACTCGCATTTTATCTGTATAGGAAATGCGTTTAGTACTTTTATTGATTTCAAACTGCACTTGTCGACCTTGTTTTGTTGGTGGTTTTCTCATGCATTGCGTTTGCAGTGGGCAGACTCGACAGTCTTTTAAGAATCCAGAAAATCGAACATATTGACGACCTGTAGTTTCAATATTTTTAACACTTAACCAAAGCGCTTTACCGGCTGGACAATGGCAACTTCCTTGTTTTTCATTAAAGTGAAAGTCTTTGCTATTAAATAACCTGCTCCGTCCTTTACTGCGTTTTAACCGTCGTTTTTCTTGCTCTGATAAATAGGTTTCACTTTGTTGAAATAATGGATTACGGCTTCTAAAAGCAGTATCAGCCATGTAAGCATCAAGTCCAGTGGTCGCCATAAATTCAAGATTAATTTCACTATGGAAACCGCTATCTGCGGTAAATTTGGTGGTTGAAAAAGTATCAGGAGTGCCTAATTTGGTAAGTTGTACTTGTAGCTGTTCGATGGCAGGTTTTAAGGTTTGTTGTTCACCAACTGAGCCCCATGTTTGCGCTTGTAAAATAATCTGGTGTTTATCATCATTAATCGCAATACCGTTATAACCTTGAATC
>NZ_SNUB01000008.1 GCF_004378355.1 Psychromonas algicola
GGCTTCGAGTGAGTGGAAATCGTAATCTAAAGGCATAAAAAAATCCGATGTTGAGTGAACATCGGATTCTGATCCCATTCGGGTAAAAATCAACTAATTTTTCTTAACTGATCGGCATTAGGCGCTTAGTCTCGTCTTTATTCACTGTTTAATCGATTAAAAAAAGGGCTTGCTGCTCTTTTTTTATGCCTATTAATTAATCATAGAATACTAAACAGATCTTAATGCGTAAAAAGTACTAATTGAAAGTGCGTATTGAATTATCTTTTTACGCAAAATTTATAATATCTATTTAATGCGCTTAGCATAAATAAAAATGTTTTTATCTATATGTTATTTTTATCTTTGCGCTTCAGCTTTAGTTGTTTATTATTAACGTTCAAGCCTTAAAGTAAGTCTTTAACCTTCTCTTATTAATGCTAATTTTCCTGTCTGAATTTGTTTAATAAGTGTCATTTCTTTTAGTTTAAATGGAGTAAATATGTCTTTTGAAATGATCATGATAGGTATTGCTAGCTTAGTTGCTATTGGTATCTTATTGCATCATCCATCTAAAACGGTTGGTATTCCATCCTTGCTTATTTTCATGTCCGTAGGATTTGTTTTTGGCAACGGTGAATTCGACTTTGTTTATGACAATTTACAACTGACTTCATTTATTGGCGGCATGGCATTAAACGTGATTGTCTTTGTTGGTGGCTTAAATACATCCAATGAAAGCATCAAGCTAGCTTGGAAAGAAGGCGGCATGCTGTCGAGTTTTGGTATTCTCTTCACCACTTTTGTGTTTGCTATTATTTTATATTACTTATTACATTTCGATTTCTTAACTTGTTTACTTTTTGCTGCCGTCGTTTCTTCAACAGATGCCGCCGCTGTTTTTTCTATTTTAGAATCAAAAAAGCTAAAATTAAAAGAAAACACAGATACGGTTTTACAATTTGAATCTGCAACAAATGATCCCGTGGCATTATTAATGGTTGTTTTATTAACGGATCTCATATTAAGCGGAAGTGGCGTTGCACCTACCGTTTCAAGTATCAGTGTATTATTAGCACAGCAGGTTTTATTAGGTAGTTTACTTGGTTTTTTCCTAGGTAAATTATGTGTGATTGCGCTTAATCATATCAAGCTTAAAGAATACGGGTTAATTCCTGTGTTTATTTTGGCCTGTTTTACAATTTGTGTGTATGCATCTGAATTAATTGGTGGCAATGTATTAATCGCCGTTTATATTGCAGGTGTGATCATTGGTAATCAACTAATGCGCGGACGCGATGTGAATAAACACTTCTTTAATGGTTTCTCTTGGTTAGCGCAATCGTTAATGTTTATTTTGATTGGCTTACAGATCTTCCCTCAAAATTTAATTAGTGTTTTTTGGATCTCAGTTATTCCTGCGTTGTTGCTTATTTTTGTTGCTAGGCCTCTCGCTGTACAGATATGTTACTTGCCTTTTATAAAAGCTTCTTGGAAAAAACGTTTGTTTATTTCTTCTATCGGCCTAAAAGGTGCTACACCTATTGTCTTTGCACTTATTCCGGCAACGGCAGGCGTTGAAGGCTCTTTAGACATTATTAACATGGTCTTTTTTGTTGTCCTGTTTTCTGTTTTATTACAAGGTGGAGCGATTGAACCATTAGCAAAAAAATTGAATTTAGTAGAAGACGAGTCGTCATCGAATAAATCAGAAAAAGAAACAGATTAAAGCTTACCAAGCTGCTTTCCCTCTCTCTTGATAATTTGTCAATAACGATTTAGTTTATCGTTATTGACTTTTACTACTCTAAATCACCTTATTCTTTACCGTTTTATATTTTATAGCCGTTGTCATATTTGTTACATATTCGCTTTGTAGTATGTAGTTGAAATTATTCATTCAACTTTATTTGGAGATATTAATGAAAACGACAACAACAATCCTAGCTGCTAGTTTAGCGCTTGCTTTAACTGCTTGTACTAATAATGATACTAAAACTGCTCAATCTAATGTAAGTGAAGTTATTGAAAATATAAACAATGATGACTTATATGAGGTTCATGCGGAAGGGCGTCTTTATGTCTTTGATGATAAGGCAACGTATAATGAGTTTTTGTCTGTCGGTGAAACTTCTTTCCGTCAAACGTTTATCGGCAGTGGGCCACACGGTCAAACCGTTGTTTTTGGCATGACAAGCAAAGATAAGAAAAAGCACTTTAGCCAAATTGCAGGATATAACCTTTATCACGGCACTTTACCTGCTGCAGCTGATTTTTATGGCGAGGCTCGTTTAGAAAATCGTATTTATGTTTTTGATAGCATTGATGATATGAAAGCAGTACGTGAGGTTGGTGAAGCTTCATTACGTTATACAGATATTGGAAGTGGTCCTAAAGGGGAAACGGTTGTATATGTGTTACGTAGTGATAATAAGAAAGTAAAACCAGTTGCTTTGATTGAAGAGTTTAAAAAACGTAATAATATTTAATCAAGATGGATTAGATATAAAAAAACCGAGTTTAACTCGGTTTTTTTAGCACTAATTCAAATTAGTTAATACTATTTTGGTTCACCGATTGGTAAAACAGTACGACCGTATTGTTCGTTGATCACTTCAGCCATTGCTAAGTAAATCGCACTTAAACCACAAATGATACCTTCATAACCCGCTATTTGACCAATTAACTCATTACCAGTGAAATCACGAATTGCTAATAAAGCAAATAATACAGTTAAGCTACCAAAGATAAATTGTAATACCTTGTTACCACGTAACGTACCAATAAACATAAAGCCAGTGAAAATACCCCACATCACTAAATACCAAGCCATAAATGCATGCGGAGTTGCTTGAGTTGGACCACCTTCAAGACCTAATTGCGGTAGCAATAGTAATACTACTAAGCTAATCCAAAAAAAGCCGTATGAAGTAAATGCTGTTAAACCAAAAGTGTTACCTTTTTTAAATTCCAAAAGACCTGCAAATACTTGTGCAATACCACCGTAACATAAACCCATTGCAAGAATCATTGCGCTGATTTCGAAAAAACCAGCATTATGGATGTTAAGTAAAACTGTTGTCATGCCAAAGCCCATTAGGCCAAGAGGAGCTGGATTAGCATAATTAATTGATTGTGACACTTTTGTATACCTTTTATAAAATGTGTAAGAAATTGAGATCGCGCGCACAATATCATGGAAGAAAATTTTGTAAAGAAATTTATTAGAATAAGCTTGAGATCTCTATTGTAATTAATTTGGATCAATAAACCTTGAGTGCATTTGAAGGTCTGTTTTTATAAATAATTGCTTGGAATTAGCCTAATTTGACCTTTAAAGCGCAATAACAGCAAACTATCGCTATTAATTCTATTAATTTTTCTTAATAAACTAGGTACAATGAAAATTAATTACGATTAATTAAAATGAATAATAATAATGACAATACCTACTATATCGATTAGAAATCTACATAAATCTTTCGCTGATAATGAAGTACTAAAAGGCATTGACTTAGAAGCGCATCAAGGTGATGTTATTTCTATTTTGGGTGCATCCGGTTCAGGTAAAAGTACATTATTACGTTGCGTTAATTTACTTGAAACGCCAACATCAGGTCACATTTTAATTAATGGTGAATTAATTAAAATGAAAGACGATAAGAAACATGGGCCGATGCCTGTGTCGATTAAACAAGTTGAGCGAATTCGTAGCCGTTTAGCCATGGTGTTTCAAGGGTTTAATTTGTGGTCGCATTTATCTGTGATCGAGAATGTAATCGAAGCACCTATTCATGTATTAGGCGTTCCGAGAAAAGAAGCGATTGTTAAAGCAGAAGCATTATTAGAACGCGTTGGCTTATTTAATCGTAAAGATTATTATCCAGGTCAACTATCTGGAGGTCAGAAACAACGTGTCGCGATTGCTCGAGCATTGGCTGTCGAGCCTGAAGTAATGCTATTTGATGAACCTACATCGGCACTTGACCCTGAATTGGTTGGCGATGTGTTGAGTGTAATGCGTGATTTGGCCGAAGAAGGGCGTACTATGTTAGTAGTAACTCACGAAATGGCCTTTGCAAGAGACGTATCTAGTAAAGTTATATTTTTACATGAAGGTTTAGTTGAAGAAGAAGGTAAACCTGAACTTATTTTTGAAAACCCAACATCAGAACGTTTTAAGAAGTTTATATCAACCGTTTATTAGTCTGTTAATTCATACAATAAAAAACAACAACAATAATAAAATAACTAAGGAAGAAAAATGAAAAAACTAACGCTATTGCTTGCAACGTTTACATTTGCATTTGGTACTGCACAAGCTAAAGATTGGAAAGAAATCCGTTTTGGTATTGAAGGAGCTTACCCTCCATTTAGCCAAACAGAAGCTGATGGAACAGTAACGGGATTTGATATTGATATTGCTAATGCATTATGTGAAGAACTAAATGCAAAATGTACATTAATTAAGCAAGATTGGGATGGCATGATCCCTGCTTTATTAGCGCGTAAATTCGATGGTATTATCGCGACAATGGATATTACTGAAGATCGTCTTAAAAAAGTTGATTTTACTAACAAATATCAACATATCCCAGCTCGTTTTGCAGCTAAAAAAGGCGCTGCATTTGAAGCGACAAATGCATTTATGAAAGGTAAAAAAATTGGCGTACAACGTGCGACGTCAATGGATAAATACGTTTCTGATAACTTCCCATCTGCAGAAATCAAACGTTACGGTACATTTGATGAAGCTTACCTAGATTTAAAAGCAGGTCGTGTTCATTACATCATTGCTGACTCAGCTTCTATCTCTTCTGGTTTATTAGCTAAAGCAGGTGGCGATAAATTTGACTTTGTTGGTCCTAAATTAACAGACCCTAAATGGTTTGGTCATGGTGCAGGTATTGCTACTCGTAAACGCGATAAAGATTTAACTGAACAGTTAAATAAAGCAATTGCTGCGATTCGTGCAAATGGTACTTACAAAAAGATTCAAGATAAATACTTCACTTTTGACATTTACGGTGAAGAATAAATTAGACGTTAGTTTGTAATAACGTTAAACCAGAAGGATGATTTTGACTGATAGTATTTTATCAGTTGCGTCATCCTTTTTTATTATTTGCGCTCTATCGATTTATTGTAATTGGTATCGAGATAGAGAGTAAATTCTATGAAAAGAAGTTTATATGTTTGATTTATATGGTTACCAAGACATTTTTTTAAAGGGGGCATGGCTAACACTTCAAGTGGCTTTGCTATCTTTAATACTTGCTGTTGCTTTAGGGTTATTGGCCGCTTTAGCTAAGCTATCTCATTCAAAAATATTAACCAGCATCGCCACTATCTATACAACAGTGATACGTGGAATACCTGATTTGATATTAATGCTGATAATTTTTTTTGGTGGGCAAGTGCTCATTAACAATATGAGTTATGGCTTTAATGAATGGATTAACGAAGTCTTAACTGGTTATTACCCAAATCATGAATGGACTTCTTATTTACCTGATTATATCGATATCAGTCCTTATCTTGCTGGCATTATTACAATAGGATTTATTTTTGGCGCTTATATGGCTGAAACTTTCCGAGGTGCAATTCTTTCTGTCAGTAAAGGGCAGTTAGAGGCAGCTACAGCTTATGGTATGAATAAATATAAACGATTTTTCCGTATTATGTTTCCACAAATGATGCGCCATGCATTACCTGGTTTAGGTAATAACTGGCTAGTGTTATTAAAAACAACGGCATTGGTGTCGATTATTGGATTACAGGATATGGTGAAAATTGCAGGTGATGCTTCAGGCTCAACTCAAAAACCATTCACATTCTATTTAGTTGTTGCTTTAGTCTTTCTATTTTATACCTCTGTTTCTACTGCATTCTTAAAGTGGGCAGAGCATAAATACAGTATTCGAACGAGGTAGATATGGATTTTTCGATCATTATTAATGAATACCAGTTTTACCTAGAAGGTTTATGGACAACGACTTGGTTAGTTGCTGCATCATTATTATTAGGTTTAATTATTGCTATTCCAGCAGGTATTCTACGAACCAATAACAATTGGCTTATTAAAGGACCTATTTGGGCTTATATGTACTTCTTTCGCGGATCTCCGCTATTAGTACAGTTATTCTTAATTTATTACGGTGTTGCACAATTTGATGCAATTAAAGAAAGTTGGCTATGGTATTACTTTCAAGAAGCTTGGTTCTGCGCCTTGTTAGCTTTCACTTTGAATACCGGTGCTTATACTGCTGAAATTGTCCGCGGTGCAATTAAAAATATGCCAAAAGGTGAATTAGAAGCCGCTAAAGCTTATGGTATGACTCGCTTGCAAACATTAAGACGTATTATCTTACCTGGTTCATTACGCCGTGCTTTACCTGCTTATAGTAATGAAATAATTTTCATGATCCATGGTAGTGCAATTGCTGGTGTTGTGACCATTGTTGATATAACTGGTGCTGCTCGAGTTGTGAATGCGCGATACTATGCACCTTTTGAAGCTTACCTAGCTGCGGGTATTTTATATATGTGTTTAACCTTTTCGGTTATCTATTTATTTAAATTATGGGAAAAGCGTCAGCATCATATCTAGATCAATTTAGAACCAATAATACTGCTCACGATAGAGCAGTGTTTTGTTTCTTCAAGTCACTTTACCTGTCTATTATTACGAATTTTAATGCCTAGGAGATGTTATTTTGAATCAAATTAACCCGAAAAAGCTACTTAAAAGTAAATGGACTGCGGTTAAACCGATTAATAAAGAAAAGCATTTTCTGGTCACTAAAGTTGAGTTTGATGAAGAAGGTGAGGTCACTCTTTGTATTTTAGAAGCAATATTATCAAACCGAGAGAATGAAATACTTTGGCAAGATTTAAAAGATGTGAAGCAATGGTTGCAAGGTTGGAAGTAAGTAATATTCACTTATAATCAATAACCGTATAGCTCATACTGAAGCATCATACGGTTATTTAATTTATAGTTATATAACTGGGATTTCTTGTACAGGTGCAGCTTTAAGTACAGTAATACTATTTATAATAACTGGTACAACAGGTTTATCCTGATCGTCTGTTTCTACAGCTGCTATTTTATCAACAACATCCATTCCTAACGTTACTTTACCAAAAACGGCATAACCGTATTTCGTATTTTTAGCATCTAAAAAAGTGTTGTCTCTGTGGTTAATATAAAATTGACGTGTTGCAGAATGTGGATGGCTTGTACGGGCCATAGCGATAGTACCGCGGATATTACTTAAGCCATTACGTGATTCATTACCAATGGCGATAAAAGTCTTTAGCTGCTGCCCTGACTCGTAAAAACCACCACCTTGGATCATAAAGTCGTTAATAACCCGATGGAACATGCTTTTCGAGTATTCATCATTGTCGATATAATTTAGAAAGTTAGCCACCGTATTGGGTGCTCGACTTGTAAAAAGTTGAACAGTTATTTTCCCTTGATTCGTATCGATCTCGATAATTGGGTTAATTAATATGGGTTTTTCAATTGCTAACGCTATATTACTTACTAATAAAAATATTAGTGCGGTAATGAATTTCATAACTGTTCCTTTGATATCAATAAGTTAAAATTGTTGTAGTTTATCGTTTAGCTCTTCATCTTGAACTATTTGATTGAGTAATTCTGATAGTTGCACACTTAATTCTTTTGTAATACGTGAAATACTTGCTGTGAATGGACCTTCCCACTGATTATTTGATTTGAATAATTTCACATAAATATTGCCTTGATGAGTAACCTGTATTTTCAGTATTAATTCTGATTTCACTTCGTAACTAACCGCAGCTTCTGTTACTGTTGCTAATGCTTTGATTAACTTAATATCAATTTTGTAATCGCTTTGATCGACTATTTTTAATTTATTATTTGCCCAAGCTTCTGATAGATTTTTTTCAATTAATAAACGCACTGACTGATGCTCATTAATTAATTGAGCAACCTTATCGCCGTCAACTATTTGCACTAAGTGACGCTCGATGCGTAAATCTTGGCTATCTACTTGCCATGGGTTTTCATTAGTAAAGGTGTAAGTACCAGCTTTTAAATCAAGATCAGGAATAATATTAATATCAGTAGGAACTGAAGCACAACTTATTAATGTTAATAAAGAGGAGATGAGAAGCGTTTTTTTAAGGTAACTTTTAATCATGATGAATTCCTTGATAATAAATAAAAATACATCATAGCAAACCTCTTAATAAAGCCATATTAAATTAAAGAGAATATGTCTAGAGTTATCATTTTATTTATCACCATTATTTTTTGGGATTGTTAAATAAATGTTGGCGTTTTTTATTTTATTAAAAAAGGCTTATATTTAAAAAATTATTACTTTATAAATAGTCTTTTTTGTATAAAATATGATCATAATTACTATTTTTTTTATCACTAGGATCCTCGTCATATTACCTTAATCTTTCTGTAACACTGATGGTCTCTAGGCTAGCGGCGGTTATCCACTTTTTCTGTGGATAACTCTGTGGGAAGTTAATGAAGATCGTGCTGTAAGCCTTGATATACCTTAGGTTTGACTAAATAGAAGTTTTTTTGAGCATAATAAAATTCTATTGTTTTTCAACTAGTTATAATCGTCAAGTGGTTTTTTTTAAGTTTTTGGTTTGCTTTTCAACTGTCTTTTTGTTTTTTCTTGTGTCAATAGTTTTCTGTGAATTAATTTTAAAAAAAATTCTTTTTTTTCATTGACAACAGCTAAATTTACCGAGTTTGGATCGATTGTTTTTTGTTCGGATCTTTCTTAACTATCTCTATAAAAATACGATGAAGAGTTAAGACCATATTTTAAATGTGGTTATGGTTTTTAGAAAGCTTATTTTTATAGATACAAATATCACTTTGAGCAAGATATACTCTTTATAAGATTGGCTGATTTATATGCATCCTTAGTCGTTTATTAACTTATCTAATAAACCATTTAAATATGAATACCAAAGTACTATTTATTCATCCAAATAAATGTTGAGAAATTATGAGTAAAACTTTCGAGTTAGTGTGTCCTTTTTCCCCTGCTGGCGATCAGCCACAAGCCATTGCAGAATTAGTGGATGGGTTGGAATCTGGTTTGGCTTTTCAAACCTTATTAGGTGTAACTGGATCTGGTAAAACATTTACCTTGGCAAATACTATCGCTAAATTAAATCGACCGACATTGATACTCGCTCCTAACAAAACCTTAGCGGCTCAGTTATATGGGGAAATGAAAGCATTTTTTCCAAATAACGCTGTGGAGTACTTTGTTTCTTACTACGATTATTATCAACCGGAAGCTTATGTACCCAGTTCAGACTCTTTTATAGAAAAAGATGCCGCTGTTAATGCGCATATTGAACAAATGCGTCTTTCTGCGACTAAAGCGCTATTAGAACGCGATGATGTTGTCCTAGTCGCCTCTGTATCTGCTATCTATGGTTTAGGTGACCCTGAATCTTACCTTAAGATGATGTTGCATATCAGCGTGGGAGAAGTTATTTCAAGCAGAGATATTTTACAACGTTTAGTTGATATTCAATATACACGCAACGAAACAGAATTAAGCCGTGGTACTTTTCGTGTTCGTGGTGAAGTCGTTGATGTTTTCCCTGCAGATTCTGAGAAACAAGCTATTCGTATTGAATTATTCGATGATGAAGTAGAAAGTATTAGTATTTTTGACCCACTCACCGGTCAGCAATTAGAAACATTATCCCGTACGACCATCTTTCCTAAAACGCATTATGTTACGCCAAGAGAAAGAATTTTAACGGCTATCGATAATATTAAAGAAGAATTGCAAGATCGTAAAAAAGAATTTTTAGCAGAAAATAAATTGGTTGAAGAGCAACGTATTTCTCAACGTACTTTATACGACATAGAAATGATGAATGAGTTAGGGTATTGCTCTGGTATTGAAAACTACTCTCGCTATTTATCAAGTCGTGGTGTTGGCGAAGCACCGCCAACTTTATTTGATTATCTGCCTAAAAATGGTTTATTAATTATAGATGAAAGTCACGTTACAGTACCTCAGATTGGGGCAATGTATAAAGGCGATCGTTCACGAAAAGAGAACTTGGTTAATTACGGATTCCGATTACCTTCAGCGTTAGATAATCGACCATTAAAGTTTGAAGAGTTTGAAAAATTAGCACCGCAAACTATTTATGTCTCGGCCACTCCAAGTGATTATGAAATCGAAAAATCTCAAGGTGACGTCGTAAGACAGGTGATCAGGCCAACTGGATTATTGGATCCTATTATCGAAGTGCGTCCCGTTGCGACACAGGTTGATGATCTTTTATCAGAAATAAACATTCGAGTGCCTAAGAGTGAGCGCGTACTCGTTACCACTTTGACTAAGCGTATGGCAGAGGATTTAACTGAATATTTAAACGATCATGGCATTAAAGTGCGTTACTTACATTCTGATGTTGATACCGTTGAACGTGTTGAAATTATTCGAGATCTTCGTTTAGGTGTATTTGATGTATTGATTGGCATTAACTTATTGCGTGAAGGATTGGATATTCCTGAAGTGTCTTTAGTTGCGATTCTAGATGCCGATAAAGAAGGTTTTTTAAGATCTGAACGTTCATTGATTCAAACAATGGGGCGTGCGGCACGTAATTTAGAAGGTAGAGCGATTTTATATGCGGATAGAATTACAGATTCAATGCGTAAAGCTATTAAAACCACTGAAGATAGACGAATATTGCAAGATGACTTTAATAAAGCTAATGGTATCGAGCCAAAAGGCTTATCAAAAGAAGTTACCGATGTGATGCAATTAGGGCAAAAACCTCAGCCAAAAAGCAATATTGTTCCACTTAATAAAGTCGCTGAAGATAATGGGCAATATCAAACCACTAAAACATTACGCAGCGAAAAAGATATCTTAAAAGAAATCGCAAAATTAGAAAAAGAAATGTTTGCTTGTGCCAAAGAGTTAGAGTTTGAGAAGGCCGCTCAAATACGTGATCAAGTCAGTAAATTACATGAGCAATTAGTGACAATGGGATAGGTTTACAGTTTTTAGTTTATATTCGTTGGGGTTAATGAAAAGCATGCTATGTGCTTGACCTTCCCCTATGGGTATAGTTTACATTTACTTTTATGAAAAAAATAATGTCTTTTGCATTGATACTTTTACTTTTCTCAAACTCTGCTTTTTCTTTGATAAGCGGTACACAACAAAGTATCGAACGTAATAATCTTCATCATGAATCTCATACTACTATTGCTAGTTCGATAACGTGTATAGAGTCTATGCAAATCGATTGTGAGATGCGTAAAGATCTCTGTCCCTTGAGTAATGTAAGTTTTTATTTCGATACATCAAGCACCTCTTTATCATTAACATTCGCTAGATTTGAACCAATCTATTTAGAATATAGCGCTCAAATCTTGCTTGGAATAAAAGCCGACCATTATCGTCCTCCAATTACGTTTATTTCTTATATTTAATATTATCTTTAGAAGTATAAAAATTTAAAATATTGGAGTGATCTATGAATAGATTAATAAACAGATTTAAAATAACCGCATTAACTTTATCATTTTTGAGTACATCTACATTGGCTGCTGATTTGACACTTTATAAATCCCCTTACTGTGGTTGCTGTTCAGCTTGGGCTGAGCATGTAAAAGAAGCCGGGGTTAATGTCACTATTATTGAGCAAGCTGACAATAATGAGTTACGTAAAACCCACGGCATTAAAGCTGAATTAGCTTCTTGTCATACGGCTAAAATCGGGAAGTATATTATTGAAGGGCATGTTCCTGTTGCTGATATTCAACGTATGTTACGAGATAAACCTGAAATAGAAGGGCTTACTGTTCCTGGTATGCCTGCTTCATCTCCTGGCATGGATGTGGTTGGCAATGTCGATCCTTATCAAGTTATCGCATTTGATAGGAATGGGAAAACGCGAGTTTTCAGCCAATATAACCAATAATAGAATTAAAGTAGTGTTTATTTAAGCGCTACTTCACAATTTTGTTTGTGGCTGCCTTTAACTAATTAGATAGGGTATAAAGTTTGTCTAATTCGCCTAATTGAATGCTCTTATTGATGCGCTTAAGGCTCTGCTCTGCAACGATTAATATTTCTTTCATATTCTCATAACAACGACGTTCATTTTTGCCATAAGCAAAGAAGTTTAATGTTAATTGATGGCCCATGCCACCAGTGTCTGGTGTATCACCTAAAGCTAGGTAACATGTTGGAGAAAGTGATAAACCGATCGCACCTGCTTTAAATTTAGGCTTGCTCGCTGCGATTAAGCTTTGTAATTTTTCAAGTAACCAAGTGATACTTTTTTCTTGGCAGTTTTCAGGAATGTCTCGAAACAAAATCATTAAACGTGCGCTGCATTTCTTAGCATAAGCGTATTGTTTATCTGAGTTATCTTCTATCGCATTAAAAGTACAGTCGTTACTTTCTAATAAACAATCTTGGCTATTTATCCATTCAATTAATGTATAAAACTGCTCTACAAAATCCCATTTTTTATAGGGAATGAGATCTTCCAAAGCAGTACGAATCAAATTTGGATGTTGTTTAAAGTCCATATAAACGCTTTCATCATCGGTTTGCATCTTTGTCCACGGATGAGACCTGAGCGCCGAGTGATCAATATGATTGGAAATTAAAACATCCATTTTTAATGCCTTTAAGTTTTTATATTATTTGAAAGCGTGGATTTTAACAGTTATTTTTATCAATCTGTAAAAATATAATTAATGCAAGATGTTAAAGGGCTTATGGTTATAACCCCTTTTTGTTAGCTTTTGATTTTCGAATTAGAAAATTAATTCTTAGTTTTTTAACGCCCTTAAAATATTGAGTTTTTTACTATTATTCTCAATGTTTTCCATTTCTACGCTTTTCGTTTCTACTAATGTTACTCCGTTAGTTGCTTCAACCATTGAGCTTTCTGATGAGGCAATTAATTCTGTCATTATATCTGACATATTCGCTGTGGTGTTTTGTTGAATATTCGTTTGCTCATGAAAGAAATCGATGCTTTGTGAAATGCCTGAAACGGCTTCCTCCACTTCTTTAACTACACCGGAAGTTTGATTGACATTCGCTTGAGTGCTTGTTGAAAGTTTACGAACTTCGTCTGCAACGACTGCGAAACCTCGTCCATGCTCACCTGCTCTAGCGGCTTCAATCGCGGCATTTAAAGCAAGCAGATTTGTTTGCTCTGCTATGCCATTAATAGAAGTCATTACATTAACGATCTCGGCAGCTGATGTATTTAAAGTGCATACTTTAGAAACTAATTCATCACGTCTACCTTGTTGGTTTTGAGTTTCAATGATTAATTCTTCCAATGCTTTTGCGATGCGCTCTTGTTGTTCATGACTTTTTTGAGCTTTATCTGCTAATGAAATTAAACTATTCATAGAGGATTGAACAATAGGCTGATACTTTTCTAATGAATCAATTAAATCTGCTTGAATGCTATTAAAGAAGCGTTCTTGTTGAAGTTGTGTTTCTAAATAATAAGCTTTGTAATTAGCCATTCTTAATGGGAACGAACTGACTGAATGATGTGTTGGTGCATTAGTTTCTGTTTTATAAATGAGTAAGATTACAACGGTATTGTTTTGGTGTTGACCTAATGTTTCACCAAAACTACTGTATCCAGCAATATTGTTAACGCCAGAATAATCAATCATATTTAGTTGTTCAGATGGATTTTGAACTCGTCTAAGAATACAGTCAGTAATAACCATGGTTTCTATTTTTCCATCAATACCATTAATTAATTTATTGAATTCTTTATTGGTATGATCTGCTATATTTTTCACTTTAACTAAGTGTATTTTTTCACCGAAACTCATATCAGAAAAGAAGCTAATAGAGTTTGATGTTAAATCTATACCTGCTACAGAACGGATAACCAAATCACCATTTATCTGTACTGCAAACGCATTTTCAACTAATCGTTTTTCAAGATCTTCTGGAGATGTTTTTAATCGTCGGCATAAAAATTCAACAATAGTTTCTATTTCTCCTTGTTCATTAATTACGCTATTTAAGGTTCGAGTTGCACTGTTAGAATCTGCAACAGAAAATGAAAGGTCGGTTAAGTCAAAGTTATGAGATTTGAATATTGCATGGCGGTATTCTGCTTTTAATTTTACAAAAGCAATAACAACTTGTTTTTCACTCATTTTTCCGTTGTAACCAATTGCGGCACTTTTAAAGTCCATTTTGCCGCCACTAGAGCCACCAATAAAATCACAAGTTAACTGATTATTTGTTGAATATAATGCTTCTAAAAATTGATTTTCCATTGCTGCCAAACCTGCAAACCATGTTAGCGCAAAGGTATTACTGTGTTCAATTTGAAAGGGAGGAGTTAAAGTTTTAATCCCTTCTGCGATTGTTCTAGTATGGCTTGAAATACTTTGATGATCAGTATGAGTTGGAATATCTAATGTATGAACTGAAATTTTATCAATAATTTGATCACTAAAAAAATGAAATACAATACTTGGATCATCTGTGGTGTGATAAATGCCTTTCTGTTCTTTTCTATCACTTAGACATCCTGCTGTCATCACGGTAACAATATTTTCTGAGTAAGTTGAAAGGAGCGATTGTACCTTTGCTGATATTTTTTCTGGGTTAGATAAATTAGGCGGAAAATACGCAATAATAAGAGGAAATGAATCATCAACTGAAAGATTTTTAGATAATGTTTCTAATTGGTTTTCTTTCAATAATAAAACTGCATTGCTTTCTTTATATTTAATTTTATTATTTCGTTTTTTAAATGAAAACATAATTTTTTATATTCCTTTTAGGCAGTAAAAGTTATATCTAAACAGTACTTTTAAATCGACCTTAGCTATACAGACTTGTATTGTATTAAAAGGGAGTATACTAAAGAATACTTATTTGTAGGTATTTTTTTGGTGAGTATTTTTATGTTGATTGCTATTAGTGGGAGTATTTAAAGTTTTATTGACCTAATTTTTGAATAAAGCGCTGACATGACTCTCTTTCTACTAATTCACAAGGAATGGTTATTTTAGTGATTGGTAAATTTTCATTATTAATATTATTGAGTAATAACTTAGCGGATTCAATGCCGACGTTATAAGGGTTTTGTTTAATGACTGTAATAGGCACTTTAAAATGCTCAACCATCGGAATGTCATCAAATCCCAACAATGAAATATCTTCAGGAATGTTCAAGTTAAGTTGCTTTAACGTTTTAATCACATCAATAGTGATCGCTAAATGTTGTGAAAAAATAACGCTCGGTGCGGCGGGGCTTATTAAGGTTTCAGCTAAAGGCGTATGAAAACCATTTGCTCTATCCCAATATTGAACAAGCTCGGGTAATTGCTGAATACCGTATTGATTTAATGCGGCCAAGTAACCTTGATAACGTTCATCACGAGATCTAATTCCTTCAAACTCCTGCGTTAAGAAGCAAATTTTTGTATGGCCTAGTTTGATTAAATATTCTGTGGCTTGGAAAGCGGCTTCTCGATAGTCTGATAATACAATATTAGTTTGGCATTGATCGTATTCTAATTGGAATTGAACTAAAGGGAATTTAGCTTCAACGTGTTTTGAAATGGTCTCTAAATTGTTACCAGAAGAGGCAATAATAATTCCATCGACTCGCATGCTTTTTAAACTTAAAAGGGCGCGCGCTTCTGTTTCTGCATCAAAATCTGTGTTGTATATCAATACATTATATTCACTGGTCTTACAAAAATCATCAATGCCTCTTAGTACGCGGCTTGTATCGTAGCCTGTAATGTCTCGCACAATGACGCCAATGGTTTTTGTTTTATCTGTTTTTAAACTTCGAGCGATAGGGTTGGGCACATAATCAAGTTCTAAGATTGCGGCTTCTATTTTCGCTTTTGTTTTTTCTGACATGTAATTAAAACGACCACTCAAAAATTGAGAGATGGTACTTTTGGAAACGCCGGCATGCTCTGCTACATCAATTATTTTTATTTTTTTCATGGTTATTTTTATTTTTGTTAACTCAGGCAATGCGGAATCTTGACATTCTAGTCAGTGGGTGTAATTTGTCAACTAAATCGATTTAGTAAACCGTTTTGTTTGATGTGTTAATCTCTCGAAAACTCAACCTTTGCCGCTAACTACAAGGATCTAAAATCGATTAAAAAAACGCTATGTCGTTAGACGTGTTTCGTTAATGATTATTTAATTAGAAGTGGATTCGAATAATGAAAATAAAAGAGATTAAAGTATTTGTGACTTGTCCGGGGCGCAATTTTGTCACGGTTAAAGTGATCACTGAAGATGGTGTTTATGGTGTTGGAGATGCAACGGTTAATGGCCGAGAAATGGCAGTAGTTGCTTACCTTGAAGAGCATGTTATTCCTTGTTTAATTGGCCGAGATGCACATGATATTGAAGATATTTGGCAATATTTATACCGCGGCGTTTATTGGCGTCGTGGACCAATTACGATGGCTGCTGTAGCGGCAATTGATATGGCACTGTGGGATATCAAAGGTAAAGTTGCAGGATTACCACTTTATCAATTATTAGGCGGGAAAAGTCGTACTGGTGTGACCGTTTATGCACACGCAAATGGTGAAACCATTGAAGATACTTTAGATAAAGTCGGCGAGTGTATTGATCAAGGTTTTAAAGTCGTTAGATTGCAATGTGCCATACATGGTTTAAAAGAAACTTACGGCGTATTAGGCGATAAAAAAGATTACTTTGAATTACAAGGCAATCGTCCACTTCCGCCTGAGCAAACTTGGTCAACGAGTAAATACTTTAATATGGTTACGGATTTGTTTGAACAGGCCCGCGCTCGTTTTGGTGAAGAGATTGAGTTCACCCATGATGTGCATAGTCGTTTAACACCGATTGAATCGGCAAGATTAGGTAAGATGCTAGAAAAATATAATTTACTGTTTTTGGAAGATGCATCCATTGCTGAAAACCAAGAAAATTATAAACTGATCCGTCAACATACAACTATCCCACTCGCTTTAGGTGAAACCTATAACACCATTTGGGATTGCAAAGACTTATTACAAAACCAATTGATTGATTATATTCGAGTGGCAGCAACACATGCTGGAGGTATTACTGCGATGAAGCGAATCGCTGACTTTGCCAGTGTGTTTAATGTAAAAACAGCGCCGCATGGTGCGCCTGATTTATCACCGATTTGTTTTGTTGCCCATATGCATTTAAATATTTCGACACCTAACTTTGGCATTCAAGAATATGTTGGGATGGGGAATGAAGAGACTAAACAAATTTTCAAACACGAAATGTATTTAGAAAATGGAATGGTTTATGTCTCTGATAAACCAGGATTAGGTATTGAATTTAATGAAGATGCTGCATTGGAATACCCTTATAAACGTTCTTACTTACCTGTGAGTCGATTAGAAGATGGCACGCTTTGGCATTGGTAAAAAATTAGTATTTGAAAAAACGAATTAATTAAAGAATTGATGGAGTCATGATGAGTAACAAAAAAACAGTTTTAGTATACGGAACAGGATTTGCAGGCAAGGGGCATGCTCAAGCTTTTAGAGATGCAGGCGCAGAAGTGGTGGGGATTGTTGGCCGAACTGAAAGTATGGCTAAACAAGTTGCAGCAGAAATGTCGATCCCTTATGCAGGAACCGATTGGGTTGAAGCATTGAAGGTTTGTAAACCTGATATCGTTTCTATCGCGACACCAGGAGGTGCGCATGTTGAACCCATCAAACAAGCGATGGAATTTGGTTGCCATGTTTTTTGTGATAAACCGTTAACTGAAAGCGGAGAAACAGCGCAAGCAATTTACGATTTATCTCTTAAATGTAAATTGAAAACTGCTTTTGCGGCAAGTTTTAGATACATGCCTGAAATCATGCATGCAAAACGATTAGTCGCAGCAGGTGCGATTGGTATGCCAACAGAGGTTGAATGTGTTTCGCATTTTAATTTAGATAGGCATATTCCATTTGGTTGGTCGCACAATGCAGCCGCTGGTGGCGGTCGTTTAAATAATAACTTTACGCATTTATTATCGATTGTTACTTCAGTGATTGGTGAAAAAATATTATCGGTAAGTGGTGAAATTAGAGATGATATGGGATCCGCTCCAGTTGTAGAGGGCGTGCATAATTTCATGGAAAGACGTAACTTTATTCCCGATGATATTAATGATCCTTCTCTTGAGTGGAAAAAGAGTGACGTAGAATGGTCTTATACTGTACTTGCACAACTCGAGGCGGAGAGAGAAACTAAACAACCTGTTTCTGTATTATTTAAACATGGAGGGTTAACACCGCGTTTTAGCGACGATCATATTACCTTTCACGGCAGTGAGGGATCTATTTATATTAAAGGCCATTATGGCTCTGGTCCTTTGCATCTATTCAAGCAAGGTAAATCAGGTTTCGCTTGGAAAGAAATTCCATTACCGCAAGATATTGCAGGATCGTTGCCACCTATTGAAGATGACACACAAAGAAGTTGGACACATCTTGCGACTTTATTTGTTAAAGATATTGAAGGTAAGGACGTTGAAGCCTACCAAACCTTCGAAGAAGGCTGTCGCTACCAAAAAATCATCGATGTGATCCGTGGCAGCAATAACTGGATAGATGTGAGCTATCTTTAAAGTCTTTAAAGCGAGTTAAGGCCATTCTTAATTCGCTTTATTATTTACCTTACAAAAATGTTTGTCTTTTCCTAGAAAACTTCCTTTTAAACCTGTTTATCATGCTAATTTTTATTGATGTTAAATAATTATTTATTATTGTTAAGGTTTTGATTATGAAATTAAGTTTGCTATGGTGATCTTAACTTTTAACTTACATTAAAAATCAATGTGACAATTAAAAGTAAATGGCAAAGAAGGTTTGTTATTTATAAAACAGATTGACTTTCTACCGTCGTAAAGAATCGTTGTCATTTATTATAAAATTAGCATTTAAGGAAGAGTATAAATGAATGTAAAAAAAGCTGGATATAGAGCCTTATCCTTCGTTGAGCATCTCGGCTTATTTACTATCGCTATATTAACCGCCATTGCGATGGGGATTGAAGTTTGGGTAGTGATTAAAAATGCAACCGTGACATTGGCGGATTTATTACTGTTATTTATATATTTAGAAGTGTTTGCAATGGTAAGTTTATATCTTAAATCTGGTCGATTACCTGTCCGCATGCCGCTTTATATCGCTGTCGTTGCTCTGGCTCGATATATTATTTTAGATATGAAAAACCTAGATACAGAAAGAATGTTAGGTCTATCTGGTGCTATATTGATTATCGCATTAGCAATATTAGTTATTCGTTTCGGTCATCTTAAATACCCTTATGGAAATTCAGATAGAAACTCTTAATTGAAATAATAACTGTAAGTCTATTTTTTATTAACAATAAAATGCCACTCGGTGAGTGGCATAAATATAATGAGGTATCATATTGAGAAACGATAGAATCGGTAATAATTTTATATTCAACATAGTGAATGATCTTGCTGAAACGGGATACAAGTTATCCGAAAAAGTTCAAATCGAATATCTTCCTGAAGCAAAGCAATATGATGGTGCTACATTTAGTTTAAATGATAAAAAATGTGTTTATCGTAAAGGAAAGGTTACCGCTGATAGACCGGGGGCTTTTTTAGCCTTATGGAAACGACCTCATTTTTCAAGTGAAAACAATAAACCGATTCCATTAACAAAAGAAGATATTGATTACTTATTTATTCATGTGGAGGAGCATGCAGTTGTGGATCAAGGTAATCTGCAAATTGAGAAGCCTAAAATCGGTGTGTTTGTTTTTCCAACTTTATTATTAATTGAAAAAGGAATTATCGCGTCGGCGAAACATAAAGGTAAAACTGGATTTAGAGTTTTTCCGCCATGGAGTGGAAATAGAGGTGATGTCGCGACTAAAGTTTTTTCCGAATCTGGCAAGAAAACACAAATTTGGCAATTACCTTATTTTGTAGAAGTGAATGAAGATGGTTCACTTGATTCTTCGAAACTCAATCAGATATTCCATGTAATATAAAAGTGCACAATTCCTTATCTTTTGTCCTTTTGTTTTAATCTTTATCTCTTGTTTAGTCTGTTTAGGCATAAATACTGCATTAACTTAAATAGAATAGGATGTGTTTACATAAATAGCATTTTTTCTTTGAAAAAATCAATGCTTTTTCCTTACTAAACAATGGTTTGTTTGTTTTTTGTGGTGAGGGTATTATTGCCGCTTATTTAAGATAATGTATTTTAAGCTGTCAGTGCAGTTAAATATTTAAAAAGAGAGTATATGAAAATATCAGGAAAATTTAGTGTCGTGATCAAATCAATCGAATCTTACGTCGAATCTGTTGACGGTATTAAGTTTGCACGTAAATCCATTGATAAAGCCTTTTTAGGTGAATTATCTGCTACAAGCAAAGGTGAGATGTTAAATGCACTTTCTCCAAAAGCGGGTTCAGGTGGGTATGTTGCAATTGAACTTGTGACCGGAGAGTTAAATGGTAAAAAAGGAAGCTTTGCTTTGCAACACTTTGGCACTATGTCTAGTGAGAACTTAAATTTAATATTAGAAGTCATTCCTGATTCAGGAACCAATGAATTGAAAAATCTAAAGGGTAAAATGTCGCTTAATACAGAGAATGACCAGCATAACTATACATTTGAATATCAACTGTAGTAAGGTTTGATGCCTATATTAAATTTATATCAGGCGAATATCTATGGAAATGCATTCATTAGTTTTATTTGTTATTGCTGCTTTATCTATTAATCTGATTCCTGGTCCAGATGTTATTTATATTGTGACGAATACAATGAAAGGGCAGATGAAATCAGGAATTAAAGCTTCTTTAGGATTAGGTGTTGGTTACTTAATTCATACACTAGCCGCTGTTTTTGGTTTGTCTGCGTTAATTTTAAGTTCTGCATTTCTATTTACATTAATTAAATACTTAGGCGCACTTTATTTACTTTATCTTGGTATTACATCACTTATTAATTGTTATCGAAACAATGCCAAACTTACTATTAATAATAAAGATGAAAAGCAAACGGGCGTTTTTAAACAAGGGGTTATTGTTAGTGTATTAAATCCCAAAGTAGCGATGTTCTTCCTTGCATTTTTACCTCAATTTATTGACCCTCACTCTATAACTGCGACACAAGATTTGTTGACTCTAGGCTTATTGTTTAGTGGTTTAGCAACGCTATGCAATTTACTTTATGCTGGTTTGGGGAGTATCTTGTTCAATAGCCCTAAAGCTAAAAAATATGCTCGCGTATTGGAAGGTGTTTCTGGATCTTTATTAATTGTATTAAGTGCAAAGATTGCCTT
This sequence comes from Psychromonas algicola, assembly GCF_004378355.1. Taxonomy (GTDB): domain Bacteria; phylum Pseudomonadota; class Gammaproteobacteria; order Enterobacterales; family Psychromonadaceae; genus Psychromonas. The sequence goes on from NZ_SNUB01000008.1 coordinate 21,375, forward strand.
AAGCAACGATAAATAATATTCGTTTTGCACTTTTTATAAATGAAGCTTCAATTACCTTGTAGAGGAGGGAATGTTGGAAGAATCTAAAATTTGGACAAATAAAACCTTCTCTGGTGTTGAACTTCTTTCTGCTAGTTATAAGAAATTTCAGTTTACTAAGCATTGGCATGATGAGTTAGCAATAGGGATTATTGAAGAAGGCGCTGAAGGATTGTTTTATAGAGGCAATAACCTTGTTATTCCTAAACGACATATCGTCGCGATCAACCCTGGAGAAGTTCATACTGGATTTTCTGGATCTAAGGATGGTTGGCGCTATAGAATGTTTTATTTCAACCTTCAAGAGCTTAGTGAGCAATTTACTCATAGAGACTTACCTATTGATCCTATTATTGACCAAGCTTTAATTTATGATGAAGCTCTTTTTGATAGTTTGATGCAATTACACTTATCACTTGAATTACCTTCCTTTACATTAACCAAAGATTCACTATTTACTGCGTCACTTGAAAAACTGTTTACAAAATATGGATCTGCCAAGAAAGAAGCGTCTAATAGTATTTGTCATAAGAGCTGCTATATTGCCCGTGATTTCATACAAGATAACTTTGACGTAAACCCATCATTATCAGAACTAGAGCGTGTATCTAATTGCACTAAATTTCAATTGATTAAAAGTTTTAAAGCTATTTTCGGTATTACTCCTCATCAATATCTATTACAAATTAAAGTGAAAAATGCTAAAAGGTTACTTTCTCAAGGATTTAGTTGCGTTGAGACTTCCTTAGCTTGTGGGTTTTACGATCAAAGTCATTTTACGCGTAACTTTAAAAAAGCATTTGGTGTTTCGCCTTCTAATTATACTTGTTAATAATCACCTTCATCCTATCTTCGAGGCTAACCTGATCGGTATATAAACTTAATCAATTTTGTACAAGACCCTCTTATGTGGATTAATTAATATAGCTTTTTTTGAAAAGAGGTTTATTGATATGAGTTTATTTATTATTTGGTTAGGTGTGATGTTTCCTTTGGTGTTTAGTCCTGGTCCTGCAAATATCGTATTTGCCGCTTCTGGTGCTAAAGTAGGTATTAAGCGTTCAATTCCTTTGATTGCAGGTGTCGACTGTGTATTTATTATTAAATCCATTGTCATTGGGTATGGTTTAGGTGAGGTTTTACATTCATTACCTATATTAATGAATAGCATGCAGTTATTAGGGGCGCTTTATTTAATCTACCTTGCAATTACATTTATTCGATCGAATAAGGCTAGGTCTGAATCAGAAATTAAAACACTCGGTTTTACAGATGGTCTGATTATTCAGTTACTTAATAGCAAGGGATGGTTAATGGTTTTTTTAATGTTCACTTTATTTAGTGAGCAATCCCTGCAAGTTTTTGGACAAAGTGGTGTTACCGTTTTAATTATTTGGTTGGCATTATTAAATATATCAATGCACTTCGTTTGGGTTTCTATTGGTGAGTTATTAGCGAGAGTGTCGAGTAGCCCTGTTTATGAAAAAGGATTAAATTTCTTTTATGCAGCTTGTTTGTTTTTTGTAAGTCTTTGGTTTATATACGAAAATCCAATGGTAAATATGATGTAATCTTTATTTTACTTTTACTTCACTTAACTTTTTATTTTTTATTGTTGATCATTAAAGCAATTGAAAGTAAATTGACAGGACTTGTTTGTTCTGTTTTTTTTGAGCTGTATAATTGACACCTTTGGTGAAGCTTTATAATGCTCCTATTACAGTTTTTCGGTTAAGTGAAGTTAAATACTTTAACGTAGTTATTTTAACTCCTGCTGTAGCCCTTCATTATTTTATTCCTCGGATTTTATATTTATGTCTCTTGTTTTAATAAAAACTACTCTTGACGGTGCAGTGACAAAAATCGCATTACCCAGTGCTCAAATAATCAATGTAGAAGCAAATGCACACTACACAATTATTGATAGCGTCACAGGAAAAGCACCTGAATCATTGCAAATTGTTAAAGCAAATAATGATTTAGTGATTCAGCAAGGTGCTGAAAATGCGAGTGAGCAGCTAGTTAAAATAGAACAATTCTTTGAGGCAGAAACCGAAGCGAGCTTTGCCGCTGATGGTAGTTCACAATTAGCTAATACCGTTGAAGGAAATTTAATTACTTCTTCTTCATCTGAAGCTTTTGCGCCAAGCATTGCAGGTGAAAGCGGTTTAGTGTGGAAAGGTGCTGCAGCACAAAGTACAGCTTCAGTTGGCGCTAGTTCAGCGAGTGTTATTAGCAATACATTATTATATAGCCTTGCAGGTGGAGCAGCAGGTTTGACAGCGGCAGGTGTTGCTGTTGCAAGCTCTTCTGATTCATCTTCAAGTGACTCATCCTCAAGTGATTCAACAGCAGATACTACAGCTCCTAGTGTTATGATTAGCGATGACACAACAGGGACCGCAACGGGTGATGTGACATATACCTTCACTTTCTCAGAAGAGGTGACTGGGTTTACTGTGGATGATGTTGTCATTACAGGTGGAACGGCGGGCACATTAACCTCATCCGATAACATCACTTACACTTTAGTCGTGACGCCTGATCCTGATAGCACAACGGATATTACGGTGGATGTGGCGGCTGATGTGGCAACTGATCTGGCTGGTAATGGCAACACAGTAGCCATTACGAATACACAAACGGTTGATACCATAATTCCAAGTGTGGTTATCACTGATGATACAACAGGCACGGCAACAGGTGATGTGACCTACACCTTTACTTTTTCAGAAGAGGTGACTGGGTTTACTGCGGGTGACATTGTTATTACAGGTGGCACAGCGGGCACATTAACCTCATCCGATAACATCACTTACACTTTAGTCGTGACGCCTGAATCTGATAGCACAACGGATATTACGGTTGATGTAGCGGCCGATATGGCAACTGATCTGGCTGGTAATGGCAACACAGTCGCGATAACTAACACTCAAACGGTTAATACATTCAATCCTGCTATTGTGATTACTAATGACACAACAGGGGCCGCAGCGGGTGATGTGACCTACACCTTCACTTTCTCAGAAGAAATGATGGGCTTTACCATCGATGACATCGTTATTACAGGTGGCACAGCAGGCTCATTATCCACATCCGATAACATCACTTACACTTTAGTCGTGACGCCTGATCCTGATAGCACAACGGATATTACGGTGGATGTGGCGGCCGATGTCGCTACGGATGCCGCAGGCAATGGCAACACAGCAGCCATTACAAATACTCAAGCGGTTGATACACAAGCGCCTACGGCAATCGTAACCGAAACAGCGAGCGGTAACGATGAAGTGGTTATCGGCAATGATGAAAGTGTGTCAGTTCAAAGCTCAGAAGTAGGCACTGGCTATCTTGTTCATTCGAGTGTCACAGTTACTGATGTGGCGAGCATCACAAACTCAGATGACAGCCTTTGGAGCAGTGTTGAGATCACCGCAGCCGATACCGATACTGAGTTATCCGCAATAGGGCTAGATTATGGAGAATACACATTCTACAGCGTTGATGAAGCAGGTAACTTAAGTGATGCTTCTGATGAGCCTGTTTATGTCGCAGATACCTCTATCGTTGTGTTTGATTTAGCTGGTGGTAACAGTAGCAGTCATTCGGATCGAACTTTTGATGCGAATGTGGATTACACCATCTACCTAGTGATTGATTCCAGCGCAAGTAATCTTGGCAATAGTGAATGGAGTTCTGAGCTTTGGGAAGGCGCATCTAATTTAGATTCAGGCGATACCATTGTCTTTGTTGGCAGTAATGGGAGCCCTGAATTTGGAAATATTGATATTGATTACGCATCACGTACTTCAAATGGAGCGAGTTTATTTTTTGTTTTAAATTCTACTGGTGTTCCGCGTAGTAATACTACTGCTAGTCAATATTTCCGGTTATATGCTAATGGTTCACTTTCAGCACTAACCCCTAATGGGGATTATCTAAGTAATCAGAATTTATGGACTGGGACGTGGTATTTAACGAATGGCAGTTTAGGTAATGCCATCCCTAGTGGCATCCTGACATCCCAAGGTTTAGCGTAGCGCTTTATTTAAAACTCATTGAGCTTTATGCCTGATAGGCATGAGGCTTTTTGTCTTTATAGGATTATATAAAATGGCATTAGTATTAATTAAAACAACACTTGATGGTGTGGTGACTGAAATAGCACTACCCAGTGCTCAAGCGATCAGTGTAGAAGCAAATGCGCACTATACCGTTATTGATAGTGCGACAGGTCAAGCGCCGGCATTGGATGTCCTTAAAGTGGGCAACAATCTTGTACTTCAAGAAGCGTCAGGTGCAGAAGCCGCTAGTACTAGCCAACCTCTTATTGAGATTGAGCAGTTTTTTGTGGAAGGAGCGGATGCCAGTTTTGCTGCAGACGGCAGTGCGTTAGCACAAGCGACGGAAGCGAGCTTGATTACTTCTTCAACGCCAGCGTCTGCATTTGTTGCGGCAGATGGCAGTGCTTTGGTGTGGCAAGCATCCAGCTCGTTTGCTTCCGGTGGTGCGGCCGCTGGTAGCAACGTTTTATTGTATTCTCTTGCTGGCGGTGCAGCGGTATTAGGTGGCGTCGCCTTGGCTGGCGCTTCTGATGATTCAAGCAGTTCCACTCCAGATACGACCGCTCCAAGTGTTGTTATTACTGATGATACCGCTGGTACGGCAATTGGTGATGTGACCTACACCTTTACTTTTTCAGAAGAAGTGATTGGGTTTACTGTCAGTGACATTGTTATTACAGGTGGCACAGCAGGAACATTATCCACATCCGATGATATTACTTACACTTTAGTGGTGACGCCTGAATCTGATAGCACAACGGATATTACGGTGGATGTAGCGGCCGATGTGGCAACCGATCTGGCTGGTAATGGCAACACAGTCGCCATTACCAATACACAAGCGGTTGATACTATTGTGCCGACAGCAAGCGTAACCGAAACGATGAGCGGTAACGATGAAGTGGTTATCGGCAATGATGAAAGTGTGTCAGTTCAAAGCTCAGACGTAGGTACTGGCTATCTTGTTCATTCGAGCGTCACAGTTACTGATGTGGCGAGCATCACAAACTCAGATGACAGCCTTTGGAACAGTGTTGATATCACCGTAGCCGATACCGATACTGAATTATCCGCAACAGGGCTAGATTATGGAGAATACACATTCTACAGCGTTGATGAAGCAGGTAATTTGAGTGACGCTTCTGATGAGTCGGTTTATGTTGCAGATACGTCTATTGTTGTGTTTGATCTAGGTAGCAGTAACAGTAGCAGTCATTCAGATCGAACCTTTGATGCGAATGTGGATTACACTATTTATATTGTCGTAGATTCTAGGGCGGATAACTTAAGCAGTTTACTTACTGAGGAATGGAGTGGTGCGAATAATTTAGATTCATCCGATACCATCGTCTTTGTTGGCCTTGATAGTGGCCCTAACTTAGGAGGCGTTTCACTAACGTATCTATCGGCGACTAATCCGAACATTCTCTTGAATACCACAGGACAAAGGCAACACTTTCAATTGACTCCAGGCGGAGTTCTCAGTGCCAGCGTAAGACCTAATGATGTGGCATCTCAACCTTCAAGTACTCTTGTGAATATAAGTAGCCAAGATTTATGGAATGGCCAATATGCTTCTATAGAGGTTACTCTGGGGAGTGCTTTTTTGGGTAGCGGTGTTGCTCTGGGCTACGCCATCCCTAGTGGCATCCTGACATCCCAAGGTTTAGCGTAATATTATGACTCATTTAATAACGCCTACTGCATTGCGACATCATGTTGACTTATTGCAGTTTGATGAACTAAAAGCAAGTGCTCAATATGCCTTAGAATTGGATGATGAACAGTATTTTTCTTGGCCATTGTTGGCGCTTGCTTGCGCGCACTTAGGCGAAAGAGAGGCTGCTGAATCGGCTTGTTTAGAGGCAGAGAAATACCTAAAAGCAGGGAAGTTAGACACGGATGCACAAGTGGATTTGGCTGGCGTGTATTGCTTGTTTTTACGCGTTGATGATGCGATCAGTCTTCTAGAAGCTGCCTTATTGGCTGAAGCTGAACATGGTTTAGCGCTAGCACGGCTTGCTTGGTGCAAACTTTTCATAAATGAGCGAGAACAAGCGCGTAGTTTGTATGAGAAATCTGCCTCATTGAACCCTGAACGTCTGCCTATTTGGAGTGGCTTGTCACGTGTTTGTCTTGAGTTAAAAGACGATCAAGCCGCGCAAGACTCTTTAGATAAAGGTATTGCGCAATTTCGAGCGATCTTTCACGAGCTGTCGGAGCAAACGGCGCAACAATTCACAGAGCAATTTCGTGTATTGCAGTTAGAAATTTGGGTAAATAGTCATAATCTTGCGAATGCAGAAGAATGGTTAGAACAACGTAAAGCATCGCTAGAAGAAAAAGACTGGTCTAAATTAGCCATTCATTATTCAAAATTATTGGCAGGGCAAGGCTTACATGATGCTGCGGAAGAAATGTTGAAAAGAGGATTGAAACACTATCCTCAGAACATCGAAATGATGACTTCATTCGCGGAATTGGCTCACTTACTTGGACGCATTCCTCAAACGGTAAAACTGTACAAGCGTGTCATTGCGTGCGCCAATAAACAGGATTTACCAACAGCTCATTACTGGCTTCAGTTATCTTCAACTTTGTTGCATACCAACTCAGAGTGGGCTCGTAAAGCAACAGAGAAAGCGACTCGCTTAATTGAATATATGCAAGAGAGTGATGACCTATCGATTCATCAAATTAAACTTTTGGAACTACAAGCCAAAAATGCTTTGGCACAGGTAGAAAGCCAAGAGCAACACTTTGATAAAGCCAGAGCATTGTTTGAGAGCATATTAGCCGAACATGCGTATTATCTACCGGCGCTTCAAGGTTTAGGCAATATGGAAATGCAACAAGGGAATATTGAACAAGCGATTTCTTTGTTTGAACGCGTAAAAAAAATTGACCCTGTAAAAGGCCATTCTTCTTTAATCAGTGCGCGCCAATTTCCGGATGATGAAGTGACGTTAACGCGCTTAGAAAAGCTTGCCAGACAAAGCAGTATGGAAGGCGTTGTGCGATCTGGTTTGTTGTTACAGCTTGCTAGTGCTTGGGAGAAACGCAAGGTTTATGACAAAGCGTTTGAATTAGCTTTTGATGCCAACGAATCCAGTAAAAACCTACTTAAATATGATCCTGTTGAACACAGGAATAAATGTGCAAGAGTTCGTTATGCTTTCTCAAAATCCTTATATGAACATCGTCCTAATTATAATGTAACGTCGAGTTTACCTGTTTTTGTACTCGGTATGCCGCGTTCTGGCACAACGTTAGTTGAGCAAATATTGGCTGGGCACAGTGACATCTTTGGTGCTGGAGAATTGGGTGTGATCCCGAGTCGCATTCAAGGATTAAATCGTTGGGAACGCCATGTTGGGTCTGGTCGACAATACCCTGATTGTGTTGATGATCTTAGTCTTCAAGTACGTGAAGGCATTGCCAATGGTATCTTAGATGAACTAAAGGAATTAGCGGAAGACGACAAGCCGAACGCTCGCCATGTTGTTGATAAACTCCCACACAACTTTGAAAATGTCGGCTTCATAAAGTTCTTTTTTCCTAATGCCAAAATTATTTCTGTACGACGTGATCCTAGAGACATTGCTTTATCGAATTACTTCACCGATTATCAAGCCAAACACGGTGGAATGGGCTTTGCTTATGACATGATGCATATTGGTGAGCAGTTGGCGGATCACAATATGATGATGCATCATTGGCATAATGTGTTTCCTGGCGAAATCTTAGAAATAAATTATGAAGATGTGGTATCTGATACGGAAGGTTCTGCTAAAAAAATGCTCGACTACATTGGCGTCGATTGGGAACCTGAAGTGCTGAACTTTAATGAACTCGACCGAACAGTAAAAACCGCAAGTGTTTGGCAAGTTCGACAGCCTATTTATAAAACGGCAATGGCAAAATGGAAACGTTATGAGGCGTATTTGGCGCCTTTGATTAAAGGCACTAATGCCAAAATAAAAACCACACCGATTACCGACATGATCAGCCTACCTGAAGCGGGTTTGTTGCAAGCAGGTGTCGCCTTTTATAAGGAAAAACAGCTCGATAAAGCAGAGTATGAGTTGAAAAAATTGCTTCATCATATTCCTGAACATGCAGCCGCGAATGCGGTATTAAGTCTCATTTATGTGCAAAAGGGGCATTTAGCGGATGCAACACCTCTCTTAGAAAGAAGTGTGTCAGTTTGTCCATGGAACCAAAACTGGAGCCAAGATTTGGCTCAGCTATATCGGTTACAAGGCGACTTAGATAAAGCTAAAACGGTTAAACTAGGTAAAGAAATGCTCGAAGTTGAAAGTGAAATAACAGAGCTTCATGATGGATTTGAACAATTAACGAGTTTAACTAATGAACTTTAATTTTATGTCTTCACTTAATAAGTATAGCGTTGCATTTAAGGCGACTTGTCGTATGAGTTTATTAGGAACATTCCTTTTATTTAATACGCCTGTTTCAGCTATATCAAACAATCTTTCTGTAATGAATAAAATTTATAGCTTACCTGAACTATTAACAGCTGTTATTAGAAATAATCCTGCGATGCATGGTAAACAATCTGAAATTGAAGAAAAAAAACATTTAAAAGATAGTGCAAAAGCAAGTCGTTATCCCAGTGCTAGTATTAAAACAGGTTATGTTAATAGTAATTATGATGATGTAAACACAAAAGAGGCTATTCTTAATTTAGAAATCAAACAACCATTATGGGCGTTTGGTCGAATAGATAATAATATTGCATATGCTGAGATGGATGTTGTGGTCGGTCAAGCTGATTTAATCAGGATATCTCGTGAATTATTAGATCAAACTGTTGTTGCTTTTACAGAGCTTGAAAATATGAAACAGCAACAAGCTATCCTAACCAATAGTGTCGCTGCTTTACAAAGCCTTTCAGAGCAAATCCAACGTCGTTACGAGGGAAGAGTCGCTTCTAAGGCGGATGTGGATTTAGCATTTTTGCGTTTAATTCAAGCTCGAACTCAAAAAAACAATATAGACGGCAATGTTTTATTAGCAATAACTGAATTAGCAGCATTAACACAATTACCTATTAACGATATAGCCAGTTTACCTGTTGATTTTATTTCATTGCCTCGCGATGACAAGGATATTATTACATTAGCGCTAAGTAATAGTGCTGAAATTGCACATAAAGCCCGTTTATTAAATTTAGCTCAGGCAAATACGGCCAGAGAGCGATCATCAATTATGCCAACAGTTTATGCACAAGCGAGCAAACAAATTGATGATTTTAGTTCAAGCAATGGTGAGCAAATCGGCATTACCATTGAGGCCTCTCTTGATGGTTTAGGTTTCGCTTATGTTGGGGCCTCTAATGCAGCTAAATCAAGAGAACTTTCAAGTCAGGAAGCTGTTGAAGTCGCTCGTACTGAAGTTATTAGACAGGTCAATAGCTTAATTCACAGCCGAAAAACACAAGGTGATATGGTGAGTGTTATTGATCAATCTATCGGTTCCTTTGAAACAATTTTGGCGTCATATATTCGACAATATGAAGCAGGTAAAAAGACTTGGTTAGATGTACTAAATATTCAGCGTGAAATGACTTCTGCTCAATTAGAACTAGTTGATGTAAGAACTCAGTGGTATAGATCTTCATTAAAATTAATGGTGTTAGTTGGCGCGTTAGATGTTGTTAATGAAAGGGAATATCAATAAATGCGAGAAGTAGAGAAAGGTATGCAATTAAATTCAACCTTGATTACTAAACTTTTGAGCCTTTTAGGCCGTGATGTTGAAGAATGCATATTGAAGCAAGCTTGTGAAAAAACAACTAAAAATTTACCTAAAGTGCGTCCTGTTGAATGGTTGCAGAGTGCGTTAATTTCTGCGGATATAAAAGATGTAAAAGTCATTCAAGTTGGCTGGCGTCGATTTGATCAGCGCCTTTTGCCTGCGTTAATACATTATCAAGAAAAATGGATGATTGCTCAGCGAGAAGAGGCGGGTAATATTTCATTAACAGATGCCAATGGAGAACTTAATTTAGTTTCAGAAGAGGCATTACACGATTCTGTCGTATTGCTTTGCCGAGTGGCGGCAAAAAAAAAGCAAAGTCATTTTAAATTTAAAGATAACAAAGCCGCAGCATTAGTGTGGCGAGAAATGTTTAGTGAGTCAGCATGGGTCTGGAAAGTTGCAGTCGCAACTATTATTATCAATGTGCTCGCAGTAGCGACTTCACTTTTTGCTTTGCAAGTTTATGACAGAGTTGTACCAACACAAGCTTACGCAACGTTAACTACATTAGTTGTCGGTATGTTGCTTATCATTTCACTGGATTGGTCATTAAAAACAATAAGGGCGCGTATTGTTGATAGTATGGCTGCAGCCGTAGATAAAAAAACTTCCCAACACTTATTTGATCATCTCTTACATTTACAATTAGATCTTCAGCCCCGAAGTTTAGGGTCATTAGCTGCTCAAGTTAATGGATTAACTGCTGTTCGACAGTTTTTGTCATCTGCTCTTATTTTGTCATTAATTGATTTACCTTTTGCTTTAATGTTTATTGGTTTTATTGCAGTGATTGGTGGCCAAATTGGCTTTGTATACTTAGCGTTGTTACCGATAGCCATTTTACTTGGTTATGTCACACAACGTCGATTACGTGGTTTGATGTATGAGCAATTAATGCGAGAAAATGAACGCCAAGGAATTTTAGTCGATGCAATTCGTGGTGCCGAATCTATTAGAGCAAACAATGCTGGTTGGCGGTTTTCTCAACAATGGCAAGAAATTAATCAATCTATTAGTCGTTATAACGTGCAACAAAAAGCGATTAGTAATTTTTCATCAGTGACAACTACAAGCTTATCGACTATTGCCTATGTTAGTGCATTGGTCGTTGGTGTTTTTTTAATTGGTGGTGGTCATTTAACCATGGGAGCATTGATTGCTTGTAGCATTTTAGGTGGACGAGTGATTGCTCCCATAGCACAAGGTGTTCAGCATTTGTCTCAATGGCAAAGTGCCTCACAAGCCTTAAATATGGCTAATAATGTGTTGATGCTCAACAAAGAGCGTAATGATCAGCAACATTTACTTTCACCCGAAGAGCTTCCTGAAACGTTAGAAGTAGAAGGTCTACGTTTTGCTTATCCTGAATCGCCCATTCAACAGGTTAATATTCCTAAGTTATCTTTTAAATCAGGCGATAGAGTTTTATTATTAGGCGCAGTGGGTTGTGGTAAGTCATCTTTATTGAAAATACTTGCTGGGCTTCATCGTCCGAGCGAAGGACGTGTTAAATTAGGTATGGCCGATTTATGGGAAATGGAACCTCAAACAGTGTCTTCCCATTTAAGTTATTTGCCTCAATCAGTGCATTTATTTAAGGGAACATTAAGAAGTAACCTTGCTCTTTCTGGTACATCAACAGACTCTCGTTTGTTAAAAATAACTCATGATTTAGGCATCGATGCCATTGCTGCAACTAGCCCTATGGGAATGGAACTGCCTATTAGTGAAGGTGGTGTTGGCCTTTCTGGTGGTCAGCAACAACTTGTTGCTTTGGCTCGTATGGTTATCAATCAACCTCGAATTTGGATTCTGGATGAGCCTACAGCTTCATTAGATGTGGATAGTGAAGCGAAGGTCTGGCAAGTACTAAAGGATAATGTACAGCCCGATGATATTGTTATTGTTGCAACTCACAAACCGAAGCATGCATTGGCTTGGGTAAATCGTGTTGTTGTGATGAATGAAGGTACTGTCTTAAAAGATGGTAAACCTGAAAATGTCTTGCCGCAGATGCAAACTCGCTTTCAAAATAAACCTATTCAACAATCATCATCAATATCAGGCAGAAAATTCCCTGATGTTATATAAAAATAGAAAGGAAAAATTAGGTGAATGAAGCCAAAGTAAATCGATTAGAGAACTATTACCGAGAAGGTAAAGGTATTCTCTTGATTGTATTATTAGCATCATTAGTTAGCTTTTATTTTTGGGCTACATCATTTCGCATTGATGAAGTTGCTAAAGCGACTGGAGAGATTATTTCAAGTAGCCGAGTGCAGATTATTCAAGCTGTTGATGGTGGGGTTATTTCAGAGCTGAACGTGAAAGAAGGTGATTTGGTTAAAGCTGGCGATATACTTGCTCGTTTAGATACTACTCGTATTCAAGCCTCCGTATCAGAAGTTGAAGCTAAGCTATTTGCAGTTAAAGCGCGAGCAATACGTTTACGTGCTGAAGTGGTTGGGGAAGATGATATCTTTTTTCCGATTGAATTCGATGAAAAATTTAAAGAAACTGCAATTGTAGAAAAAGCGCTATTTAAACAACGCCGCAAAGGTTTTCTGGCGGGTTCTAGCACTTTAAGTCATGCTGTTAATTTAGCAAAAGAAGAACTTGAAATACTAAATAAACTATTTAAAGAAGGTGATGTAAGCGCATTAGAGCGATTGCATGCAAAACGATCTCTGAATGAAGCTGAAGCTAAATTAATTAATTATAAAAATCAGTTCTTAGAAGATGCGCGTATTGACCTTGCTAAAGCGGAAGATGATATTGCACAGAATCAACAAATTTTTAATCGCAGAGATCAGGAAAAACAAGATAGCATTTTCGTTGCTTTAGTACCTGGTGTAGTTAAAAATGTTCGAGTTACTACCGTTGGTGGCGTACTAAGTGCAGGTGAAGAGATTATGCAAATCGTGCCACTTGATGATGAGTTAATTGTTGAGACCAAGGTTTTACCTGCGGATATTGCTCAAGTACATAAAGAACAAAGTGCCACTATTCGTTTTGATGCATACGATTATACGATTTATGGTGTTGTAAAAGGTAAGGTAATTTATGTTAGTGCTGATACATTGAAAGAAGAAACTAGCAATGGTACTGAAATTTATTATCGTGTACATGTTTCTCCAGATGCCTTTCCTGTTGTAACTAGCGCAGGGCATTCAATCACCGTATTACCAGGAATGACTGCGCAGGTTGATATTCGTTCCGGCGATAGAACTTTAATGGATTATTTACTAAAACCATTACGTAAAACTTTATTTGAATCCTTTAATGAGCGTTAAGTAAAATTTGTGAATCTTAGATACTCATATTAGAAGCTAATCAATAATTGATTGTTTTTTTTGATGTTAAAGAGCAACATTGGTTAATAAATATTGAAATATACTTCAATAGCTTGAGTTTTAACTTCATTGGTTAAAGGATTATTGTGATTTCAAAATTACCTCGTTGGATCGAATTCGGCTCTTTTGTACTTGCTTTAATTGCAGGTTTTGTAAATGCAATTGGTTTATTAGGCTTTAACCATCAATCTATTTCTCACCTTTCAGGCACCGCGACTTTAATTGGTACTTCTATCGTTAATGCTTTATTTACAGACGTTCTGCATCTTTCTATGGTATTACTCAGTTTTATTATTGGTGCGACTATTTCTGGATTCTTTTTACGTAGTGGTGCATTAAAGCTAGGCCGTAATTACAGCCGTCTTTTAATGTTAGAAGCATGCTTTCTATTGATCGCTATTTGCTTTTTAACTAAAGACTCTTTTTATGGGCATTACTTTGCTTCTGCTGCCTGTGGTTTACAAAATGCATTGGTAACCACATTTAGTGGCGCTGTTATTCGTACAACGCACGTAACAGGTATTTTTACAGACTTAGGTTTGATGGTTGGTGCAAAATTAAGAGGAGAGGCGTTTGATAAGCGCAAAGCTCTACTTTTTATTTTAATTATCAATGGCTTTATTTTTGGTGGTATTTTTGGGGCATTTGCTTTCAATGCATTTAAATTTGAAGCTTTATTTATGCCTGCTGTGGGCTGCTTGCTATTAGCAATGTCTTATTCTATTTACAATGCTAAAACACAACATGACCAATAAATATAACATAAGGAGTAAGCATTGCAGGTCGTCGAATTAACAGCACAACAAACAATACCAATTCGTCATAAAGTATTGTGGCCAAATGAGTTACCTGAATATTGTATGTTAAAGGGAGATGATAAAGCACTTCATTTTGGCGTAACTATTAATAATAAATTGGTCTCTGTTGCTTCAATTTATATGGATAACGATCCATCTTCTGCTCGATTAAGAAAATTTGCCACGTTAGCGGAATTTCAAGGTAAGGGAATTGGCTCGCATTTATTGAATCATATTATTCAAATATTAAGTAAATGCGGCGTTACTTATTTTTGGTTTGATGCAAGATCTTCTGCTGTCAATTTTTATCAAGGTTTAGGTTTCCAAATTTCTGGAGAGCTATTTTATAAAAATAAAGTTTCATATTATAAAATGCACGCCAATCTCTAACTTCGATATTTATCAACAGTACAGATTAATGTTAATTTAATCACTATTTTATGAGCTCCAGCTATTTTAAATCATTAAGTTTTTTATTATGAATTGCTTGAAATTCATACAAAACATAAGCAATTGTAAATTTTTTGTTAACTTAATCACTAATTATTTGCTAACAAGCTCGTTTGAATATAAATTCAACATTCCTACAGAATTTAGAGAATGAATATGAAAAAACCACAACGTGATATTACGCTTAGATTTTTAGCAGAGACACAAGATGTCAATTTTGGCGGTAAAGTGCACGGTGGTGCTGTAATGAAATGGATCGATTTGGCGGCTTATGCATGCGCAGCTGGATGGAGTGGTCGTTATTGTGTGACGGCTTATGCTGGTGGCATTCGTTTTATTGCACCTATCCATGTTGGTAGCCTTGTTGAAGTTGATGCGAAAGTGATTTACACGGGCAATTCATCAATGCACATTGCTTTAGAAGTGAATGCTTGTGACCCGAAATCATTGAATCGTCGTTTAACAACCAACTGTATTGTGATCATGGTTGCGGTTGATCAAAATGGTCAATCGGAGCAAGTTCCTCAATGGATTCCAGAGTCTGAAGCCGATATTAAGCAAAATGAAACTGCAAAGAAATTAATGGATATGCGTAAAAAAATTGGTGAAGAAATGAGAATATTTGCCGATTAACTTAGTTAAGAGGTTTCTATTTTCTCTAAATAGAAACCTCTTAACTATCAATATAGTTTGCCTGAAAGTTAAATAACCGTTAAACCTTCTTTTTCTAGCATTTCGATTAAAGATATCAGTGGTAATCCAATTAAACTATTTGGGTCTTTACCTTCAAATTGACTAAATAAGCTAATACCAAATCCTTCACTTTTAAAACTACCTGCACAATTATAAGGTTGTTCTTTATTGAGATAATTAGTGATCATTTCGTCTGATAAGTCTCTAAAGTACACATCAAAGGGCTCTACTAAAGATTGAACTTGACCTGTTTTACTATTCACTAATGCTAGCCCTGTGTAAAAAGTAACATGCTGGCCACTGGCTGCTTTTAGTTGTTTAAATGCATTATCAAAATTGCCCGGTTTACCAAGAATTTTTCCATTATTTAAACAAACTTGGTCTGAGCCTATAATTAAGGCATTAGGAAAGTCGCCAGTTACCGCTTGTGCTTTCGCAATGGCTAATCTCTCCACTAATTGAATTGCGGTTTCATTAGGTAACTCATCTTCAATAACTTGTGGGTTAGCTGTGGAAAACTCTAAGTGAAGTTTTTCTAGCAATTGCTTTCTAAAGGGGGAAGTCGATGCTAGTACTAGCGTTTGTGACATAATGGACCTTAGTTAAGTATAAAAATAAGTTTATTTTAGGTGTTGTGAAAGAATAAAGCGATAACTGAATAAAAACTTAATAAAAATAGCGCTTTTTCTTTGACTAACTTGCACTCTATCTATATTATTCGCGACCATGCAAAAGGTTAAATTACCGATTAGCGTTGATTCTGTTCGCGCTGCTAATAATAGATTAGAGATTGAAGCCAGTCTCGATAAATCTTTATTAAGCAGATTAAGAGAATCAACAAACAGTATTCACTCTGATATCGATACTTATTTTGCTTTTGATGTTGACCAGCAAAAGCTGAGAATATTCAAAGGCAAAGCAAGTGTCGCAGTAGAACTCACTTGTCAACGGTGCAATGAGCCTATGACTTATCAATGTGAAGCTGAATTTACGTATTGTCCCGTTCAAAATAAAGAACAGGAAAATAATTTACCAGACGTTTATGAACCCATTTATTACGATGAAAATGGGGAGGTAAATCTTCATCAAATCGTTGAAGACGAGCTTTTATTAACGCTTCCTCAAATTGCTAAACATGCAATTGAAGAGTGTAAATATGGCAACTACGAAAGTAGCTTCGGTGAAATTGAAGAAGAACAAGAACGTCCTAACCCATTTGATGCTCTAGCTCAGCTAAAGCTCAAGTAACAAGCAGGAACTTTAACAATGGCAGTACAAAAAAGTCGTAAGACTCCTTCAAAACGCGGTATGCGTCGTTCACATGATGCACTAAGTGCACCTACTTTAACTGTTGATAGCACTTCTGGTGAAACTCACCGTCGTCATCACGTTACTGCTGACGGCTTCTACAAAGGCAAAAAAGTCATCGAAAAGTAAGTATTACTTTGCGTAACTTTACTATTGCGCTTGATGCCATGGGGGGAGATTTTGGCCCCCATATTTCTCTATCTGCAAGTTTTCAATCCCTACAAAAACATCCTGAACTGTTACTTTCTATTGTTGGTGATGGTAAGCAAATACTTCCTTTATTAAAAAAATATCAGCTATTAGAACATCCTAGAGTGACATTTGTTCATGCTCCTGAAACTATTTCCATGGAAGATGACCCGATTTCGGTATTAAGACATCGCACAGAATCTTCAATGTATGTGGCATTAAAATTAGTTGCAAATGGTGAAGCTGACGCTTGTGTGAGTAGTGGTAATACAGGTGCATTGATGCTGTTAGCTAAACACACCTTAAAAACATTGAAAGGAATTTCTCGTCCTGCATTAGTCTCTGCTTGGCCTAATAATAATGGCGGACACAGTTATTTAATGGATCTAGGTGCGAATTTACAATGTGATTGTAATGCGCTATTTAATTTTGCTGTGATGGGGAGTGTACTTTGCGAAAAAGTAGAGCAAATAAATTCACCGCTCGTTGCTTTACTCAATGTCGGACGCGAAACCAATAAAGGCAGTGGCACAATAAAAAACTGTGCCAATTTACTATCTAAAACTGATTATGTTAACTACATCGGCTACATCGAAGCAAATGAATTGTTTGATGGCCGTGCAGATGTCATAGTAACTGATGGATTTAGTGGAAATATTGCACTGAAAAGTTATGAAGGGATGGGGCGAGTATTTTTAACACAACTAAAACAAGCCATGAATGCAACATGGTATACTCGACTTCTGGGTAAGTTATTGAATCCAGTAATAAAAAACCAATTAAAACATTTGCATCCAGATCTGTATAATGGCGCGAGTTTGATAGGATTGCGTGGAATCGTTGTTAAAAGCCATGGTGGTGCAAATGTTGAAGCATTTACCTATGCAATTGAACAAGCCATTAAAGAAATTCAATGGCAGATACCAGCTTGTATTAATGCAAGATTGGAGTCTGTCTTAGTAGAGCGAGATTGTTTATCACATGAATAGTAAAATTATAGGTACGGGTAGTTATTTACCAACAGCAGTACGCACTAACCAAGATTTAGAGAATATGGTTGATACAAGTGATGAATGGATCACCGTTCGTACGGGTATTAAAGAGCGTCGTATCGCTAATAAGCAAGAAACAATTGCTTATATGGGTAAAGAAGCGGGCGAAAAAGCATTGCAAGCGGCAGGCTTAACAGCGAATGATTTAGACTTAATCATTGTCGCAACAACAAGTAATCATAATGCTTTTCCTTCTGCTGCTTGTGAAGTGCAAAACTTATTAGGTATTTACGATATTCCTGCGTTTGATGTGTCAGCCGCTTGTGCTGGCTTTACTTACGCACTCAGCATCGCTGATAATTTTATTAAAGCTGGAAGCAATAAAAACATTTTAGTTATTGGTGCTGATGCATTAGCTAATACTTGTGATCCTGAAGATCGAAGCACAATTATCTTATTCGGTGATGGTGCTGCAGCAGTTGTTGTTACTGCAACAGAAGAGCCTGGTATCTTATCCACGCATATTAATGCTGATGGTCGTTTTGGTGATCTGCTTAAACTACCTAATGCTGAACGTGGAAATGTAGACTCATTGAGTGAGTCGTATTTATCTATGGCCGGTAACGAAGTTTTTAAAGTTGCTGTTAAAAAGTTAAGCCAGGTTGTTGTTGATACGCTAGCGGCTAATAATGTAGATAAAGAAAAGCTAGATTGGTTGGTTCCACATCAAGCTAATCAACGCATTATTGCAGCGACGGCTAAAAAATTAGGTATGTCCATGGAGCAAGTGATTTTAACGTTGGATAAACATGGCAATACTTCAGCGGCTTCTGTACCACTTGCACTTGATGAAGGTGTACGCAGTGGCAAAATTAAACCGGGCCAATTAGTGCTATTAGAAGCATTTGGTGGTGGGTTCACTTGGGGCAGCGCTCTGGTAATAATGTAATTTATTACCATCGATACAAAATATTAATAGAAGTCTAATAGAAAACTTAGGAACTAAAATGACAAACTTTACATTTGCCTTTCCGGGCCAAGGTTCACAAAGTACAGGTATGCTTGCTGATTTAGCTGCTACTTATCCTGTTGTTATTGATACATTTAAAGAAGCAAGTGACGTATTAGGTTATGACCTTTGGGCGTTAACTCAAGATCAGGCTTCGGATGCTTTAAATCAAACAGATAAAACTCAACCTGCATTATTAACCGCATCTGTTGCTATTTGGCGTGTATGGGCTGAAATCGGTGGTGAAAAACCAACGACTATGGCTGGTCACAGTTTAGGTGAATATTCTGCATTAGTATGTGCCGGTGTCATTGACTTTAAAGACGCTGTTAAATTAGTAGAACTTCGTGGGCAACTTATGCAACAAGCTGTTCCTGCTGGTGTTGGTGCTATGTATGCAATCATTGGTTTAGGTGATGCTGAAATTGCAGCCGCTTGTGAGCAAGCTGCACAAGGTGAAGTCGTTTCTCCTGTTAACTTTAATTCTCCAGGCCAAGTTGTTATTGCTGGCAATAAAGACGCAGTTGAACGCGCTGGTGTACTATGTAAAGAAGCTGGTGCTAAACGTGCTTTACCATTACCCGTTTCTGTCCCATCTCACTGTGCATTAATGAAACCTGCTGCAGATAAATTAGCGGTTGCCTTACAAGCATTAACATTCAATACACCAGAAATTGCTGTGATTAATAATGTTGATGTTGTTGCAGAAACAGATGCAGATAAGATCAAAGACGCATTAGTACGCCAATTATACTGTCCAGTACGTTGGACTGAAATTGTTGTAAAAATGGCTGAGCAAGGTATTAACTTACAAGTTGAAGCGGGTCCAGGAAAAGTATTAAGCGGTTTAGTTCGTCGTATCGACAAAAGCTTTACTGCACAAGCAATTAATGACACAACAAGTTTAGATGCAGCATTAGCCGCAGTTAAAGGAGAATAAAATGAGTATGCAAGATCAAGTTGTTTTAGTAACTGGTGCAAGCCGTGGTATTGGCCGTGCAATTGCTGAGAATTTTTTAGCATTAGGTGCAACTGTACTAGGAACAGCAACAAGTGAAAGCGGCGCTGCTGCCATCAGTGAATATTTAGGCGAATCTGGTAAAGGATTCGTATTAAATGTGACTGAAAATGAATCAATCGAAGCACTTTTTGAAGCAATTAAGAAAGACTTTGGTAGTGTTGATGTATTAGTTAATAACGCTGGTATCACGCGTGACAACCTATTAATGCGTATGAAAGATGACGAGTGGGATGACATTATTAACACTAACCTAACGCCTATCTTCAAACTAAGCAAAGCAGCACTTCGTCCTATGATGAAAAAACGTGTAGGTCGTATTATTAACGTAGGTTCAGTTGTTGGTACTATGGGAAATGCGGGCCAAGCAAACTATGCAGCGGCTAAAGCAGGTGTGATTGGTTTTACTAAATCATTAGCACGTGAAGTTGCAAGTCGTGGCATTACAGTGAATACTGTTGCACCTGGTTTTATCGAAACAGATATGACTAAAGCATTAAACGAAGAGCAACGAGCAGCTACTTTAGCAAACGTTCCAGCTGGTCGTTTAGGTGACCCAAAAGAGATTGCGGCAACAGTTGTATTTTTAGCATCTGAAGGCGCAGCTTACATTAATGGTGAAACAATTCACGTTAATGGTGGCATGTATATGGTCTAATTGTTGACAATTACTGTTAACCAATTAAGCTAAAAGAATACAATTATTCTACTAATTTGCTGATTAAAGTTTAAAATAACTGGTCTAACCAGTGATAGAATACTTGAATATTAAATGCGATAGAATAAACTACCGCAACTTAACGCAAAAGCGTAATTACAAAGGAAATAAAACATGAGCAATATCGAAGAACGCGTAAAAAACATCATCGTAGAACAACTTGGTGTTCAACTAGAAGAAGTAAAAAATGCTGCTTCATTTGTTGACGATCTTGGTGCTGATTCACTAGACACAGTTGAGCTTGTTATGGCTCTTGAAGAAGAATTTGATACAGAGATTCCAGATGACGAAGCAGAGAAAATCACTACTGTTCAATCTGCAATCGATTACGTTGTTAACAACGGTTAATTCTTCACTTTAATGTGTAGAAATTTTCTAAAGGCGGTCTATTGACCGCCTTTTGTCTATTTATTATTTGGTTCAAGTCATATTTATTTAACTTATCCTCATTAAAGTCATAACTAAATATTTTGTTTAAAGTATTTCGTTATTGTTTTTTAAATCTCATTAGGAGAGTCTAGTGTCAAAGCGTCGAGTTGTAGTAACTGGTTTAGGTATGTTATCACCAGTAGGTAACACGGTTGAGCAGTCATGGAAGGCTATACAAGCAGGTCAAAGTGGAATTTCTAATATAGAGCACTTCGATACTGAAAAATTTTCTACTAAATTTGCTGGTCTAATTAAAGATTTTGATGTTGAAGAATATATGCCAAAGAAAGAAGCCCGTAAAATGGATTTATTTATCCAATACGGTGTGGCTGCGGCAGAGCAAGCTATTACAGATTCTGGTTTAGTGATCAATGATGAAAATGCTGAGCGCATTGGTGTTGCAATTGGCTCGGGTATCGGTGGTTTAGGTATCATCGAAGCAAATAGAGATAACATGAACAAAAGTGGCCCTCGTAAAATAAGCCCATTCTTTGTTCCTGCATCAATTATCAATATGATTTCAGGTCATGTATCAATTAATAAAGGTCTAAAAGGCCCTAATATTGCAGTAACAACGGCTTGTACAACAGGGACTCATAGCATTGGTTTAGGCGCTCGTATGATTCAATATGGAGATGCCGACGTAATGGTTGTTGGTGGTGCTGAAAAAGCATCAACTGAATTAGGTATGGGTGGCTTCGGTGCTGCACGTGCATTATCAACTCGCAATGATTCACCAGAAACGGCTAGTCGTCCATGGGATGAATCTCGTGACGGTTTTGTATTAGGTGACGGTGCTGGTGTATTAGTGATTGAAGAATACGAACATGCAAAAGCTCGTGGAGCAAAAATTTATGCTGAGTTTGTAGGTTTCGGTATGAGTGGCGATGCTTACCACATGACGTCACCACCAGAAAGTGGTGCTGGTGCGGCATTGGCAATGAAAAATGCAATTAAAGATGCTGGCATCAAAGCAAGTGATATTCAATATATCAATGCTCACGGTACTTCAACACCTGCTGGTGATATTGCAGAAACGCAAGCGGTTAAAAGTATTTGGGGCGATGATGCAAAATCTGTCATGATGAGCTCAACTAAATCAATGACTGGTCACTTATTAGGTGCTGCTGGGGCGATTGAAGCTGTTTTCAGTGTATTAGCATTAAAAGACCAAGTTGCTCCACCAACAATTAATCTTGAAAACCCAAGTGAAGGTTGTGACTTAGATTATGTTACTGATGGTAAAGCACGTCCATCAAACATTGAATATGCATTATCAAATTCATTTGGATTTGGCGGAACAAACGGTACCTTGATCTTCAAACGTATCTAGTTCTTAGCACTATTCATAAAATAAAAGCCCGATCTAATCCATCGGGTTTTTTTATGGCTGATTTTTATATGATTTTATGCGTTTAAAATGGATATAATGAAAACAAATTTATTATACAAAGGCTAATCCACGTTTGATGTTAATTAATGGTATTGTAACGAATAATATATCTGCCACTGACCGTGGGCTCGCCTATGGTGATGGATTATTCTCGACAATCAAAATAGAACTTGGAAAAGTGATTGATTGGGCGTTACATTTAAACCGCCTAAAGTCTGGTGCAGATCGTTTGTTTTTTCCAAGCGTTGATTGGGTTTTATTGGAAAATGAAATTTTTGAAACTGCTCAAACAGTAAAAGAATATCCTCATTATGTGTTAAAAATAATACTAACAAGAGGCTCAGGCGGACGGGGTTATAGCGCAGAAGGCTGTGAGCAGGCTGTACGTATTATTAGCCTTTCTTCTTTTCCAGATGTTTATCTAAAATGGCAGCAACAAGGCATTCGTGTGATTAACTGTCATACTCAATTGGGTCGCAATAAACAATTAGCTGGGTTAAAGTCACTAGCAAGATTAGAACAAGTATTAATTAAACAAGAATTAATAAGCTCACAAGCCGATGAAGGTTTAGTGTGCGATGAATTAGGTAATGTGATCGAAGGTTGCAGCGCTAATGTATTCATATACTTAGATGGACAATGGTTAACGCCTAAATTAGATTATTGTGGTGTTGCTGGGGTCATGCGAGCTCGTATTTTGCAGAGTGACCAAGTTAATGTTATCGAAAAAGAAATCAGTATCAACGACATCAATCAGGCAACTTGTCTGTGCTTAACTAATGCTTTAATGGGAGTTGTACCTGTTAAGCAATACCAAGATAAACACTATTCAAAGCAAGCATTACAAAAAGTAACTGAGTTACAAGCATTGCTTAATAAGGAAGTATCCAATAATGATTAAAAAATTATCTCCTGTCTTATTTTCTGT
Source organism: Psychromonas algicola (assembly GCF_004378355.1). Lineage (GTDB taxonomy): Bacteria > Pseudomonadota > Gammaproteobacteria > Enterobacterales > Psychromonadaceae > Psychromonas. Next base: position 44,539 of record NZ_SNUB01000008.1, read on the forward strand.
CGGACTTATTTTGACGGGAGCTATTTTCTGGGTTTTACAACAAATCAATCAATACCTTGATACTCCAAGAGTAGAAGAGACGCGTTTATTTACGCTAGAAGAAGGGCGTTATTTTTCACATCTCGGCACACAATTGGTAGTTCAAGGGCTAGTAGATGATTTAACTTGGTGGAAAGTGGTATCAAAACTAAAACCTGAATTAACAAAGATAAAATCAGGGACTTACCAATTACCTAAAGGCGCATCTTTAGAAGATATCTTAACCATCTTGAGTAGTGGCCGTGAATATCAGTTTAAATTAACTTTTATTGAAGGTAGTACTTATAAAGACTGGTTAACGATTTTAGATAACGCTGAATATTTACAGCCATTACAAGAAGATGAACAAGCATTATTAAGAAAATTAGATAGCCCTTATACAAAATTAGAAGGTTTGTTATTTCCTGAAACCTATCACTATACGGCTGATATGAGCGCATTTAGCTTGATAAAAAAAGCCTACGATCATCAAAATGAAATGCTAACTAAACTTTGGAAAGAAAGAGATAAGGGCTTACCTTATCGTACGCCCTACCAAGCGTTGATCATGGCTTCGATTATTGAAAAAGAAAGTGCCTCATCCAATGATCGCGATAAAATATCTTCTGTTTTTGTTAACCGATTAAAAATCAGAATGCGCTTACAAACCGATCCTACCGTTATTTATGGTATGGGAGATCGTTATGATGGACGCATTCGAAGCAAAGATTTACAAGAAAAAACGGCTTACAATACTTACACAATGTATGGTTTACCACCAACGCCAATAGCAATGCCAAGTGAAGATGCACTTTATGCGGCGTTACATCCAGCTGAAACTGATTTTCTTTATTTTGTGAGTAAAGGTGATGGGACGTCATATTTCTCGAAAAGCTTAAAAGAACACAATAATGCCGTTAATAAATATATCCGAGGAAAATAGCATGTCTGTACAACAAAAATTAGCGGGCAAATTCATTGTTATTGAAGGTTTAGAAGGTGCAGGGAAAAGTACTGCAATTCAATATATTAAAAATTGGCTAATGGAACAGGGTATCGTTCAAGAGAAGATCGCATTAACGCGAGAACCCGGTGGTACCGTATTAGCTGAAAGAATGCGTGATATTGTAAAGATGGACGTTGAAGACGAACAGCTTGCTGATAAAGCCGAGCTACTCATTATGTATGCCGCAAGAGTACAGCTTGTTGAACATAAAATTAAACCTGCATTAAATGCTGGTGATGTCGTGATTGGTGATCGTCATAATTGGTCTTCGCTGGCTTATCAAGGCGGTGGAAGAGGCATTGATTTACAACTGATCAATGACATCAAGCAAGTCGCATTAGGTAATTTTAAAGCTGATTTTACTTTATTTCTCGATATCGAACCTGAATTGGGATTAGCACGTGCTCGTGGTCGTGGTGAATTAGATCGAATTGAACGGTTAGCAATTGATTTTTTTAATCGTTCTCGTGCTGTTTTTAAACAATTGGTTACTAATGAAAAAAATGCGGTTTCAATTGATGCGAGTCTTAGTTTTGAACAAGTTGAGTCTGCAATTATTCAGCAACTTGATGCTTGGTTAGCGAGCTTATAACTATGTCAAAGAGCAATGAAGTTGTTGAAAGTGTAGAAGCTGTGTTTGATAACGTCAGCACACCTTGGCTAACGCCATTTTATCAGCAACTTCAAAATAACTTTCATCAAGGACGTTTTCCACATGGACTGCTTTTTACGGGCAGTGGTGGTATTGGTAAGTATAAAATCGCTAAGCAACTTGCTCAATTCCTTTTATGCAGTAATAAACAAGCTAATGATGCCTGCTTTCAATGCCACTCTTGCCAATTAATGGCGGCAAATAATCATCTTGATTTTCAATTATTAGCGGCAGAAAAAAACAAATCGATTGGTATTGATCAAGTCCGTGCATTAACGGAAACATTAAATGAGCGACCGCATTTAGGTAACAATAAAGTAGTGGTCATAAAAGGGGCTGATCAATTAACTGAATCTGCGGCTAATGCGCTACTTAAAACACTTGAAGAGCCTCAAGGCGATAGTTACTTAATATTGCTGGCACGTACTCACCATCAATTAATGCCGACCTTATTAAGCCGTTTACAACAAACGCATTTACATAGTCCGGATGATCAAATGTTAATCGATTGGTTGTATCAATTGGGTTATCAAGTGAGTGACTTAGGCGTATTACGCTGGTTTCAAAATAGTCCTTTAGCATTACTTAATCATCTTAATGCATTAAAACAAGACGCATCTTTAGATACTCGTCGTCAGTGTGTTGAAGGTTTATTTAATGTGTTATTTCAACCTATCAATCTGTTTGCATTTGCGCAGCTAATTGCCAAAGATGTTGAGCAAAATTTATTATTATTGTTTCATTTATTACATGATATTCATAAACTTAAGTTGAATCATAATCAGCTGAATCAAGATGCTATTTATTATTTTGCTTTACCTCAGTTGCAAACTTGGCAAACACAGCTTTCATTAAAAAGCTTACGTGTGTTGAGTGCCGAAATATTAAAAACTCGACACTTGTTGATGGAACATTCGGCATTAAAAAAAGAATTATTAATTAATGCACTGTTAATAAAAATAAAAAACAAATTTAAGGAAAGTTAATCATGTTAGTAGATTCTCATTGTCATCTTGATCGTCTTGCTTACGGTAAAAAGCATACTGACATTAATGATGTTATTAACAAAGCAAAGGAAAAAGGCATTAAACACTTATTAAGTGTTTGCGTGACGTTAGATGATTACCCTGCGATGGCTGAATTAATTGCTCCTTTCAAACAGGTTTCTAGTACTTGTGGCGTACATCCTTTATATAAAGAAGCAGTGATGGATGAAGCTTTATTATTGGACTATGCAAGTTCCGATAAAGTAGTGGCTATTGGTGAAACTGGATTAGATTTTTTCTATTCGCCTGAAACCAAAGATTGGCAAATAGATGCGTTTCGTAAACAAATTCGTGTTGCTAAACAACTTAATAAACCTTTAATTATCCATACTCGTGATGCACGCCAAGAAACGTTAGATATTTTACGTGAAGAAGGTGCTGAGCAAGTCGGTGGTGTATTGCATTGTTTTACTGAATCCATTGAAATGGCAGAAGAAGCCATGAAAATGGGCTTTTATATTTCAGTGTCAGGCATAGTTACCTTTAAAAATGCAAAAGAATTACAAGCAGTAATTAAAGCAGTGCCGTTGGATCGTTTATTAGTAGAAACCGATTCTCCTTATCTTGCACCTGTCCCACATCGTGGTGAAGAAAATGAACCCGCTTATACTTACGATGTTGCACAATTTGTGGCTGAACTAAAAGGTGTGTCTTTTGAGGAGTTAGCTGAAGTGACAACCAATAACTACTTCACTCTATTTAAAGGTGCGTTACGTTAAGCGTATACACAATATGCATCGTTAGATTAAGTTAAAGAGCTTTAAAAAGGATCCTCAAATGCAATCAGTATTATCAAATGGACAGAAAATAACACCTTCTAAAGTGGTGTGTATTGGTCGTAATTACGTTGAACATATTGAAGAGCTTAACAATGAAGTCCCGACTGAGCCGGTTATTTTTGTAAAACCTAATTCAGCGATTGCAACAGAGATTTATACACATGTTACCGATGCGATTCATTATGAAGCTGAGATTTCATTCATTATTGAAAATAATGAGTTTATTGCAGCAGGTATCGGACTAGATTTAACAAAACGAGAAGTACAAAGTACTTTAAAAGCAAAAAGCTTACCTTGGGAACGCGCTAAAGGCTTTGATAAATCAGCTGTATTATCAGAATTTGTGGCAATCCCAAATCAAATTGAAACTCTGCGTTTAGTGCTATCCATTAATGATGTCATTATTCAACAAGCAAACTATGACTTAATGATTTATAAACCTGCGCAGATTGTTGAAGCCGTTAGTGAATTTATGTCTTTTGAGAATGGCGATATTTTGATGACAGGAACACCAAAAGGAGTGGGTAAGGTAAACCAAGGTGATGTTTTTGTAGGTCAACTTTATGATCAAGATACCTTGCTGATAACACAAACATGGACGGTACTTTAATTTTAATTGAAAGGTAAAATCCTTTTTAATTTAAGCAATTGAACTTTAAATAGTGAATAAGCACATAAAGCGCAGCCGTGAACATGAAATAATTCCCTATTTCCTGCGTTTTATCCTCTGCAAAATGCCCTCAGCACTAGCCAACTCACTTTGATCTGCGTAAAATTACCCCATATTTTTTATCACTTGTCTAAAGTAGAGTAAATCGAATGCAGCACCTAGATGAAATCGTTGCTAACGCGCAACAACAGATCGAAAACGCCGCTGATACCAACGAATTAGAAGAAATTCGTTTACAGTATCTTGGTAAAAAAGGCTTAATGACCGAGCAAATGAAAGGCTTGGGTAAATTACCTCCAGAAGAAAAGCCAGCAGCAGGGCAGTTAATTAACCAAGCTAAACAAGCGATTCAAGCCGTATTGGTTGAACGCAAAAAAGGCATGGAAGAAGCTATCTTAAATGAAAAATTAGCTTCTGAAACGATTGATGTCACTTTGCCAGGTCGTGGTTCAAAACAGGGTAATGTTCATCCTGTGACTCGTACTACTGAGCGTATCGTTGAGTTTTTCAGTGAATTAGGTTTTGAAGTAAAAGATGGTCCTGAAGTTGAAGATGGTTACCATAACTTTGATGCGTTAAACATTCCACCACATCATCCAGCTCGTGCTGATCACGATACTTTCTACTTCAATCCAGATTTAGTGTTACGTACACAAACATCGGGGGTACAAATCCGTACCATGGAAAATCAAAATCCACCTGTGCGTATTATTTCTCCTGGCCGTGTTTACCGTAATGATTACGACCAAACGCATACGCCAATGTTCCACCAAGTAGAAGGTTTGATGATTGCTGAAAATGTTAGCTTTACACAGCTTAAAGGCATTTTGCATGACTTCTTACATAACTTCTTTGAACAAGATTTAGAAGTACGTTTCCGCCCATCTTATTTCCCATTTACAGAACCTTCTGCGGAAGTGGATGTAAAAGGTAAAAACGGTTGGTTAGAAGTCTTAGGCTGCGGCATGGTACATCCAAGTGTTTTAAAATCGATGGGGGTTGATCCTGAGAAATACTCAGGTTTTGCCTTCGGTATGGGTATCGAGCGTTTAACCATGCTACGTTACGACGTTAATGATTTACGTTCATTCTTTGAAAACGATCTTCGTTTCCTCAAGCAATTCAAATAAGGGTTAAACATAATGAAATTTAGTGAAGCTTGGTTACGCGAGTGGGTTAACCCAAAAATTAATTCAGAAGAACTACAATATCAAATCACCATGGCCGGTCTTGAAGTTGATGACGTAGAGCCTGTTGCTGGTGAATTTAGCAAAGTTTTAGTGGGGGAAGTGGTTGAATGTGGTCCACATCCAGATGCTGATAAATTACAAGTGACTAAAATTAATATCGGTGAAGACGAATTAATCGATATCGTTTGTGGTGCTAAAAACTGTCGTTTAGGTTTAAAAGTAGCTGTTGCTGTTGTTGGCGCAGTATTGCCTGGCGATTTCAAAATTAAAAAAGCAAAACTACGTGGTCAACCGTCATTCGGTATGTTGTGCTCTGAGTCAGAACTTGGCATGGCAGAAAGTGCTGATGGAATCATTGAATTACCATTAGATGCGCCAATTGGTCAATGTGTTCGTGAATATTTACAACTTGATGATGTGATCATCGATGTAGATTTAACGGCTAACCGTGCAGACTGTCTAGGTATTGCTGGTTTAGCGCGCGAAGTCGCTGTATTAAATAGTATTGAAGCAACACAACCGACTTGGGAAAATGTTGCTGTTTCTATCGACGATCAAGTTGCTATTAACTTACAAGCACCTGAAGCTTGTCCTCGCTACCTTGGTCGTGTGATCAAAGGCATTAATCAAAATGCAACAACACCATTATGGATGGTTGAAAAATTACGTCGTTGTGGTGTACGCAGTGTGGACGCAGTTGTTGATATTACTCAATACGTTTTACTTGAGTTTGGTCATCCAATGCACTCTTTTGATTTATCTAAATTAGACGGTGCGATTAATGTACGTCTTGCAAATCAAGATGAAGCCTTAACATTGTTAGATGGCAAAGAAGTTAAATTAAACACTGATACACTAGTGATTGCAGACCAATCTAAAGCATTGGCAATGGCTGGTATTTTTGGTGGTCAAGATTCAGGTGTGCAAGAAGGCACAACGGATATTTTCTTAGAAAGTGCATTCTTTGCACCTTTAGCAATTGCTGGCCGTGCTCGTAGCTACGGTTTGCATACTGATGCGTCACACCGTTATGAACGTGGTGTTGATCCTGTTTTACAAGCAACGGCAATGGAACGTGCAACACAGCTTTTAGTTGAAATTTGTGGCGGGCAAGTTGGCCCAATCACTGAAGCAGTCAGTGAAGCGCATATTCCTAAACAAGCAACCATTGAATTACGTCGCAGCAAACTAGATCGTTTAATCGGCATATCAATTGATTCAGATCGTGTTCAGCAAATACTAACGCAACTAGGTTGTGTAGTAACTGAAACAGCTGAAGGTTGGTCTGCTGTTGCGCCAACTTATCGTTTTGATATGGCTATTGAAGAAGATTTAATTGAAGAAGTGGCGCGTGTCTTTGGTTACAACAACATTCCCAATATCGCACCGCAAGCAGCATTAACTATGCCTGCTCATAATGAGTCTCGTTTAAAACTATCCAAGATCCGTGACGTATTAGTGAATCGTGAATATCAAGAAGCGATCACTTACAGCTTTGTTGACCCTGACAAACAGTTAAAATTACATCCTGAATCAGATGCGCTTATCTTGCCAAACCCTATCTCTAAAGATATGTCAGCAATGCGCGTTAGTTTATGGACAGGGTTATTAGAAAGTGTTTCTAATAACCAAAAACGTCAACAAAGCCGCGTGCGTTTATTTGAAACAGGTTTACGTTTTATTAAAGACGAAAAAGCTGAGAACGGTATTCGCCAACAACAAATGTTATCTGGCGTGATCATTGGTAATACGAATGATGAGCATTGGTCGATTGAATCACGTGCCGCTGACTTCTTTGATCTAAAAGCGGATTTAGAAGCGGTGTTAGATTTAACTGTTGATGCAAGCAGTTTTGAATTTAAAGCCGAAAAACACAGTGCATTACATCCTGGTCAATCTGCTGGTATTTACCGTAACGGTGAAAATATTGGTTATATTGGCACATTGCACCCAAGTTTGAAGAAACCTTTTGCTTTAAATGGACAAGCAATCGTGTTTGAAATCGAAGTTGATGCTATTTTAAATCGTCAATTACCGCAAGCAATTGGCATTTCTAAGTTCCCTGCGAACCACCGAGACCTTGCATTTGTTGTCGACGAGCACGTTAATGCAGGTAAGGTCCTAAAATTTATAGAAAAAATTGGCGGAACTGGACTAGTTAGCATAAACTTGTTTGACGTATACCAAGGACAAGGTGTTGAAGAGGGTAAGAAAAGCTTAGCAATAGGTTTAATCTTGCAGGATACAACCCGAACTTTGGAAGAACAGGAGATTGCTGATAGCGTAAGTTCAATAGTTGAAGCGGTTTCTACGGAGTTTAATGCATCGTTGAGAGATTAAATTATGGCACTGACTAAAGCAGAGATTGCAGCACATTTATCGGAAAAAATTGGATTAAGCAAACGTGAAGCAAAAGAGTTTGTAGAATCTTTTTTTGAAGAAATAAAATCAACTCTTGAATCTGGTTCGCCAGTTAAAATTTCAGGTTTTGGTGGGTTTGAACTAAAAGATAAAGGCGAACGACCTGGTCGTAACCCTAAAACTGGTGAAGATATCCCTATTGAAGCAAGACGAGTGGTTACATTTAAAGCAGGTCAGAAATTAAAAGAATTGGTAGAAGAGAGTCTGCCGGATTCGCCTAATAAATAATAATTATCTTTTGAAAAAAGTCGCTTAGCGGCTTTTTTTTTACTCAAAATTTGAGTGTTATATGAAGTGATGCACAAACAAATTTTGATAGAACACTACAATTATTAATCATAAGTTTTTTCGCATTATTATAAAAATGATTTGAGGTTTCCTTATTGTGAGTAAATATAAAAGGATTGTTGTATTAACTGGTGCGGGTGTTTCCGCTGAATCAGGTATTCAAACTTTTCGTGCAAAAGATGGCTTATGGGAAAAGTATAAACTAGAAGATGTGGCCACTTTAGATGGTTATAAACGTAACCCTGAATTGGTGTTAGATTTTTATAACCAACGTCGTAAAGATTTTTGCTTAGGTGATAAAAAACCCAATGCAGCGCATTATGCACTAGCTGAACTCGAAGAAAAGTTTGATGGTGAGTTCTTATTAGTCACGCAGAATATAGACAACCTTCACGAACAAGCCGGCTCTAAAAATATCATTCATATGCATGGCGAGTTGTTAAAAGTACGTTGTGCTAAAACCAATCAAGTGATCCCATGGACAACCGATATTACTTCCGAGGACCTTTGTACTTGCTGCCAATACCCTTTACCTCTGCGTCCTCATATTGTTTGGTTTGGTGAAATGCCGCTCGGGCTTGATATTATTTACCATCACCTTTCACAAGCTGATTTGTTTATTGCGATAGGCACCTCTGGCACTGTGTATCCTGCTGCGGGGTTTGTTGAAGAAGTGCAAAGTGTTGGCGCAGATTCAATTGAAATAAACCTTGAACCTAGTGATGTTCATAGTCATTTTGATACTGTGCAACAAGGCAAAGCCACAGAACTGGTTCCTGAATTGGTTAAAACGCTATTGGCAAAATAAAACAAAAGCTAAGCATTAAAGTTTGCTATAAATAATCACGCTAATGTTATTCGCTAAATAATGGCTTAATTGCTATTAAAAAACTGTTGCCCACCGCTAATGTACTTGAAAAGCTAACAGAACTCCCTACAATGATTCGCTGCTACTAAGTGCTATTCAACGACCAAATAACCTAGGAATGTTAGCTTGTTATGAATTCAAAATATTTTGTATTAGGCGGAGATATAAAAAAATCGCTCGCTGAAGGGTATCAGCTTGATTTAAAAGTCTTGTTTAAAGATGCTTTCACTTTAACGCAGAAAAACTTTTTCCCGCTTTTTACTGCGTGTTTGCTTATTATTCTTTCATTATTTTTATTGGTGACTTTATCTCTTGAAAATGTAGATTCCTTTAAGGACACAGGAGTTGTTATCGCCTTTTTTGTACTCGTACTCTTGGTCGCACCTCCTATTGTTACTGGGCTATTAATGATGGGAGTGAATCACTCTATTGGTTTAAAAAGCAAACCTTTTCATTTGTTCAGTTACGTTAATATGGCGCTTAAACTATCACTTGCAGCAATGATGATTAATTTGCTTGTTAATTTTTTAAGTATTGTTCTGGGGCAGCTGTTTAATGACGCTGGTTTTATACTTTCAATTCTAGTGATGTTTTATTTAAGAATGTCATTTATGCTAGTTTACCCTCTAATGGCTGAGAAAAAACTCTCTGCATTTTTAGCGTTAACTATCTCTTTTAAACTAGTGAATAAGAATATTGGTCAATTTACAATATTACTTATCTTCTTTATTTTCCTCTTTGTATTTGGTGTTATTACCTCTGGTATTGGTTTACTTTTTGTTATTCCATTTTATGTGAATATGATGGGATTAATTTATCGTCAAATATGCGGTGTTACTATTTCAGTGACTGAAGTATCCGATGATGATAATGACACGCCAAGTTCTCACAGCGGTGGTTTTGAAGCTTAATTTATATTGATAGAACGATTGTAAACATCAGGAAACCAATTATGCGTTTAGCGTTAGTTATTACTTTATTGTTATTGTCTCCTTTTAGCCAAGCTTCTACGGTTAAATTAAATTATTCGCTCTTTTTTGATTACATGAAAACCATGTACAAATTAGATTATGAATACGTCACGACTGCTTTTTATCTTGTCGATCATCTCGATAAAACTCAGTGCACGATAAATAATGCACAAATACAAGTTGAGGATAATATTGAGCCTATTCTTTTCCAATCCACAGGTCGCTTATTACCTTTCTATTCTGATCAGCATCGTAAAGACGGTGGCGTATTAGTTATCGATATTGATGATAACAAAGCGGTTTCAAGCTGTGACTTGCAGGTGACTGTCATGGCAAAAGAAAAAGAACTTGATGATTTAACGCCAACTAAATTAACTGTTATCAGTGAGCAGTTAGAAGGCGTATTAAAGAAAAATGCGGGTATGATAGGTAAATACTTCTTACCTACTTTTTCAGGCGTTCGATTGCAGCTTGCTCAACCATTAAATGACAAGCAATTAGCGGCTTTATCAAAGGCAAGAGTTATAGATAATGAACAGTTATTGTTAAATAATGGTGATTTTGAAGAAATAACTAAAATAAATGAACTTGATATCAGCATTTTGCGTATAACACCTTGGTTAACAAAGAAATAAGCATTCTGTATTAAATCAAGTGCGATAAACTACTAAAAAGAAAGCGCCATTAATAACCGTTATAACGATTTGAAGCATATATGCATTAAGGAATGACTTGTGAAATTTAAAGATAAAAAAGCTATTTTATTCGATTTAGATGGGACGTTAATTGATAGTGGGCCTGATCTAGCATTAGCTATTAATCATATGCTAACCAGCATTGGCCGAGATGAAGTTTCATCTGAGATCATTCACTCATGGGTTGGTAATGGAGCGAGCATACTCGTTCAACGCGGTTTATCTGGTCAAACTGAAATTGATCCAAATTTAGATCCTGAATTACTTGAAAAAGCATTAGCTATCTTCCTTGAATTTTATGCTGAAAATCTTTGTGTTGGCACGGTGACTTATCCTAATGTTCGTTCAACATTGAAAATATTAAAAGCAAAAGGGTATCGACTAGCGATTATTACTAATAAACCTTTTGATTTCGTTCAGCCAATTTTAGATGGTCTAGACCTTAATGGTTTGTTCGAATCCATATTAGGTGGCGATAGTTTAGATAAACGTAAACCTGATCCTCTTCCTCTACATTATACCTGTGAAAAATTAGGTGTAACTGTAGATGAATGCGTGATGGTAGGAGATTCCAAAAACGATATATTAGCGGCACATGCTGCGAATATGCAAAGCATTGGTTTAACTTACGGTTATAACTATGGTGAAGATATCAATGAACATAATCCTGATATTAGTTTTGATGACTTTGCCGATATGATTGCTGTGTTTTCTGAAGTTAACCAATACACTTTAGCTGAGTAATCAATAAGATGCTTTATCTTCAAATCAATGTAGATGGTTTTTACAATGATTAATAATCACATAGCAAATAATAAAACAGACAATAAAAAAATTGCGATCATTGGTGGTGGTATTGCCGGAGCTTCAATCGCACTTTATTTAACTGAGATTGGCTTAAAAGTAGACTTGTTTGAGAAAGGAACAAGCCTAGTTAATGGGCCGCCTATTTGCCATCTTCATGCTGGTGGTAATTTATATCGCGAGATTCCCGATGATCAATGTGTCACTCTATTACATGAGTCGATTGAATCATTGCGTTTGTACCCTGATTCAGTGGATTATAGACCAACAGTGATTGCGATCCCTAAACAAGATCCCGGTCAGCCGTTAGACTTATTGCCTCGATTAACGCTGTTACAAAATGAATATCAATCACTGATTGATCAAGATGCAGCGAATCAAGTCTTAGGTAAAGCGAGTGATTATTATCGTTTATTTGAGCTAGAAGAGTTACAAGCATTAGCTTTATTAGATGAACAAAAAATTCCTAAAACAGCTGAGCAGTGGATGATTCCCTTTGCTAAGCATACTGATTTATCTGCACTGAAATTCCCTGTGGTGTTAGTGCAGGAGTTTGGATGGAATGTATTTCGCCTTGGCGCAACGGCAGCGCTTTCATTGGAAAAAAATGAATTAGGCAAAGTACACTTAAACAGTAAAGTTGTTAAAATTGAACAAATTAGTGGTGTGCAAAATAACAACAAGCAATGGTTAGTGACTCATGAAGAAGAAGGGCTGCAAAGCACTGATTCATTTGATTACTTAATTAATGCAGCAGGTTTTAGAACCGGTGAAATTGATGACCTTGCTGGCTTCCATCGTCAGCGTTTGGTTGAATTTAAAGCGGCTTACGTGACTAAATGGCAAGGCACAGAAGGTTTATGGCCCGAAGTTATTTTCCATGGTCAACGTGGCACACCAGAAGGCATGGCTCAATTTACGCCTTATGCTGACAACTTGGTGCAATTACATGGTATGACCGATGAAATTACCTTGTTTGATAACGGTTTAGTAACCAGTTCAGAGGAAAGTGCTCAACCAAAATTAAACGAACAGTTTATCCGTAAAATAGATAAAGGCTGGTTAGCGCAAGAAATTGAAGTACGTGGTCAACGTGCTATCGATCATTTAGCGCGTTATATTCCTGCTTTTAAACATGCTGTTGTTGAAGGTAAACCTTTATTTGGTGCACAGCAAATTCCTGGTGAAGATGCGAATTTACGCGCGGCAGGTGTCTCTTTTGAAGGCAATAATTATGCACGCTGTGAAATAGTTAAAGCCTCATCGGTATTAACTTGTGCGGATGCATTAACTGAAGAGTTGGCAGAGCTCGGATTCGTTGATAGAAAGTCTGTGGGCGAACGTTTGTTCCCAATTACTCATTCTATTAGTGACCTTGATATAACAACGCGCTCAGAGCTTTATACGCAGCAACGTGGTTATCCCATTGCTCTCGCTTACCGCAATATCAAACAACAGTAACTTAATTCTTAAATAACTTAAGCGTTAAAGCACTTAAGCCTTAAATCGCTTAATCAAAGGTAAATCCTATGACTTAACTGGTCATGGGATTTTTTGTTTCTCCATCCATATCCTTGAATTACTGCTTCTTCGACTCCATTATTAATGGTTCAAGCATATAAACATTACTTCCTAACATATTGAGTATATTGTGAATAATACTTCAGCAGATGATAGCAATTTAAAAAACACTTCTAACCCAAAAGAAAAGCTTAAAGCCTTCAATAGCTTATTACCAATATTAGCTTTTATAAAACCTTATAAATTAATGCTTTCATTAGCATTGCTTGCTTTGTTAGTCACTGCCATTATCAACCTTTCTTTAGGGCAAGCGGTGAAATCGGTTATCGACAATGGTTTTATTGCTGGCTCAGCTCAACAATTACAAGCGACAATTTTAGGCTTGGTTTTCCTAGTTGCTTTATTGGCAGTAGGCACTTTTAGCCGTTTTTATTTAATGTCGTGGTTAGGTGAACGTGTCAGCGCTGATATTAGAAAGGCTGTGTTTAATCGCATCGTCACTTTGCACCCAAGTTACTTTGAAGAAAATAGAAGTGGTGAACTCATGTCGCGCTTAACGACGGATACCGCGTTATTACAATCTATTATTGGCTCTTCATTCTCTATGTCGTTACGTAGTTTGTTTATGTTGATTGGTGGATTGGTCATGTTGTTTGTCACCAACTTAAAATTGTCTTTAGTGGTTATTGTTGCAGTACCTTTCATCCTCATACCCATGCTTGTTTACGGCCGTAAAGTGAGAACCTTAGCTGAAAGTTCACAGGGAGCGATTGCGGATATTGGCACCTATGCAGGCGAAATTATTCAAAATATTAAAGTCGTACAAAGCTATACCCATGAAGCCAAAGAGCAGGTCGCTTTTGGTCATGAAGTTGAGAAAGCTTTTGTGGTCGCAAAACGTAGAGTCAAACAACGCTCGTTTTTAATTGCCATTGTTATCTTCCTAACCTTTGCTGCCATTAGCAGCATGTTATGGATCGGTGGAATGGATGTGCTATCAGGTAAAATGACCGGTGGTGAATTAGGCGCCTTTGTTTTTTACGCCATTATAGTCGCGACATCAGTAGCCACCATTGCAGAGGTTTATGGTGAACTGCAACGTGCTGCTGGTTCAGCAACGCGTTTACTCGATTTATTAAAAGTAGAAAGTGATATAAAACAACCTAGCCAACCGAGTGTGATGAAAGCACCATCCTCATCGGCAATCACGTTTGAAAAGGTGGATTTCTCTTATCCTTCTCGACCAGATATTCCCGCGCTACACGATATTAATTTAGTGATCCCAACGGGAAAAACCGTCGCCTTAGTGGGGCCTTCAGGTGCAGGGAAAACAACACTCTTTGAACTGTTGCAACGCTTTTATGACCCACAGCAAGGGCAAATAAAATTTAACGATACGGATATTACGCAGCTAGCATTAAGCGATTTACGCGATGCCATGGGAATGGTGCCGCAACAGCCTATTTTATTTAGCTCTGACGTTTGGCACAACATTCGTTACGGCAACCCTCAGGCGACCGATGCGCAAGTCATCGCAGCTGCAAAGCGCGCCCATGCCAATGAATTTATTAATCAATTGCCGCAAGGTTACGGCAGTTTTTTAGGTGAGCAGGGCGTACGCTTATCGGGCGGACAAAAACAACGCATCGCCCTAGCAAGAGCAATTTTAAAGGATCCTAAGGTTTTATTATTAGATGAAGCAACCAGTGCATTAGATGCGCAAAGTGAAAATCATGTACAAGCCGCGCTAAACAAACTAATGCAAGATAGAACCACCTTGATTATTGCGCATCGTTTATCCACAGTGAACGATGCTGATTTAATTGTAGTGATGGATAAAGGCAGGATCGTTGATACGGGTGATCATCAGTCGTTGTTAACGAGTTCGCCATTGTATAAAAAACTGTGTGATTTACAGTTTGATAATAGCCATTCGAAACAATAATTGTTTATTTAAAAGAGCTGATTTTGATGGTTATGAGTAGTAGCTATGAATATCGGCTCATCTGTGTTTATAGGGAATTCTGATATTAGTTAAAAAACTTCCGCCTAACAGTCTTGCATATTTTCATTGTATGACTAACTAATAGATTTTCTTTTCTTTACGATAGTCCGATACTTTTCAGTTTAGATAAACCCTCAATTTAAACTTCACCTATCTACTGTTTTTTGTTTTTATTCCTTTATTCCTTTATTCCTTAATTGCATATTGCAATATTTTAGCTAAGTGCTTGATAATTCATGTTATCAAGTTGTTGTAATTAACACTTTTTAGATATTTTTCTTTATTTTTCTGCCAATTATAAAAAATGTACTAGGCTAATTTCATATAGAAATAGATTTAATTTTACTTTAAATTTTCCCTCATCATTTAAGGACTTAAGATGAAAAAGATACCAATAACCAAATTGATCATGCTTTATTCATTAATTATGATCGTTTTACAATTAGCATATGGATTGATATCCAATGTTAAAGTTAATCAAATGGGCGCACACATAGGGCAAATCGAAAGTGAATATATCCCAATAACTAAAATAGTTACGATAGCGACAGAGCATATACTTGAACAAGAAATTGAATTTGAGCGTGCATTTCGTTTTGCATTACAGATGGGGACTATTAAAAGTGCTGATAAACACTATGAAGAAGCTATAAAAAAATTCAATTCTTTATCGGATAAAGTAAGTAAAGAGTTGGCGGAAGCCGATGAATTATTACTTCATGCTTTACATAATTTAGATGAAAATACAGATAAAACTGGGCTAGAAACTATCGAGCATAAAGTTGTAGAGCTTCGTGAAGGGCATAAAAGCTGGGTCGCACATTCTGATAAAGTGTTTGCAATGTTAGTTCAAAGCGACTTTGATAAAGCAGAAAAAGAATCGGAAAGTGTTCACGATGAAGGGGTGCTAGTTGCCAAAAGTATAACGGAAATATTAGAAGAAGTTGAATTACTCACTGAAGAGGCCGTTCATTCACTTAAAGTTGAAGAAGAAGGTTTATTGATCTTAGGTATTACGATAGTTATTGCGTTTATACTTATTATCTTTTTAATTACCGCGTATATAGTGCGTAATCTGAATAAAGATTTAAAAGAGCTGAAAGAAAATATTAGATTAATATCTGAAGGTGATTTATGTACTCCAGTATTGTCTAAATTTGGCCTTGAGTTTGGCGTCGATGATATGGCCGAAAAACTACGTGTTATTTTAGTCTCAGTTGAAGATAGTGCTACCGAAATGTTAGCTGCTAGTTCAGATCTTGCTTCAATTAGTGTTGAAGTTTCTGAAACAATCAATGAACAATCAGAACAAATCGAATTGGTCTCTGCAGCGATTACTGAAATGGAAGCGACTTCTGAGGAAGTTGCTAAGAATACAAGTGATACTCAGAGTGCAACGAAAAGCGTGACAGAAAAAGCATTAGAGAGCAAAGAAAGTACATTAGAGTCAATGCAATCTATATCAAACCTTACTGAAAGCCTTAAGCAAACTAGTGAAAATATCGCCGAATTAGAAGAGCATAGTTCGAATATTAGTTCAGTGCTCGACGTCATTAAAAGTATTGCTGACCAAACCAATTTATTAGCTTTAAATGCTGCGATTGAAGCTGCACGTGCCGGAGAACAAGGACGAGGTTTTGCCGTTGTAGCAGATGAAGTGAGAAACTTAGCACAGCGAACTCAAAGTTCTACAGTAGAAATTGAAGGGATGATCGGTAAATTTATCCAAGGTACTAGTGAAGCTGTTCGCTCTATGCAAGAATGTTCAGCCTTTGGAGAATCCAGCAGAACCACAGCCATTGAATCAAGTAAAAGAGTTGAAGAAATTCAATCATCAATGGAGCATGTTAACGATATGAATCAGCAAATAGCGACAGCCGCCGAGGAACAATCTTGTACTTCTAAAGATCTTTCTGAAAATACGATAAAAATTCATGATTTAACAGAGGTCACAGTGGCGTCATCAGCGAGAGTGTCAGTTACCTCTGAAGAGTTGGCGACATTATCGATGGCACTAAAAGAGCAAATTGAGCATTTCTCATTAAGATGTGATCAGTCGAAAATGGAAAGTAAGATAGAAATGGATGAAAAAATCAAAGCAAATAAGGAGTCTATTGAGGCTAAGGTATCGGAGGTAATTTAACAGCTATCTTTGATTCATGCTTATTTTTACCTAGCATCATATTAAATTGCAATAAATTGTGGCTCTATTGAGCCACAATTTATTCTCATATTAGGTCGTGTTTTAGGTGCATGTTTTTTAACAAACCAGTTCATACTGCGCCATTAAGTCTCTTTGATATTAAATATCAAAGTGACGTGACTAGAGTAGAAGAGCTAATTTTCTAGCTGGAGATGTAATTTCTAGTTAAATAGAACTGAGAAGTTGTAGTTACCATAGGTAAGAACATTTTTAAGAGTGCATTTATTGAAAATTTGGTCTGATTTGATTTTTTATGTCATCAATATTAGATGGAGTAATAGTCCATTTACCATTCGCACTATTATCAAACTCTATATTTATTTTAGTAGTATCTCGTTCGAGCTGTATCAGCATTTGAGTAACTTTTATAGAGAATTCACACCACATTAAATCTTTAAGTTCCTTGCATAGGTTTGATAATCTACGTCGTTGTCTTGAGATAGCTGTAAATGGTTCACCATCATCATTAAAATATAAGAAACCGCTTTGAGAAAAGCTAGCTTCTCCTAAATCCACCACTAAAGACAGCACTTTCCAATCTCTTTTGTGTGTATGCGCTCAAAACTCATGTGGCAATGTTAAATCTTCCATTGAATATCTAATTTTATTCGTCCAATGGCAAAATCCTAGGAATCAATTCGCTCAATTTATCAGCCAATTTAACATGCTCTTCTTGCTGCCAATGTATTCCTTCTTTTGGACAAGGTTTGACAATGTTAGCGGCATCTAAAAAGTGACAGCCTAATTCCTTTGCACGTAACTCATAATACTGAGCAAACTGTTCGGATTTAGCTTGAGCGCCATTCCATCCTTCCTTACCATTATCCAGTTCCAATACATGTGCTGGAGAAATTAATAACACCTCTGGCGTCTTTTTCATAAAGCCTGGATTGAAGTTTTTAACAACGTCAACCAAGCGTGCTGCACCTTTGGAAATATCGCTAGCGGTGACATGATATCTCGATTTTAAATCGTTGGTGCCCAGCATAATGATCACTAAGTCTGGATGATGGCTTCCTAAACAAGGGAGTAAATAATCTAACCCTTTTTTACCTACTTCAAATGGGTCTTCAAATACGGTTGTACGGCTATTTAAGCCTTCTTCAATAATTCGATATCCATCAGGCAATTGTGACTGTAACAACATCGTCCACCGCTCAGATTCATTATAACGACGCTCTAAAGAAGGGGAGTACCCCCAAGTGTTGGAGTCACCAAAGCACAGAATAGTTTTCATTGTTCAATATCCTTCCATAAAGCTAATTAAGTCATTTTAGAATATCCAATAACTTGCAATAAAACAATGTGATAAAGTAACTGATAATATGCTTTTTAGTTGATGAATTGAAACCAAAGAATCTCCAAATCAATAGGAGGCGAACTCTCAACTGCTAAATTTAGATATATCAATCAGCTATGTTAAATACCCATCATTTAGCATTTACTATCAGTTACCATTTTAAATTGGGGCGTTATTAACCATTATTGTTTAATTTGGCATACAAAGTGCTTTCATATTTGAGACTGTGTTTAAATTATATTAAAAGAATCATTCTTATATAGGAGTATCAAATTATGGATAAAAAAACCAAAATAACTACTGCCAAAACATCTCTATTAAATGATTGTACTAACCATATTGCTTTCCAGCTCAAGGAAACACATCTAGACAAAAACATCTCTCAACATCGCGTTGAACCTGCATATGAGACTCATGTCGCAGAGATCGTCACGGAAGAATTCATTAAAGGTTATAATTAATAAACGCTATTTGGTATTCGAAAAATTAGATGGTTGTGTTTATATACTGGTTTTTATGATGCTCCTTAATAAAGCATTAAAGCCCATCTTTGAAGCACTTATTGATAGATATTGCACTTATTGAGTGCAATAAATGATATTTAGTAGGTGAAGTGACAGGATATTCATATATCGCTTTTAGCAGTTTCAATGAGTTATTGAATAAGTCAATGATGGTGCTAAAGCTTATAAGTGAATACCCTAAGACACACTTAGCGAAGACAGTTAGATCTTTTATGGGCTTGCTCTTTTCTGCATTGTTGCAAAATATAAAGCAAGCTTAGTTTATATTTTACTTTAACGTTTTAAGTATCGATTTCGAATTGTATTGTTAAAAGCTTCTATAAAACTAGGGTTGAATAATCGACCTGTTTCTCCATTGATCATAGACGTTGCACTAAATAGTGACTTTTTAAAGCTGCGGTCTGCGCGTTCATGTGTGACTGCATAAAAAGTATCCGCAAGTGCCAGGATCATCGCTCCTGGATTAATTTCTTCTCCGCTTAAACCTTGTGGGTAACCACTGCCATTGTATTTTTCATGGTGCTGCTTCACTATTTCTGCGGCAACTTCCCAGCCTGGAATTCTTTCAAGCATTTGCGTACCCACTTTAATGTGGTTTTGGATGATTTTAAATTCTTCTTGTGTGAGCTTACTTGGTTTTTCAAGGATCTGGTGCGGTACAAATGCCATACCGATATCATGAATGTAAACTGCTGCGGTAAGCTGTGTCGAACAAACTGGTTCGCCGAGTTCCTTATTGGTTCTTAAGGAGAGATCTAATAATGCTTCTGTACGGCCAGTTTTATAAATACCTAATTCATCCAATTGTAGCGATAGCGTTTTGAAGTAAGCTAAGTCACTTAAGTGACCTTGTGGAGCCTCTTGGACTTTAAGATCTTTACCCTGAGTTCGAATGGTTTCCTTTGCGACTTTGGATGCGCCAACGAGTGAATTTAACGCTTGGTTCACGGCTTCATTATCTTGCCCCGGTTCACAGGCTAGAACATCATTAATGACTTGTAACATATGTACTTGCGGTTCACCTGTTACTTCTCCGGTGCTAGAAAGCGCTTGGATCATTGCCTCGATACGTAAAATAACTGACATGAAAAAATCGCCATAAAGGCTGTCATATTTTCTTGTTCCTTGGCGCATTTCAGATACAAGCTCTTCGAGTGCATGAATCGGTTTAGCGACGGGATCTAATTCCACCATGCGACAGTTGCCTTTGAATGAGTGCATGTCGCGAAATAAACGATGAATAAGTTCAGGATCATTCTCTGTATCTAGCAAATTAATACAGTTTTCAATCGCGTCAATGTTCTCACGTAGGCACTCTGAGAAGTCCTTGATAATTTCTTGGTCTAAATCGCTGAATGCTGGGCAAGTTGTTATTGTCATTGTGGATATCCAATTTTTATTTATTAACTAAATAGGTGTAATTAATGAAACTGATAAGATTATAAGTGATTGTATAAAAAGAATAAAATTTACTTTAAAATACAAAATAGTCTTTGATACTTATCAATATTAAAAAATAATAACTCGCTTTAAGCAAGCTGAATAGGTCACTATTCAGCTGTTTTTATTTGTTATTAAGTCGATTAGAACGCATGCTCGCCAATCATGGGTGAGGTTTGATTACTACTAAATAAACTCGCATGTAAACGTAATGCGTGGTTATCGGTTAAGCTTGATATGTAATCGGCAATCACGCGTTGTTCACGTGACGTATCTCCATTTTGCGCTTTCCATAATTGTTTAGCACCTTCAGGTAAAAAACGCATTGGACCGGCTCTAAAAGCTTCAAATAATTCCATTACAATTTGTTGGCCACGGTATTCTAGTATTTGTAGATCCGGACTTTTAATCACATAATTTAAAACAAAGTTTTTTAAAATGTCTAATGCTTGAAACATTGCTGGTGCAAGATA
This sequence comes from Psychromonas algicola, assembly GCF_004378355.1. GTDB lineage: Bacteria > Pseudomonadota > Gammaproteobacteria > Enterobacterales > Psychromonadaceae > Psychromonas. The sequence continues at coordinate 65,413 of NZ_SNUB01000008.1, forward strand.
GGCATTATAGGCTAGTAATGGCTCAACGAAATTCTTATTAACTTGTTGGATGGTGATTGAAGTAATTAATGCATTCACTAAGGAACCAATGGCATCTTTGCGTTTGAAATGACGCGATGAGAAAAGGTTATCGGTGAGTTCTTGTAATTGGTCATGTAAGCAAAAATCTTCAATGGTTGATAATTGCGAGACTACTTTATCTTGCCATAAATTTTTGGTGATAATACCCATGGCAATCGCATCTTCAAGATCATGCACACCGTAGGCAATATCATCGGCAATTTCCATGATTGAACAATCTAAAGATTTATATTTAGATTTTAAATGTTGTTTCGAATTGTTAAGTGGTGTGCGAGTGCTTTTAAATAATTCTTTATCACTGTTACATAAAGGTGCTAATACTGTGTCTAATAAGCTTTTATCATGGTCATAAATACCTTTTGCTGGCATCCACTCTTCAGTTTTTAGTTCACGAAAGCTACGGCTATTATCTTCAGGGTAAGGCGTACTTAATTCACTTAAACAGATTGGATACTTTAGTAATCCCAATAAACTACGACGTGTCAGGTTCATGCCGTTATGCTCAGTATATTGTTCAAGTTGAGTGAGTATTCTAAAAGTCTGTCCGTTGCCTTCGAATCCGCCGTGATCAATCATCATATAATTTAATGCGGTTTCGCCACCATGTCCAAAAGGAGGGTGGCCGATATCATGGCTTAAGCAAATCGTTTCAATCAGATAATTATCTGGTAATAAAGGTAAAAACTCAGGTTGGATATGTTTTAAGTTAGATACAATGCCTGTTCCTATTTGTGCTACTTCTAGGGAATGCGTTAAGCGTGTACGGTAAAAGTCGCTTAGGCCATTGTTATGAATTTGAGTCTTAGATTGTAAACGACGAAAGGCTGCTGAATGCAATACGCGTGCTTTATCACGCTGAAAAGGATTACGTTGGTCTAGTCTTCTTTTTTTATTAGGTTCATCGGATAAACGCTCTAACCATGCTTCAGAAATAACAAAAGGTAATGTAGTTTGCTTGAATGTTTTGTCTGTTTTATGACGAACATTTGTTGTTGCGTTGGTGCTTTCTGAACTCATATATTCACCTCTTTGACTAAGACAATGAAAAGTGTAGCGTGTTTAGTGTGTTAAAAACACTAGTATGTGATTATAAATAGAGGGATAAGTAATTCAATTGATAATTGGATATGTATGACTAAATATAAAAGACTGTATAAGCTAAAGGTGGTGATTATTAGGCTAAACAGAGTTTTGTATCTATGGTACAAGTTTAACTGTTTAGCCTAATTGATTAATTAACTCATTAGTCTTATTTTTTAATGCCTTCTAATACGATATCAAGATCCACGTAGCTTGAAGGACCTTTTACTTTCATGCCAAAGTCAGCAAGTTCTAAACGAGTTGTGCCTTCAAATCCTGCACGCGTACCGCCCCATGGATCCTTACCGCCACCAATAAAGTTAGCATCAACAACGATTGGTTTAGTCACACCGTAAAATGTCATATCACCCGCAACAGATAAACCACCATCTGCTTTTTTAGTGACTTTTGTACTTACAAATTTTGCAGTCGAATATTTGTCTGCATTGATATATTTGCTGCCTTTAAGGTGCTTATCACGCTCAGCATGGTTCGAATCTAAACTGGTTGTATCAACATTTACAGTAACTGTAGATGCTTCTACGTTATTTTCATCGTAGCTAAATTGCCCATCAAATTTATTAAAACGACCTTGGATAAAGCTATAACCTAAATGGCTTACTTTAAAATTAACAAACGCGTGCGTTGTATCAACATTATAGTCCGCCGCTACTGCGTCCATTGGTAAAGCCATTGATGCTGCTAATGTTGAAGCTAGTAGTACTTTTTTCATGGTATTTTCCTTGTTGACTCTAAAATAATTAAAGCATTTTTTTAAGCGTATTATCTTTATTAATAAAATGATGCTTCAAAGCAGCAAGCGCATGTAAAGACGCTAAACCAATCAATGTATAAGCAACATATTCGTGTACCAAACCAGCAAGATCTTCTTGATTTTCTATGAATGACCCTAAGCCTGGTACGGTAAACCAGTTAAATATTTCAATGCCGCGTCCATCTGCGGTAGAAATAAGGTAACCTGATATGAACAGAGTAAATAACAGGACATATAATAAATGGTGCGCCGCTGCCGCTGCTTTTTTCTCAAACTGACTCCCTATTAGACCGGGAGAAGTCGAAATAAATTTCCAAAATAAGCGAAATAAAGAGAGTATAAAAAGCATGATGCCCACTGATTTATGCCAATGAGGCGCTGTGGTGTACCATTCACTGTAATAATCTAACCCAACCATCCAGAAACCTGCTGCAAATAATCCAATAATGGTGATTGCTGAGATCCAGTGTAATGATTTAGCTATTTTGTTATATCCAATCTTTGACTCTGTCATGTTTAAAACCTTAATAATGTGGTTGATTAACGAATAAAGCGTTAATTTCAAACTATTTTTATCTAATTAACTTAATAATTCATAGGCATTCAGGGAATGGTATTTCTTCACCAGACTCTAACCATGTAGGGTATTTATGCATACAAGACTTAAACAGTGGATCACCCATTAAGGTTTCCAACCATTTTTTGACATGCAAATAATGACTTTGTTCAAACCAATTTTTATCGACACTGGCAAATTGACGAATAAAAGGAAAAATGGCCATATCAGCTAAGGTAGGGCGCTTGGCAAATAAATAAGGTTGAATGGTTAGACGATTTTCTAATAACATTAAAAAATCATCGGCTTGTTCTCGGTAATAGGCTTCACTATGAGCAGGAAATCTATCCGCATATTTATATTTATCTAACCAAGGTTTGAACTCATAGTCATTGCTATCAATGAGTGCCAACATATCGGGTAATTGTGCCGTTAACCATTTCTCTGGATCGTTATTAGTTAACGCCCAGACCATTATTTCTAAGCTCTCCGATAATACATCTTGTTGAGCATCATCTTTATTTAAACTTGGATTAAGCTGTAAAACAGGAATGGTTTTATTGGGGGAAATCGCTAATAACTCAGCCGGTTTATGCTTAAGGACTATTTCTCTTAATAATACTTTTTGTCCGCTAACCGCAATGGCTAAACGAGCTCGCATAGCATAAGGACAGCGTCGGAATGAATATAGAATAGGCAACATAAATAATCTCTTTACCAAGTGACTGATTTGATTGTGGCAAATTAATATATAAAGTGCATGTTAAATTTTTGTAAAATGATAACTAAAGTCGGTTAGGTAAGTATGGTAACCCTATTCGAGCCAAAGACTCGAATAGGGTTGATAAATTAATGGTGATGAATTTTTTTTCGCTCAGCATTGGCTTGTTGAATGATTTGTTTAGCTGAGCTTAAGAATAAACTTGCTAAAAATGCGGCGACAATTAAGTCTGGTAACCCGCTATCTGTAACCCAAACCCCAGATGCAGCAATGAGTACAACCAAGTTACCAATGGCATCATTACGACTACATAACCATACTGAACGAATATTGGCATCACCGTCTTTATATTTTACTAATAATAAAACACTGATAACGTTGGCGATAAACGCTAATATCGCAATACTACCCATCATGGTGGCATCAGGTGTTTGTATAAACCAAAACTTGTATAACGTTGAAGAAAGTATCCAAATTGCCATTAACAGTAAACTAAATCCTTTTAATAAAGCGACGCGGCTTCTTAATTGCAAAGATTTACCGATAGCCCATAAACTAATGCCGTAAGTTAAGGTGTCGCCTAAAAAGTCTAAAGCATCTGCTTGTAATGCTTGTGAATTTGCTTTTACACCTGCAAACATTTCAACTAAAAACATCACGGCATTAATAGCGATAACGATTAACAAGATACGTTTATACGCTGGGCTAAGTCCCGTAAAGTCAGCTTTATTGTTACAACATCCCGCCATGAAATACTCCTATTAACATGTTATTCTTTAATATACTTATAATATAAAACCTCTAGTGACTAGAGCTTCAAGTTTTTTCTTTATATATTATTAATAGGTAAGTAATGATTTATTCAATTGGCCAGCTGAGTAAAGAAACGCAATGTAAAATACCTACTATTCGTTATTACGAAGAAATTGGCTTGCTTGATAAAGCAAATCGCAGCGAAGGCAATCAACGCCAATATACAAGTCAACAATGCCAACGGTTGCATTTTATCCGTCATAGCAGGGCGTTAGGTTTTAGTCTTGATGAAATTAAACAGCTGATCCATTTACAGGATTGTAAATACGATGAACCACATCAAGCACATCATTGTGAACCTAATGCACCGCATCTTGCTCATCAAATTGCACAAGAGCATTTAGTGGACGTAAGAAATAAAATTAAAGAATTAAAAAGCTTAGAAAAAACATTATTAAAAATAATCAACACATGCGATAACACTGATTCGACAGATTGCGAAATTTTAAAAAGCTTAAATACGATTAAAGCCGAATAACATTAAGCCGGATTAGTATTAAGTGATGTTGATAACAGGTATATTGAATTAAGCGTTTAAACTAAAAATAAAATGGAAATAAAAATGGATAAACCTCAACAAACCGAATTAGAAGCTGCTGCCTTTCGTCGATTATTAAAACATTTAGACAGCCGCAAAGACGTGCAAAATATTGAACTCATGAATGTATCGGGATTTTGTCGTAACTGTTTATCTAAATGGATGCTTGCAGAAGCTGAAGAGCGTAATATAGAAATGGATTATGACCAAGCGCGTGAACATATTTACGGCATGCCATATAGTGAATGGAGAGCCAATCATCAACTACCAGCAACACCTGAGCAAATGGCTATTTTTGAATCGCTACAAAATAAAAAAGAAAAATAAGTTAAATTGAATAGGCCATATTAATACCACTTTAATATGGCTTTTCTTTTATCTATTTTCTCGGTCGAGTAAGAGTTGCCACATCTGTTCATAGTTAATCATATTCAGGTGCTTTTTGGTGTTTTGGTGTTTGAGTTTGTCTTGCTGGTTATTATAAGGTCCAGTGGCGCATAACTGGCAATATTCTTCACCTTGGTAGAGCGCTTCATTTAATTGCTCTCGTAATGGATGTTGTTGATTGTCACTCCATACGTAGGTAATGCCTTTAGTGTCTTTGACGTGTTTGTCTCGATCGACATTTCGTACCTTGTATCCAGGAAATGCGTCGATATTAAAATGATGCCAACCTAAGTAATCAATATCAGTGTTCATATTCAATGCATTTTCAATATTCCATTCTTTATAAGGCTTAACATCTTTAGAAGTGATGTAGCAAAGGCGAGCACCTTTAGGATCTAAAAAGTGTTTAAAAGAATGAATTAAAAAAGTACGTAATAGTTGACGATTTAAAGTGTTGATATGAACTTCTTTACATTTTTCTTTAAATTCTTCATGTGATTTAAAAGCGGGAATTAAAGGAAACTGGAAAATAACAAGGTCAAAGCTTTGTTTGTCTAATGCTGTCCATGATCTAGAATCCATGACATCAAACTCACATAAAACCGAACAGTTTTGTTGTAACAATGTTTGATAATCATTATGCGCATATTTGGCTAATAACGTTGCTTCGGAATCTAATACGGTTGCTGTTAAACTCATCGGCTGGTGGTGTGTTAACAATGAAGCTGAAAATGATAGATCACCATCACCTACCGTTAATACTCGCCAACTTTTATCAATGATCATCTTGTCTTCCTATTCTAAAATGCGCGCGCAGTATATTTAATGCATATAGCAATGACAATATGAAATTCAGATTAACAATCTGTTAGTATTTATAGAAGATAGAATCAACATTGGGTTAGTCTGTGCTCGTTAATAAAGTATCAAAGCTTTCATTACCGCGTAAGTTTTCAAAGTCAGCTTCATCGGCTGCTAGTTCTCTTAATGCAGAGCGTCCATCAATCGCTTTTTCTAAATCGTCGATTGCTTGGTCCTCCACACCTAAACAAGCGTAAGCACAAGCGCGTTGATAAAATGCATCTTGATTGGTGTTGTCCATGTCTAATACTCGATTACAAATACTTAACGCCCAATGGAATTCTTTTAATTCCATTGCTGCATCGGCTTTAGAGGTTAATGCTTCTAAATCACCTGGACGAATTTGTAAAATGGCATCGTAAGCTTCCATTTTTTGCTCTGGTGTTTGGCTCTTTTGGGCGCGTAACCAATAGTTATGGATCTCATTGATCTTTTCAATTTCAATATGGTTATCTGAAATTCGTCTTGTTTTACGGCGTAGGTCTGTTTCTAATGTTTTAAATTTCTGCTCGTATGATTCGGCAATTTGTTTAATTTGCGTATTGGCTTTTTTAGTCGTATTCACACGTATTTCATGTAATGACTTCCAACCAAATAAGGCGACTAGCGAAGCGACTCCCGCAATAATATAAAAGAAGTAGTTAACGGTTTGCTCTGCATAACCTAATGATTTATCGGCCACACTTAGCTCTCTATCGGTGATTTCAATAATTAAGCGACGTTCTAAATCCTGTAAGTCATGTCTTGTGGATTTCAATTCATCTAAAATATAACGTTCAATTAAAGGTTTTTGGGATATTTCATTTGGAGTGGTTTCTTGCGTCTTGGCAGATGCTTCTGAGGCAGCATAACTTAAAGAAGAAACAAGTGTAAATAATGCGATGAAGAGTCCCGTTTTAAACATAATCTTATGTTCCTTAATGCTTTTTTAAAATTAAACGGAAAGTATGAACTAAGTCATATTTTTTACAACCGTAAAGACATTAAATTTTTAATGTTATTGGTATTAATGGGGGAATTCTTGTAGAGAATGTGAATATTAAAGCGATAACCTTGTTTTACAGATTATCGCCTTAATTGAAGGTTAGTCGATTGCTTTTAATGTTGCTTTTAATAAAGCCCAATATTTATCCACAGAGGCTATTTCGACTTTTTCATCAGGGCTATGCGGAAAATTAATAGTAGGTCCAAATGAAATCATATCCCAATGCGGATACTTATCACTGAATAATCCACACTCTAAGCCTGCATGAATAACCATTGCCTTTGGTTTTGTATTAAATAGCGTTTTGTATTGAGTTTCCATGGTTTGGTAAATTGCAGAGTTTTTATTAGGTGTCCAACCTGGATAGTTACCTTCTTTAGCAACGCGCGCGTTAAACTTTTCAAAGTGTTCTGCAATTAATGTTGCGCGCTCTTGTTTATCTTTTTCAACTTGAGATCGAACTAATATTTGCATTGAAAACTGACTGATAGGATCGCTTTGTTGCTTGATGACACCAAAGTTACTTGATGTCTCAACGACATCGGAGAAGTTGTCATCCATTGCATATACACCATTCGAGCAACCTAATAGTGCTGCTAATAGGTTTTCATGGCTTGAATGGGTTAATACCGATGAGGGTAATGCACAGGGTTTTATACTCAGGCTTATTATATTTTCTGAGTCTTTGTATTTTCTATTAAGGTTCACTTGTAAAGTGCTGATCACCATTTCAAGGCTATTTTTATACTGCTCTGCACATACAATGACCGCACTTGCTTCACGAGGAATTGCATTACGTAGACTGCCTCCAGTAAATGAAGAAATTAAGAAAGGTGCTGCGTCAAGGTTAGATAAAACCGTCGCTAATTCTTCAATTGCATTGGCTCGGCCTAAATCGATATCAACACCAGAGTGACCTCCACGTAAACCTGAAATAGAAATTTCATAGGCTCTATCTTCAATATCTGGCTCCATCTTCTCATAAGGTAGCAGGACGTTGACATTAATCCCGCCAGCACAGCCTACATAAAGTTCACCTTCCTGTTCCGAATCGGTGTTAATTAATATTTTCCCTTCTAACACATCTGGCTCTAAACCAAAGGCGCCAGTCATGCCTGTTTCTTCATCTGTAGTAATTAGTACTTCAATCGGGCCATGTTCAATATTGTCATCATCCAAAATAGCTAAACATGATGCCATGCCTACACCGTTATCCGCCCCTAACGTTGTACCATCGGCACGCAACCATTCTCCATCGTCATCAAGCACTAAGTTAATTGGATCGACTAAAAAGTCATGCTCTTTATCTGCGTTTTTTTGAGGCACCATATCTAGGTGACATTGTAAAATAACAGGAGTTTTATTTTCAAAACCAACGGAGGCTGGTTTTTTAAGTATTAAGTTGCCTATTTTATCTTGAATACAGGATATATTTTTTGAAGCTGCCCAATTAATGATCCAATTCGATAATGCTTGTTCATGTTTGGAAGGATGAGGGATTTCGCATATTTTTTCAAAAAATGCCCATACTGGTGCGGCTTTAGTTGATTGTAATTCTTGCATAAACAGACCTTTTATCTCGGATTAGGGGAATAACCCCAGTTTTACTTGGTTTTTACTACCTGACTTTTACGTTATTATCTTTTTGATCTAAATCAATTAATCAGATAAACCTTTAAGGAAAACACAGTGTCAGAAGAAAATTTTAAAGACCCATACAGCCTACGTCATTTTCTAGGTTTATTAGTTGTATTTTTAATTCCAACTTTACCAGCCACTTTAACTTTAATTAAAGTGCTTTCTTAAAAATCAATTGGTTACTGAATATTAGTGTTGTTTTTAGTAACCATATTTTTCTCTTTTAAAACTACGCCTTTTACTTTTTCTTGTCATTAAATCTTCTCAAATATTTCATATTATTTTGTTAACTTTGATCTAAATCCTTGTTACAGCCTGACTTTACTCTTTTTGACTTTTTTCTATTAAAAGGATTCATTTTCAATTTTTAAAATTTATTTGTTAATAAATGAAAATTTGAATGGTTAATTAGAAAGAATATCTATAAAATACGCGGAATTTGCCAAATTTTATTATTTCTGGTGAAAAAATGCTCTGCATGGCCTCACTCAGATTATATAAATTTCTATTTATTTGTTATTCATGGAGGTTAACTTGAGTCATTCTGCCATACTGGTATTGGAAGATGGGACTGTATTTAAAGGCGTGTCAATCGGCGCTGACGGAAGTTCTGTTGGAGAGGTCGTTTTTAATACATCAATGACCGGCTACCAAGAAATTCTGACTGATCCATCATACGCACGACAAATCGTTACACTCACTTATCCCCATATCGGCAACACAGGCACTAATGATGAAGATGAAGAATCATCATCCATTCATGCATGTGGCCTCGTTATCCGAGATTTACCCCTTCTAGCAAGTAACTTCCGAAACCAAGCATCATTAAGCGATTATCTAAAAGCGCGTAATGTTGTAGGTATTGCTGATATCGATACACGTAAACTGACACGTATATTACGTGAAAAGGGCGCGCAAGCCGGTTGTATCATTGCTGGCGAAAATATAGACGAGGCGACTGCTTTGACTCAAGCAAAAGCATTTCCTGGTTTAAAAGGAATGGACTTAGCAAAAGAAGTCACGACTCAAAAATCATTTGAATGGTCAGAAGGAAGCTGGACGTTAACGGGCGGTTTACCTGAGCCAAAAACAGATTGTAAATACCATGTTGTCGCTTATGACTACGGTGTTAAACGTAATATCTTACGCATGTTAGCTGACCGTGACTGTAAATTGACAGTGGTACCTGCTCAAACACCTGCTTCTGAAGTCTTGGCAATGAATCCAGATGGTATTTTCTTGTCTAATGGACCTGGCGACCCAGAGCCATGTACTTATGCGATTGAAGCTATTCAAGAAATCCTAAAAACCGATATTCCAGTATTCGGTATTTGTTTAGGGCATCAACTCCTTGCTTTAGCAAGTGGCGCAAAAACTGTGAAAATGAAATTTGGCCATCACGGCGCTAACCACCCAGTAAAAGATTTGCAGCGTGACGTAGTGATGATCACTAGTCAAAACCATGGTTTTGCTGCTGACGAAAAAACATTACCGGCAAACTTACGTGCAACGCATGTGTCATTGTTTGATGGTTCACTACAAGGCATTCACCGTACGGATAAAGCCGCATTTAGTTTCCAAGGTCACCCAGAAGCAAGCCCGGGGCCACATGATGCAGCACCATTATTTGATCATTTCATTGAATTGATTGAACAGTACAAAAACGCCTAGTTAATCGAATACATAGAACAAATATAGAAAGGTAATTTCAGATGCCAAAACGTAATGACTTAAAAACCATCTTAATTATTGGTGCAGGTCCGATAGTGATCGGCCAAGCCTGTGAATTTGATTATTCAGGTGCACAAGCTTGTAAAGCATTAAGAGAAGAAGGCTACCGTGTTGTGTTAGTGAACTCTAACCCCGCGACTATCATGACCGACCCAGAAATGGCCGATGCCACTTACATCGAACCTATTCATTGGGAAGTGGTAGAAAAAATTATCGCTAAAGAGCGTCCATGTGCAGTATTACCAACAATGGGTGGCCAAACGGCACTTAACTGTGCATTAGAGCTTGAAGAAAAAGGTGTATTAGCGAAATACAATGTTGAAATGATTGGTGCGACAGCGGATGCGATTGATAAAGCTGAAGACCGTAGTCGTTTTGATACAGCAATGAAGAAAATTGGACTTGAATGTCCACGTGCAGGTATCGCACACTCAATGGAAGAAGCCTACGAAGTATTAGATATGGTTGGCTTTCCTTGTATTGTTCGTCCTTCTTTCACCATGGGTGGAACGGGCGGTGGTATCGCTTATAACAAAGAAGAGTTTGACGATATTTGTTCAAACGGGTTAGATCTTTCTCCAACAAGCGAGTTATTGATTGATGAATCATTAATCGGTTGGAAAGAATATGAAATGGAAGTGGTTCGCGATAAAAATGATAACTGTATCATTGTGTGTGCGATTGAAAACTTTGACCCAATGGGCATTCATACGGGTGACTCAATTACCGTTGCACCAGCACAAACACTAACAGACAAAGAATACCAATTAATGCGTAATGCTTCTTTAGCAGTACTGCGTGAAATTGGTGTTGAAACAGGTGGTTCAAACGTTCAGTTCGGTATTAACCCTGCTGACGGCCGTATGGTATTGATTGAGATGAACCCTCGTGTATCACGTTCATCTGCATTAGCATCAAAAGCAACGGGTTTCCCAATTGCTAAAATAGCAGCAAAATTAGCAATCGGTTACACGCTTGATGAATTACAAAATGATATCACTGGCGGTAAAACTCCTGCATCATTTGAACCAACGATCGATTACGTTGTAACTAAGATCCCGCGTTTTAATTTTGAAAAATTCGCTAACTCAAACTCTCGTTTAACAACACAAATGAAATCAGTTGGTGAAGTGATGGCAATTGGCCGTAACCAACAAGAATCATTACAAAAAGCACTTCGTGGTTTAGAAGTTGGCGCTGATGGTTTCAGCCCAATGGTTGACTTAAATGATGAAGGCGCAAAAGAAAAAGTATTATACGAATTACGTGAAGCAGGTGCAGAGCGTATTTGGTATATCGGTGATGCATTCCGCCTTGGTATGACCATGGAAGAAATTCATAACATCACTATGATCGATAACTGGTTCCTAGTGCAAATCGAAGATCTTATCTTAGAAGAAAAGAAACTCGCTGAAGGTGGTTTACGCTCGCTTGATGAAGCCTTACTGAAACGTCTTAAACGTAAAGGTTTTGCCGATAGCCGTATCGCTTCTGTGGTAGGTATATCAGAAGCAGAAGTACGTAAATTACGTGAAAAATTCAAGCTACATCCAGTGTACAAACGCGTAGATACGTGTGCCGCTGAATTTTCATCTGATACTGCTTACATGTACTCAACTTACGATGAAGAATGTGAAGCTAACCCAACTGCTAATGAAAAAATCATGATTATTGGTGGTGGGCCTAACCGTATCGGTCAAGGTATTGAATTTGATTACTGTTGTGTACACGCTGCGATGGCAATGCGTGCAGACGGTTATGAAACGATTATGGTTAACTGTAATCCTGAAACGGTTTCAACGGATTACGATACCTCGGATCGTTTATACTTCGAATCAATTACATTAGAAGATGTGCTTGAAATCGTACGAGTTGAAAATCCTAAAGGCGTTATCGTGCAATATGGTGGTCAAACGCCACTTAAATTAGCACGTGCACTTGAAGCCGCTGGTGTGCCAATTATTGGTACTTCACCTGAAGCGATTGACCGTGCAGAAGACCGTGAACGTTTCCAGCAAGTTGTTGAGCGCCTAGGTTTAAAACAACCAGAAAATGATACAGTAACAACGCTTGAACAAGCCGTTACTTCAGCAACACGTATTGGTTATCCATTAGTTGTTCGTCCTTCGTATGTACTAGGTGGACGTGCGATGGAAATCGTATATGACGAGCAAGACTTACGCCGTTACTTTAAAGAAGCGGTTAGTGTTTCTAATGAATCCCCTGTTCTTCTTGACCGTTTCTTAGATGATGCGATTGAAGTTGATATTGATGCTATTTGTGATGGTACAGATGTAGTTATCGGTGGCATCATGGAGCATATCGAACAAGCGGGCGTTCACTCTGGTGACTCTGCATGTTCATTACCAGCTTATACATTAAGCAAAGAGATTCAAGACGAAATGCGTGGTTATATCAAAGCATTAGCATTAGAGCTAGGTGTTGTTGGTTTAATGAATACGCAACTTGCTGTTAAAGATAACGAAGTTTACATGATTGAAGTAAATCCTCGTGCAGCACGCACAGTCCCATTTGTCTCTAAAGCGACAAGTGTGCCAATTGCTAAAATTGGTGCAAGTGTGATGGCGGGTAAAACACTAAAAGAATTAGGTATTACTGAAGAAGTGATTCCACCATATTACTCAGTGAAAGAAGTGGTGTTACCGTTTAATAAATTCCCTGGTTCTGATCCAATCTTAGGTCCTGAAATGCGTTCAACAGGTGAAGTGATGGGAGCAGGGGCAACGTTTGCTGAAGCTTATGCAAAAGCTGAGCTTGGCTCAACCAAAGAAGTGCCTGAAGTTGGTCGAGCACTCGTATCTGTTCGTAACAGCGATAAAAAACGTGTTGCTAAACTGGCACAGCAGCTTCTTGACCTTGGTTTCGAATTAGATGCAACACACGGCACTATGATTATTTTACAAGATGCTGGTATCAACGCTCGCCTTGTTAATAAAGTGCAAGAAGGTCGTCCGCATATTCTTGACCGTATTAAAAATGATGAATATAAATACATTGTTAATACAACAGAAGGTCGAATTGCGATTGAAGACTCTCGTCAACTACGCCGTGCAGCATTACGCTATAAAGTGGATTACACAACGACACTGAACGGTGCATTTGCAACTTGTCAGGCGCATACTGCTAATCCAACAGCACCTGAAGCAACGGTTAATTCTTTGCAAGAGTTACATAAACGCATCGGTAGCTAACTACTACTCGCTATTGGGTTTGTTCATTAGTTCGTGACAAGCACCTTTAATAATTAGAAGCCACTCTTTGAGTGGCTTTTTTATTGGCGAGAATAAATTGAATCATGATGGTATCGCTATCTCTAACTTGTTAATTACCTAAATTAAGTATCAGTTCTTATTTAATACCAATCATAGTAAGTAACTGATCTATTTTACTTGTTAAAATAACTTATTTTTTCGTTGTAAGTTTCGTAAAGGGAACAACCATTTACATCAACTTACGCCTCAAACTAAGCTATTTTTCCTGCGCAAAATTTAGATCAGTTATTTAATACAATTGGTATAATTTAAGCGCATATTTAGTGTCACTCCTATGAAGTTGTTTTTATAAACCATATACCAAAAAATAATGGAATTGTTATAAATATATGTTTCAAGCTCTTTTTAAAACCAAGTCTTTATAACCATTAATAAATAATGGTTAATAAGGCGTTTAAAAGTATTTTTGCGATCTATTCGCTTCATGTGTATGCTTGCGCACTTCTGAATTGGTGATGGTAAATACAAGGGCTTTATTTGTTATTGTTTTTTTACGATGCCACAAAATATAACTTTTATAGAGTTGGGCTTATTTTTATCTCTAACTCTTTATTTTCGTGATAAATAGGATTTAAAAATGGACAGCAAGCTTATACTTGTACTTAACTGTGGTAGTTCTTCATTGAAGTTCGCCATCATCGATGCCGTAAGTGGTGATGAAAAACTTTCTGGTCTTTCTGAATGTTTGCAATTAGATAACGCAAGCATTAAATGGAACTTAGAAGGCGTAAAAGGAAAGGCTGACTTAGGCGCAGGTGCTGCACATGAAGAAGCATTAACGTATATCGTAAATGAAATCCTTTCTCTAAACCCTGAATTAAAAGCAAATCTATTTGCTATTGGTCATCGTGTTGTTCATGGTGGTGAGCAATTTACTCAATCTGCTGTTATTACTGATCAAGTAATGAAAGGCATTGAAGATTGTATTTCATTAGCACCATTACATAATCCAGCTCATATTATCGGTATTCGTGCGGCTCAAAAAGCATTACCAGGGTTAGAAAATGTTGCTGTGTTTGATACTGCATTTCATCAAACAATGCCTGAAGAAGCTTACTTATACGCACTACCTTACAAGCTTTATCGCGATAATGGTATTCGTCGTTACGGTATGCACGGTACAAGTCATTATTACATCAGCCTACAAGTGGCCGATGTATTACAAAAACCAGTTAACGAATTAAATATTATCAACTGTCACTTAGGTAATGGTGGTTCTGTTTGTGCGATTAAAAATGGCGTATCAGTGGATACTTCAATGGGGATGACTCCATTAGAAGGATTAGTGATGGGAACACGTTGCGGTGACATCGATCCTGCTATCATTTTCCATCTCCATGATGAACTAGGTTACAGCATGGATGAAATCAATAACATGCTAACTAAAGAGTCTGGTCTATTAGGCTTAACTGAAGAAACATCTGATTGTCGTTTTGTTGAAGATAATTACGAAACAGAGTCAGCTGCAAAACGTGCAATGGATTTATATTGCTACCGTTTAGCTAAATACATCGCAAGCTACACTGCTGCGTTAGATGGACGTTTAGATGCGGTAATCTTCACTGGCGGTATTGGTGAAAACTCTGCACCAATTCGTAAGCTAACACTAGAGCGTTTAGCGTTATTAGGCTTTAAAGTTAACGAACAAGAAAACCTAGCAAACCGCTTTGGTAAGTCTTCTAATCAAGGCATTATTACTGAAGAAAACAGTACCATTGCAATGGTTGTTCAAACTAACGAAGAATGGGTTATTGCACGAGATACATTGGATCTAGTGAACGTTTAAACCTCACTCTGCTTTACTAATTTAAAAGGCCAATCAGCAATGATTGGCCTTTTTTGTAGGTACTTTTTTTATAATGCGTTTTCATTATTATTTACTAATTGATTCACTATTAAAAAAATAGCCTTATTTCTGATGTATTGATGTAATTCAACGTTCAGAACAATCACCGTTTTAAGTGGTTAAGTGCTGGAAAATATTCAATTAGCTTACAGTATCATAGATTTTGATAAATATTTGTTAGTAAAGTGTTTTTTATTAAAACATGAATAGCATCTATATATATATTAATGTCAGTAATTTAAATAATATATGTCTTTTGGGGGAGGTGAATAATAGTTTTTTAATCAATTTATACTAAACTATAACAGCAACTATTTCTATATTAGGAAAATAATATGTTTTCATTGCCTTTGATTTTGATGGGGATTCTTTTTTTAGTTTTAAGCTTGAAGCCTGCCTGTACTATCTGTAAGCAAAGTGGTGAGTTTGGTTGGAAAATTTTACTAGGGCTAATAAGTTTATTCTTATTGGGTTACATATCTTTTTTGTTCCATCTTATTACACATGATCATTCTGGAGATGTCTTTATTGAAGATATTCTCACCATTATTCTTTTTGGCGGAAGTCTTTTTGTTAAGTTGGTTATTCATTTCAGCCTTAAAAGTATTAATAAAATACAAAAAATTGCACTCAAAGAAGAACATAGCTCTCTGCATGATTCATTAACTGGGCTCGCTAATCGAAAATATTTTTTAAAAAGACTTAATGAAAAAGTGAAGCTATCTAAACCTTTTTCATTGTTTGTTATTGATATTAATCGTTTTAAGCAAATCAATGATATGTTGGGACATTACTTTGCTGATCAATTATTAATTAGAATCGGTAATAATATAAAAAAGCAAGTGAGTGAAGAGTGTTTTTTATCCAGAATAGGTGGGGATCAATATACGCTGATTTGCTGTGCGGTGACTGATGAGGAGATCAGCCAGTTAATGACTGCTATTTATTCTTCATTTAAAATTCCGTTTAATGTTAATAATTATAATCTTAAAGTCGATATCTCTTGCGGTGGAGCTTTGTTTCCAAAAAATGGGGAATCAGTTGGCGTATTATTACAGCAGGCTGATATTGCGTTAAGAGCTGCAAAACAAAAACAAAGTGGTTATGTTATCTATAACGATAAGCTGGATAATGACGCTAAATCTCGTTTAGAAATCTCTAGTAAATTACACAATGCATTAAGTAATAAAGAGTTTGAAGTTTATTACCAACCAATGAATAAAGTGCAATCTGATGATGGTCATCATCTTGAAGCGCTTATTCGATGGCCGCAAAAAGAAGGTGGTTTTATTCCGCCAGACCAATTTATCCCTATTGCGGAACAAAATAACTTGATCAGGCAAATTACGTTTTTTGTTTTAGACAGTATTTGTAATGATTTATTGGCGCTTAAACAAGCGGGAATGAAAGCCTGTATTCATATCAATTTATCTGCACGAGATCTCCAAGACGATCTCGTTTCAGAACAACTTGCTAAATTAATTGCAGCTGGTGTTCTTTTACCTCATGAACTTATTTTAGAGGTGACTGAAACTGCAATAATGAAAGATTTATCGAATGCTAAGAAAGTACTGCAAAAGTTATCTGACCAAGGTTTTGTGGTCAGTTTAGATGACTTTGGTACAGGTTATTCATCATTATCAATGCTATTAGAGCTGCCTATTCATCAAATCAAAATTGACCGCTCTTTTGTTATGTCCATGCAACAGGAAGAGATTGGATATCAAATCGTTAAGTCGATTATTTTTATGGCCCATAACCTTAACTGTTCCGTTGTAGCCGAAGGGGTTGAAACTAAAGAAGTCATTGACGAATTAATCTCAATGCATTGTGATTATCTACAGGGGTACTATTACAGCAAACCGTTAGATTTCCCTTCTCTTATTGAATATTGTAAGCAAGCTTGATACTTATTAATTGGAATAAAAGTGTTAGTAAATTAACTTCGTATTTTTTGCTCAATTTATTCATTATTTTTCTGCTAACGACTTCTGCTTTTATTTTTATTAATTATTAAAAAGTACTAAGAACTAAGTGTTTTTTATCCTGTAAATTAATGCTTTAATCAGTATTATTTTACTAAGGAAACATAATGAAAAGACTTATTTTGGTTGCATCGCCTCCTGCAAGTGGAAAAACCTATATTTCAAAAAAATTAGCGAAAGCACTTAAGCATGTTGTGTATTTAGATAAAGATACGTTAATTGTGCTATCTCATCAGATTTTTAAAGTGATGAATGAAGAAGTAAATCGAAGCTCAGACTTCTTTGAAGAGCATATTCGTAACTATGAATACGATGCCGTTTTAGCGTTAGCGATGGAAGCATTAGAATATGACGATATTGTTTTAATTAATGCGCCTTTTACCCGTGAAATTAGAGATACAGATTTTATTGATAACTTAAAAAATCAGCTGATTGAAAAAGATGCCCGTCTAACAGTAGTGTGGGTGATGACCGATATTGAGGTTGTTAAACAGCGAATGATTGATAGAAACTCCTCAAGAGATACGTGGAAGTTAGCGAATTGGGATGAATACATCCAAAGCGTTGATTTTTCTATTCCTTCAAGTGTTGACAATCCAGAAGTGATTGATGACTTATTACTGTTTAAAAATTCAAATGAAGATGAGTATCAAACGTCATTAAAAGAAGTGGTATCAATTTTAGAAAAAACGCATTAATTAGACAATATCAACACGCTTATATGCTGAGTAGTCCATCATTGACTTGATCAAAACAGATGCGAATTTATTTTTTATTTTATGGCACAGTATCTGCATTGCTTGTAATTAATGTTAATGATGCACTGATTTTTTAATGCATTTTTATTTTTTTGTTTCGCAATTAAACATAGAATGTCATTAAAATGACAGCTTATTACAATAATCTCGATATAACATTGAAAGCCGAAAGTTAGATTGGCATGTGAGTTAAAGCATATCGCTAAATTATTTTATTTAATTGTATAGTTAAATCATCATTTGATTTTTAAGGTGCCAATAATGAAAAAGTCCATATTAGCTTCTTTGCTTGTTCCCATCTTACTTGCAGGTTGTAGTGATTCTACGAGTAGTTCTTCAAGTTCTTCTAATGGAAGTAGCTCTAGTGCTACTTATACGTGGCAAATTGTGCATTTAGAATCTGTAGATGAAGATGATTTAGGAGCTAGCTGTGTTATTTATGCTGATTCTGAAATTGAAACTGATGATAGTACCGTAGATGATCCTGAATATCAGGTTATAACAGCTTACCAAGCTGATGATGATTACAATATTCTTTATCATTATCAAGATGGGACCATTGCTGAAACGATCGAAGCAAGCGATATTAATAATGGCTCTGTGACTATTACTCTTTCTGATGTGCCCGATAACGGCTATGTGACATTAGAAGAGCTAGATGGTAGTTCTCGTATTGATTATCTTGGTAGCTTTATGTTTAGTGTTCAAAAATCGTTATTGGATGATATGGTATTGAATATTACTGCCGAGAGAAGTGCAAGCAGTAGTTGCGTGACAGGCTCAGATCACCGAGAAGGTGATGCCATTACTAAATTTGTTAGTGTTGAGCAAAAAGTTAATTCGGTTTATTACCAAACAAGTTTTGATGTGGACTCACTTGCAGGAAGTGAGTTTTCTTCACATATTCCAGTCGCTTATATTGAAGGTGAAAGTCGTGATGTTTTAGTGACTGTTTTTGACGATTACACAGCTGTTAGTGACAGCTCTGAAACGACTGAAACGACTACAGAAACGATTGCTGAAGACAGGGAAGACTTGATATATTGGGCATTTGTAGATTCAAGTTCGGTTTATGATGCCATATTTGATGAAGATGGTGATTTTGATCTTGATGATGACAAGAAGCAATATGAAAATGATGGCATTGAGAGTACAGAGCTTAATGCTAGTTTAACTGGTGTAAGTTGGACTACATCAGATACCGTTTCTTTAGATGATGATAGTGGAGTGATTGTGAACCACAATGATACAACCTATTTATGGCAACCTATCTATGATGAAAATACTGAATTAAGTATCGCTTATGATACAGATGAAGTCGACACATGGAATAGTTACTTCTCTGGAACGGTTACATTATCAGATGGAGACTGGACATTTACTAGCTTTAATGATTTAACTGATGATAATGTAATTGATGATGATAATTTGGAATTGTTTGATTTTACAACACCCATTATTGCTTCATTAGATGGAACAACGGTTATTGATAATACAAGTAGTATAGGTGCATGTACTGAATTGAGTTCAGAGGATGATGGACTTGCAGAGCCTAGTTACTGTATTGATTTAAGTAGTAATTTTGATCCCGATGAATTTACTTATCAACGTCTTCATATTCGTTTAGAAGATACAAGCGGAGAGAACTTTACTAATCAAACTATTATTTCAGAGGCGAATACAGAGCCTGTAGTATTAAGTAGTAGTGAAGTGGATCTTGGAACATCTCCTACATTAACGCGTATTGAATTAAACTTAATGAACACCGATGATGAAGATTTAGATGCAGTTGAGTACCTAATGACACAAAATATTGATTTAGAAAGTGTAGCTGAATTTGGAACTAACGGTAGTGATGATTCCGCAGAAACTGATTTTTATAATGATTTAAATGGTTATGTAGCCACTGATGCTGAAATTGAAACCTTATACCAAGCAGTGTTAAAAACCAATACCACTATTGTGCAAAGTAGCTACGAACCATAAATTAATTGTTCATTATTGTTTTTTAAGCCTCAAATTAGTGGGGCTTTTTTATGAGTCAAATAATCCTGTTATTTTTGACTAATGCTCGTCGAATGTTTTTACACATTTTTCCAAATCGATAAAGTTCGTCGAAGGTAGGGGGATTACCGCCATTAATCTCATGTTGCCAATAACTTAACTCAGTATCGACTAATTCCATTAATTTTTTAGGGCAGCCTGTACAACTATTATCTGGACCGCATTTAAAGGTGTCTTCTTGGTATATTGGAAATTCTGCTTTGACGGCATCGATGATGTTTTGCATCGCAGTGATTCTATCGGGCTTTTTATTCATCTACTTATTATATCCAATAGCTTTTTATTAATGAATAAACAGGATATTACGCTTTAAAAAATACAATTTATAACAGATAGATCAATAGAATTTTAGTTTAAGAGGAAGAATATGGAAGGTTGTTGATAGAAAAACGATGACAAGCTAAATTTAACTAAATCTAGCTCTTACAATGAATGTTAATCACTAAAACCTTGATGGATAAATTGATGTCTTAACTGTACAAAATTATTTTCATCACAAGCTAGAAATTTCATTGCATAGTCGTAACTTTCTATTTTAAACTTATCAAGTTTGGCTAGTTCAAATTCGTTCATAATGATGTGCATGGCTTCTTGGACTAATTCAGCTTCATCTTCACCAATGAGTGTTTCAGGTGGATCGAAATGCGTTACCATCCAATCTTGTAATTGTTCATTATTAACTTTTTTTTGCTGCCATTGGGTAAGTATTTCAATAAGTTGTTGTTTAGTGACAATAGGCTGAGTCATAGATCTCTCATTTGGTTATATTAATAAGCAAATCATAGCTTAGAGAGAGTTTGGTTGCCATCTTCTTCTGTATTGATTGTTTTATGGCATTATAGGATATGCATTTTTATTTCTGTGAGGCAGATTAAGAATGGTTTATAAACAGCTCTTCTCTTTTTCTGTTTAGTTTTCTATCTATTTATAATTAAGGATGTCGATGCACCGGATTAAATTAATTATTTTGTGTCTTTTTTGTTTGCCTGTTTTTGCTTCGGAGCAAGATGTAGATTATTTGAGTCTTAGCTTTGAAAACGATGTGTTTTTTCGTGAGGATGATGGTTATAGCAATGGATTTACGTTTAACTGGGGCTATTACGATGTCTCTCATTTAAATGAAAGCAGTTTACCTACTTGGCTGTCATTTTTGGCTAAGCAATCTTATATTAACCATTTTGATGATCGTCAATACCAAGTAAATTATACCTTTGGTCAATTCATTCAAACTGCAACAGATATAAAAATTTCAGAGTTAACTGAAAAGGATGCCCCTTATGTTGGCTTGATAGCATGGAAAGCGAATATCATGGCATATAACGATAATATCTCCGATGAGTTAAGCCTTACTTTAGGAGCGGTTGGTCCTGCAACTGGCGGAGAAACTATTCAAAAGAATTTACATGACGTGATCCGCGCAAATAGACCTTTAGGTTGGGATAATCAGATTAATAATGAAGTTGTATTTAGAATTGAAGGCGAGCGTTTATGGCGTCATTCTATCGCTTCATTTAAACAGACTGAAATGGATCTTGTAACAGGTATTAATGCAGGTTTTGGTAATTTACTCTCTGATGTCAATGTCGGTATTGGACTCCGTTGGGGTAAAGCGCTTTCAGCTAATTTTTCATCAAGTTCCCCCTTTATGATACAAAAACTAAATGGATTGAAACCGAATCCAAATGGTTGGTATGTGTTTGCTAACTTATCAACTAGCTTGGTACTTAATGATATTTTTATTGATGGTAATACTTTTGAAGATAGTCATAGTGTGGATTTAATTCACTGGCAGGCGGGCTTAGCTGCCGGTATACAATTGAATTTATATGATTGGAATATTATTTATACTATGATTCATTCAACGGATCAGTATGAAACGCAAAGCGATGAGACTCGTTGGGGTGATATTACTGTTACTTATCATTTTTAATTAATAACAGTTTTCACTTTTAATATACGAACAAACGGATTGTGGTGTTAAAAAATCAATGCTTTGATTCGATGCAATAAGTTGTCGAATCTGAGATGACGATATATCTAGTTGCGTGGTTTTCTGGAAATAGATGGCACCAAATAGTTTTTGGTGAAGTTGCGTAGGATCTTGAACTTGATGTTTATCTAAAAGGGCGTTGATAGTCTCATTAAAATTAGGTGACCAACCAGGGCGGTGACTTACGACTATATGGCAATACTTTAAAATATCTTGATATTGGTACCAAGTATCAAACTGAATAAGCGAATCCATCCCCATAATAAAACAGATCGGTGTATCAGCGTATTGCTCTCTGAGTAGCTTGAGAGTATCTATTGTGTAGCTTGGGCTTTCTCTTAATAATTCCTGTGTGTTAATTTTTAAACTAGACGTTGGTTGAATAGCAAGTTCTACCATTTTAATACGTTGTTCTGTGGTTGCTAAGCTTTTACTTTTATGTGGTGCAATATAATTGGGCATTAAATAAAGCGTTTGTAAATTAAGGGCTTGTTGTATTTCCAATGCAGGACGTAAATGGCCAAAATGAATAGGATCAAAAGTCCCGCCTAAAAATCCTATCGCTTTGTTATAAGAGTGAATCATAGATTTCCTTATTTTAAAAACTGATAGCAAATGGTATCTAGTTGTAGCCAAGTATCTGTTTTATTCTCTACTTTTATAGAAACTTCTAGTTGTGCACATTCAATTAACATTTTTTCTAATTGTGATGTTTTCAAACGATTTAAGGCTGAAGTTAATAACGCTTGTTTTGCTGGCCACAATTTTGGTTTTTGTTGTGCTAACAACATAGACAGTGGCTGTTGTTTAAGTTGATAAGAAAGTGCTAATAGTTTTTGTATTTCACTGGCAAGTGTTGCACTTAATAATAATAGCTCTGTGCCTTCTGCGTGCAATTGCTTGATAATACGAGTTGTACGCGCTTTATCACCGGCCATTAAGCTATCAATCCATTGAAATAAACTGAAGTGATTATGTGTGGTAATGCTTTGCTCTACTTGAATTAATTGTAAGTGTTGCTTTGGAAACAAAATAGATAACTTTTCTATTTCTTGTTTTGCCGCTAAGAGGTTGCCTTCAAAATGCAGTACTAAAAAATCAATTACATCAGCGCTTGCAGTTAAGCCAACAAACTTAAGGCGTTGAAATAACCATTGTGGAAAACGTTGTGGTAAAAGGGCATTTGTTGAAACAAATAAACCTTGCTGTTCTAATTGACTAAACCAAACGCTCTTTAATTGTTGGTTATTAAGTTTTGGGCCTTTTAAAATTAAGAGAATATCTGGATTTAAAAGGGGAGTTATTTCACGAATAAAATCGGTATTTTCTTTGGTTGTTTTACTTAAAGTTAGCTCAATGATTTGTTTTTCTGAAAAGAGTGAAAGCGTATTAAATTGGCTAAATATTTGGTCTTTATCAAAGCTTCCATCTAAACTATAACTAAAACGCTCTAAAAAACCATGTTGCTTTGCTTGCTGTTGAACTTGTTCAAAAGCTTCAATAGTTAATAGAGCTTCATCACCAAAGATTAAACAGCAGCTTGGTAGTTTTTTTTGAATATGTTGCAGTAATTGTTCAGGATAAATACGCATTAAAGCTTACTCTTTCGCTTCATTTTGTATGCTTAACATAGTAGAGATAACGTGATCAGCTGCTATGGTTCTTAATTCTCTGGTGATTAACTCTGTTTCACGTGATTTTGCCAATGCTTCAGATGAATCATTTAAAAAATCTCGATAAATATTTACTGTAAAATCTTTTGCAGTGAAATTAGGCATTTTTAATGAATATTTCATTGTAAAACCAATTTCAGTTTCAGCACTTAATGCTGTGGCATATAAAGAGATAGTACGTGAAGAGCGTTGTTCTGGTTTTAGTGTGAGTACTGTTGCATTCTCGTTGGGTTGCTCAAGAATTTTAATGCCGGCCCCTCGTAAACGAAGCTTAACTAAACGCGTTAATTCACCATTAGGTTGACTGGTTTTAATATATATTTCAGGAAATTTTTCTACTAAACCATCGTTATGTTTTAAGTGAAATCCACATCCGCTTAATAATACTGAAAATACTAAAGTCGCTGTAAGCAGAATGTTACGATAAAAAACTCGAGAATAAGATGAATGCATAAAAAGCCTGTTTGAGTTGGATCGGGTTATAAGAAGTATTATGACAAGCTCTCATTAAAAATAAACCTCTTATCTGCAAAGATAAGAGGTTTTAGTTAATAATGATTTATTATTAATAGAGCGTTACTTCGTGCTTAAATTAATTAATAACTTAATTGGCAACAATGTTAAGCAACTTGCCGGGAACGTAGATAACTTTTCGAACCGTTTTACCTTCAGTGAATTTAGCGACATTCTCTTCAGCATTTGCCATTGCTTCAACATCATCTTGCGATGCATCGGCTGGCACAGTTAATTTAGCTCGTAATTTACCATTAACTTGCACAATAATAAGTTTTGAGTCTTCAACTAATGCCGACTCATCGACTGCTGGCCACGTTGAAGATAAAATATCATCACCTAAACCTAGTAGCGTATATAACTCAGCACATATATGCGGTGTAATAGGAGCTAACAGTCTTGTTACTGCTTCTAATGCTTCTTGCAAAATAGCACGATCTTGTGCATCTTCTGTCGGCGCTTTAGTGAGCTTGTTCATTAATTCCATTACTGCTGCGATTGCGGTATTGAATGTTTGACGACGACCCACATCATCACTTACTTTCGCGATGGTTTTATGTAGTTCACGGCGTAATGTTTTTTGATCTTCATTAAATGCTTTTATATCTAACGCAGCAACATCACCCAATGCAACATGTTCGTATGCCAGTCTCCATAAACGTTTAAGGAAACGTAGTGAACCCTCTAATGCGGAATCAGACCATTCTAATGATTGCTCTGCAGGTGCTGCAAACATAATAAATAGACGTACACTATCGGCGCCGTATTTATCAATCATTTCCTGTGGGTCAATACCGTTATTCTTTGATTTAGACATTTTGATCATGCCATCGTGAATAAGCGTTTGGCCATCAGCCGTTTTAGCTGAAATGATTTTGCCTTTGGCGTCTTTCTCTGTGATTGCATCCGTTGGTGCAACCCACACTTTACCGCCTTTCTCATCTTCATAGTAATAAGCGTCAGCTAATACCATTCCTTGCGTTAATAGTTTTTTGTAAGGTTCATCACAATCCACTAATCCAAAGTCGCGTAACAATTTATGGAAAAAACGAGAATATAAAAGATGTAAAATAGCGTGTTCGATACCACCAATGTATTGATCAACAGGTAACCAGTAATTAGCTTTAGCAGGATCTAGCATTTTGTCGTCACTTTGTGGCGAACAATAACGTGCGTAATACCAGCTTGATTCCATGAAGGTATCAAAGGTATCTGTTTCATGGTTTGCTGGTTGACCGTTATAAGTTGTTTTTGCCCATTCAAGATCTGCTTTAATTGGCGACACAATGCCATTCATGGTGACATCTTCAGGTAATACAACTGGTAATTGATCTTCTGGTACTGGAACAACAGTGCCGTCTTCTAACGTTAACGTTGGAATTGGTGCACCCCAGTAACGTTGACGAGAAACACCCCAATCACGTAAACGGAAGTTAACTTGACGTTTACCTTTGTTTTCAGCTACTAATCTTGCTTCTACTGCATCGAAAGCCGCTTCAAAGTCTAAGCCTTCAAGTGCAGTAAAGTCACCTGAATTAAAACAAACGCCTTTTTCAGTGTAAGCTTCCGCAGATACATCAACGTCAGCATCAGCAGGTTTAATAACTGCTTTGATTTCTAAACCGTATTCTTTAGCAAATTCGTAATCACGTTGGTCATGTGCAGGAACCGACATCACCGCGCCAGAGCCGTAACCCATTAATACAAAGTTAGCTGTCCAAATTGGCACTTCTTTACCAGTAATTGGGTGAATCGCTTTAAGGCCTGTATCTACACCTTCTTTAGGCATAGTGGCTAAGTCTGCTTCTGCTAATTTAACGTTTTTACAGTTTTCACAGAATGCCGCTAATTTAGGATTTGTTTTTGCCGCTTCTAATGCTAAAGGATGCTGTGCTGCAACGGCAACGTAAGTTACGCCCATTACAGTATCTGGACGTGTTGTATAAACAGAGAAAGTTTCTTCGCTGTTTGCTACTTTAAAGTCCATCTCAATACCTTCAGAACGACCGATCCAGTTACGTTGCATGGTACGTACTTGCTCTGGCCATTCGTCTAGTTGGTCTAAATCGTCTAATAATTCTTGTGCGTAGGCAGAGATTTTAATAAACCATTGTGGAATTTCTTTTTGCTCTACGATTGCACCTGAACGCCATCCGCGCCCATCGATTACTTGCTCATTGGCTAATACAGTTTGATCAACGGGATCCCAGTTGACGGTTGCCATTTTTTTGTAAACTAAATCTTTCTCTAGCAATTTAGTGAAGAACCATTGTTCCCAACGGTAATATTCTGGCTGACAAGTTGCTAGCTCTCGATCCCAATCATACCCAAAGCCTAACTGTTTAAGCTGAGTTTTCATGTAAGCGATATTTTCGTAAGTCCAACCTGCTGGTGCTGTATTATTTTTAAGTGCTGCATTTTCAGCTGGAAGACCAAAAGCATCCCAACCCATAGGTTGCATTACATTTTTACCTTGCATACGTTGGAAGCGTGAAACTACATCACCAATGGTGTAATTTCGAACGTGTCCCATATGCAATTTTCCGCTTGGATAAGGGAACATTGAGAGGCAGTAGTATTTTTCTTTTGATGGATCTTCTGTCGCTTTAAACGATTGATTGTCATCCCAATGTTTTTGGAATTTAGCTTCAATCTCTTTAGGGTTATATAACTCTTGCATGTTAAGTCTGCCTGCAATGAAAAATGAAATAATAATGAGCGATAGGATACAGCAGGGGAGTCTTTGCAACAATATTTATGATCAATGAAGCTAAAAAATTTAAACTTTTTCGGTTATTTATAGCCCAACAGTCAATGTTGATACATTTTTTGTTATGAATTAGTGTTTTTTGTCCTTAAATATCAAATGTATTAGCAAACAGAATTAACGTTATTTAAGTTTAATTACCGGAGGTTACATGCATGGGGCATATAAAAACGTTTTAATAAATGATGATGAATATGCAATGTTATCTGAAATGTTATTAGATACAGAAACTACCAATGATAAGGGCCTTAAGTACGATATATCGGGTCAAAGTGGTAAAGATAAATTATTATTTCAACTTGCATTCGCAGATGATTTACAACTAGTTGCAAATTATGCTGATCATTATTTAGTTTTTCCTGTGCAAATTGAAAGAGGGGATTTTTCGAACTTTAGCTTAACTGTAAAATCACCTAATATTTTTGAAACTGGTGAACATCTACGTTCTTGGCGTTTACCCGCGAATCAAAAAATGAGTATCGTAAATAATAAAGGTGAAAAATTACCTTATTGTATTAAAGATTTGTCTGCTTCAGGTATTTCTTTATTAATTGATAAGCAACAAGCTAAAGAGTTCCCTCTGACCTTGCAGGATACTTATTTACAGTTACCTAATCGAAAGCGTCTTGCTATTTCAGGATCTAAGATTCGTCGAGTTGACGAGCAAACCATGGCTTATTCATTGGAAGACTCAACTGAAGATGACGTATTAGATTGCTTAACTGAGTATTTATTTGAATGCCATGCAGAACAACATGGTAGAAGGCTTGAATAGATTTAAGTAATTGTTTTGTATAAAACTTAATCTTGATGTTGTTTATTTGAACTTTTTGTTTGTTTATTCGGCAAGTGATTTTTTTTTATTAAAATATACTTTACAAGCAAGGATCAAAGTCTGTATTATTCACCTCGTTCTGCGGAGGGGTGGCAGAGCGGCTGAATGCACTGGTCTTGAAAACCAGCGAGGGTTAATAGCTCTCCGAGAGTTCAAATCTCTCCTCCTCCGCCACATTTAGAAAAGTCCGTATATCGAAAGATATTCGGAATTTTTGCTTTTATAGATTTAATGAAGATTCAATCTCTCCTACATCGACTGCCATATTTGAAAAGGCTCATTACTGAAAGGTGATGAGCCTTTTTGCTTTCTGGTAGTTTAAAAAATTCAATCTTTCCTACGTCATCTGCCTTTTGCTATTAGCTTTTCGCGTGTTCAAATCTATTCAGCGTTCATTGCCATATTTAGATATTATCGTTTAGGAAATAATGGATTTTTGATTGGCTCTCCTAAAACAGGCAGCAAACGTTCACTGGTATCTTGGTAGCCAATGTTAAAACGAACTCTGTTGACGCATATTTTTTCTACCGATTTAGCTAATAAATCAAAGATTTTAAAGCGAGAAGCTAGTTCTGGGAATTGTGCTTGATAATTAATAATTCTTTGCGTGAGTAATTGATAAAAGCTTTCTTCACTATAGTTAAGTTCATTTTTTAAATGAGGTGATACAAAACGTAATACAGTGACAAAATGTCCAGTATATAAATCATGCAGTAAATATTGAGGTGGTAACTTTGTAAGTTGCTGCGCAATGTGCTCTGGTAATTCCGCATGTTCTGGAAAATCCTGATCCACAATACGTAAATCTCCATGAAAATCTTTGATCGCTAATCCTGAAGGGATATGGTTTTCCATTAACAATGTTAGATTCTGTCCATGAGAAACTAAGGCAATACCATATCGACACATTAAATGATAAAGCGGAACCACAGTCGTATCAAACAACTTAGTTAACCAGCTTTCCACATCAAGTCCACTTGCTTGAATATATTTCGAGATCAAGCTATTACCTTTTGTATCGCTTTGCATTAATACTGCTGCTAATTTATCTTGTTGATTGCCTATTAAAATAGCTGCAGGACTTTCTCTTAATATGACGCCTAGCATTTCATTGTAACGGTAAGGTGTTTCATTAATATCCTGTTGGTTTGGGTTAGTTACATGAATTCCTGCCCATTCTTTTAATACCTTAAAGTTAGCCTTTCGAAGAAAAGTATCTTGGTCACATCGTTGTTGGATAAAGTTTGATAACTCAGCGCCGGAAGTAATGTATTTACCTGGAATACCACGATAACAAGATGTATTTAAGATAGTGATCGGTAATTTAACATCGTTATTATTAGGCCTGCTTACATTGGATAATGTTCGAATAGATTGTTGTGCTTGATAAAAATCGCCCGTAATACCTAAATCGATAATGCTGTTATCTGCAAATAAAGCAGTAAATTGAGAAACGATAAAATGTTCAAATTGCCAAGGATGAGTAGGGATGATCCAATATTCGTCAATTTCTGCATTAAGAGTACTTAATGTTTTAAAGAGCGCATTTATTTGCTGTTCTGACATCATCTCATTCAACATATGAATGACAAGTTGCTCGTGACTTTCTTGGTTGTTATTTTCGATACCCACGGTCGTCATTGTTTTTTTAATAGCTATAAAATGTAATTGAAAACGATTTGCAAACTCTGGCGCATATCGCTGTAATTCTTTTGTTCCCCACCCAAGACGACCTTTATTGGCTAATGCTTTTGGATGTCCTCTTAATACTGCTTGTAATGCGACACCCGATAAATTAAGCAATGTGGATTCAGAATGTGTCTGTAATGATTGCATTGATTGTAAATCTGAATACAAAGTTTGCTGAATTTCTTCAATGAGATTACCTAAAATAATTTCATCTAATCCTATTTCCTTAGCAATATCTTTAATTAATTCAGATGTGTTAATATTTTTTTCGCCATTTCTAATAAGAGATATTTCATCAATTAAGATATTTCCCCATATATGCTCTTGTGCATTAAATTCCCAAATCGCTGTGCTTGAAATCCATTGATAAGATTGCTGGTAACCACTTTTATTATTTAATTCGTTCTTAGAAATTGTTTTTTTCAATTCAATAATAAGTAGCTCTTCATAATGTAATTCACTAATGATTTTAGCGTTGAGTTGATTATTAACTTGCTGCCATTGTTGTTGATTTATTTCTAGCATTTGTGACCTTTTTAATGAATGAAATAGGAGATTTTAAACTTTTAAAAAATATCTTTTAAATCTTAATGACAACTATTATCAATTGTAATATCATTTAATGCAAATGATAATTAATATCAAAACCTGTACTGAGAGCATTCAAATATATTTCTGCAGGTTATAAAAAATAATTTTTGGATTTAATGCATTCAATATTGGATATGTTTTTTAGAAGAACAAAAGGGTTTAAATAATGCTTTACAGCTATACAGAACGATTAGCGTTAACTGGTTTTCTTAATGCTTTATTAAATGAGTGGAAAGGGTATGAAAAAAATAACAATGAAATCTTGATAAGTAGTGAAAATACAATCTTAGTATTACCATTATTGCATGACTCTTTAGTACAGCGATTTAGTTTTGAATGGCCTGCTCATATTCGTAATGAAGGACAAGATAAAGTAATGGGTTTTCAGGATGTGATTTCATTTATTTGCAATCATTCGAGTATTCGCGAGAACTATAGCGAAGATAAAATAGCACAATTTAAAGAACAAGTTTTTGCTAGTGAATCACACATGTCTGATGTGGTTAAATATCGTAAAACACCAATTAGCATTGATGGTTTTATAGCTGCAGAACAAAGCTTAGTTGGAGGACATAACTTACATCCCGCAAGTAAAACGCATAAAGGTTGGGATCAACAGCAAGCAAAGCAGTTCAGTCCAGATTATGCTGATGAATTTTCATTACATTGGTATTTTATTAAGAGCGAATTGATCGCTGGTGAAAGCGCTGTTAGTGAAGCTGAAGGGCTGATTACCCCTTTAAATGAATTGTTATTACAAAGTTATCAAGACGCTGGTATTAGCAAAAAAATACCCAACGGCTTTATTCCTTACCCAGTACATCCATTTCAAGCAGAAGTGTTAGCTAAACATAATGATATTCAAAAATATATTAATGATGGCTTGATTGTAGAAATTGGCTCTCAAGGACGAGCTTGGCGTGCAACGTCTTCAACTCGTGCTTTATGGCAGCAAGGTAGTCGTTGGATGTTGAAGTTTTCTTTAGCGGTAAAACTAACTAATTCTATTCGTCATTTATCAACAACCGAATTATCTCGTGGTGTGTTATTTAAACAAGTAAGCAGTGAATTAGCTGGCGCAGAATTTAATCAACGTTTTCCTCGTTTTAATGTGTTGCAAGAACCTGCGTGGTGTGGATTAAAAGGCATTGATGGTGAGTTAATTTTAGATAGCTTATTTTGTTGGCGAGAAAATCTGTATTTAACAGGAAAAGAGCCAACCGTTACCTTAGCAACAATGACGCAGGAAGATGAAGAAGGCAGTAATCCAATTGCGCGACTTGTTAATGAATTAGCGACGACACGTAACATATCAATCCCAGTGGCAAGTAGTATTTGGTTTGAACACTTCTTAGAAAATGTGATTAAACCCGTTACGGTTGCACGAGGTGATTATGGCATCGTGATGCTTGCTCACCAACAAAATTTATTGGTTACCTTGAAAGATAGTTTACCTGTTGGAGGGGCTTTTAGAGATTGCCAAGGCACAGGATATACAGATACAGCACTTATTCGTTTTCCATTATTGAAGAAAAATAAGCCTGCTCTTTTTTTAGAAAATGAAGCTGTTAATCCCTATTTTAGTTATTACTTAATTCTTAATTCATTAAATAGTGTCATTGCTGCGCTGTCTATTCAATTAGATGAAAAAGAGAGCTTTAGCTTAATACGTATGAGTCAAAACTTATGGCGTCAACTTGCACAGCATAGTTTTTACGACACTTCTTTTTATCACTATTTGTTTCAAGCTGAAAACCTAACCATTAAAGGTAATTTCTTTTGTTTTTTAGATGTCGAAAATGAAACTGAATTAAAGGATTCCAGTAAAATTTATGTTGGTACAACAAACCCTTACCAATTAACGACTCTTGAATCAGATCGCGTTACTTATAAGCCAATATTGTTTGATAAAGCTGACTCACAAGAAAAAAAGACAGGGTTAAAATTAATATTTACTAAGCAAAAACAACAATTTAGTGTTGAATCAAGTCGAGAAAAATGGGACTTTAAATGGTTTGTTAATAATAATGGCTGCTATGTATTATCCCAGGGTGAAGAGGGAATACTATCGACCCAAAATAATCCTTTTAGTTTATTGATTGGCACTAAAATGTCTCCTAAACAATGGCTTAATGTTCTTGAATATTGTTTTGAAGGTTTGATTGAACTTGAAGGCGTTGAGCAAGACTTTGTTAAATCACTGTCTGTCAGTACAAGTATTTGGTCACAATTTACGGATTGGCCGATTCCTAGTTGGGTTGAATTAGAAGCAGGCAACGTAATTTTAACGCGTAGTCAGTTTTTCCAATTTTCTGATATTTGGACCTTACCTCGCACAGTATTAAAAGATCCACAAAGAGTGAAAGCTGCTAATGGTATTGATCACCCAGTTAGGCCTGAACAGCCTGAAGGCGTTTTCTTTCAGCGTTATGTTTATCCATTACAACGCGTTATTACTCTTCGATGTGCTGATGTACTAAATGATACTGCTATTTTTAGCCATTGGCATAATAAGCCTAATGTTGCTCGTATGTGGGAACTAGCTGGTGATCTATCTACTCATCGAGAGTATTTAACTAAACAAACTAATGATAAACATAGTATGGCTGTGATTGGTTATTTTGATGACGTTCCTTTTGGCTACTTTGAAGTGTATTGGGCTCCTGAAGATCGCCTTGGACCTTATTATGATTGTCAAGATTATGACCGTGGTGTGCATATGCTTGTAGGTAACGAGCTATTTCTTGGTCATAAGAGCTTTTTCAACTGGTCACGAGCGGTTATGCATGCGATTTTTGTGGATGAACAAGCTACTTTGAATATTATGGGAGAGCCACGGGCAGATAACCTTCATGTTGCTCGTATTACTAAAAATATTGGTATGAAAAAGTTAAAAGAGTTTGATTTTCCACATAAACGTTCAGCGTTAATGTGCTGCAGTCGAGCATCATTTTTTAATTCATTCATTTAGGTAGGGAAATAATATGAAACAATTAACTGATTTGATAGGAGTAGGTGTTGGTCCTTTTAATCTAAGTGTTGCAGCGTTACTTGAGCAAGTACCTCATTTATCGAGTCAGTTTTTCGATAATAAAAAAGAATTCGTTTGGCATGAAGGATTAATGCTACCTAACACTTATATGCAAACGTCATATTTGAAAGACTTGGTGACTGCTGTGGCACCTGAAAGCCCTTATAGCTTTATGTCTTATTTAGTCAAAAACAAAAAGTTTTATCGTTTTTTAAATACTGAAATGCAAACTATAACTCGAGCTGAGTTTTCTGATTATTTGGCATGGACTGCAAAGCAAATTAATGGCATTCATTTTTCACATGCAGTGAAAGAAATAAATCACGTTAACGATCGCTTTGTTGTGACGACTAGCCAAGGTGATTTTGAAGCTAAGAACTTATGTCTAGGTACTGGAAAGTCTGCTTATGTTCCTGACTATTTAAAAGCTAACTTGGGAGATAACTGCTTTCATGCAAGTGAAATGGGGGTGCGTAATATTGACTTAACAGATAAAAAAGTAGTGTTAGTTGGTGGAGGGCAAACAGGCGCGGATATATTTTTAAATGCACTGCGTGGACATTGGGGTCAACCCTTGCAATTAGACTGGGTTTCTCGAAGAGCTAACTTTCAAGCATTAGATGAAGCTGCTTTTGCTAATGAATTTTTTGTTCCGCAATACGTTGAACAATTTTATCATCTTGACCCTAGTGTAAAAAAGCGCGAAGTGGATGCGCAAAAGTTAACTAGTGATGGTATTACTAGCGAAGCATTAAAAGCAATATATCAAGAACTATATGATAAGTTTGAAGTGCAAAAACAAGATAAATGGGTTCGCTTATTACCGCATCGTACTGTGACCTCGATGACGCAAAATTTTGATGGCTTTAATATAGAAGTTAAAAATAATTTAACTGGTTTTGAGGAAAAGCATACAGGTACCGTTGTTATATTAGCGACTGGCTTTGAAACTAAACTACCTGCCTGTTTAGCGCCTATCATGGATAAATTAAGTTTATGCGACGATGGATTGTTACAACTTGACCAAAACTTTAAAGTACATTGGAAAGGAAATCCAGAAAATAGTATTTATGCCGTAAATGCTGGATTAGGTAGCCATGGAATCGCAGATCCTCAATTGAGTTTAGCTGCGTGGAGATCGGCTAAAATTATTAATGATTTGGCTTCCGAATCTTGTTTTGATATTACCGAAAGTTGTAATGTGATGAACTGGGGAACTGAAGAAACTATCATGCCTTTCTCTACGGCCAGTTTAATTTCTGTTGCTTAAATATAGGGGGTTAAAATAAGTTTTTATATACGTGCTGATATTGCCTTCGAAGTACTTGCGGTATATTTTTAACGCGAATAAAAGTAAATAATTTTTTATTCGCGTTAAACTTTCATTCAATTCTTTTCGCTATTAATAATTTAACATTAATTAATTCTTCCTTATTAAACAAATACTAATAGATGTATTTACCTTTCTAACAATACCTTTTTCAATTCTTAAAATTTTTTACAAATAAAATAAAGATCTTAATGACAATTATTATTATTTAGATTAACATTCATGGTAATGATATCCATTACCATTTGGTGGGGCGATTCTTTAATTTTATTGGGGTTAAAAATGCAAAGTATGGCGGTTTTATCATGTTGGGTAATGGGAGCGCTGCAAGGTGCTATCCTCATTTTAGTACCCGAAATGATGTTACAAGGTCAGCTTTCAGCATTGCAATTAGCGTTACCTTTATCTTTAGGCACTTTTGTTTTTATGTGCTTTTCTGGACATTGGGGAAAGTTATTAGATGCACACCATATTAAAAACAAATCCCTTGTTTTAGTGATTCGCTGGGTCTTATTAGGCTTTTTAATTTCTCAACTAAGTTTTATTGCGTTTATGCAATTCTCTGACTTTAAAGGTTTATTTTTAGTTTTTGCTTTGTGTTTAAGTCGAGTTATTCACGGGGTATTTTGCAGTGCAATTATTCCAAGTGCGCAATTAGCATTATCTCGAAACGATAAAAAAGGTGAGAAGCTCGTTTGGTCAAGTATTGCTACAAACGTAGGTAGAGTGACTGCGCCACTATTAACTTTTGTACCTGTAGATTTGAATTACTTCAGTTTATGGTTTATTGCGGCTATTACATTTACTGCCTTTATATTGGCATGGTTCAATAAAGATAAACCGCAACCTATTAACGGTATTCTCTCTTCTATAAAAACTTTATCTGAAAATGAATCAATCGAAGTTTTCAGTTTATTAAAGAATCCATTATTACTTTCTATTTGTACAGCCGCTGTATTAATTTCCCTATTTTCATCGCAACTTCAATTTAGCTTAGGGCCTTTGTTGTTAGGCACTTTTTCTGATGCAAATTTGGCAAGTGAGATGACCGCTAAACTTTTATTTGCTGCAAGTGCAAGTGCGCTTATTTCATTATTTATTTTATATCGTCCACTTAGTCGCTCACCCAAAATATTCCTAAGTGTTATCGCTGTTAGTTTTATCACTGGTGGTTGCCTATTTGTGATGCAACAAGAACTCATCATTGCCGTCACTTTAATTAGTGCAGCTTTATCTATGGCGCCAGCGTGGTATTCCGCACTAGCTATACACGCAAGTAAACACAATAAAGCACGTACATCGGCGACGATATCTCAGGGTCATACGTTGGGCAATGCGTTCGGAGGTCTACTGGGCGGTTTATTTTTAGTGCTTGGGCAGCAATTACTCCTATTGAGTTTTATCTTATTTATGGTGTTGATTTTATTGGCTTGGTTGACGATTTTCAGTCGATCAAGCTCTTTTAACCAAAACCAAAAATCACTTATTACAGAATCTTAACGGAGATTAAGAGTAATAAGCTATTTGCTGTTTTGGTTAATGGATAACTGAAGCCGCAAACAATTAAAAACAGGCGCACAAAATAAAGGCGCATAACTTTACTATAAAATACGCAAGGAAATGAGAGTGAAAACTTCAAATAAACTGAAATTTATTTTAAATCCCATTTTAGTGGCTATGTTGGGGTTACCACTAGCTGCACAAGCAGAAAATGACACGGACACAACAATCGTTACTGCAAACCGTACTTCGCAAAGTATCAGTGATATTGCCGCAACGGTATTGGTTATTGAAGGCGAAGAAATTGCTGAGCAAGCAAAGTCTGGTGTTGAATTTAAAGCAATGCTTGCAAATCTAATTCCAAGTTTAGATGTAGGTAGTAATTCATCTCGTACTAATGCCAGACAATATATGCGAGGCCGTACAATCTTAGTTATGATTGATGGTGTTACGTTAAACTCGTCGAGGGCTATTAGCCGCCAATTTGATGCAATTAATCCCTTTAATATTGCACGTATTGAAGTGGTTTCTGGGGCTTCTGCTATTTTTGGTGGTGGTAGTTCTGGCGGTATTATTAATATCATTACTAAAAAAGGTGCAGATGCTGGTGAATTAAGCGGTGAAACATGGGTAGGTTTATCATCTGGTGGTAACTCTAGTGAAGATTTGGAATATCAAGTAGCTCAATCTGTTTCAATGAAAAAAGAAAATATGGATGCGCGTTTTGCCGTTTCTTATAACCAAACGGGTGCAATGTATGATGCCGATGGTGAGATGATATTGCAAGATACAACTCAATCAACGGCTCAATATGTGTCACAGGTTGATATCATGGCAAACGCTGGTTTCGAACTTTCTGAAAATAAGCGTATAAATGTAATGGCGCAATACTATGATAGTAGCCAAGATAGTGACTACGGAGTTGACTATGGCGATAGTTTTTCCATTTTTAGTGTTGATGATGATGATGCTGAAATGGATGATAGCTATAGCCTTGAGGGTGATCAAGCATCTACTGAAAGACTATTAATGATTGCCGAATATAGTGATAATAGTTTTTATGAACAAAATTTAAATTTACAATTTTATTTTCGTTCAGAAAAAATAGGAAACAACCCATTTACTAATTATTTGGGTTATTCTTCTTCTGTAGTAGAGGCTTATGTAGCTGCTTATGGCAATCAATATTATGCTTATATGCCGAATGTTTCCGCATCTCAACAAGATACACAACATATAGGAAGTAAGTTAGTGCTTTCTTCTGAACCAATTGAACAGCTCAATCTAGTTTATGGTCTTGATACAAATTATGAACAGTTTACTGCAACCCAAACCTATTATGATATAGATACTGCTTATGGTTCAGGTTCTTTAGATTTAGATTATGTTGGTGAAGGTGGGCGTTATCCAGATATTGATACCGCATCAATATCTGCTTTTATACAGGGTCGCTATGATTTTTCACCTGATTTAGTGTTAAATTCAGGTCTTCGTTATCAATATTCAAAAATTGATGTTGGTGATTATGTTGGTGCAACACAGCAGTATTTAGAGTTAGCTGGTTATTACTCTGATGGTTTTTTTGACGAAGTTGAAGGTGGAACGAATCATTATAATACTTTTTCAGCTAATACTAGCTTGATGTTTGATTTAACTAAAGAGCAGCAAGTATGGGCTAATTTATCACAAGGTTATGAAATTCCTGATAGCGCTAAATATTATAGTTCAGCGGCATATGACTACGATACGGGGGAGTTAACAGGTAGTGTAAGTGTTTCTGATAATCCTTTAGAAGCAATTTTAACAAATTCCATTGAGTTAGGGTGGCGCGTCACAGATGATGCCTTTTTAGCCCAATTAGCAGCATATTTCTCTTATTCAGATAAGCAAATAGAAATCGATAAAACGGATTATTCAATTGACATTACAAGTGATGATAAACGCATTTATGGTATTGAAGGGCAAGCATCTTATTTCATAACACAAGCTGTTAGTGTCGGTGGTAACTTTAATTTTGTTAAAACAGAGTCTAAAGAGAACGGGGATTGGGGAAATACAACAATTCAAAGTGCAAGCCCATCGAAAGTAACTGCTTATGTAAATTGGAATTGGGAAGCTAATAAGGTTAATACCCGTTTACAGACAACCCAAATGCTTGACTATAAAGATGCTGATGGCGAAAAGCTTGAAGGCTATAATACAATCGATTTATTATCAAGTGTTGAGTTACCTGTTGGTAAATTGCAAATTGGTATTACTAATTTACTGAATACGGATTACTATACGTTATGGTCACAACGAGCTGTTAGTTTATATTCTGCTTATGATAGTGATAGTCTTTTTGAAATGGAAGGCCAAGGCCGCACTTACTCACTGAACTACAGTGTCGACTTCTAACTTTGAGCGCTTTATTAACTGTGAATAAATTAACTTGTCGCTTAGGCGGCAAGTTAATTCTAGATAATATTTCCTGTGAATTTCAACAAGGCAAAATAACCGCTTTAATTGGTCCTAACGGTTCAGGTAAAAGTACGTTATTAAAACTCATTGCTGGTTTGGAAAAAAGTAGCGCAGGGGATATTCAATTATCTGGAAAAGGGATAATGCAGTATTCCCGAGCCGATCTCGCGCTGAAATTAGCCATGTTGCCACAACGTCATACCACGCCTGTAGGTTTGACCGTTGCTGATTTAGTGGAGTTTGGTCGTCACCCTCATCGTCGTTGGTTTGCACCTCTAACCAAAACAGACAAACAAAAAATGCATTGGGCAATGCAAGAAGCCGGTGTACTTGAATTTGCTGATTTACCGATTGAAACTCTCTCTGGCGGTGAGGCTCAACGTTGTTGGTTAGCTATGGTATTGGCACAAGATACCGATATTGTTTTATTAGATGAACCTACCTCATGGCTAGATATTGGTCACCAAGTTGAATTGTTACATATTGTGAAACGTCTTAATGAACAATACGGCAAAACTATCATTTGGGTGTTACATGATTTAAACCATGCTCAAGAATTTAGTCACCACGCCATTATGCTTGAAAAAGGTAAAGTGGTTGCTGCTGGTGAAGTTGATTCAGTGTTAACCGCAGAGCGTGTTTCTAAGGTTTACAATACCTCTGTTGCACGAGTTGAAGTAGAAGGGCAAACATTATTATGGCCTAGAACTTCGGCAAATGTAGCATCAACAACTGACTGTAAGAGGGAAGGTTGATGAAACATTGGTTTTCCTCTTTTGCCATTCTGCTATGTCTTTTAGCGTCTAATACATTAACAGCAGCAGAATCTACACAAGCCGATGTTTTAAAGTTGCCTTTATCCATTCCTGCTAACTTAATTGAACAACCCCGCGTTGTTGCTTTAAATTGGTCTGCAGCTGAAATGCTATTGTCATTAGGTATTAAACCTGTGGCGGTGACCTCTAAAAATGGTTATC
This sequence comes from Psychromonas algicola, assembly GCF_004378355.1. GTDB lineage: Bacteria > Pseudomonadota > Gammaproteobacteria > Enterobacterales > Psychromonadaceae > Psychromonas. The sequence continues at coordinate 104,881 of NZ_SNUB01000008.1, forward strand.
GAAAATGGCAATCCAACCATCCTATGCTTCCTGATGGTGTTGCTGAAATTGGTAATCGTGCTTTTCCTAGTTTACCTGCTGTTTTAAAGCAAAATCCTGACCTTATTGTTGGTTATCCGTTTCGCCACGCTCGCTTATTTAATGAGTTAAGTGCCATTGCGCCTACTTTATTATTACAGCAATTTGCTCGTTTTGAGCAAGTAGATTACCGCTATATGGAGCAGATGCGAGAGAATTATCAAACACTCGCTGATCGAGTGGGTAAAAGTGAATTAGCCAAACAGCAATTACTTGAAATGGATAAGGAGTTAGAGCGCTTACGTTTAGTGTTAGCCTCTGCCAACCTCCAAGGTAAAAATTTAGCTTACGGAAAATTTGTTGGCATGGGATACGGTTTACGTGTTTTTTCACAGCAAAGCCTAGCGGCTTCAGTGATCAAAGCATTAGGCTTGAATTATCAATGGGATATTTCGCTGCCAGGTAAAGATTTTACCCATTTACAATTAGAGCAAGTGAGAATGTTGCAAGATACTGGTTTGATTCTAGTACAAGAAAGTTCGGGTAAAGGTGAGCGAATGATGACTTCTCCTCTTTGGTCTGAACATGAATTTGTGCAAAAAAATGATATTTACACGGTCTCGCCATTATGGAGTTTTGGCGGTCCTGTTTCTGTGATCCGAATGGCGCAAGCTTTTACCGCTGTATTATTGGAGAGACAGAATGTTAACTAATTTATCAAGCTTATTTAAAGGATCTAGGCCACTACCTTGTCGTCGTGTTATTTACGCTATTACTGCTGTGATAGGCTTTACTCTTTGTCTTGCTGGTTGGAATATCTATCAAGAAACAGTACTAACCAATAGTTATGAAATCACTTATTTCTATCAGTTATTATTACCCACTTTATTAATGGCTTTATTGTGTGGATCTTTGTTGGCTCAATCGGGCGCAGTAGTACAAACATCTTTAGGTAATGCTTTTGCTTCTCCTTCTACTATTGGGATTAGCGCAGGCGCTTTATTAGGTGCAATGGTGATCAACCTGGTATTGGATGACCCAAGTATTTGGCAAGTTTGGATGGCTGCTTTTGTTTTTGCATTGGTCATTTCAATGTTGATTTTATTGCTATCTCAAGTCATTGGTGGTGGAAAGTTACAACTTATTTTGATTGGTATGGCGATGAGTTTAGCGGTGGGATCCTTATCATCTGCAATTATGATTTACGCTGAACAACGGATGGATGGGTTATTTTTATGGGGTAGCGGGAATATTGGTCAAACTGATGGTCAGTTAGTGAGTATTATTTTATTGCCATCGCTGTTACTACTAGCTTTACCTTTATTCTGTCATCGTCAATTAGATATGTTGAGTTTAGGTGATGATACTGCCAATGTGGTGGGATTATCAGTGCGTCGTTGGCGTGCCATTTTATTACTGATTGCTGTCTTACAAGCGTCTTTAGTCACGGCCATGGTCGGTGTGTTAGGTTTTGTCGGTTTAATGGCACCACATATAGCACGCATGTTAGGTTTTAATAAAACCAAACAACAACTTATCTGCGCGAGTGTATTTGGCGCATTATTAGTGATTGCCGCTGAGTTATTTTCTCGCTCATTGCCTATTTCAGGTTTTCGTTTACCAACAGGTGTTTTAACTGTGTTGTTGGGGATGCCATTTTTCCTTTATTTATTGACCCGTAAAAAAGGCGCGATGGGAATGGCGATGCAGGAAAGTGGTTTTGGTTTAGCGGCGTTAATTAAGTTACCCAAGTTTTTTGCCATTGCGATTCCTGCAACCTTAGTTGTATTAACTGCGATGAAGTTTTGGCCAAGTGAAGTGGGTTTTGAATTTACTGCATGGCGAATGGCTGTTGCTGTAATGGCTGGAATTGGATTAGGCATGGCGGGTTGTGCGTTACAAGCTTTATTTAGAAACCCAATGGCGAGTCCTGATATTTCTGGTGCAACCTCCGCTTCTGTTTTATGCATTATTGGGGCATTACAAATTTGGCCTGATTCATCACGCGTTGATTTATTTTTATGGGCATTAGTCGGCGCTGGGATTGTGGTATGCATTTTATTTATCGCTATGCGCTATCAATTACGTGTTTCTCAATTAGCTTTGTTAGGCATTGCGATTTCAGCTTGGTGCGGAACCATTGCTTCCATGGTATTAACTTTTGGTGCCGGTGCGGCTTCGGTGACTGTGCTCTGGTTAACAGGCACCACTTATGGCGCCGATGCGCAAATTGGTTGGTTGTTAATGGCAGTTACTGTGCCTTGCTGTTTAGCTTTATTAGCATTGGCTAGAAATCTCGATTTATTTACATTAGGTGAAGATTGGGGGTTACACCTTGGTCAGCCTTTAATGAAGTTACGTTTGCTGATTATTTTGCTGGTGGTGTTATTAACTGCAGCCGCTGTTGCTGCTGTCGGAGCGATTGCTTTTGTTGGATTGTTATCACCTCATATTTTACGTTTGTTAGGACAAACTCGTCATTGGGTATTGCTATTAGGTAGTGGCTTAGTCGGTGCTTGGTTATTATTACTCGCCGATGGCTTAGGTAGAACCTTGATTGCTCCTTTTGAAATTGCCAGTGGAATATTAGTGTCAATTATCGGTGGTTTGTATTTTATTGGTTTAATTTTATTAGGTTATAGAAGGAAGTAGGGATGTCAGCATTAGATCTTATTTATCAACGTAGTTCATGTCATGTACATGAAATGGAACATCCAGCACCTGATAACGTGAAGCTAAAACGTATTTTACAGGCGGTGATGAGTGCACCCGATCACGGGAATATTAAACCTTGGCATATTGTCGTTGTAGATACTGAACATGTGCCCGCTATGTGTGAATCAATGTGTAATGCTTGGCTTGAAAATGCCGCACATATTGAACCCGGACGAATTCGTCGCTTAACGAGTTATTTGAAAGATGCACCTATGGTTGTATTAGTTTCAGCTAATGTTGTTGAACCTCATGCGGTTTCGCGTCGTGATCAAGTATTAGCGGCTGCAGCGGCATGTCAAAATATTTTGTTGGCAGCAGAACAAGAAGAAGTGGCTGCGATTTGGTACAGCACTGATGCAGCTGAATTGCCGCAAGTACACGAATTATTTGGTTTAACCAAACAACAAGAGCCTGTTGCTTTTATTATGTTAGGGTCCAAAAAAGAGCAAATTATTAAGAAACGAAGTGATGTTGCTAAACATTGTTATCAATGGCTTGGGGATAAACAATTAGCGCCATTATTTGATAAATAGCTTGGGTATTGATTGACTGAATAATACTGGCAATAGATAATCGTTGGATTGATGTATTTTTAAAGGCTTTCAATTGGAAAGCCTTTTTTCGTTTGAATGTGCCTTTCCAATATGTGTTTACATATAGACGAAGGAAGATGAACAATCTAGGTATTTATTATGATTCAACTATTAATTGGTGGCGTTCGTAGCGGTAAAAGTGATGCCGCAGAAAATGTCTTAAATGAGATGATAAAAGCAGATGACCAATTAAAGCCTGCGTATATTGCGACCAGTGTTGCAATGGGCGATGAAACCATTGCGCGAATACAAAAGCATCAACAAACTCGCCAATCTCGCTTTACGCAACCTATTGCGACTTATGAGTTAGATTATCAAGAAGCAGATTTATTAACTGTGCTTAATTCATTAAATAATCCCAAACAAGTTGTTTTAATTGAATGTCTTTCTACTTGGGTCGGTTGGTATTTATCAGCTAACAATAGTTTGCAAGAAAACCTAATTTTATTCGAAAAACAGCAAACGACCTTACTCTCCTTTTTAGAAAAAGCTCAATGCTCGGTGATTATTGTCTCTGGTGAAGTTGGATGCGGTTTAATTGGTGAAACAGAATTACAAAGACGCTACGCGGATAAATTAGGAGAATTAAATCAAAAAGTGGCTGCGTTATCGGAACATGTTTTTTTATTGACTGCAGGTATTAAACAACAATTAAAATAATAAAAAGTGTGTATTAAGCTATTTTTCATACTCTTAAGCATAGATATTCACTTTTTCCCCTTTTTTTTAGAAATTCCCTTTAAATTTAATTTTTATTCCCCATATAATTATTTAACCATGGTGGGGAAACCCAGAAATTTAATAATATTAAGAGAAATTTATGTCTGAATATACTACTCAAGAACAACAAGCAAGTTACGGTATCGGTTTACAAATGGGTGAGCAACTTGCTTCTAATCCTTTCGAAGGTCTAGATATTTCAGCAGTTTCTGCTGGTATTGCTGATGCATTTGCTGGCGCAGAAAGTAAAGTTTCTCAACAAGAACTACAAGCTGCTTTCCAAGTGATCTCTGAGCGTATGCAAGCAGAAGCTGCAGAGCAAGCTAAAGTATTAGGTGCAGCTGGTGAAGCATTCTTAGCTGAAAATGCTAAGAAAGAGGGGGTTGTTGTTACTGCATCAGGCCTTCAATATGAAGTGATCGCTGAAGGTGCTGGTGAAAAACCAACTGCTGAATCTACAGTAAGTGTTCATTACCACGGTTCACTAATCGACGGTACTGTTTTTGATAGTTCTGTTGAACGTGGCCAACCTGCTGAATTCCCAGTTGGTGGTGTGATTGCTGGTTGGACTGAAGCATTACAATTAATGTCTCCTGGTGCTAAATACAAACTAACTATCCCTGCTGCTCTTGCATACGGTGAACGTGGCGCAGGTGCTGCAATTGGTCCACATGCAACATTAGTATTTGATGTTGAGTTATTAGAAGTTAAATAACTAAATTAGCATTAATTTAATAAAAAGGCCGTTTATCTGATTAGGTAAACGGCCTTTTTTATTGTGATTTTTTGAGGAACAGAAACGATTGCTTAGGCACTAATAATTATAAGCGCCACCAAAATAAGCCAAGATACTTGGTAAAAATTCATAGCCTGTTATACAAATTAACCAGAACCAAGCGGTTAAGGTAATACGTTGTATCGCCAAATTAATGACATCTACTCGAGGCGGTCTATTGAAACCTAAATTACTATAAGTTACTTTTTCTGATTCATACATTCGCACACCACCTAACTGAATTTGCAGGCTTAAGGCAAAGCTACTTAATAACAATCCGGATGAAAAATGGTGCCAATGAACACTTTGTTTAAATTTAGCTAAAAGCGTCTTAATAGGGCGATCGTAGAAAGAAAATGTGAAACTCAATAGAATGTGTACTGGCAGCTGTAAAGTTTGCACAATAATCGATGGAATCTTACCAAGTGCTTGATGCTTTTCTTGTTTACAATTCCATTGTTGGGAACAAATGCTCATCAACTGATAAAATAAAGCGCCGTAAATCCCAGTGGTTAAATACCAAAAAACGACAGCAAACCAGCTATTTGACATATGTAAGACCAGAGATTCAATGGTCGCTTTATTAATGCCGACTAAAGAAAGTGGCTTAGTATCTCTTAACGTTAAGTCTGCTAATAAAAGCTTCGCTTTAGGTAGGTTTTTAGATTGTAATTCAGTATTGATTTGCTGATAAACATGCATACGATCATGCCAAGACAATAAGACATATAAAACGATGATATCTATGGCAACAGGTTTAAAAGCAACAATATACAATTGGCTAATAATCAGAGCAAGCGGGCTGAATATAATAGTAAAAGACAGGATGCTCGCTAAACGTTTATAGCTATCGCTGCGGGTTTCTAAATTTACTTTTGTTGATATTTGCTGAAAAATAACAGCAAAAGCTGAAAGAGGGTTAAGATCTTTAGGTAATGAAAAGAAAAAGGAACACAGTGCAACTAGCATAAAGCTAAAATAAACACTGTGTTGCTCTAATAATAAAAGTGTTGCGTCCATTAATTGAGTCTATCAACAATGGCTTCTACTAATATTGAGGCATTTTTAGCAGCAACAGGCAGAAACTCTTCAAATGATAACTCGGACTTTTTACCTGCGATATCTGATAGTGAACGGATAATCACAAAAGGGACTGAGAATTGATAACATACTTGTGCGATAGCGGCTGCTTCCATTTCGCATGCCATCATAGTTGGAAAGTGATTACGTGCAATCTCTGTTTTAGCGGGAGCCGCCATAAAAATGTCGCCCGTACAAATAAGTCCCTTAACAATATTTAGAGCCGGTAAGGTTTTTGCTGATTGCTCTGCTATGTCGATTAATGAAGGCGTTGCTTCAAAAGCCGGAGGTAGTTGCGCCATTTGGCCAATTTCATAACCAAATGCGGTTAAATCGACATCATGGAATCTAACTTCAGTTGAAATTACAATATCACCCACATTTAAATTAGTATCAAAACCACCTGCCGAACCCGTATTAATAATGGTATCTGGTGAGAATTTTTCTAATAACAAAGTGGTTGCAACGGCTGCTGCTACTTTGCCTATTCCCGATTTTGTTAAGACAACTTGTTTGCCATTAAGCTCACCTTGATAAAATTCACAACCAGCTACTTTGGTTGTTATTACGTTATTCATCGCAGATTTTAGGATCGCAACTTCTTCGTCCATTGCGCCAATGATGCCTATTTTCATGTTATTTTCTCTTAAATATACTAATAATGCTGTAATGCTATCATATTGTTGGGGATATCTTCACTCTAAGGTTTTTTTATAGTGTTGAACTGTGTAAAATCTCGCATAATTATTATGTTATCGGTAGCAAGCTAGGAAAAAGCAAATGAATGCCTTACTCGAAGATCTAAAAGCACGTGGTTTAATCGCACAAACAACTGCGGACGAAGAATTACATGAACATTTATCTAGTGCAAGCCGTACCTTATATTGTGGTTTTGATCCAACAGCTGATAGCTTACATATCGGTAGTTTAGTACCGTTATTAATTCTTAAACGTTTTCAAGAAGCTGGGCATAAACCTTTAGCTTTAGTGGGAGGCGCAACGGGATTAATTGGTGATCCAAGTTTTAAAGCGGCTGAACGTAAGTTAAACAGTGATGATGTTGTCGAAAGCTGGGTTGATTCTATTAAAAAGCAAGTGAGTGCTTTTGTTGAGTTTGGCGATAAAGAAAATGCCGCTGAAGTGGTTAACAATCTTGATTGGATTGGCAAAATGGACAGCATTTCATTTTTGCGTGATGTAGGTAAGCACTTTAGCGTTAATGCAATGATCCAAAAAGAATCGGTAAAACAACGTATTGACCGTGAAGGTGCTGGTATTTCATTCACTGAATTTAGCTACATGTTATTACAATCTTATGATTTTGCAGCATTAAATAAAGAAAAAGCCTGTACCTTACAAATTGGTGGATCAGATCAATGGGGTAACATTACCGGTGGTATTGATTTAACGCGTCGCATGAACCAAGAAAAAGTATTTGGTTTAACTATGCCGTTGGTCACAAAATCTGACGGAACTAAATTTGGTAAAACTGAGTCTGGTACAATATGGTTAGATCCGACTAAGACATCGCCTTATGCATTTTTCCAATTTTGGATCACCACATTAGACGCAGATGTTTATAAGTTCTTACGTTACTTTACTTTCTTATCTGTTGAAGAAATTGCAGAAATTGAAGAAAAAGATAAAATGGTTAAAGGTCGACCTCAGGGACAAACTATTTTAGCCAAAGAAGTCACTAAACTTGTTCATGGCGAGCAAGGTTTAGCTTCTGCTGAACGTATTACTGAAGCGTTATTTTCTGGCGATTTAAGTAGTTTAAGTGAATCTGACCTTGCACAACTTGCGCAGGATGGGTTACCAGCAACAGAAGTTGGCACAGAATCTGCTTCAATTGTAGAGTTATTAACAAGTTGTGAATTAGCTGCTTCAAACAAAATGGCTCGCGAATTTTTAAATAATGGTGCTGTCATGGTTAATGGAGAAAAATTAACAGATAGTGAAGCGGTGATTAATAAATCAGACGCTTTATTCGGAAGTTACACATTAATTAAACGTGGCAAGCGTTTATTTAATCTATTTATTTGGAAATAAAAATGAAACATATCATCGCAAAAAATACGGTATTAAAAGTCTCTATTGTTTCTTTAATTGGCCTATTTTCATTCACTGCTAATGCAGCAGAAGGTGACCCTGTAAATACTGAAAGTTGGGGGAGTCCGGTTGCGACTTATTCTAATGTTAACTTAGGCAGTGGCACCGAAGGTATCGATATTTCAGCTAATTTCGGGGGCTATTTAGGTGGTGTTTATCAACAACGTATCGAAGTGGCTGCTAAACAAGATTTAGAACATTATGAAGCTAACTATTTATTATTAAATAGTGCCTCTGACTCAGGCGTGACTATTGAAAGCACATGGAGTGAAGATGTTGAATTTGACAGAGATGAAGGTCCAGATGCATTTTTTAAAAATGTAGACAGTGTTGAACTTGGCTTATTTTCAAAATTAAAATTCCCAGACGATAGATTGAGTGCTTATCCTAAAATGAGCGTTGGATATATGTGGGGAAATGACATTGTAGACAGTACTTTTGTTACATTTGAAATCGCCGTTCGATTTAATGTGAATGATCAAATTTGGGTTGGAGCTGCACCTGTTTATATTCATAGTATGGATGGTGTTGAAATTGAAGAGTTCCAAGGAACAGTTGATGCTGGTATCAAATTATCTGAAACTTTTGGCGTAAGCGCTTCTGTTAATCATGATCAAGAATTCTTAGGCAGAGTTATCTTTGCATTTTAATAAACACTAACATTTAAGTTTTATAATATAAATCTTAAATAATAAAAGCCCTTTAACCAAATCGTAAAAATGGTTAAAGGGCTTTTTTGTATGTTTAATTCCATAGCATTTTTATACCAAACTCATCCTGATGAACATCAGTGAACGCTGAACAATCTACTGCTAAATATATCTTCATAATTATAGCTTTCGCTAAGAAAAGTTTGCTTTCTGTTTATTTTAAAAACATTTAACCTTAATGATAGTTATTATTGATTGTGCTGTTTATATAATTTATACTCGCCATATTAACAGGCTAAATGATAGCTGAAATCATTACTAATAAGGTTTGGCCGAATCAAATTAATTTTTTAATGAATACAAAGGAAGGCAAAGTGAAAAAAACAATGTTAAGAAGTCTTATTGCAGGCGCAGTAATCGCGGGTTTAGTAGGTTGTTCAACTCAACAGTCAACAGTTAACTATGACAATCCTACTGCATTATCTACTTATGCATCCATTGCTTCTGCTAACTATGCAGATGCACTTAAAGATGCAAAAGCGTTACAAGCTGCCATTGATGCTTTTTCAAATAAGCCAACTAAAGCAACATTACAAGCTGCAAAATCTGCATGGTTAGTGTCTCGCGAAAGTTATGGAACAACTGAAATCTTCCGTCTTTCAAATGGTCCTATTGATGCTGAAGAAGGTTGGGTAGCTGAAACTTACGGCGCAGTAGAAGGCGAACTTAATTCTTGGCCGTTAGATGAAAACATGATTGATTACACTACAGATGCAAACAGCAAGCACACTAGTGGTAACATCATTGATACTAAAGGTTTATTTACACCAGGTGGTGAAGATGTAACTGCTGTTGACGTATCTGAAATTACACCGGATGCAATTAGCGCATTAAATACAAATGGTGGTGATGCTAATGTTGCTGCTGGTTACCACGCTATTGAGTTTATGCTGTGGGGACAAGATCAAGATTACAACAATATGATCGAAGACTCTGTAACAAATGGTGCAATGACTGCGGGTCAACGTCCACTTACAGACTTTACAACAGATAAATTGGCTAAACGTCGTCTTGACTACCTTAATGCTGTTGCTGTTAAATTAGTTGATGATTTATCGCTAGTATCTAGTGCTTGGGCAGATGATGTTGATGGCGATAAAGGTCTTTACCGCGCTGCTTTATTAGACCAATTAACGGGCGAGCAAGCATCTAAAAATATTGACGAAGCGACTTCTCTAAAACAAATTTTTGCAGGTGTTGGTGTATTTTCTAAATCAGAATTAGCTAACGAACGTATTGCTGTTGCAGTATTAACGCCAAGTGAAGAAGATGAGCATTCATGTTTCTCTGATAATACACACCGTGATATTGCTTTAAATTATCAAGGTATTAAAAACGTATTATTAGGTGAATACAAAGGTAAAAAAGTAGGTCCTGCTTTTATTGATAAATTATCGTCAGAAGAGCAAGCGGTTATCACAAACTTAATGGCTGATATTGAAATGCGAATTGCTAAAATCAACACATTAGCAACGACAACAATGCATTTTGATTACCAAATCCGCCCTGAAAATGAAGCAAGTGTACAAAATATTGTCACGCTTAAAAACCAATTACGTCGCCTAGGTGACCAAATGGTAACTGTTTCTGGTGCATACGGTATTTCACTAACAACAAGTGATGTGACTGACGCTGAAGAAACACAGCTTTAAGTGAACTAAAATGATAATACTGTAAACCAGTAACTTCATTTTTATCAACGCCACTTGCCGATTTCGGTTGGTGGCGTTTCTCGTTTTACCCTTTTTATCGCCACTAGGTGTAATTTATTTTGAAAGTGATTTATGAAAAATAATGTTAATAAGCTTGTGAAACAATTGTTTCGAGGCATTTTTTTGTTTTTGGCAACTAGTCATTTTGTTCATAGTGAGACGAACGATAAAACTAGTACTTTTAATACAAATGAATTTACACATGCTAATGGTAGTAAACCTTTCTCTCAACCAATTAAAATGAATGATGAGGAGTTTGATCAATATATTCTTGGCCGTTCTTTTTTCACTATTCCTTGGGTAGAAGCCCCCAGTGCAACCACTGCACGAGATGGACTTGGTCCTCATTTCAGCTCTAATACCTGTGTGAGTTGCCATATAAATAACGGCAGTGCACCAACAATCAGTGATCAAAATCAGCCATTACGCAGCTTAGTGTTTAAATTAACTCAGCCTAGCCAACACTCATCACGGTTTTTAATAAATAACCTCGATACACCAATGCATGACAGTGTGCCTGATCCTGTTTATGGTGCTCAGGTTTCAATAAGAGGTAACGGTAAAGTAAAGGCAGAAGCACAAACAAGATTAAAAACAGAATCTCGTTCTTTTACTTATCCCGATGGACAGTCTCTAACATTAACAAAATTAATTCCCTATTTAGATAACCTAGCCTATGGCCCGCTAGCAAAAGAAACTGTGATTGCATTAAGACAACCTCCTACATTAGCGGGTTTACGATTGATCGAACAAGTTTCTAACGAAGATATCCTAGCCTGGGAAGATCCATTAGATGAAAATGGCGATGGCATTAGCGGTCGTGCAAACTGGTTAAATTCACCAGTACAAGATAAAAAAATATTAGGACGTTTGAATTGGAAGGCGAGTGCGTCGAGCATTGTTGGGCAAACTGCCGCTGCTGCTGCGCATGATTTGGGGCTAACCAATCCATTTTTTCCTGAAGAGTTGTGTCAACCTGCGCAAGCTGATTGTTTAGCTGCACCTAAAGGCGATACCACAAGATTAGGTCATCTAGATCTTCCTATGTTGCGTTTACAAGCGATTGCTTCATTTATTCGTGATCACAAAGCACCTAAAACGATGACTTTAGATGCTCAAGGACAGCAAGGAAAAAAACTATTTGAATCAATTGGTTGTGCTAGTTGTCACCGTCCGACATTAACCACTAATAAAGGTATTGAGTTCGAACCTTATTCTGATTTACTCTTGCACGATATGGGGGATGAATTACAAGATGGCCGTCCCGAATTTCTTGCAACTGAGCGAGAGTTTCGCACCGCAGTGTTATGGGGTGTAGGTGATCGAGTACGTAAGCAACATCGTTTCCTGCATGATGCACGAGCTAAAACGCCGGAAGAAGCCATTCTTTGGCACGGTGGAGAAGCTGAAATAGCTAAATCAACATTTATTAAATTAACCCAGGCAGAGCGCTTGGCCTTGTTACATTTTTTGGAGCAACTATGAAGATTTTTACCCCGCTTTCATTCATCTGTTTACTTAGTTTAAGTCACGCAGAGTTAAGCCAGGCTCAAGAGAAAGACCCTTATGCCTCTATTTATGACAACGTGCTTCAGCATAATGCCGATAACGCAGTTAACTATTGTGTGAATTTACAAGGCGCTTTAGAAAGTGATTCTGCCGATGTTCGTCATCAAGCATTTGTCCAACTTGCTGAAGGGTGGGGACGTGTGCAAGCGAGCTACATTCTTGGCGATTATGATATGAATGCAATGGATTACTCGTTGATGATTGATTATTTTCATAGTGGTAATGAAGATATCCATGAAAGTATTGAACGCTTAGTCGGTCGTGATAGTAAAGTATCAACAGCACTCTATAAAAACTCATATAAAACCATGGGTGCCATTGATTCAGTGATGTTCAGCGGAGAATGGTCTGAACGCCGAAAAGAGTTTGCTGAAATCATGGTCGCTAATGTTTGTAAACGATTTACGCAAATTAGCGAGGGTTATAAAGCAAACCGTGATGAGTTCCTTTTCGACGTGGAAAGAGGATTATCACTGGTGGTGAATGCACAAATCGAACATATTTATAAAACACGAGATTGGCGTATCGCACAGGTGAGCGGATTAACAAAAGCAGATCCCGGTCCTGCTAAACCAGAACATCAACAATACCCTTATAGTCAAGCATCTTGGGCTTTTATAGGTGGAATATTAGAAACTAATAAACAGCTGTTAGCCGAAGACACGCAACCTAACATTGCAACCATTGCTCATGAAAAACAAGGCATGGAAGGCGTTAAAGTTGTGCAAGCAGCTTTGAAAACGTCATCGTTAGCTTATAAAAATACACCCGTTGATCACAATTTTAATGCAATTGCCATGACCTCAGTCGTTAAACGATTATCTGATCTGCAAAAAGCATTTTACAAACATTTAGTAAGTCAGATTGGCGTGTCAGCAAACTTAATCGATGCAGATGGTGATTGATACTCCTTTAGCGTTATTGATGGATGGTAGCAACCGGATTTTCTGGGGTTACCTTCTTGCTAGCGCAGTGATCGCCTTTATATGGTATACCTTTAAAATTGGGACTATTTCACTTCCTAAATTAAAAGCATACTGGCTAAATGCCGACGCAAAGCTAGATTACCGCTATTTTATATTTAACTGGTTATTTAAAATCTTGTTTATTGTGCCCGTGCTAATTTCTGGAAATACCGTTGCACTTTGGACCTTGAATGGCTTGAATTCAATCGCTGAACCCTTGTTTTTATCTTGGTATTATCGCGATATCGTGCTGGCTTATACGCTCTGTTTATTTCTACTTGGAGACGTTAGCCGTTATTGGTTACATCGCTGGATGCATACAAACCGTTGGTTATGGAAATTTCACAAAGTTCATCATAGCCCAGAATCATTGAATCCATTGACTTTCTATCGCTTGCATCCAGTAGAAATACTACTTTTTGCATTGCGTAATGCGGTGGTTGCAGGTGTAGTGACTGGCATCTTTATTTTTTGTTTTGGTGCTCGTATTAACCTTTATACAGTATTCGGTGGAAACGCTTTTGTTGTCATTTTATTTTCTTTTACAGGTAATTTGAGGCATAGCCATATACGCCTTAGTTATGGTGCTTGGTTAGAGCGTATATTTATTTCACCGGCGCAACATCAAGTGCACCATCAACAAAGAAATGTACACAAAAACTTAGGTAGTGTATTTGCCTTGTGGGATTGGATATTTGGCACGTTAAGGTTATCTAAAGATGTTCCTGCGGATCAGGCATTTGGTCTTGGCTCGGGTAAAAGAAAAAAATACGATGGCATTATAAAAATTATTATTACCCCCTTTTTTGATATTTATAGAAACATTCGACGGAATTAAAATGAAAAAAATAGTTTATTGTTTATTCATCACACTCGCTGCAGCAAGCCATGTTAATGCTGAAACGCAAATGACAGAAGCACAATTAGGACAGATATTATTCTTAGATCCTAACTTTTCCGCTAATCGCACCATGTCTTGTTCTACTTGTCATGATCCTGCAAAAGCGTTTACAGATCATCGTGAAAATGCAGGAAATGGTGTTGCATCTTTAGGCGATGATGGTCATTCCTTTGGTGGACGTAATGCACCAATGGCTGGTTATGCTAATACTTCTCCATCATTTCATTTTGATGCAGCTTTAAAAGAGTATGTGGGAGGACAGTTTTGGGATGGTCGCGCTAATACCCTAGCAGATCAAGCAATGGGACCACCATTAAATCCTGCAGAAATGGGGTTACCTAGCGCACAAGCATTAGTTGAACGCATTCAAGAGAATCCTTTCTATGTCACTACATTCAAACGTTTATATGGAGAGTCAGTATTTGATTCATCTACTAAGCATGATGTTTTACCGGCTTTTCAAGGTTTTGCAAATGCAATTCAAGCCTTTGAAAATACAAAACAGTTTGCCACTTACGATAGTAAATATGACCGATTCTTAAAAGGTGAATATGAGCTAACAGTCTTAGAAGATTTAGGTCGAACTTTATTCTTCTCAAATAACAATGTGAATTGTAATAGCTGTCATTTATTAAAAACAGAAGATAGCAAGCAAGAGCCTTTCACTAATCATCAATATCGTAATATTGGCGTACCGTCTAATGCTGAAATACTTCGTTTAGCGGGATTGAAAGCAGGTCACATTGACCATGGTCTGTTAGAAAATCCAGCCGTAAGCGATCCTCAATACGATGGTAAATTTAAGAATCCATCTTTGCGTAATGTCGCGGTGACAGCACCTTATATGCATAATGGAGTGTTTAAAGAATTACGTACTGTGATGGAATTTTACGACCATTATAATAATCCGGAACGCACCATAAACCCTGAAACAGGTTTACCTTGGGAGTTACCTGAAGTCCCTAACACAGTAGATAAAGCAGACCTTGAAGCGCAAGCATTAACAGATCGTAAAATAGATGCCTTAGTTGCCTTTATGAAGATATTAACCGATAAACGCTTTGAGCCACTGATTGAAAAGTAGTAGAGCTGATTATTAGAGATTCAAATTTGTGTTTTTGGGACGTGGCTTTTAAGCCACCTTTGGTATTTTTTATTTAGAAATTAGCTAAATATAGTGAGTTTATGAATAACCTAAATATAAGTTAGTTATATAGATTTTTACCTATAAAAAAGCCCATTCAATTGAATGAGCTTTTTTGTTTTGCATCGTTAATTGATTATAAAACTAACCAATACGTTTGTATTTAACGCGTGTTGGCTCAACGGCTGCTGCACCGTATGTTTTCTTCATCCATTCTTCGTAATCGGTGTAGTTACCTTCGTAGAAGTTAACTTTACCTTCATCACGATAATCAATGATATGCGTTGCAATACGGTCTAAGAACCAACGGTCATGCGAGATAACCATGGCACAACCTGCAAAACCGAGTAGGGCATCTTCAAGTGCGCGTAATGTTTCAATATCTAAATCATTGGTTGGTTCATCGAGTAATAACAAGTTACCACCAGATTTAAGCAGTTTTGCTAAATGTAAACGACCACGCTCACCACCTGATAAATCACCCACGACTTTAGATTGGTCTGAACCTTTAAAGTTGAAACGACCTAAATAGGCGCGGCTTGGAATTTCAATATTACCCACTTGAATAATATCACTACCGCCTGATACTTCTTCAAATACAGTCAGTTTGTCATCCATATGATCACGGAACTGATCGACACTTGCCATTTGTACCGATTCACCAATAATAATTTCGCCTGAATCTGGTTTCTCAGTGCCATCTAACATTTTAAATAATGTTGATTTACCTGCACCATTGGCACCGATGATCCCAACAATCGCACCTTTAGGAATACGGAAGCTTAAGTCATCAATTAATACACGGCCATCAAATGATTTTGTTAAGTTATTAACATCAATCACTTGATCACCTAAACGTTGGCCTGTTGGAATAAATAGTTCATTGGTTTCATTACGTTTTTGGAAGTCTTGATTATTAAGCTCTTCAAAACGAGATAAACGTGCTTTGCTTTTAGATTGACGTCCTTTTGCGTTTGAACGAACCCATTCTAACTCTTGTTCAATTTGGCGTTGACGTGCTTTCTCTTGCGATGCTTCTTGTTTCAAACGCGCATCTTTTTGTTCTAACCAAGAAGAGTAGTTACCTTCCCATGGAATGCCGTAACCACGGTCAAGCTCTAAGATCCAACCAGCTACATTATCTAAGAAGTAACGGTCATGCGTGATCGCTACAACAGTGCCTTCATAGTCATGTAAGAAACGCTCTAACCATGCAACCGATTCAGCATCCAAGTGATTGGTTGGTTCATCAAGCAATAACATATCAGGTTTTTCAAGTAACAAACGGCATAAAGCAACACGACGGCGCTCACCACCAGACAGAACTTTTACAGGTTGATCCCAAGCGGGTAAACGTAATGCATCCGCTGCACGCTCTAATTGATTATCAAGATTATGACCGTCATGTGCTTGAATAATATCTTCAAGTTGACCTTGGCGTTTAGCCAGTGCATCAAAGTCTGCACCTTCTTCAGCGTAAGCGGCATAAACTGCATCTAACTCAGTTAATGCAGATTTAACTTCAACAACGGCTTCTTCAATAATTTCACGAACATTTTTTTCAAGATCAAGTACTGGCTCCTGCGGAAGGTAACCAATTTTAGTACCTGTTAATGCGCGCGCTTCACCTTCAAATTCTTGATCAACACCAGCCATAATACGAAGAAGGGTAGATTTACCTGAACCATTCAAACCTAATACGCCGATTTTTGCACCCGGGAAAAAGCTTAATGAGATGTCTTTTAAAATAGTGCGCTTAGGCGGAACTACCTTGCTCACTCGGTTCATTGAAAAAATAAACTTATCTGGAAGAGCCATTACAATACCTTTTAATAAATATGAATTTAATTGCCGCCTATTGTATTGGGTTGTAAATGGCTGCGCAATGAAATGCTTGATATCAATCATTTTAGAACTGGAAATTATGAAGGTACTAGAAATATTGTGTGCATAGCGTTGTTTTGATTCGTTAATTAGTGGGATTTATAAGTATTTAATTCCTAATTCCGCATAGCAATTTAAATTTACATTAAGAAAGTTAACTATAAATTATCTTTCTATTAATTTTATTCAAGTTAATTTCAGATAATTTTCATACTATTTGCTCTATGCAATAGCGCAAAGATTGCGTAAAATGCGCTGTATCAAAATTTATTCGAATACTTACCATTCCTAGCAGGAGATGCACATGTTTAACCGCGATATGAATATTGCTGATTACGATCCAGAATTATGGCAGTCGATGACTGATGAAGTTCAACGTCAAGAAGATCACATTGAACTGATTGCGTCTGAAAACTACACAAGCCCACGTGTAATGGAAGCGCAAGGTAGTCAGTTAACAAATAAATACGCAGAAGGTTACCCTGGTAAGCGTTACTACGGCGGTTGTGAATATGTTGATGTTGCTGAATCTTTAGCAATTGAACGTGCTAAATCGTTATTCGGTGCAGACTACGCAAACGTACAACCACATGCGGGTTCTCAAGCAAACAGCGCAGTTTACGCAGCATTATGTGCACCTGGCGATACTGTTTTAGGTATGAGCCTTGCTCACGGTGGTCACTTAACACACGGTGCTTCTGTTAGCTTCTCTGGTAAAGTTTATAACGCTGTTCAATACGGTATCAACCCAGATACAGGTGTATTGGATTACGCTGAAGTTGAGCGTCTAGCAATCGAACATAAACCAACAATGATTGTTGCTGGTTTCTCTGCATACTCAGGTATCGTAGATTGGGCTAAATTCCGTGAAATTGCTGACAAAGTAGGTGCTTACCTATTTGTTGATATGGCACACGTAGCTGGTTTAGTGGCGGCAGGTCTTTACCCTAACCCTGTACCATTCGCTGACGTTGTTACGACTACAACACATAAAACATTAGGCGGCCCACGTGGCGGTCTTATCTTGGCTAAAGCTAACGAAGCAATTGAGAAAAAACTAAACTCAGCGGTATTCCCAGGCGGTCAAGGTGGTCCATTAATGCACGTTATCGCTGCTAAAGCGGTTGCATTTAAAGAATGTGCTGAGCCAGCATTTAAAGTGTACCAACAAAACGTGTTAGACAACGCTAAAGCAATGGTTAAAGTATTCCAAGATCGCGGTTACAAAATCGTATCTAACGGTACTGAAAACCATCTTTTCCTAGTTGACTTAATTGCGCAAGACATCACAGGTAAAGAAGCCGATGCGGCTTTAGGTCTTGCTCACATCACAGTGAACATGAACTCTGTACCAAACGATCCTCGTTCTCCATTTGTGACAAGTGGTTTACGTATCGGTACACCTGCATTCACTCGTCGTGGCGCTAACGCTGCAGATGCTGCTGAACTAGCTGTTTGGATTTGTGACGTTCTTGATGCAATCAAAGATGAAGCAAAACTAGCTGCAACAATCGAAGCGGTTAAAGTTAAAGTCGCTAAATTCTGTGCAGCACACCCTGTTTATGCATAAGCTTTAATTGAATAAATAATATTAACCGCGAGGTTATTATGTGAAACCGTACTTGCTAGATTACAAATAGTAAGTGCGGTTTTTTTTGCTTAAAATAACTTGTTCGTTTCGCTTTCTTCTAATTCTGATAGTTATTAATTAAATTCAAGAAGCGAAGAAAATACCAAAGAAAAAAGATAAGCAGCTGTAAACTGATATTTTGATTAAATTCACTATAAATACAAAGGTAAGTAGCTTCCAATCATCACCTTCATCAAAAAAAGAGGGACCCAAAATTTTATTGGGTATATGAGTTTCAATCAATTCACCTAATATAAGCGCAAGAACTCCCCAACCCATCATCCGATAATCATACATAGCAGTATAACCAGCCCAAAAGAAATACCCATATACGACAATGTTGGTAATTAAATACAAACCAAGAATGATTAAACAAGCTGTATTTTGTGCCTTTTCACGACTTTCATCTGACATGATTTTTACTCTTATTTATAGTTGTTGTAGTGGGTTTTATAGAACTATCTATTTGCATCGTTTTAACTTTATTAATCGCTTTATTACAGAGCTATTTAATTTTCACTTTATAAAGGTAATCTGATGACAGTCGTTGAAGGCTATATTTAATGGATAGTCATCAAGATGGCTCTTATCCATTATTAATAATTTAGGCACTATTATCACTTTTTATATCATTAAATAAAATTAATGAATCTATCATACTGTTTCACTCAATTGACTAACAACGCTTTTCATTAATGAAATATAGCAAAAAAGAGCTGCCTTTATTTTATCTAAATTGGTGTTCAGTATTCTAGTTTTAGTTGTCGCCACTTTTTGTTCTAGCTCGTCTGCGCTCGTCCAGTCTGCTTGATGTTTATTCGCAGTGGTTTCGCCCTGTCGGCGACTAAGCTTTCTTTTATCAGAAAGACTTTTTACCCACAACAAGCAAAGAAACTGACCACCGAATCACTTTCTTATCCAAATTATTCATTGCTTTTATAACGCACCGGCTCTTGCTGGCCATCCATGGCCAGAACGAGCCTAAGCCAAACATCCTGTTTGGCATTTGCTAAAAGCAATAAATGATATGGGAAAGTTCATACCATTCGTTATTAAATCAGCACTTGCTAGATTACAAATAGTAAGTGCGGATTTTTTTTGCTAAAATTTTTACTTCATTTGCACCGTCTTTGCACAGTTTTATTGTAGGTTGAACATCCGTATTCTATTTAGGAGTAACCTATGAAAAAAATAATATCTGTATTAACCATTGTCGTCACTGTTTTGGTTACGTCTGGATGTGCTCCATTTTGGCATGGTAGCCCTAGAGGTGGTCATGGTGCGCGTCTTGTTCAACAACAGCCTTTTGATAGTGGAGAATTAAACCAAGTGATTAAGCATGATAATGTTCAACTTGTTGCATTATCAGACTAAAGACCTAGTTGAGATAAATAAGTCGATAAATAAGTTGATAAGTAAAGTCATCACAAACAAACTTCAGTCATTCATTTCACATATTTCTGCATTAAATCATCGTACTAATCGTTTGTTATTGGTACGATGATCTCTCTTAAAAAACAAACTTTTAGTGTTTTAGAATAGTATTTTAAAGCGGTATTATAAAAGTCGTATTCAAAGAGAAAGGACATGCCTAGTGTTTCGTGTATATCATTCCAATCAAATTAGCTTACTCAAAGACTTATTAGTTGCTTTGATGCAACAAGATCCTTTAAGCCATGCCTTTGAAAATGAAACTATTCTGGTACAAAGTCCGGGGATGGCGCAGTGGTTACAATTAGAAATTGCACAAGCGACAGGTATTGCGGCGAATATCGATTTTCCTTTACCTGCGAGTTTTATTTGGCAGCAGTTTAAACATGTTTTAGATGATGTGCCTGATAAAAGTCCTTTTAATAAACAGTCCATGACATGGCAAATAATGAAGCTCTTGCCAGAGTGTTTAGAAGATGAGGACTTTGCTGCATTAAAAGATTACCTTAAAGACGATACGCATTTACGCAAACGTTTCCAACTAAGTGGAAAAATAGCCGATATATTCGATCAATATTTAGTATACCGTCCAGAGTGGATTGATAACTGGGAAAGCTTAGCCGAACACCAAGTCAGTTTAGAAAACTTACAACCAGAATGGTTAGAAGCACATTTATGGCAAGCTAAATTGTGGCGTTTGTTGGTGGCGAGCATTAAAGAAGGTTTTCAATCTCAAGGTAAGGCTTATCATCGTGCGGGTTTATACCAAGATTTTTTAGCAACGCTTGAAACTAAAACCACAGAACAACTTTCTCACTTACCAAAACGTATTTTCGTTTTTGGTATCTCCTCGTTACCTGAATCTTATTTACAAGCGCTATTAGGCTTGGGCGAACACTGCGATGTACACTTTTTGTTGTCTAATCCTTGCCGTTATTATTGGGGGGATATCGTTGACCCTAAACTGTTAGCTAAACGTTTTGCACAATCTCGTCCTAAGTTATCAGTTCAAGAAGGTGAAGTGGCTGAGTTATCTCCAACGAGCTGGCAAAAAGATGAAGCGCATTTAGCGTGGGCAACCAGTGACGATCAAGAAAGTGAAGTGGGAAACCCATTACTCGCGTCAATGGGGAAAATGGGACGTGATTTTTTATATCAACTTTATAGTTTAGAGCAGCAAGAAGTTGATGCCTTTGTGGATATTGACCGCGATAATTTATTACATCATTTACAGGCAGATATTCTCGATTTACGTGATAGCTCTTCCTCTTTATTAAATGATTCATCACAGCGTATTCAAATCAGTCAAGATGATGATTCTTTCAGCTTACATGCTTGCCATAGTGTGATGCGTGAAGTGGAAGTGTTGCACGATAATTTACTGGCTATGTTTGAAAAGGACAAAACTCTCACGCCAAAAGATATTATCGTGATGGTACCGAATATTGATGCTTATGCACCTTATGTTGAAGCGGTGTTTAGCCGTTCAAATAATGATGTGGTTATTCCATTCTCTATTTCAGATGTCAGCGCACAGCAAGAAAATCCAATACTTGCGAGCTTTTTGCAGCTACTTAATTTACAACAAAGCCGTTATACCCGTGAAGATATTTTAGCGCTGTTAGAAGTCCCAGCGATTTTAAACCGTTTTGCTATTAAACAATCTGAGTTTGATTTATTACAACATTGGATCACCGAAAGTGGTATTCGCTGGGGATTAAACAATGAATCCGCGGAACAATGGGAATTGCCTGCTTTAAATCAAAATAACTGGCTGTTTGGTTTAAAACGCATGTTATTAGGTTATGCCATGAGTGATAACTTGTTCGACGGCATTGCGCCCTATGATGAAGTGCAAGGTTTACAGGGCGATTTATTAGGTCGTTTTATTGAGTTTATTGATACCTTATTAACCTTAGAAAGTAATTTAAATAAAGAAGTGTCTTGTGCTGAATGGCAAATATTTATTAACCAGCTAATTGATGACTTTTATTTGGAAGATGAAGATAACAGTATTTTGTTCAGCCAGATTCGTCAGCAAATGCAATTACTTAACGAACAAACCGCACAAGCTAAATTCGACCAACCACTTTCACTAATGGTGTTGGTGGAATATCTACAAGTGCATATTGCGAGCCAATCCAATAGTCAACGTTTCTTAGCAGGACAAGTTAACTTCTGTACTTTAATGCCAATGCGCTCTATCCCTTTTAAAGTGGTGTGTTTGTTAGGCATGAATGATAGGTTATATCCGCGTTCATTATTGCCAATGGGCTTTGATTTAATGGTGGGGCATCGCAAACGTGGTGACCGTTCACGTCGAGACGAAGATCGTTACTTATTCCTCGAAGCTTTATTGTCAGCACAATCAAATTTCTACGTCAGTTACATTGGTAAAGATATTAGTGATAACAGCGAAAAAATGCCAAGCGTGTTGGTGAGCGAATTATTGAATTATATCCAGCAGAGCTTTTATCTAGAAGGCGAACAGGCTGACATTGAAAGCATTGCCTCAAGTGATCAACTTGAAAAAGCGTTATTGGCTTCATTGACTCATCATTATCCGATGCAAAGTTTTAGTGAACAATACTTCAAAGGCGAGCATCAGACCTATCAGCAAAATTGGTGGAAGGCGCTACAAGTAGATAAAGAGCAAGATGAATTGACTAAGCAAATAGCTAATCAACCATTACCTTTATTACAAAGTGAACATATTGAGTTGAGTGGTTTGATCCGTTTTTTACAGAATCCTTGTAAAGCGTTTTTCAATCAAGCGTTAAATGTTTATTTTGAAATCGATGAAATTGAACAGCAAAATGATGAACCCTTTGCGTTGGATAATTTGCAGCAATATATGCTGAAAAAACAACAGTTTGAAAATGGATTGGATGATCAAGCTTTAGCTGATTTATATGCTGGACTAAAAGCACAGGGGAAATTACCTGTAGGCGAGTTCGCTACCTTAGTGTTTAACAAAGATTTACAAATAATGGTGGATTTAGCTAGTATTTATGGCGGTTATTTCATTGGTGATATTGAACAAATTTTGGTGGATATTCCCTTTGAAGGCAAGTATCTAATTGGTGCGCTTGATGACCATTGTGAAAATGGTTTAGTGCGCATTAAACCGGGTAATATCAAAGGTAAAGATCTGCTTAAATTGTGGGTTGAACATTTAAGTTATTGTATTGTTTATGGTCATCACCTCAACACCACATTGTTTGGTCAAACTAAAGGCCATTACTTTGAAGAAATTTCCGCAGATTATGCACATCAACGTTTATCTGAATTGATTACTTTATATCAACAAGGGCTACAACAAGCCTTACCGTTTTTTGTTGAAAGTGCATACCAATGGTGTGAAGCCGTGTGTAAATTACAACCCCATGTTTTTATGTTGGATGAATTGGATTTTGAAACGCGTGCGGCAGGGCAAGACGCTGCATTAAAAGTGTTTAATAACAGCCGAGGTTATTCAGAAGCCGATGATCCTTATATTAATCGCATGTTTGAGAATATTGAAGACCATTGGCAAGCATTTGAAGTGATTTCTCTGCAAGTGTTTATGCCTTTATTGTGCAATCTTAACGATCTGATTTATGAAGAGTGGGGAGGTAAATAAAGATGAATGATCTTAATAAAACTGAATTAACACCTTCCAATACAGCTATTGATATTTCTGTTCAGCCTTTAGATGCGTTAACCTTTCCTTTGTTTGGGCGACGTTTAATTGAAGCGTCAGCGGGAACAGGAAAAACTTATACTATTGCCAGTTTGTTTATTCGGCTGCTTTTAGGACACGGAAAAGAAGCGCAAACCGCGCATCAAACACCATTAACCGTTGATAAAATATTAGTAGTAACTTTTACCGAAGCGGCGACCGCTGAGTTAAGAGGGCGTATTCGTGAACGTATTCGAGAAACTCGTTTAGCCTTTATTGCGGGAGAAAAGGGTACAGGTTCAAGTAAAGACCCATTTTACCAACAATTAATTGAGGATAGTAAAAACCTAGCGCATGATATTCGTTTATTACGCTTTGCGGAATTACAAATGGATGAAGCGTCTATTTTTACTATTCATGGTTTTTGTCAGCGCATGTTGCAACAAAATGCCTTTGAATCTGGTAGCTTATTTCAACAAACTTTATTAGAAGATGACTCCTCTATTTTAAGCCAAGCCTGTAATGATTTTTGGCGTGCGCATTTCTATCAATTATCAACGCCACTGACTTCAATTATTTATAGTTATTGGGCAAATCCTGAAGCATTAAAAAATGAATTACAACAGTGGTTGTCTCGCAATGATTTAACCTTTATTCCTGCGATTACTGATTTTGATTTTGAAGCTAAATACGAGTCAGGCTTAGCGGCGATCAATAAAGTAAAACGAGCTTGGGTCGCTGATATGGCGGATTACCAAGATATCATTACCCATTCCGGCGTTGATAAACGCAGTTACAGTAAAAAGAATCTACCAAATTGGTTTGATCAAGTAAGCGCGTGGGCTGCGTCGAATAGTTTAGATCTGACTTTACCTAAAAACTTAGTGAAATTTTCACAGGAAGAATTACACACTAAAACCAAAAAAGGTGAAGCACCAACACATACAACCTTTACGTTAATTGATTCATTACTAAAAGAAGATATCTCGCTTAAAAATACATTGTTAATTAAAGCGACTGCGTGGATTAAAGACAATTTACAAAAGACCAAGCAACAACATATGTTGTTAGGGTTTGATGATTTGTTAACGCGTTTAGATGGCGCGTTGCAAAATTCAGCAGAAGGGTATTTAGGCAATCAAATTAAGCAACAATATCCCATTGCCTTGATTGATGAGTTTCAAGATACGGATCCGGTTCAATATCGAATATTTGATACGATTTATGATCAAGTTGACAGCGACGATCCTGCTTTTAATGCGTCAGGTTTATTTATGATTGGCGACCCTAAACAAGCTATTTATAGTTTCCGTGGCGCGGATATCTTTACTTATATGACAGCGCGAAATGCGGTGACGGCACATTACAGTCTAGATTTTAATTATCGTTCTAGCCCAGACATGATTGATGCAGTGAATGGTTTCTTTAAACATAAAGACGCTGCGTTTATTTATGAAAAAGATATTCCCTTTCATCCTGTTAAAGCGCCTAGCATCAAACGCAAAAAGCTGGTGGTGAATAACCCCGATGATAGCGAACAAAAAGCGTTACAATTTTTGCATATTAATGGCGGTTTAAGTAGTGATGCTTTTCGTCATGCGAGCGCACAAGCGACAGTGAATGAAATTAAAACCTTATTGTTATTAGCGCAAAAAGGTGACGCTTATTTAGAAGATAGTGAAGGCAATCAATCACCTATTTTAGCGAACAATATTTCAGTGCTAGTAAGAACAGGTAATGAAGCCAATATTGTACGTAGAGCGTTATTGGAAGAAAACATTAATAGCGTTTATTTATCACTTAAAGAAAGTGTATTTGCGAGTACTTTAGCGCAGGATCTATTACGTATTTTGACTGCCTGTTTGCATCCAAGCAATGAACGTTATTTGCGTTCGACGATTGCTTGTAAGTTATTCTCACTCACACCACAGCAAATCCATACTACCTTTTCTGATACTTTAAGTTGGGAAGCTAAAATCGCAGACTTTGCACGTTATAAAACGGTGTGGGAAGAAAGCGGAATTTTAGTCATGTTACAGCAGTGCTTTTATGAACAAGGCATTAGCGCGCATTTACTGTCGCAGAATAATGGTGAACGCCAAGGTGAGCGACTATTAACTGACTTGTTACATCTTTCTGAATTATTGCAAAAAAATAGCATGGTTTATGAAGGTGCTTTTGCTTTGTTACGTTGGTTTAGCGAACAAATTACCAATGCTAAAAATGAGCAAGGTGAACAGAAGCAACGTTTAGAAAGTGAAAAAGAATTGGTGCAAGTGAGCACCTTGCATAAATCTAAAGGCTTGGAATACGATATTGTCTTTATTCCATTCAGTGGATTATATCGTGAACCTAAAGAATGTTTATTCCATGATGAGCAACAGCGATTAGTGTTTGATTTAGATGGCGATGAAGCACATAAAGAAAGTGCAGTGAAAGAGTTGTTAGCGGAAGATATTCGTCTTTTATATGTTGGTTTAACGCGCAGTGTTTATCGCTGTTATCTTGGCATTGGACCTTATAAAAAAGGACGTTCTAAAGCATCACCTTTAATTAAAAGTGCCTTAGGTTATTTATGTGTGAAAAGTGATGACGTATTGCAAGCAGGGGATGATCAAAACTTAGATCAATTATTACAGAGTGTGTGTGCTGAATCTGAGCATATTGGCATTCGCAGTGAACCACAAAGTAATGAGCAAGATTATGCGGCGATCACGACTTCGCCTGACCAATTAATTGCACCGAAACAGTTTACTGGAAAGATTGAAAGGAACTGGTGGGTAACCAGTTATTCGGCGTTATCACGTTTTCATAGCGCGCCGACGCAAGAAGATAAACAAACGAAAAAAATAGCTGACGAAAGTTCGGTTAATACAGAGAGTGTTGAACAAGCTTTACCTGTGTTAATTAATGCTGTTGCAGAGAAAACCGTATTTAGTTTTCCGCGTGGTGCAAAGCACGGTACGTTTTTACATGAATTATTTGAAGAAATTGATTTTCAAGGCTGTACGCCAGAGCAATTAATTCCATGGTTAACAGAGCGTTTAACATTAAATAACTACGATGATCCTGAACAGTGGGCGCCTATCGTTAGTGATTGGGTGATGGCGATATTAGCGCATCCTTTAGCTGAAGTTGATTTCCCTGCTTTATCATTGTCACAGTTAAGCGAACAGCAAAAGAAAGTCGAGATGCAGTTCTTTATTCCTATGCAGCCCATTGAAGCCGAGCCGATTAATCGTTTGATTAGTTTTTATGATCCATTATCTGCACGAGCAGGCTCGCTGCAGTTCAACCAAGTGCAAGGCATGCTCAAAGGCTTTATCGATTTAACCTTTGAATTCGAAGGTCAGTATTTCATTATGGATTATAAATCTAACTATTTGGGTGATAGCTTAAGTGATTATAGCGAGCAAGCCATGGCCGATGCGATAGTCGATCATCGTTATGACTTTCAATATCAGCTATACACCTTAGCTTTGCATCGTTTACTAAGATCACGTTTAGCTGATTACGATTATGAGCAACATATCGGCGGTGTGTTTTATACCTTCCTACGCGGCATGCAAGGGGAAACGGGCGCGGGTGTTTATTTCACTAAACCTAAATTTGAACTGATTGATAAGTTAGATAAATTATTAACGGGTGAATTAAATGCAGAGCAATTGCTAGGAGATTTAGTATGTTAGATCTATTAAAACAATGGCAAATGAATCAGCAAATTCGTCCTATTGATTTTCACTTTGCAAAGTTTATGGCGCAATTAGGTGCTGATAATTTAATGCAGCTAGCATCGGCATTATCTAGCCAACAATTAGGTGAAGGGCATATTTGTTTACCCATTGAAAAAATCGGTGATTTATTTCATCAGCACTGCTGTCAATTAGGATTAGATTCGCAAGCAGAAAGCGAACGTTTGCAGGTCGCTTGTATTTTTCATGATCCACAACAAACGCATTCGTTGTTAATAGACAGCAAATGTTGCGGTGAAAAAGCGCCGTTACGCTTAGAGCATAATGCTTTGTTTATGGCACGATACGCTGAGTTCGAGCAATTAATCGCGGATAAACTTTTACTGCCCGTTGATATCGAAGTGTCTGAAAACAGTCGAGACTATTTGGAAGTGTTGTTTAAACCGCAATACGCTTATTTATGGTTTGCTTGGCAAAACCTGCTTGAAAATAATCAAGCTGAAAGCGCTGACTTATCGATCATTCAAAGCTTATGTGTAAAGTATTTAGATGTGATTGAAAACGCGGAAGTCGATTGGATGGTTGTTGAAGCTGTATTTAATCATGCTAACAATGAAAATGATTTAAGCGCGCTTGACAGTTTGATTACCAATAAAGATCGCTGTGATTGGCAAAAAATAAGTGCGGCTTTAGCGCTGACGTCTGCACGTTGTGTTATTTCTGGTGGGCCTGGAACGGGTAAAACCACAACCGTGGTTAAATTGCTGGCTTTGTTATTACAAGCTCAGCCGGATCTCAATATTAAAATGGTGGCACCAACAGGTAAAGCCGCCGCGCGTTTAACGGAATCCATTACTAACGCATTAGGTGATTTAGCATTAGATAAAACAGTTGCTCAGCTTATTCCTAGCGAAGCCAGTACCATTCACCGTTTATTAGGCGTGCGTAACAATAGTGCTCACTTCCGCCATAATCAAGACAATCCATTAGTGTTGGATCTGTTGCTGGTGGATGAAGCCTCTATGGTTGATTTACCGTTAATGGCTAAATTATTAAGCGCATTGCCAGACCATGCAAGATTGATTCTGTTGGGCGATAAAGACCAGTTGGCTTCAGTAGAAGCGGGGGCGGTATTAGGCGATATCTGTTCATTTATTGAAGCTGGATACAGCCAAGAAAAAGCAGAACAGTTAGCTGAACTAACCGGCTTTGAATCTTTATCTACCAACATTAATAATAACGTTAATCAGTTAATGTCAGATAAGTTATGCTTGTTGAGAAAAAGCTATCGCTTTGATCAGTTCTCCGGCATTGGTTATTTAGCTTCAATGGTGAATAAAGGGGGCGTGAAGGCGGAACAATTATCGGCTTTGTGTGAACAATATGATGATTTAAGTTATCACATTAATGATCCGCAAAGTGATGCTGTTTTTGAAAAATTAGTCATTGATGGTTATGGCCCTTATTTATCTGCATTAGCTGAAGCGAATAAAAGCATTATCGAACATGGAAATAGAGACGCTGCCAAACAGTTATTAAAGCAATTTAATGACTTTAAAATTCTTTGTGCAACACGCGAACAAGAGTGGGGCGTTGAGCAATTAAATCATCGCTGTGAAAAAATATTACAAAAAGCGGGCTTATTAGCGCGTCGCTTTGATAGTACGCAAACTTGGTATATTGGTCGCCCTGTAATGGTCACTGAAAACAGTTATCATCTTAATTTATTTAATGGTGATATTGGTTTGTGCCTTGAAGGTGAAGATGGGCAGTTACGCGTTTATTTTGTGATGCCCGACGGCTCTGTGGCAGATTATCAACCGAGCCGTTTACCGTCGCATCAAACTGTTTTTGCAATGACTGTTCATAAAAGCCAAGGTTCTGAATTTAGCCATACTTTATTAGCCTTGCCTAACTATGCTTTACCCGTGGTGAATAGAGAGTTGATTTATACTGGGATCACGCGCGCGAAAAAGCAATTAACCTTAATGGCTGATTTATCATTGGTGGCCAGTGCGATAAGAAGTCGAGCGAGTCGAAATAGTAGGCTAACAGAACGATTAGCAATAAGTCAGTAACCTAAGATAAAAGTAAAAAAACGAAAAATAAAAAGAACTTAATAAAATATTAAAAGAAGGGCTGTTATGACACCTGCGATTATCATTGCTGAAAAAAATAAGATTGATTTTAACGTTCATCAATATAAACACGATAAAAAAGCCGCTTCTTATGGGCTTGAAGCGGCTGAGAAACTTAATGTTGATCCATTACAAGTGTTTAAAACATTAGTGGTGGAAGCGGATAAACAACTCGTCGTGGCTGTATTGCCTGTGACAGAACAGCTTAATTTAAAAGCGGTAGCTGCAGCATTAAAAGCTAAAAAAGCACAAATGGCTGATAAGAATGATGTTTTGCGATCTTCAGGTTATGTTTTAGGTGGCGTGAGCCCGTTAGGACAAAAAAAATTATTAACAACGCTAATTGATAGCACTGCTCAATGCCATGACACTATTTACGTGAGTGCAGGGAAGCGAGGCTTGGAAATTCAGCTAGCTGCTGATGATTTAGCGCGTTTATTATCGGCTAAATTTGTTGCTTTAACTTAATCCGGTCTATTATTTTGTAATGACTTGCAAAAACTGCAAATATTTTATTTAGATCTTTAAATAATTAGATAGTTTATAAATAAGTCTGTGTTAGCATCGCGATCTATTTGTCCTCCAACTATATTGGAGGAGTCGGTATTATTTAAGAGATGTAAAATGGACCACTTTATTACCCTTTATTTAAAATTGTTTTTTATGATGACGCCTTTCTTTGTATTGACTGTCTTTTTGATTATGAGTAAGAACTTGATCAAAGCAGAGAAGAGACGAATTATTTTTAAGTTAGGTATTGCAGTGACTATTTCTAGCTTAATTTTTCTTGTTTTTGGGCAATACATCTTTAGCTTATTTGGTATCACGCTAGATGCATTCAAAGTGGGGTCTGGAACTGTCTTATTTTTGAGTTCCTTAGAAATGATCAAAGGTAATAGTGAAGTGCCCGATGCTAATGCTAAACGTGGCGGTGATTTTGCCATTGTCCCTTTATCGATCCCTATTACCGTTGGCCCTGGAATGATTGGTATTTTAATGGTTATCGGCGCGGAATTAAAAACAGTACCTGATTTTTTAATGATTGGTGGTTCATTGATTGCCGCTGTAGCTTCATTAATGGCAGTACTTTTATTTTCTAATAAGATCCAGCGCATATTAGGTCAGGAAGGATTAGAGATTTTACCTAAAATAACAGGTTTATTTGTTTCTGCTATTGGTGCTCAAATTGTTTTTTCTGGCATAAATGGCTTTATGGCGAGTTAAATAAATTTAACAAAAAAAGTCAATAAATAAGGTTTTATTGACTTTTTTGTTAAAAATAATGCGTGATCAGCCAAAAATTGCCCAACCATATTACTTTTCCTAAGCGCTACCTATCGACTATCACTAAAACAGTGTCTATAATGGCGCGTCTTAAATTTCACCATAGAAATTACAAACTGATTTTTAATTAAGGTGTCATTTTATAATGCGGTTAGTCTAAGCAAGTACACCTTAGTGATGAAAGTAACCTATTTAAATGCTTGCTTTCATTAGTAAACACAATTTTTAATGTAAAAGAGATAAAGGAAATAAAATGCAAGTTTCTGTTGAATCTACAAAAGGCCTAGAGCGCGTATTAACAATTACTGTTGCTGCTGAAACATTTGATAAAGAATTTGATGGTCGTATCCGTCACTTATCTAAAACACAACGTGTTGATGGTTTCCGCCCAGGTAAAGTACCTGCTTCAGTTATCGCTAAACGTTTTGGTGCTGCTGTTGAACAAGAAGTTGGTGGCGAAATCATGCAACGTAACTTTTATGAAGCAATCGTTGCTGAAAAGTTAAACCCTGCAGGCGCTCCTGCTGTTGCTCCACTTGCACGTAAAAAAGGCGAAGACTTTGTTTTCACTGCTACGTTTGAAGTTTACCCTGAAGTAGCATTAAAAGGTCTAGATAAATTATCAGTAGAAACAGTAACTGCTGAAATCGAAGATAAAGATTTAGATAACATGCTAGTAACTCTACAAAAGCAACATGCAGAGTGGAAAGAAGTTAAACGTAAATCTAAAAAAGATGACCAAGTAACGGTTGATTTTGAAGGTTCTATCGATGGTGAAGTATTTGAAGGCGGAAAAGCTGAAGGCTTCCAAATCGTACTAGGTAGTGAGCGTATGATTCCTGGTTTTGAGAAAGGTATCATTGGCCACAAAACAGGTGAAGAATTCGATATCGAAGTAACATTCCCTGAAGATTACCATGCAGAACAGTTAAAAGGTAAAACGGCAACGTTTGCAATCAACTTAACTAAAGTTGAAAACCAAATCTTACCAGAAATGACTGAAGAGTTTGTTAAAAAATTCGGTGTTGAAACTGGCGATTTAGAAACACTTAAAGCAGATGTTAAGAAAAACATGCAACGTGAACTTGACCAAGTATTAAAAAATACTGCAAAAGATAACGTATTAACTGCATTAGTTGAAACTAACGAAGTTGAAGTGCCTAAAGCACTAGTTGATGGCGAAGTTAACGTATTACGTAAACAAGCTATGGAACGTTACGGCCAACAAATGGATCCTAAAAACCTACCTGAATTACCTGCTGAGTTATTTACTGAACAAGCAGAGAAACGCGTTAAAGTAGGCCTTCTTTTAGGCGAAGTGATTAAAACAAACGAAATCAAAGTTGATCCAGCTAAAGTTACTGAGTTAATTGAAACTGCTGCTTCTTCTTACGAAAATCCAGCTGAAGTTGTTGAATACTACAAAAACAACAAAGAATTAATGCAAAACATGGAAAATGTTGCATTAGAAGAACAAGCTGTTGATTTTGTTATTGCACAAGCTAAAGTTAAAGCTGTGAAAAAATCATTTGATGAAGTAATGAATAAACCTGCTGCTTAATAGTTTATTTAACTATTAATTCGGCTAGTTAGGCGTTCAATGGCTCGGGTGATATCACTCGGGCCATTTTCATTTTTAATAAAAACAAATAATAATACTAATCAACACAATAGTGATTCAATCTTATTGCTATAATGACAACTTCTTCCTTGAAAGTTTAGTCAGATGGAATAACATATACATCAACTTTACCTTGGACTAATTCATTATTTCAGCGCAATATTAAGCAACGCTGTTATTAGTTAGTATAAACAAATAATTAGGATGGAATATGATAAACCCATTTGCTGGAAATACAGAACAAATCAGTAACGCACTTGTACCAATGGTTGTAGAGCAAACTGCAAAAGGCGAGCGCTCATATGATATTTATTCTCGATTATTAAAAGAGCGAGTTATCTTCCTGACTGGGCCTGTTGAAGACCATATGGCGAATTTGATCACAGCTCAGCTATTGTTCTTAGAATCAGAGAGTACTGAAAAAGATATCTACATTTACATTAATTCACCAGGTGGATCTATCAGTGCAGGTATGGCTATTTACGATACTATGCAATTTATTAAACCTGATGTAAGCACAATTTGTATGGGTATGGCCGCGAGTATGGGCGCATTCCTATTAGCAAGTGGTGCAGAAGGTAAACGTCATGTATTACCTAATGCTAAAGTGATGATCCACCAACCTTTAGGTGGTTTCCAAGGCCAAGCATCGGATTTTGAAATCCATGCCAAAGAAATTTTAGCAACGAAACAACGTATGAATGAATTATTAGCATTCCATACAGGTAAAGATATTGAAGTGATTGCGCAAGATACTGATCGCGATAACTTTATGCGTGCACAAGAAGCCGTTGACTATGGAATCGTTGATTCTGTTTTAACGCAAAGAAAATAATTAAGGAATAACTATGTCAGATAAAAACAACAATGATGATAGCAACAGCAGTCTATTGTATTGTTCGTTCTGTGGTAAAAGTCAGCATGAAGTAAAAAAACTGATTGCTGGACCTTCGGTATATATCTGTAATGAGTGTGTTGACCTTTGTGACGATATTATTAAAGAAGAAATAGCTGAGCTTAATAGCGTTGCTGAAACGGATCAGAGCAAGAAAAAATTACCAACACCACATGAAATACGTGCATCATTAGATGATTATGTTATCGGACAAGATTTAGCTAAAAAAGTACTTTCTGTTGCGGTATATAATCACTATAAGCGTTTAAAACATGGTGATATAGCTGATGGGGTTGAATTAAGTAAATCTAATATTCTATTAATTGGTCCAACGGGTAGTGGTAAAACATTATTGGCTGAAACCATGGCTCGATTATTAGATGTGCCTTTCACTATGGCTGATGCAACTACATTAACTGAAGCGGGTTATGTGGGGGAAGATGTTGAAAACATTATTCAGAAGCTATTGCAGAAGTGTGATTACGATCCTGAGAAAGCGCAGCGCGGTATTATCTACATTGATGAAATCGATAGGATCACGCGTAAATCTGAAAACCCATCAATCACACGTGATGTGTCAGGTGAAGGTGTTCAACAAGCGTTATTGAAATTGATTGAAGGTACGGTTGCATCGATTCCTCCACAAGGCGGACGTAAGCATCCAAACCAAGAGTTCATTCAAGTTGATACTTCTAAGATCTTGTTTATTTGTGGCGGTGCATTCTCTGGCTTAGATGGCATTATCGAACAGCGTATTAATACTGGCGCAGGTATCGGTTTTGGTGCAACGGTACATAATAAAGATACTAAGGCGTCATTAAGCGATACTTTCAAGAAAGTAGAGCCTCAAGATTTAGCTAAATACGGCTTAATTCCTGAGTTTATTGGACGTTTACCTGTTGTGGCTACATTAACTGAGTTAGATGAAGAAGCATTAGTTGAGATATTAACTGCACCTAAAAATGCAATTACGAAACAATATGCCGCTTTATTTGGACTAGAGAATGTTGAGCTTGAATTCCGTCCAGAAGCATTAACTGCGATGGCTAAAAAAGCAATGAGCCGTAAAACAGGCGCACGTGGTTTACGTTCGATTGTTGAAGCCGTGTTATTGGATACAATGTACGACTTACCTTCAGTTGAAAATGTAACTAAAGTAGTTGTAGATGAAAATGTTATTGATGGTGATTCATCACCGTTATTAATTTACTCAGATGAAGAAAATAAACTCGCATCGTCTGATAAATAATCAATTAATAACAATATAATAAAAAAAGAGAGCGTTAAGCTCTCTTTTTTTGTTTATATGCTTGAAAAAAAATCATAACGTCCCCAGTATTAAACTCAGTTTATAAAGTATTTTATTCAAGCATTTATTTTAAGTCCTTTTCTGGAGACAATATGAAATTAGAAACAGATCAGCTGTTGACGCTACCTGTGTTACCACTCCGTGATGTTGTTGTTTATCCCCACATGGTCATTCCATTATTTGTCGGCAGAAAGAAATCGATTAGCTGTCTAGAAGCTGCGATGGAGCAAGGCAAAAAAATATTATTAGTTGCTCAAACTGAAGCAGCATTAGATGATCCTAAAATTGAAGATTTATATACAGTTGGTACGGTTGCTAATATTCTTCAATTATTAAAACTACCTGATGGCACAGTGAAAGTGCTTGTTGAAGGTGTGCAACGCGCCAATATCGTGCGTAATGTTGAGCATGAAGAGTATTTCTTCTCTGAAGTTGAACTATTGGAAAGTGAAGGGGTTGAGCCTGAGGAAGAAGAGGCACTGATTCGTAGCGTGCTAACTCAATTCGAATCTTACTTAAAGCTGAACAAGAAAATTCCACCTGAAGTATTATCTTCTGTTAACGGTATTGATGAGCCTGAGCGTCTTGCAGATACCATTGCCGCACATATGCCTTTGAACTTAGAAGACAAGCAAACTGCATTAGAATTAATTAGTGTGACAGAACGTTTTGAGTACCTAATGGGTATGATGGAAAACGAAGAAGATATTCTAAAAGTTGAAAAGCGCATTCGTACTCGTGTTAAAAAGCAAATGGAACGTAGTCAGCGCGAATATTACTTAAACGAACAAATGAAAGCGATTCAAAAAGAATTAGGTGATAGTGATGAAGGCCAAAGTGACCTTGAGCAATTAGCTGACAAGATTGAAGCTGCTGGCATGTCTGAAGAAGCAAAAGAAAAAGCATTATCAGAACTTAAAAAATTAAAAATGATGTCACCAATGTCATCGGAAGCAAGTGTTATCCGTACTTACATTGAAAGTTTAATCGGTGTGCCTTGGAAAAAACGTAGTCCAGTTAAAAAGAATTTAGCTAAAGCACAAGAAGTGTTAGATGAAGATCATTACGGACTAGAAAAAGTTAAAGAACGTATTTTAGAGTATCTCGCCGTGCAAACGCGTATTAATAAACTTAAAGGGCCTATCTTATGTTTAGTGGGTCCTCCAGGTGTAGGTAAAACCTCTTTAGGGCAGTCAATTGCTCGCTCTACTGGGCGTAAATATGTTCGTATGGCATTAGGTGGCGTTCGAGATGAAGCTGAAATTCGTGGTCATCGACGTACTTACATT
The DNA here is from genome assembly GCF_004378355.1 of Psychromonas algicola. Lineage (GTDB taxonomy): Bacteria > Pseudomonadota > Gammaproteobacteria > Enterobacterales > Psychromonadaceae > Psychromonas. Next base: position 140,729 of record NZ_SNUB01000008.1, read on the forward strand.
GGTTCTTTACCGGGTAAGTTGATTCAAAAAATGACAAAAGTTGGCGTTAAAAACCCACTCTTTTTATTAGATGAAATCGATAAAATGGCGTCGGATATGCGTGGCGATCCTGCTTCTGCTTTATTAGAGGTTTTAGATCCAGAGCAAAACAGTAGCTTTAATGATCATTACCTTGAAGTTGATTATGACCTGTCTGACGTTATGTTCGTGGCAACATCGAATTCAATGAATATTCCAGGCCCGCTTTTAGACCGTATGGAAGTGATCCATTTATCGGGTTATACCGAAGACGAAAAATTGAATATTGCTAAGCAACATCTTTTAAGCAAACAAATTAAACGTAATGGTTTAAAAGAATCTGAAATTTCTATCGATGATAGTGCGATCATTGGTATCGTGCGTTACTACACGCGTGAAGCCGGCGTACGTGCTTTAGAGCGTGAAATCTCTAAGATCTGCCGTAAAGTCGTTAAAGATATTTTATTAGATAAAAAGCTGAAGAAAATAGATGTCACTATTGATAACTTAAAAGATTATTTAGGTGTTCGTCGTTACGACTTCGGTAAAGCTGATTCAGAAAACCAAGTGGGTCAAGTGACTGGCTTAGCATGGACTTCGGTTGGTGGTGATTTATTAACTATCGAAGCGACTTCTGTACCTGGTAAAGGAAAACTAAGCTACACAGGTTCATTAGGCGATGTTATGAAAGAGTCTATTCAAGCTGCAATGACGGTTGTTCGTGCAAAAGCTGAAGAATGGCGTATTAATAGTGACTTTCATGAGAAACGTGATATCCATGTGCATGTTCCTGAAGGCGCTACGCCTAAAGATGGCCCTAGTGCAGGTGCGGCAATGTGTACCGTGCTTATTTCAAGCTTAACAGGTATTCCAGTTCGTGCAGATGTCGCTATGACGGGTGAAATAACTCTACGTGGTGAGGTCTTACCAATTGGTGGATTGAAGGAAAAATTATTAGCGGCACGTCGTGGTGGAATCAAAACAGTATTAATTCCATTTGAAAATACACGTGACCTTGAAGAAATTCCTGATAATATTAAAGATGAGCTTGAAATCAAACCTGTTCGTTGGATTGATGAAGTCTTAGAAATAGCTTTGCAGGATAGCCTTAAAGGATTTTCTGTAGAAAAAACCAACAAATAGGTGATAAACCGCATAAAATATGGGCTAGTTAGTTATTTTTATTCAAATTTACTTGATTGAAATTAAATAGCGAAGTAGCCTAGCTGAAGTATTTTACTATGTGCCATTAAAATTAAAATAGCACCCATTTATTATAGACAGGGGATTTATAAATGAACAAAGGTCAATTAATCGATAACATCGCTGAAAGTGCAGATATTTCTAAAGCTGCTGCTGGTCGTGCACTAGACGCATTTATCGAAAGTGTAACTACTGCTTTAGTGGAAGGCGATAGCGTATCTCTAATCGGTTTTGGTGCTTTCTCAGTTAAAGAACGTGCTGCTCGTACAGGTCGTAACCCACAAACTAACCAACCAATTCAAATTGCAGCTGCAAAAGTACCTGCATTTAAAGCGGGTAAATCATTGAAAGACGCTATTAACGCTTAATCGTTATTATCGTTTCGTCATGCATTAAGCGCGTCCTATGATGCGCTTTTTTGTTTTAAGCATTAAAGAGTAAATATTATGTTAGAAAGAATGCGCGAAGGCTCTCAAGGTATCGTTGCTAAAAGTATTTTAGTTGTGATCATCCTTTCTTTTGCTTTGGCAGGTGTGAGTGGCTATTTAGGAACAACATCAGAAAATGCTGTCGTGACTGTTAACGGTGAAGCGATCACACAACAAAGTGTTGATCAGGCTTATCAAAACGAAAGAGCAAATCTGCAACAACAATATGGCGAACAATTTGATTTAATCGCTTCTAACCCAAACTTTGCACAACAAGTACGTGCACAAGCAACACAAACATTAATTACTGAACGTTTGATCGCTCAAACGGTTGAAAAGATGGGATTACGTGTTGGTGATGAGCAAGTGAAAGAAGCCATTCGTAATATGCCAGAATTCCAAGTTGATGGTAAATTTGATAATGACTTATATCTTTCTTTATTACGTAACAATAATTTATCGCCATCGCAGTTCAGCGCTAACTTTAAACGTGACTTAGTACGTATTCAATTATTACAATCTTTAGTGGGGAGTGAATTTGTTCTACCACTGGAAATTGAACAAGCAAGTCGTTTACAAGGTCAAAAACGTGTCGCACGTATTCTTAACATTCAAAGCGATGATTTTGCAAAAGATGAACCTGTTAGCGAAGAAGAAATTAACGCATTTTATACTGAGAATAGTCAGTTATTCCAAGATCCTGAACAAATTAGCCTTGAATACATTTTATTAGATGCTGATAAGTTAAGTGCTCAAGTGATCGTTAATGATCAAGATATTCAAAATTATTATGAGCAGCACGAAAGTGACTACCAAAATGTAGAGCGTCGTAAAGTTGCGCATATCATGATTCAAGGAACAAACTCAGAAGCAAAGCAAAAAGCACAAGATATTTTATCTGAATTAAATGCTGGTGCAGACTTTGCCCAATTAGCTAAAACGAAATCTGAGGATGCTTTCTCTGCTGAAAATAACGGTGAATTAGATTGGATTGAACGCGGGGTAATGGATCCTGCTTTTGATGAAAGTGCTTTCTTACTGACGACTGCTAATCCTATTTCTGATGTTGTTGAATCTGCATTTGGTTTTCACATCATTAAGTTACTTGATGTAGAAGAACAAACGACAACACCATTAGCGAATGTGAAAGCTGAAGTCGAAGCTACATTAAGAAATGAAAGAGTTAAAGAAATTTACGATGACTTATATCAACGTTTAAGTGAGGTGGCTTTTGAATCACCTGATAACTTAGATGAAGCTTCTGCTGAAGTTGGTATTAAAGCGATTTCAACTGATTTCTTTTCTGCCGATGATGCACCAAGTATCTTGGACAATCGTCTAGTGTTAAATCAGGTATTTGACGAAACATTTCGTAATGAAGGCTTAAACTCGGAAATGATTGAGTTAAGTGATTTACAATCAATTGTTGTTCACGTTAAAGATTACAAAGCTGCGGCAACAAAACCATTAGCTGAAGTTTCTGAGCAAATACAACAACAGCTAGAAGAACAAAAAGCCGCTGTTGCAGCACAAGCGTTTGTTGAATCGTTAATGGTTAAATTAAATGCTGGTGAATCTGTTGCAAGTGAATTATCTGCGAAGAATATTGCTTTTACATTGCCAGTCACTTTAGAGCGTTATAGCCGTGACCATGATGGTCAAGTTGTTCAGCGTTTATTCCAATTACCAAAACCTGAAGATAATGAAGTTGTAAGAGATTATGTTGTAACTGCACAAGGTGATTTCGCTGTGATTGAATTGTCTAAAGTGATTGAATTGGACGCGAGTAAAGTAGATGAATCTGCTAAAACACAGCTATCTACAATACTTGAACGTAGTACTTCTGAAGAGTCATACCAAGCGTTAGTGACTTACTTATTAAGTAATGCGGATATAGTTTATACCTCTGCACAATAATTAATTATAAGCAGACAAAAAGCGGCTTTTAGCCGCTTTTTTTATTTCAAAATCTGTCTTGTCCTGAAATGAGTTTACGCATTTAGGACTTATTTATGAAAAAGAACCAAACCACTGGGATTAAACGTACCCAAAGAGATTACACACTAGGCTTTAAATTAGCTGTAGTTGAGCAAGTAGAAAAAGGCGACTTCACATATAAGCAAGCGCAAAAGCACTTCGGTATCCAAGGTCGCA
>NZ_SNUB01000080.1 GCF_004378355.1 Psychromonas algicola
ATTTAACGTCTCTCGACAAGTCTTGGTCAACCAACACTTCTTAGGTGTTGTATGGTTAAGCCTCACGGGTAATTAGTACAAGTTAGCTCAATACATTACTGCACTTACACACCTTGCCTATCAACGTTGTAGTCTCCAACGGCCCTTTAGGGAGATTAAATCTCCAGTGAGAACTCATCTTGAGGCTCGCTTCCCGCTTAGATGCTTTCAGCGGTTATCGATTCCGAACGTAGCTACCGGGCAATGCTATTGGCATAACAACCCGAACACCAGCGGTTCGTCCACTCCGGTCCTCTCGTACTAGGAGCAGCTCCTCTCAATTCTCAAACGCCCACGGCAGATAGGGACCGAACTGTCTCACGACGTTCTAAACCCAGCTCGCGTACCACTTTAAATGGCGAACAGCCATACCCTTGGGACCGACTTCAGCCCCAGGATGTGATGAGCCGACATCGAGGTGCCAAACACCGCCGTCGATATGAACTCTTGGGCGGTATCAGCCTGTTATCCCCGGAGTACCTTTTATCCGTTGAGCGATGGCCCTTCCATTCAGAACCACCGGATCACTATGACCTACTTTCGTACCTGCTCGACGTGTCTGTCTCGCAGTTAAGCTGGCTTATACCATTGTACTAACCTCACGATGTCCGACCGTGATTAGCCAACCTTCGTACTCCTCCGTTACTCTTTGGGAGGAGACCGCCCCAGTCAAACTACCCACCAAACAGTGTCCCAAACCC
>NZ_SNUB01000081.1 GCF_004378355.1 Psychromonas algicola
ATGGGGCAACTAGTACACAAACGATCACAGTGAACGTCACGGAAGTGAACGATGCGCCTGTGATTGATGTCGTCAGCACAACGATTACAGAAGATACCGCGACTATCGTGGCAACGGCTTCAGATGTTGATGGCACTATCACTGAGAGTAGCTTAAGTGCTGACAATGGTAGCGTTAGTTTAGATGCGAACGGTAATATTACTTACACGCCAGATGCCAACTTCGTCGGTGAAGACTCTATTTCAGTCTCAGTGACCGATAACGATGGTGCCACTAGCACACAAACGATCACAATAAACGTTACGGAAGTGAACGATGCGCCTGTGATTGATGTCGTGAGCACAACGGTTACAGAAGATACGGCGACTATCGTGGCGACAGCAAGCGATGTTGATGGGACGATTGATGCGAATACTATTACTGCGACCAACGGTACGGCTGTATTAGACGCGAACGGCAATATTAGTTACACGCCTAACGAGAACTTCGTGGGTGAAGACTCGATTTCAGTCTCTGTTACTGATAACGATGGGGCCACTAGCACACAAACGATCACAGTGAACGTTACGGAAGTGAACGATGCGCCTGTGATTGATGTCGTGAGCACAACGGTTACAGAAGATACCGCGACTATCGTGGCAACGGCTTCAGATGTGGATGGCTCGATTGATGCGAATACTATTACAGCAACCAACGGTACGGCTGT
>NZ_SNUB01000082.1 GCF_004378355.1 Psychromonas algicola
TTGCCACGATAGTCGCGGTATCTTCTGTAACTGTTGTGCTCACGACATCAATCACAGGCGCATCGTTCACTTCCGTAACGTTCACTGTGATAGTTTGTGTGCTAGTTGCCCCATCGTTATCTGTTACTGAAACTGAAATAGAGTCTTCACCGACGAAGTTGGCATCTGGTGTGTAAGTAATATTGCCGTTCGCGTCTAATACGGCCGTACCGTTGGTCGCGGTAATAGTATTCGCATCAATCGTCCCATCCACATCGCTTGCTGTCGCCACGATAGTCGCGGTATCTTCTGTAACCGTTGTGCTCACGACATCAATCACAGGCGCATCGTTCACTTCCGTGACGTTCACTGTGATCGTTTGAGTGCTAGTTGCCCCGTCGTTATCGGTCACAGAGACTGAAATAGAGTCTTCACCGACGAAGTTGGCATCTGGTGTGTAAGTAATGTTGCCGTTCGCGTCTAATACGGCCGTACCGTTGGTCGCAGTAATAGTATTCGCATCAATCGTCCCATCAACATCGCTTGCTGTCGCCACGATAGTCGCGGTATCTTCTGTAACTGTTGTGCTCACGACATCAATCACAGGCGCATCGTTCACTTCCGTGACGCTTACTGTGATCGTTTGTGTGCTAGTTGCCCCATCGTTATCGGTCACCGAGACTGAAATCGAATCTTCACCG
>NZ_SNUB01000083.1 GCF_004378355.1 Psychromonas algicola
TCACTGTGATCGTTTGTGTACTAGTGGCCCCATCGTTATCGGTCACTGAAACTGAAATAGAATCTTCACCCACGAAGTTCTCGTTAGGCGTGTAAGTAATGTTGCCGTTCGCGTCTAATACGGCCGTACCGTTGGTCGCTGTAATAGTATTCGCATCAATCGTGCCATCAACATCGCTTGCTGTCGCCACGATAGTCGCGGTATCTTCTGTAACCGTTGTGCTCACGACGTCAATCACAGGGGCATCGTTCACTTCCGTAACGTTCACTGTGATCGTTTGTGTGCTAGTTGTGCCATCGTTATCGGTCACTGAGACTGAAATAGAGTCTTCACCCACGAAGTTCTCGTTAGGCGTGTAAGTAATGTTGCCGTTCGCGTCTAATACAGCCGTACCGTTGGTTGCTGTAATAGTATTCGCATCAATCGAGCCATCCACATCTGAAGCCGTTGCCACGATAGTCGCGGTATCTTCTGTAACTGTTGTGCTCACGACATCAATCACAGGCGCATCGTTCACTTCCGTAACGTTCACTGTGATAGTTTGTGTGCTAGTTGCCCCATCGTTATCGGTAACAGAGACTGAAATAGAATCTTCACCCACGAAGTTCTCGTTAGGCGTGTAAGTAATGTTGCCGTTCGCATCTAATACAGCCGTACCGT
>NZ_SNUB01000084.1 GCF_004378355.1 Psychromonas algicola
TAAGTTCTGGTTAAATGTACTCACTGAATTACAGAACCGAGGTGTTGAAGACATATTAATTGCTTGTGTAGATGGCTTGAAGGGCTTTCCAGATGCGATTAATACTGTGTATCCAGAAACGCATATACAGCTCTGTATTGTGCATATGATACGCAATTCACTCCGATTCGTCTCTTGGAAACATTACAAAGCCGTCACCGCCGATTTAAAATTGATTTACCAGGCTGACACAGAAGAAATTGCATTGGCTGCACTTGAGTCATTTAGAGATAAGTGGGATGGACAATACCCTCAAATATCAAAGTCTTGGAGTAACAACTGGGATAACTTAAATACATTTTATCGTTATCCGAGAGATATCAGGAAAGCGATTTATACAACGAATGCAATAGAGTCATTAAACAGCGTCATTCGTAAGGCCATTAAGAACCGCAAGGTATTTCCAAGTGATGATTCAGCAAAGAAAGTCATCTATTTGGCGATTAGAGCCGCATCGAAGAAATGGTCAAAACCGATCCATAGTTGGAGAGCTGCCATGAATCGGTTTATAATAGAGTTTGAAGACCGCTTGAAAAAACATCTGTAAAAATGGTAATTACACAGAATTATTTACAGGGTC
>NZ_SNUB01000085.1 GCF_004378355.1 Psychromonas algicola
TAACGCTCTAATAAGCCGCGCAAAAACGCGGAGTGTTTTGCGTCGGTTTTAATTAGCTTTGTTATATTTTTTAATTAGCATCCCAAGTTGAGACTTTTTTACCATTTGATGAAAATAAGTATACTGTCGTATTATTGTTGCCATCTTTGATATTTTTAATTTTCTTATCTGGCAAAGCTGACCATAATGAATCAAAATCTACTAGATCTTTATCACTCGGAAGTATTGACTCTATAAATTCTTGCTTATTTTTATAATCTTCTTTAGATGCAAATTTTTCAAATATACAATAGTCGCCATTTAAAAATGGCCACTCAATATCTTGCCATGTTGGAAGTGTTGGTGTTCTATAGGTTATTTCTCGGATTTGTTCTTCATTCCCCATATAAACATCGTTTGTAAATTTTTCCAATTCTTCTAATTCACCATTTATTAAACATCTGTCACAAATGCAATTAAGTTCACCACTTCCATAAAATCCTCCTGCATCAAACCAGATGCCAACTGCATTGCAAACTGAACATTTTTCTTCTGATTTCATTTTATAGCTAAAATTGTCAGGGTCTTTAAAATACTTAAACTTCACGATTAATCCTCGCTAAAAAATATAACGC
>NZ_SNUB01000086.1 GCF_004378355.1 Psychromonas algicola
ATCATTTCCTGTAACTTTTAAAATCTAAAAAACAAAAAAGGGTTGTTTGAGATGCATGAAATAATCTGAAACAACCCTTAAAATAAAATTAAACGAGACCTTGAGATGTCAGTATTCCAGAAGGCATCGTAGTTAAATAAATGTTACTCAGTGTTCTTGTATGTGAGTCAAATAAGCCTGATGCTTGACCTGTCCATAAATCAGCTTGAGCCTTATTGCCAAGCCGATCTTGACGTACTCCTACGCCAGACAGATTAATATAAAAGGCACTTACCCTTCGAGAAGAATAAGTTCTCGTAAGATAAGCCGTAGGGGCAGAGGAAGTAGCAGAACCAGAACCTGCGCCAGGACCACTGTAACGAACTCTCGTTACCGGGTCACTAAGACGTGCTAAAACATCACTTCCATCACCGACCAAAATAATAAGGTCATCGCTGCCTAAATCCTCCCCACCAAACCACTCATTATCATCATCCAGATTGATAACTGGCTCATCAGAGTCCACTCGAATATAAATGGTATAAGACACATCCGGATCAAATGTTCTGTCTGAATGAGCAGAGCTTTCACCATTGATCAAATCAAACACAACAATCGATGTATTCATTAAAG
>NZ_SNUB01000087.1 GCF_004378355.1 Psychromonas algicola
CGACTGCCTGTTTCTGCCCATAATCGTGTTGTTGTGTTTTGTTGGCCAAATCTCGCTTCATCTTGAAGCCATATATCAACAGACTCTAACGCAATATGTCCTGGGATCTTAAGGATCGTTTTTATTTGGAATTTTTTTAAAATGCTGTTGGGCTTCTTTATCCTGCTTAGGGTGTCTAGAGCGAGAGGTTATCCAAGAAAACCCTAATTTATTCAGCAAATAATAAATAGAGTCGGGGTGGTATGTTTTATTAAATTCACGCTCAATGTATGCGTGTATATCAGCACCAATCAGTCTTCCGCCATCATCGGTTTCTGCTTTTTCTTTAATAAATTCAGTAAGCTGTATTTGTTGCTTAGCGGATAGAAAGGCTGGACGACCAGTACGAGGCTTTTCTTTTAACCCTTCGAGGCCTTCGCTTAGATAGATACTCACCCATTTATTAACACTAGTTCGACTCACTTTAAGGAACTGAGCAATTTGGGTACGTGAATGTCCATCTTGAAAATGGGCTAAAGCCAGTAAACGCATTTTCATTTGTAATGAAGTTTGCTTACGGGCAAGTACTTTAAAATCTGTCTTTTTTATATGCTCCATCTTTGAGTCA
>NZ_SNUB01000088.1 GCF_004378355.1 Psychromonas algicola
TAATGCCGATCAGTTAAGAAAAATTAGTTGATTTTTAACGTAAGAAGATCAAAATCCTATGACTCAAAAGGTCATGGGATTTTTTTATGGAACTTTCAGAAGCACTCGCTCGCACATCAATTAACCGTCTTACCGAATTTTCTTCTTTGTCTGATATCTTAGAGCCGGATATTATTGAATCTTGCCTACAATCTAACGGTGTTGCTACGTTAAGAAAACGAAAACTCCCTATGGATGCCATGGTCTGGGCCGTCGTGGGTATGTCTCTTTTCAGAACAGAATCTGTTCGCCAGCTTATTAATAAACTCGATATCGTACTGCCTCAAGAGGTCGACTACGTTGCAAGAAGTGCAGTAACACAAGCCCGTAAAAAGCTAGGCAGTAATGTCGTCAAAGATGTCTTTCATCAGACGGCTGCCACTTGGCATCAACGCGCTGAGCATCCGGAGTGGTGCGGACTCAATTTATATGGTGTTGATGGTGTCGTTTGGCGTACGCCTGACACTAAAGAAAATAGTGCTGTATTTTCGCGCTCTGCCAATAAATCCTATGAATCATCCTACCCACAAG
>NZ_SNUB01000089.1 GCF_004378355.1 Psychromonas algicola
CACAATTTAAGTTGGAGGGAAAACGTGAGCGAAGTTATCCGAGGTGTTTAAAAGCGTCTAAAAATCGATATCCAGTGGCGAAAAGTAAATATGCCGTTCACCTTAAGTGAACGGCATTAACCTATAATGGTGTTTTTTGTTTGTTTTTTAATCGTAAAAATAAAAAATTAACAAATAGTGATTTAATTTCAATAAAACGCTTGCCAATAAAAACTCAATCCCTATAATGCGCACCCACAGACAGGGACACAGCTGAAGTTGTTAACTATCTGAGAACATGACAAACGCTTGATTTATCAAACTTAGTTTGAAAATTATTAATATAAGATGTTGACATTGTTCGAAAGGTGCGTAGTATACGCCGCCTAGCCGAAAGGCACGCTCTTTAACAATTTAATCAAACAATCTGTGTGAGCACTTATTGTTGATGTGATTTCAAAAAATCAAAGTCCTACTTGTTAGGCAACATCAATAGAAGTGACACACGAATTAATTCATTAATTCAGAATAACAGCTTGTTAACTATTTATAGTTGGCGAGAAGTTTTAGTCAGTAATA
>NZ_SNUB01000009.1 GCF_004378355.1 Psychromonas algicola
TTGATGTGCGAGCGAGTGCTTCTGAAAGTTCCATAAAAAAATCCCATGACCTTTTGAGTCATAGGATTTTGATCTTCTTACGTTAAAAATCAACTAATTTTTCTTAACTGATCGGCATTAACTGAAAGCGGGATTTAAAATACTGTTATAACGCGTTAAATTAACACCCGTCACCATAAACAGTGATTACTGGACGAGAATTTTTATCAACAGCTTCAATGTAGGTAACATTACAACCATTTTCATTCGCACTTTCAGTAATAGGCGAAGTGATAGAAGCGGGTGTAATAATTGCTGTTCCAGGCTCGTTCACTTTAACATTCCAATCATCAGCCGATAAAATGGCAGCCGCTAATAAAGCGCTAGATGTCGCTTCAGGGTAACCGAAAGCAGTATAAACACCATTTGCTTTAGGGTCGGTTAATTCAGTATCACTTGTAGCAACGCCCGCTATTTTTTGTTCACCTTGTAATGCGGATTTCGCATAAGTGATACTAGCAGCACTCTCCAATGCCCCTTTTACCCCTTGTAAGGTTGATTTAGTTGCATCTCCCTGCAGGTTAATAAAACGAGGAATAGCAATAACAGCCAAAATACTCAAAATAATAATAACTAGTACTAATTCAATTAATGAAAAACCAGACTGTTTGCTTGTGGAGCGTTGTTTCATAAAGAGATCCTTTCCCTTAAATTATAAAGAGTATTTTTAGTATTACAGTATTAGATAAATGAATGATGCTAAAATAATCTGTATTAAAGTAGGTACAGGTTTAAAACTATACCCTTAATTAAAAATTGCTTGAATATATAAGCAAAAAGACTACTTTATCAAGCATTAATATAAAATATTGGTTATTTTCTTATTAAGTAATCGCCAATACCAATCCATTTATAAGTCGTTAATTCGTGTAATCCCATTGGTCCACGCGCATGTAATTTTTGTGTAGAAACAGCAACTTCAGCACCTAAAGCAAATTGACTACCATCCGTGAACCGCGTACTTGTATTAACATATACGGCAGCTGAATTAACTGCATTCACAAATTTATTGGCAACAGTAAAATCGTTAGTCAAAATACCATCTGAATGTTCAGAACTGTGTTCACGAATATGAGCCAGCGCTTCACTCAGCGAGTCGACTACTTTAACGCCTAAATTCAAGCATAGCCATTCACGAGAAAAATCACCTTCTTCAGCAAGCTGAGCATGTTCACCTAATATTGCTTTTGCTTTTTCTTCAGCAACTAATGTCACTCCGAGAGGTAAAAGATGAGCTGCTAATTTTGGTAAGAAAGTTTCTGCAATTTCAGCATCAACTAATAATGTATCAAGAGAATTACAAACACTAGGGCGCTGCACTTTTGCATTTTCAATAATTGCGAGAGCTTTATCAACGTCTACTGTTTTTTCTGCAAATAAATGGCAAATACCAATACCGCCAATAATGACAGGAATTGTACTATTCTCTTTACAAAATTGTTGTAAACCAGAGTTACCACGAGGGATGATCATATCAACGTATTTATCTAGTTTTAATAATTCACCCACTAAAGCGCGATCCGTATTTTCAATGTATTGCACTGCCGTTTTAGGCAATCCAACTTTTTCTAATGCATTTTGAATAAATTTGACCAGCACTAAATTAGAATTAATTGTTTCCTTACCACCACGTAAAATACTAGCATTACCCGTTTTTAAACTTAAGGCAGCAATATCGATCGTTACATTTGGACGCGCTTCATAGATAACGCCTAATACACCAACAGGAACACGACGCTTACAAAGCTTCAAACCATTCTCAAGTAACTTACCATCAAACTCTTCGCCAACAGGATCTGAAAGTGCAATTACACTTCGTAAATCACCAATTACACCCGCCAAACGAGTTTCATCTAATAATAGACGATCTAATAATGCCTCAGTTAACCCTGCTTTTTTACCAGCTTCAATGTCTTTTTGATTAGCGCTAACAATTTCAGCTACGTTAGCTTCTAGTTCAAGGGCAATGGCTTCCAACGCTGCATTTTTTGTTTTTGTATCTGTAATCGCTAATTCATAACTTGCGTCTTTTGCTTTCTTACCAATTTCTTGTAAATTCATTTCTACTCCTTTGTGCTAATTCCATAGAGAAGGAATCATGCATTATAAAATAACTAGGTCGTCTCGATGAATCACCACAGTACCGTGTTCATAACCTAATACTTTCTCAATTTGATCGGAATGATGACCCTTTATTTTTTCAATATCTTCGCTTTTATAGCGAACAATACCACGTGCGATTTCTTTACCTTTCTGATTACAAACAGAAACAACATAACCACGTAAAAAATGAGACTGCGTTGATTGAATACCTTTTGCTAACAAACTACTACCATCGTTGATAATTGCTTGTTCTGCACCTTGATCAACAACAATCATTCCAGCAGGACGAGAACCGGCAAAAATCCAGTTTTTCCTAGCTTCCAGACGGTTATTTTTAGATATAAAACGAGTGCCAACGGGTAAACTGTTAGCCGCATCTAAAATAACATTTTTACGTTGCCCTGACGCGATAACCACTTCGACACCTGCGCGATTTGCAACGGTAGCGGCTTCTATTTTAGTGGCCATCCCACCTGTCCCCAATCCACCAACACTACCACCAGCAAGTTCATGGATAGCATCAGTAATTTCATCAACTTCAGAAATTAATTGAGCTTCAGGATTATTACGAGGATCAGCAGTAAATAAGCCTTGTTGATCAGTTAATAAGATAAGTTGCTCAGCATCAGCTAACAAAGCGACTAATGCAGATAAATTATCATTATCACCAACCTTAATCTCACGTGTCGCAACGGCATCATTCTCATTTATAATGGGAATAATTCTATGTTTTAGTAATGTATTTAGCGTATCTCGAGCATTTAGAAAACGACCTTTGTCATCCAAATCAGCACGCGTTAATAGCATTTGCCCTACATGTAAACCATATATCCTAAATAGGTTTTCCCATTCGCTTATTAATTGCCCCTGCCCCACCGCAGCTAACATTTGTTTGTTAGCAATAGTAGGATCTATATCCGGCATATTTAGATGTTCTTTACCTGCAGCAATTGCACCAGAGGTAACCACTATGATGGGATGACCTTGTTGATGTAAAAGAGCACATTGGCGTACTATTTCAACCATTTGAGCTCGGTCAAGTTTTGCTGTCCCACTCGTTAGGACGCTGGTACCTAGTTTAACTACAATTGTTTTTTTATTCGCGTTCATTTATCAATGCTACATTTTAGACAATAAAAAAGCTCAACATTCAAAGACATCTTTAATTAATAAGCGCTATTGAGCCGAAAAAAAACAGCAACTAAATAGCTGCTGTTTTCAAGTATATCATTTTTACCAGAATGAAATTGGCAAAAATCTAGTCCTAACAAATTAATCAACTAAAGTGCAATTAATTCACAATCGATTTCAACGTCAATTAAATGACTCAATTTTTCAATAAATAATTCATATGACTTATCTAATTGCTGCATCTGTTTTTTATTAATTTTAGCAGTAACCCAATTGCCTTCTAGGTCATATAAACCGTTAAAGCGTTCGCACTCAAATTTATTATCAGTACGAGTCACTAGTAACCACCAGCCTAAGAAAACTCTGTTTTCGGGATCTTCCTCTGCATCTACACATATTTCTAAACAATCAAAGAAAAACTTATTCTCGTTAGAATGTAATTTGCGGAAATAAGGACCGATATCGGTAAACAATTTAAATAAACGGCCTCTTGATGGACCCTTTAAAGGAGTATCTGACATGATTGGGGTACTTCCTTTTATTTCATATATGAATAATTGACTTTAATATATCATTTACTCTCGTAAATGTCTGACTAACCATTCCGTTGAATACTCCAAAGACTCTAAATATGAAGCAAAAATGGGTGATTTATCAATAATCATAGACTCGCTTTCAAAACTTGCTCGAGCAATTAATTTTAAATCTTGTTCATTACACATGATATCTCTTACATAGCCAATACCTAACATGGGTATTTTAATGCGTTTTCGACCAAGTAATCCCTGTTTTACCAATGAAAATGGTAAACAATGTTGATATAAATGATTTGCATCGGAATTATTCATTTGCATTCGACTAGCAAAACAATCTAAAGTCATCGGAGAAAGTTTAGAAAAATTATCATAATTATCAAATACACTTGCAACAGCAGGAGCAACACTTACCGCTGTTTTTACTAGCGTTGGCTCAATATAAGCAAGGCGATTTGCGACATTCCCTCCCATTCTCATGCCCATCACAGACATCCTAGATTGGTCAACCCAAGGAACCTCTTTCATATAATGTAAAATCGCTTGGTGTAATTTTGATGAGTCTTGATCTAATTTAAGATTGCTAGAAAAACCAACGCCAGGCATATCAACAGTTAACATAGCTAAACCAGCTTGTTTAAGATGTTTTTCATATAAAGGTAATAAGTCGCACTGCAATCCATCAATACCCGGACTGACAATCACAACAGGGTGAATGGCATCATCATTAGGTAAATGTAAATAACAACTAATTTTTTTACCTTGAAACGGGACTAATATTTCTTTTAATAGCCCTGTTTCATCTTGCGTAAAGGCATTACGATAATTCAAAAAAGCCAAGGTTTGAGCTTGAATACTATTGTCATCGCCTTTTAGGTGAGGATAACTTGCAACACTATAATATTGAGACGCCGTGTAATAGGCTTTTTTGGCAGCTTCTTTATGACCAAGTTCAGCTAATTCATTCGCTTTCTTTTGAAAAACCATGGCTTTTTTAGACCATTCATAACTCCAGTTGCCAGATCGAAAGCCTACAACAGTGTCTAATAAATGAGGATCACTTCTTTCGTTTTCTGATGCACTAATTTCAGCTAATATTTCGTAAGTATCAACAACATTAATACCTTGCCAAGACCATTGCATTAATTTTATTAATCGATACCAGCCAGTTTTATTTTCATTGTTTGCTTCTGTATTATGAAGCTTTTTATTTTTTTTAGAGCCACTATTTTGTATTAGCGTAGAAGTCTCTCTTTCATTGTTTTTTTTGGAAAATAATACTTCAGATAAATTCTTAGACATAAACTTCTCTTTTAATAACAGGCATTAACTCAGTACAGTTATCATAATTATAAAAACAAAGAATAACATGATCTAGGTAAGTGATAATGCTTAATAATAAAAATTAAATGATTATTTAAATGGAATTAAAAATGCCTCTAATAACGAATGTTTACTGAATACCGCAAACTACGACACCAATAAAAATGCCACCTAACCCAGAAAAGATTAAGTAGCATTTTTTGAACGCCTTAAACTATAAAAAAGAAGTTTATAGTGTTTAATTTTATATTTTAAAGTTTAAATATTTCAACTCGTTTGTTCAACGCAGTTGCAATACTTAAAAGTTCTTCGGCAGCTTTAGTATTATTGGCAGAACTATCAAAAGTCACCTTAGCAATGTCATTGATTCCAACAATACTTTCATTTATTTCTCCGGCAACTAAAGTTTGCTCTTCTGCCGCTGTTGCGATTTGATTATTCATATCTTGAATAATTGAGACAGACCGACGAATCTCTTCAAGCGCGTTGTTTGCTTCTTGTGATTTTTCAGCTGTCGCTTGTGCATTGTTTACATTAACTTGCATTAACTCCACTGAATTTTTTGATTCACTTTGCAGACTATTAATCATGCCCTGAATCTCAGCAGTACTTTCCTGCGTTCTATTAGCAAGACTTCTCACTTCATCAGCAACAACAGAGAAACCACGACCAAACTCTCCTGCACGAGCCGCTTCAATCGCAGCATTCAAAGCAAGTAAATTAGTTTGATCAGAAATACCACGTATTACTTCAATGATATTACCAATGTTTTCAATTTCACCTTCTAACTTATCCATTACTTTTTGTACATCAGTAATCCCAAGTACTAAGGTTGATATATCACCATTCATACCGCTAACCACACTAATACCCAGTTTAGAGTGATTATTTGCTTCATCAGCAGCTGTTGATGCTTCTAAAGCATTGCGCGCAACTTCGTCAACAGTTACTGTCATTTCATTCATTGCCGTTGAGGTTTGCTCTAACTGCATCATTTGTGATTCAGAGCTTTTATTAACACTTGAAGCGGATTTAGACATAACTTCAGATGAAGTATTTAATTGTTGTGCAGAAGTGTTAATGCTTTCGATAATATCTTTTAAGCTATCAACCATGGTTAACAATGCTTTATAAACACCTGTTTCTTGACCTGTCGCAGAAGCAACAGAACGCAGATCACCCTGTGCAATTTTCTGTACTATTTTTTCAATTTCAGTGGGTTCACCACCAATAGGCAAATACATCACCTTCATTACAATTAAATAAACGATATAAAGTGATACAACAATAAAAATAAACGCCATTAATAAACTAACTTTTAAATTTTCATTTGATGCTTGGTCGATGTTTTCAATCGTATTCCAAGACCATACATTCCAGCCAAATGTTTCAACTCGTGCTGAAGCAACAGTGTACATTTTGCCATTTAAGTCATAATTATGATTGCTAGCCTCTTCGTTTTGAAAGGCTTTATAAGAAGGGCGTAAGTCGTATAAATTTTTCCCTACTAATTCTTTGTCTTTAGCTGCAAGTAAGTAACCATCTTCACGACTAGCATAAAGTTGATTATTAGGATCTAATTCATTAAGGAACTCTGTGATTTGATTCACGTCCATATTAAGACATAGAACAGCAATCACTTTCCCATTACGCTTGACAGGAACAGCAAGCGCCATTACAGCATTGCCTTTTGAGTCGATATAAGGCGTTGTAATAACGTTATCTTCACCACCATCCATTACACGCAAAAACCACTCTCTTCCCTTTTCTCTAGCATTAAAACCTGGGTTGATTCCATCAAAACCATAAGCATAGGTTTTGGGCTGGTTCGTTGTAATGTAGGCATCGATGACACCTAATTGATTAGTTAACAATCCAAGAAGGTGTATTGTCTCTCTAATATCAACCACACCTTCCGTTTCATTAACCTTTATCGTATCAGAAGCGATGTGTAAGGCATCAAAGTAGCGGTTCATTTTTTGATCTACCGCTTTCGATATTAAAAAAGCTTGGTCTTCCATTTTAACCATATTACTGTCTGTAGAAGCTGATTTGAAATTGCTGAAACCAATTCCTGAGACAATAGAAATAGCTAATGTAAATAACAAACCAATTAATGATAGTATTTTTACTTTTGCAGTCATATTTTTTCCTACGATATTATAAATATAAGTTAGATTGAGGAGCCAACGCCCCCTCATTAACATCAAACACATCAAATTAAAAATAAATGATATTTTTTACCATTTCCTAGCTAACAAAAACCTAACAAGCAAAAATCAAACCAAGTAAAACAACATTCTAGTTAAAAAGTAAAAATCAATAAAATAGCATGCCCCTGATAAAGCAATGCTACACAATTTTAAAAGATAACACACCTATCAAATCAAAGTAAAAACAAAATAAACTTGCGTGACTGGCATGAATACTGCTTTATCTTATTTGTTATCTTTTTTAAAACGTTAAGGAATTTCATCATGGAAACTATATCTAACACTAAACACAGTGATTATGAATCGACTGCGCCTATGTTTGCTGTATTTTCGAATGACCCTTTATTAAGCGCTGAAAATAAATTGTTATGCTTGGAAATGTTACAACAGGATTTAGATTTAAAAGGCTTACTGACAAACTTTGCCACTTTAGCGGCAAAATTTGTCCGACCTTTTAGTATTCGCTTTCAATCAGCCCATGGTTTTTTTAGCTTATCGCAAACGAAAAACAATAGTTTCAGCAAAAGCTTTAATTTAGGTGCGGTAGGCCAATTCCCTCGCTTAGGAACCATTACTTATCAAAGTGATGAACCTTTAACAGTTAATGAAGATAAAATATTAACGGAATTACATAGCTTGTTATTAACAAGTTTGAAGCATGCTTTGAAATTCTCTGAATTGACCTCGATGGTTTATAAAGATCATTTAACGAATATAGGTAATCGAGCTTATTACGAGGCGACTATTCAAAATGCGATTGAGCAAAGTAATAGAACGCATCAAGGGTTATCGCTAATTATCTTAGATATTAATAACTTTAAACCGATTAATGATACCTATGGGCATTTAAAAGGCGATGAAGTATTAAAAGCCTTTGCACAAGTATTAACTAAAAGCGTTAGAACATCGGATATGATCTTCCGAATTGGAGGTGATGAATTTGCGATTATATTATTGCCGGCTGAAAGTTGTTCTATCATTAAAGTTCACCAACGCTTGTTACAAGAAATAGACAAAAACATTATCTTATCTGAAGCAAACTTCTCAGCAAGTATTGGCTCAAGTAATTGGGAAATAGGAATGAATGCAACTGAATTATTTGAACAAGCAGACCAACAGCTCTACGCTCAAAAAGCACTAACTCGAAATAAGTGATACTGTTAATACAGGTAGGTTATCATGTTGGCATTGCCATAAACCAATGGCTTCAACTAGATGATTATCAATCATAATAAATATGATTTGATCTCGAAGCCAAGGTGGAACTTGATATTCATGTAGTAGCTTTTTAATGCTTCGCTGTTTATTCCGCCCTTCAGGCAGACAAGTTAAGTTAGCTTCTAAATGATGCCTGAAATAACACGCTACCTTATACTGTTTTGCAATCATCGGATCTACTTGTGAAAAATCAACAGTAACCTTTGTTTCCACAAATTCTAGTAAAGGTTCTCCTCGCCACTGTTTTGGCTCTTGAACTAGTTTAATCTGTTCTTCGTTAACAATATAAAGCGCTTCTTGGTAACGACGAATTGAATGTGACTCTAAAATTAATTTAGGTTGCTTATCTAAACTTGCTAATGCAACTTCCTTCCACAACACCTGTAGTTGTTTGTTACTTGGGTAATTTAATCCATTTAGTTTCAACCAATACCGGATAACGTTGTTACGTCTAGCAACACTTAACTCTGTTAACTTAGCAATCAATAAAGTGTGTTGTGAATAATGAAAACCAGCACATTCATTTAAATCCACTTCAGCCACTTCATTTAATAGCGATTGTTGCTCTTGGCATAATTGCGCCGTACGTGAAACAGATTGAGCAATCGCAGGCCAACGTTTAATTAATAAAGGAGATATTTTTTGACGGATAAAGTTGCGGTCAAACTCGATATCTAGATTACTTTCATCTTCAATCCATTGCAGTCCATGAAATAAAGCATAATCTACAATTTGTTGACGCGAAAAATTCAATAGCGGCCGCACTAAGAAACCATTAAAAAAGACTTGTGTGCTATGGATCCCCTGTAACCCTGTACTGCCCGAGCCTCTTTTCAAAGCTAACAATAATGTCTCAAGTTGATCATCCTGATGATGGGCTGTCAAAATCACGTCACCACTTTGCATTTTATTTTTAAAGCATTGATAACGCGCATCTCTAGCAAGCGCCTCTAAACTTTTTCTTGGCTTATTCTCTATGTTAACGGTAGAGCTTATTAATGTGATCTTTAATTGTTTACAAAGCGTTTCACAAAATTCAGTCCAATATTGTGCATTTTCACTTAATCCATGATTCACGTTATGGGCTAATACAGTGAATTCTGAATGCTTATCTCGTAAAACAGCGAGCAAATGCAGCAAAGCAACTGAATCTACACCACCACTTAAAGCAACAATTAAACGAGGCTTTATAGAGAGATTATTTAGCTGACTTAATAATTCAGTTAAATGGTGTTGAAATAAAGAAACCATTTTATTTTGCATAAGCAACTAACCTTGATCAAAATAAAGGGTCACATTATCTTCACCAAGCAGACGCTCAAGCTCAAATAGAAGATCATCGCTAGGTGTTATTGACCATTCAATGCCTAGCTCAATTTCAGCCTGAGCCTGATGGTTTTGATAATTAATAAATACAGGACATAAACCACCGGATGCAGGTGCTAAAATTGAATTTAAACGCTCTTGAAATTGCTCAATGGATTGAGACTGTAAAATATTTGATGAAATAGTGAGACGCAACTTACTTGCAAAACGTTCACGAGCTTGGTCAATACTCATAATTTCACGCGCATTCATTTTCAAGCCGCCATTAAAGTAATCTTCACTGACTTGCCCTTGTAATACGACTATATTATCTGTGAATAATAGATCTTCATGCTGATCTAATAAATCTGCAAAAATAGTGACATCCATACGTGCGCTTTTATCATCTAGGGTTAATATCCCCATGCGCTTACCCGCTTTTGTAACCATGACGCGCATTGCTAATATTAAGCCACAAACTCGACTATTCTGAGCTCGTCCATTAACCACCAAATTACCTAATTTAAGACAATTGATTGCTCTTAAATGTGGTTCATATTGATTAATTGGATGCCCTGTTAGATATAAACCTAGCGTGTCTTTTTCACCTTTGAGCCATTGTTTTTCAGGCCATTTTTCAACAACAGAAAACTTATTTTCTATTTCATCATCATCTGTTGTTAATACGCCAAATAGATCTGTTTGTCCCGATGACTCTGCTTTTTTGTGTTGCGCAGCAGCCGTTAAAGCATCAGGTAGATTTTCCATTAATGCGGCACGATGTGGGCCTAAATTATCTAAGGCACCAGCAAGAATAAGCTTTTCAATGATACGTTTACCACAGCGTTTTAAATCAACACGGTTACAAAAATCAAATAGGTCTCGGAATTTTCCACCTTCCGTTCTTGCTTCTATAATCGCATCAATAGGCCCTTCACCAACACCTTTAATCGCTCCAATGCCATAAATAATGCGTAAGTCTTTATCAACATTGAATTTAAATAAGCCTTCATTCACATCAGGAGGACATAAAGTTAGTCCCATGTTCTGGCATTCATCCACCAGGATAACCACTTTATCCGTGTTATCCATATCCGCAGACATTACCGCAGCCATAAAATAAGAAGGATAAAATGTCTTCATCCAAAGTGTTTGATAGGATACCAATGCATAAGCGGCGGAGTGTGATTTATTAAAGCCGTACCCCGCAAATTTTTCTACTAAGTCAAATATTTTCATAGCAAGTTCGCCATCAATACCATTCTCGACAGCACCTGATTCAAAGGCCGCACGTTGCTTTGCCATTTCTTCAGGTTTCTTTTTACCCATAGCTCGACGTAACATATCTGCGCCACCTAAGGTATAGCCAGAAAGTACTTGAGCTATCTGCATGACTTGCTCTTGATAAAGAATGATGCCGTAAGTCGGAGAGAGGATCCCCTTTAACGATTCATGCTGCCACTTTTCATCAGGATAGGAAACCACTTCTCGACCGTGCTTACGTTCGATAAAGTTATCTACCATACCCGATTGCAATGGACCAGGACGGAATAACGCCACCAGTGCAATCATATCTTCAAAACAGTCAGGTTGTAGACGACGGATCAAATCCTTCATACCACGTGACTCTAACTGAAATACAGCAGTCGTTTCATAGCGTTTTAGTAATTCAAAACAGGCAGGTTCCGTTAAATCTATTTTTTCTATAAAGATGGGCTCTTCACCACGTTCATGTTTATGAGCATTAGCCATATCTAAAGCCCACTGAACGATAGTAAGTGTTCGCAATCCTAAGAAGTCGAATTTAACTAAACCAGCGGTTTCTACATCATTTTTATCAAATTGTGTAACTGGATTATGACCTTCATCGTCACAATATAAAGGAGCAAAATCAGTGATTGTCGTTGGAGAAATAACAACACCACCCGCATGTTTACCTGCATTACGGATCGTACCTTCTAAAGTACGGCACATATCGATCAATGCGCGAACATCTTCACTTGCGTTATAACGCTCTTGTAAACGAGGCTCTTCTTCAAAGGCTTTAGTTAATGTCATCCCTGGTGTAGGAGGAACTAGCTTTGAAATACTATCGACAAAACCATAGGCATGACCCAATACACGTCCAACGTCACGAATAACCGCTTTAGCGGCCATGGTACCAAAAGTGATAATTTGCGATACCGCATCGCGACCATAAAGTTCAGCTACGTGATCGATAACTTCATCACGTCGATCCATACAAAAGTCGATATCAAAGTCGGGCATCGAGACACGCTCAGGGTTTAAGAATCGCTCAAATAGCAATTCCAACTCTAAGGGGTCTAAATCAGTAATTTTTAATGCATAAGCCACCAATGAACCAGCACCGGATCCTCGCCCCGGCCCCACTGGAATATTATTATCTTTACTCCATTGGATAAATTCCATCACGATCAAAAAGTAACCAGGAAATCCCATTTTATTAATAACGGTTAGCTCTGTTTCTAATCGTTCATCATAGGGTTTTCTTATTTCAGCAAAATTTTCGCTATTTTTATCAAACAGGAAGTCTAAACGTTCTTCTAAACCTTCTCGTGAAACCTTACAGAAAAATTCATCAATAGGTAAATCACCGGTTGGAAAATCAGGTAAAAAGTATTCGCCCAAGCGTAATGTCACGTTACATCGTTTAGCTATTTCTACACTATTTTGCAATGCTTCTGGTATATCAGAAAAAAGCTCACACATTTCCTCTTCACTACGCAGATATTGCTCAGGGCTATAATCTTTAGGGCGTTTTTCATCGCCTAATGCATAACCTTGATTAATACAAACTCGAATATCATGTGCATCAAATAATTCTTTATCTGCAAAAATGACTTCATTAGTTGCAACTACAGGCAACTGTTGTTGAACAGCAACATCAAGCGCTAAGTGCAAATAGTCTTCTTCATTAACACGATTCGTTCTAATTAGTTCTAGATAATAGCGATTTGGAAAATGCGTTTTATAAAATTGGATTATTTCATTAACAGCTGCCTGGTTGCCCTTCAATAACATTCTTCCAAGGTCACCATCCTTTGCACCAGATAATAAAATAACCCCTTGTTGATGCTCAATTAACCAAGATTGATCTAATACAGCACGCCCTTTTACATGCCCACGCAAGTAGGCTTTTGAAATAAGCTCAGTGATATTTTTATAACCAACCGCATCCATCGCTAATGCTGTTAGACGAAACTGCTGATCACCTAATAATTCGCTTTTAACCCAGAAATCAGCACCAATAATGGGTTTTACACCTGCACCATGGGCAGCACTGTAAAATTTTACCAAACCGCAAAAATTAGTTTGATCCGTTAACGCTAAAGCAGGCATGTTTAATGCCGCTGTTTTAGCAACAAGTGGTTTTACTTTCGTTAAACCATCGACCATTGAAAAATCACTGTGCACACGCAGATGCACAAACTTAGGTGTTTTAGGTTGAGGTAATTGGTCGATTTCAGTACTCATTTCAGGCATCACATTTTACTTTAAAGGAACTAATTAGAAGATGAAGCTAGAATAGCTTTAACGGGTTTAAAACTTTTTCTATATTCTGCAGTTACACCATACTCTTGTATCGCCTCAAAGTGCGCTTTAGTTGGATAACCTTTATGCTTAGCAAAACCATATTGTGGGTAACGAATATCTAACTCAACCATTTCTCGGTCGCGAGTGACCTTTGCAATGATTGAAGCTGCACTAATTTCAGCGACTCTTAAATCCCCTTTCACTATCGCTTCACTTGGCATTTTCAAATCAGGGCAACGATTGCCATCAATAAATACAAAATTAGGTTGAATAGGTAAACCTTGCACAGCTCTTTGCATAGCAAGCATGGTTGCATGCAATATATTAAGCCCATCTATTTCTTCAGGAGAACAACGCCCAATACTTACCGCTAACGCTTTTTCATTAATTTGATCAAACAATAAAGCTAACTTTTTCTCACTTAATTTTTTAGAATCTGTTAATCCATCAATAGGATTGTTAGGATCTAAAATAACAGCTGCAGTAACAACATCCCCTACTAAAGGCCCGCGCCCAACTTCATCCACCCCTGCAATATATTGTACAGACGGATAGATGACTTCAGGATACTCCACTTTTGCTTTAACCATCTTAATATTCTCTGTTTAATAATTTAATCACCGCTTCTGCAGCTTGGGTGTCAGCATCGCACTTTATAAGTTTATGGAGATCAGTGAATGTCTCGACCATTTGCTCTCCATCATGCTCTATTAAACGCTCTAATTCAGCAACAATATTCTCCACGGTGCAATCATGCTGACTGAGCTCTTTAACGACTTCTTTATCCGCAATTAAGTTGGGGAGTGAAGTGTATTTTACATTCGATAAAGATTTAGCAATGAGATAGGTGATAGGTTTTACTTTATAAGCAACGACCATCGGCGCTTTCGCTAACATAGCCTCTAATGCAGCAGTGCCTGATGCGAGCAATACGTTATCAGCCGATTGCAAAACAGCACTGGATTGTCCATCAATTAAGGTAATAGGAATCACTGACTTCAATTGTTCTATTTGAGATTGAAATTGAGTCTTACGACGATCATTGACCATAGGAACAATAAAACGATAATCAGGGTATTTCTGATGGATAACTTGTGCAGCTTGTAAGAAAATCGGCCCTAATAATTCAACTTCAGCTTTACGACTTCCTGGTAAAATAGCCATGATTTTTTCATTAGGCATTATATTAAGTTGCTTACGTGCGTTTGACTTATCACGTATTAAAGGTAATTGATCAGCTAATGTATGACCAACAAATTGACAAGGTACATCGAATTTATCATAGAAAGCTTTTTCAAAAGGTAAAAATGCCAACACTAAATCGGTTGCTTTAGCTATTTTATGGATGCGCCATTGTTTCCAAGCCCATACGGAAGGACTTACATAGTGAATAGTTTTAATGCCCTGCTGTTTTAATTTAAGTTCAACGGTTAAATTAAAATCAGGCGCATCAATACCAATAAAAATATCAGGTGGATTATCAATAAAATGTTGAATAATTGATTTGCGAATACGAAGAATGCTACGTAATTTCCCTAATACTTCACTGAACCCCATCACAGATAAAGCTTCCAAAGGATGTAGTGCAGTACACCCTTGAGCAATCATTCTAGGTCCAGCAATCCCTTCAAAGATAGCATCAGGGTATGTTTTTTTAAGGGCTTTAATTAAACCTTCACCTAAAATATCACCTGAAGTTTCACCAGCAATTAACCCTATCCGCAATGGTTTTTTCATTTTCACTCTTCTTTTTCTAATTAAAAAAAAAGGCTCTATAAGAGCCTTTTTCTAAATATCATTCAATAAATGGCTTATCGAACAATACCGCGATTCTCTACAGAGATGAAGTCTAATAATACTTTTAATTCAGGACTCTCATCAATGCTTTTAGCCAATTCAATTTTTGCTTCTTCTAACGTATAGCCTTGACGGCAAATTACTTTATAAGCTCGCTTTATTGCCATAATGGTTTTACTATCAAAACCACGACGCTTAAGGCCAACAGAGTTGATTCCTTGTGCTTCTGCATAATGACCTGAAGCCATAAAATAAGGTGGAATGTCTTTATTAACTACAGAACCACCGCCAGTCATAGCAAAATCACCAACTCGAGTGAATTGATGGAATGCACAGTGGCCACCGATAATAACATTATTACCAATATGACAATGACCCGCGATACCTGAACTGTTCGCAACAATAACATTATCACCAACAACACAATCATGGGCAATATGAACATAAGCCATAAACAATGAATTACTACCAACCTTAGTTAAAGATTCGTCTTGTATAGTACCACGATGGAAAGTACAGCTTTCGCGAATAACATTGTTATCACCTATCTCTAAAAAGGTTTCTTCTCCAGCGTACTTCAAATCCTGACAATCTTCACCAATAGACGAAAATTGAAAAATTTTATTGCCTTTTCCAATCTTGGTTGAGCCTTTAATTACAACATGTGGAGCAATCCAACAGTCATCACCAATTTCAACATTATCGCCGATGATAGTATAAGGACCGACTTCTACATTTTTGCCGATAATCGCATTTTCATGCACTATCGCCGTTGGATGAACATTTGCTGTTGAATCAATCATTAGATCTCTCTTCTTGCACACATTATTTCAGCTTCGCAAACAACTTGGCCTTCCACCTTAGCAACACACTCAAATTTGCCCATACCACGGCGCTCTTTAAGGTAGATAATATCTAGTTCCAATTGGTCACCCGGTACAACAGGTTTACGAAAACGCACTTTATCAATCGATGCTAAAAAATATAGTTCATTTTCAGCAGGTTTACCATAAGTTGCAAAAGCTAATACACCCGTTGCTTGTGCAAGGGCTTCTAAAATCATAACGCCCGGAAAAACAGGTGTGCCTGGGAAATGGCCAGTGAACTGAGGTTCATTAAAAGAAATATTTTTATAGCCGTTTAAAGTTTTACCCGGAACATAATCGGTAACACGATCAATTAATAAAAAAGGGTAACGGTGCGGTAAAAGATTCATAATCTCTTTAATATCAAGAGTATTTAATTCGTTAGACAAGGTGATTTCCTTAATTTTTATCTTTAATTTGTTTTTCAAGCTCTTTAACTCGCTTGAATAACTCTTCAATTTTTAACGTATAAGCAGTATTTTTACGCCACGCTTTATTATCTTGAGCAGGTACTCCAGAAGAATACATACCAGCCTCTTTGATACTTCTCATTACCATACTATTACCAGTAATAATTGTTTTATCGGCGATATTAATATGCCCATTAATGGTGGAACTACCACCAATAATGCAGTTTTTTCCAATAATAGTGCTACCAGCAATGTTCGTGCCACCTGCTATAGCAGTGTGATCTCCGATTTTAATATTATGCGCTATTTGACATTGGTTATCGATTTTTACTCCATTACCAATAATCGTATCAGATAATGCACCGCGATCAATCGTTGTACTAGAGCCGATTTCAACATCGTTACCAATAATAACCTTACCAATTTGGGGGATTTTAACCCAAGTCCCTTGATAAGGTGCATTACCAAAACCATCAGAACCAATAACAGTATTTGCATGAATAATATTATGATTACCTAAAATCGTGCGATGGTAGATAGATACATTGGCGTAGATTTTACAATTTTCACCAATAATCGTTTCTTCACCAATCACAGTATTTGCAAATATTTGAGAATTATCGCCGATTTGGACACCTTCTCCAATAACAACATTTTCAGCGATCGCAACATTTTTACCGATAACCGCAGATTCATGAATTTGAGCGGATTGCGCAATGCTAATTTTCAAATTAGGCGTTGTATCGAATAATCGAGCCAATAAAGCATAACCTACATAAGGGTTATCCATAAATAGCGCATCGCCTTGGTAAGACCCTTTTAAGACACTAGGCAATACAATGGCACTGGCGTTACACTCATCCAATCGAGTTAATAGCTTTTTATCGGAAACAAAAGTAATATCACCTTCTTTTGCACCTTCGAAAGTAGCTAAATTAAATAGTTGTAAATCACCATTCCCACTTAATTGGGCAGATAACTGAATTGCTAAATTTGCTAATGAATAAGCCATAATAAAACCTATTTAGTACTAATTTCTTGAATCACTTTATCTGAAATATCTAATTCAGGTTTTGTGAAAACGATTTGCTCACCATTTAAAATAAGATCGTAACCGCCTTCTTTAGCAAGGTTGTTAATAACTTCACGAACAAGCGTTAATGTTTTTTGCTGCTCTTCACCTTGACGACGACGCTGATCTTCTTCAAAGGCTTTACCTTTCAATTTATATTCAGACACTTTAACTTGATGTTGACGTTGTAATGCAGTGCGCTCTTCTGTACTCAGTAACTCTCCATCTCGCTTAATTTTTTCTTCTATATCTTTAATACTTTGCCCTAATGTTTGAAGCTCTGTATAACGATCTTTAAATTCAGCTTCTAACTTTTTAATCATACGAGCACGTTGTGGAGACTGGCTCATTACTTTTGATGGAAATACAACGCCAATTTTTTGTATTTCCGCCGCTTGTGCTACAGACATTGACGCAGCAATTGCAGCTAGTGTAATAATTTTAAAAAAGATTTTCATTGTTTACTCCATATTAATAAGTCAGTCAGTAAGCGAGTTAGACATAGTATTGATCACTTACCATAAATTAAATTATTTAATTTACTAGAATGTATTTCCAATGTTAAATGAGAACACTTCTGTATCATCGCCGTCATATTCTTTTAATGGTACGGCTAATGTGAATACAAGCGCACCTAAAGGCGAAACCCAAGTTAACTGAGTTCCCGTTGAAACACGAATATTACCTGGTTTTGAGTAATCAGTAATATTGTCACAGTCCGTATTACACTCACTCATAAAACTACTATAATCAAATTCAGTGTCCCAAGCTTCACCTGCATCAACAAAAAAACTAGTTCGCACTTGACTAGAATAAGCTTCATCAAGAAATGGGGTTGGAAAGATAAGTTCAGCACTTAATGAATACTTTGCGTTACCACCGATCGCATCAGTATCATCATTATCATCGTCAGTATAAAGAGCTCGAGGTCCTATTGTGTTACTTGAGAAACCTCGTACCGTTCTATAACCACCAACATAATAGTTCTCAAAGAAAGGCAGAATTTGATCTTCACCATCTTTTTGTCCATAGCCATTACCATAACCAAGACTTCCTCTTAATAATGTAGTCCATTCACCATTTTTAGTAATACGTTGATAGTTACGAATATCAAATCCTATTTTGAAATATTGAAGATCTGAACCTGGTAATGTTACTTTTGCACTTAAACTGTTTGACATTCCTTGCGTTGCTAATTGCCCTCTATCTAAGGTATTCCTAGACCAGCTACTTGTAATATCAAAGTCATTAAAAACGGCATCTTCATCGTCATCAATTCCGTAGATACTTAAAAAGTTGTCTAATTGATAGTAACTTTCATCGGTATCTAAATCGCTAATATTTGTATTTTCCCATCCAGTACTGAAGCCTAAACGGTTAACTTCATTAACAGGAAAACCAGTACTTAACCTAAAAGCGTAAGTCGTATTAGTATAATCAGCGATGTTAGCCGCGCTTGCATCAAATTTATTATAAGAAATTTGTGCACCACCACTTACACTATCAGCAGTAAGGTAAGGCTTGTTATAGCTAAGACTGACATTACGATCTGAGTCATCGATAGAAATAGCAAATCCTAATCGGTCACCACTTCCTAAAAAGTTATTTTGTTGTACAGAAGTCGTTACGCTTAGTCCTGATTCTGTGCCGTAACCAATACCAAAATTAAATTGTCCTGAAGCTTGTTCTGAAACATTAACGTTTACATCAACTAAGTCACTACTTACGCGTTGCGTATTAACATCAACAGCAGAAAAGAAACCTAAACGGTTAAGACGTGTTCGTGAAGTTTCAATCGCTGAACTTGACAACCAGCCCCCTTCCATTTGACGCATTTCTCTTCGTAACACAACATCTTTGGTTGTGGTATTGCCTGATATATTAATATTTCTAACATAACCTCGTTGTCCGGCTTCGATAGCAAATCTCACGATAACAGAGCTTGTTTCATCATCAATATCTGGATAGGTGTTTATTTCAGGAAACGCATACCCCAAACGGCCAAAATATTTACGAATGCTTTGTTCCGATGCAGAAACAGATGACGCAGAATAAGTGTCGCCTTTTTGTAACGCGACTAATTTTTTAATATCTTCATCATGCCCTAATAAATCACCAATAAAGCTAATATTTTCAACTTTATAAATGTCGCCTTCATTAACATTCACAGTAACGTAAACGCCTTTTTTATTCGGAGTCAGTGCAACTTGCGTTTCTTCAATTTGAAAACGAATATAACCACTGTTTAAGTAATAACTTTTAATAACCTCAAGGTCAGCAGTCAACTTTTGTTTTTGATAACCATCATCTGCAAACAAATCCCACCAACCACCGGATTCACTTAACGTTAATAAGTCTAATAATGTTTCTTCTTGGTAAGCCTTGTTACCAACAATATTAATTTGTTCTATTTTAGCCGCAACACCTTCACGAAAAACGATTTGTACTGACACTCTATTGCGAGGTAATGGCGTAACAATCGTTTCCACCTGCGCGCTATATTTACCGATGCTGTGATAAAAATCTTCTAAGCTTTTCTCAATACTAGATAAGACGGTACGATCTAAAGAACTACCGACTTTGATTGTTGACGATTTAAGAGAATCTAAGATCTGTTCATCAGTTAACTTATCGTTGCCCGTTAATTCAATTGCACTAATGGTTGGACGCTCTTTAACTTTAAAAATAAGTACAGAGCCTTCTTTAAATAGGTCGATAGATTCGAAGTGGTTACTTGCGTAGAGTTTTTTTACAGCTTTTGATATTTCATAATCATCAACTACATCACCTTCACGAATAGGTAAACTCAATAATGCAGCCCCTAGCGTGACACGTTGCAGTCCTTCGAATTTCAAATCTGAAATGGTCATTTCTTCAGCAGCAGCAAAAGGTGAAAGGCCTCCTGTAAAAATCAAAACCAATATTAGTAAATACTTCTTAGACATGATCAACAAAATCCTTGCGCACTCTAGTGCAAAACAGTTCAAACATACGGGTTAATAGCGCGTAGTAGATTACCTAAAAATCATAGATAAATATATTGTTAACTCGCTAATTTTTATAATAAATTTAAATCGTTTAATATGGCGATAGACATAAATGTCATTAATACTGCAGCACCAATTTTAAAACCGAATTCTTGTACTTTTTCTGGAACAGGTTTGCCTGTTAATGCTTCGAAGAAGTAATACATTAAATGACCACCATCAAGCACAGGTAATGGGATTAAATTCATAATCCCTAAATTAACACTAATCAGTGCAATAAAGCCTAAGAAATAAGCAAGGCCATAGTCTGCGCTCATTCCCGCGCCTTTAGCAATACCGACAGGTCCACTTAAGTTTTTAACTGATAATTCGCCTGTAATTAAATTAACAAGCGTAGAAACCGTTAAATGACTTAACTGCCATGTTTTATCAATGCCTTTGGTGATTGAATCAATAACACCATATTTCAAATTAACTTTAAATGATTCAGGATAAGCATCAACTTTAGGTGACAAACCAATATAACCTAGCAAACTACCTGCCACTTCTCGTGCATCAGGTGTAATAGTGAGCGTTTTCTGAACAAAGTTTCTTTCAATAATTAGCTCAAGTGGATTGTTCGCATTATTTTGAATGACTCCTACGAATTGAACCCAATCATTTAGCTTAATTCCATCAATTGCTATTAATTTATCACCAACCAATAAACCACTACGTTGTGCTGCACTTTCTTCAACTACATTTGCAGCAATCAAATACACATTTGGAGAAAAAGGAATAAACCCTAAACTACTAATAATCGATTCTTTTTTAGGATCATAGTGCCAATTAGATAATGGGACTGTATAGGTTTGATTTGGTTCCACAGGGTTACTCTGTAACTGTGAGCCAGTCTGCACAACAGGTTTAATGCCTAATTCAAGTTGTGATTCGCCAATTTGTGTAATTAGAGCTAAGTTAACTGCTTCCCAGTCATTCACTACTTGCCCATTAATAGATGTAATTTGAAATGCTTGTTTTTCTGTTACAACACTTACAGGGCTATTATCAATAACACCATTAATAATTGGCTTTGCACTATTTACTCCAATCATGTACATCAAAAAGAATGCAAAAATGGCTAACAAAAAGTTGGCAATTGGACCAGCGGCAACAATAGCGATACGCTGCCAAACTGTTTTTTTATCGAAAGCGAATTCAGATAACTCTTCAGGCACTTCTTCAACACGCCCATCTAACATTTTGACATAACCGCCTAATGGAATAGCGGCAATCACAAATTCAGTCCCCTGTTTATCTACTTTCTTAAAAAGAACTTTACCGAAACCAATTGAAAAACGATGAACTTTTACATTACAAAGTCGCGCAACCCAAAAATGTCCAAACTCATGAATAGCCACCAAAATACTTAAGGCAACAATAAAGGCTGCAGTATTCCATATAAAATCAATCAAAATTCACCTCTGTGTATAATATTAAATGCAGTCGATCTTGCTATTTTATCTATTTCTAATAGTGCTTCTATTGATGAGGCCGCAGGGTAAGTTAATTGGTTCAATACAGAGTCGACAATATTTGAAATTTGAGTAAATTTAATTTTTTTCTCTAAAAATGCTTGAACAGCTATTTCATTCGCTGCATTTAAAATAGTCGTTGAGTTTTGTCCTTCATAGCAAGTTTGTATTGCTAACTTAAGACACGGATAGCGTTTATAATCAGGCTCAAGAAAGGTGAAACTATCTGTTGCAAAAAAATCGAAAGGTTTAGCACCACTCTTAATGCGGCTATTATCACCCATGACATGTGCAATAGGAATTCGCATATCAGGATTACCCATTTGCGAAATCACACTACCATCTTGATATTGCACCATAGAATGAATAACAGATTGAGGGTGAATAATAACCTGTAGTTGATCTTTTTTTGTATTAAAAAGCCATCTAGCTTCGATATATTCAAGCCCTTTATTCATCATTGTGGCTGAATCTATTGATATTTTAGGTCCCATTGACCAATTAGGATGCTTGATCGCCATTTCTGGACTTATTGCATCAAACTCGTCTAATGGTTTATCTAAAAATGGGCCTCCGGATCCTGTTAATAAGATTTTAGAAACACCATTAGCTTCAAGATCACAGCGGCCAATTTCATTTTGTAATGTCGGCGACATAGATTGAAAGATCGCATTATGCTCACTATCAACAGGCCATAATGTTGCACCATGTTGATTAACGGCATCGATCAGTAATGCACCAGACATTACTAAAGATTCTTTATTTGCTAAGAAAATTTCTTTTCCTGCATAAATTGAGGCTAATGTCGTTTTTAAACCAGCAGCACCAACAATAGCGGCCATTACTGAATCAACTTCATCACTGCCCAAAAGAGCAAGCACTTCATGTTCAGGAATAATTTGACAGTCTAATTGCGATTCGTTTAATAACGAACTAAGCGCTAATGCCGCTTTTGTATTAGATAAGGCAACATATTTAGGTTTGAACTCGATACAAAGAGAATGCATTTTTTCAACATTCGAAGCAGCATATAAAAACTGCACATTGTATAAATCAGGATTATGGCGACAAACACTAAGCGTGCTG
This sequence comes from Psychromonas algicola, assembly GCF_004378355.1. Taxonomy (GTDB): domain Bacteria; phylum Pseudomonadota; class Gammaproteobacteria; order Enterobacterales; family Psychromonadaceae; genus Psychromonas. The sequence continues at coordinate 23,153 of NZ_SNUB01000009.1, forward strand.
TCACCGATCGATCCCGTTGCCCCAAGCACTGCCAAATTTTTCATTACTAGATCAACCAGTAAATGTAAATCAGCGCAAAGACAGGAACGGCGGCAGTTAAGCTATCGATACGATCTAATATACCACCATGTCCTGGCAATAAATTACCGCTATCTTTTAATCCAGCTTCTCGTTTAAATATACTTTCAGTTAAATCACCCAAAGCAGAAACCAATGTGGTAATAATTGAAGCGGCAAAAAACAGCGCGATTTTGTCGTCAGATATAGCAAAGAAATCGACAGCAAAATAAACCACAACCATTGCACTTAACAAACCGCCCAAGAAACCTTCAATGGTTTTACCTGGACTCACATTAGGAGCTAATTTATGCTTACCAAAATTTTTACCTGCAAAGTAAGCACCTGTATCAGCTGCCCATACTAATAGGAAAACATACATTAATAACTCAGCGCCAAAATAAAAATCATGATGCATATTCACTGAGCGTAAAATAACTAATCCCCAGAAAAATGGCACCAAGGTTAATAAACCAAAAATACTTTTAATGAACTTGCTTGATTGCCATAAAGTTGCTGATTTTGGGTAACGTACCACCAAGATCAATGCAACACACCACCAAACATTAGCGACGGTTAATCCAGAAATAATATATTGATTAGGTAAGGCACCATCCCAAATAACACCAACAGGCATCAACATTAAAGTTGCACCTAAAAACAAACCAAACACATAAATAGTGGAAAACGAAGGTGTTTTACTTACAAATCCAGCCCACTCTTTACTTGCAAGTAAAAAGATAGCTGCACCAAACAGCATAAAAAATTTAAGAGGTAAAAAGAAAATAGCCGAAATAGCTAGTGGCGCTAATACAAGCGCAGTGATAATTCGTTGTTTCACAGAAAATCCCGTTATATCTATTATATAAAAACTAGCTAGTTATTTGTGCACTGGTTTGTCCAAACCGCCGCTCTTTACTTTTAAAAGCATCTACCGCTAATTGAAATGATTGAGCATCAAAGTCTGGCCACAATGTATCCGTAAAATATAATTCCGCATAAGCTAATTGCCATAGTAAAAAGTTACTAATGCGGTAGTCACCACCTGTACGAATCATTAGATCAATATCAGGTAACTCAGATAATGATAATGTTTGTGTTAATAATGCTTCGTTAATATCTTCTACATTTAAGGAGCCATCAACTGCTTGTTGAGCAATTTGACGAGTTGCGTTAGTGATATCCCAACGACCGCCGTAATTCGCAGCTACATTTAACGCTAAACCCGTATTATTTGCAGTTAATAAATGCGCAGCATGTATTTTTTTTTGTAGGCGGTCACTAAAGCTCGCAATATCACCAATAATATTGAGTTTAATATTATTTTTATGCAGTGTTTTCACTTCGCCACCTAGCACAGTAAAAAACAACTCCATAAGCATATTGACTTCTTCTTCTGGACGCTTCCAATTCTCACTACTAAAAGCAAAAATAGTTAATGCTTGTATTTTTTGTTCCGCAGCAAACACAATGGCTTTACGTAATGCTTTAACACCGTGTTTATGACCAAAAACACGGTGTTTCCCTTTTTGCTCAGACCAGCGACCGTTGCCATCCATGATGATAGCAACGTGCTTTAGCAACTTAGTGTCAGATGTATCTAAGGTCACAATAATCCTTGAAAAAAGAGTTAAAAAATTACGTGTGTTAAATAAAACGACACGCAGAAGAAGATTAAACTTCTAATAATTCAGCTTCTTTAACTGCTAATACTTCATCAACTTTCTTGATGCTTTCATTTGTTGCTTTTTGAACTAGCTCTTCACCTTGACGTTGTTGGTCTTCGCTAATCTCTTTTTCTTTTTCAAGCTCTTTAAGATCACCATTTGCATCACGACGAATATTACGAATGGCTACACGTGTATTTTCAGCTTCGCCGCGAACCACTTTAATTAAATCTTTACGACGCTCTTCAGTTAGTGGAGGTAATGGAATACGGATAACAGTACCGGCTGACATTGGGTTTAAACCTAAGTTAGATCCCATAATCGCTTTTTCAACAGCAGCAATTAATGTTGCATCAAACACAGTGATAGTTAAAGTGCGAGCATCTTCAGTAGAAACATTACCCACTTGACGCAAAGGCGTATTTGAACCGTAATAAGGTACCATAATACCATCAAGTAAACTTGGGTGAGCACGGCCTGTACGTACTTTAGCTAATTGGTTTTTAAATGATTCAATGCTTTTGTTCATGCGAGTTTGAGCATCATCTTTGATTTCGTTGATCATATCTATTTCCTAACTTATTAAATCATTATCAAGGTTGTTACACTTTTTAATAACAATACATTGATAGTTACATGTTTGACTAACTAATTTTTAAAATTAATTATCTAATAATAATTAAATATTTTCTTCAGAATGGGTGATCGTTGTTCCTTCATCACCACCTAATACAACACGGCTTAATGCGCCGGGTTTGTTCATATTAAATACACGAATTGGTAAGCTATGGTCACGCGCCAAAGTAAAAGCAGCTAAATCCATCACTTGTAATTCTTTTTCTAATACCGTTTGGTAATCTAATACACTGTATAATTTAGCATCTGGATTTTTCACAGGATCGGCATCGTAAACACCATCTACTTTAGTCCCTTTTAAAACCGCATCAGCTTCTATTTCGATACCACGCAAACAAGCTGCAGAATCGGTAGTAAAGAATGGGTTACCAGTACCAGCAGCAAAAATAACAACAGTACCTAGCTTTAAGTATTTAATCGCTTCAGCCCAGTTATAATCGTCACAAACACCGTTTAAAGGAATAGCAGACATTAGGCGAGAATTAACGTGTGAACGGTGTAATGCATCGCGCATTGCTAAACCATTCATCACCGTTGCTAGCATCCCCATATGGTCACCAACAACGCGATTCATACCTGCTTGAGCAAGACCTGCGCCACGGAAAATATTACCACCACCAATGACTAAACCAACTTGTACGCCAGATTCGATTAAAGATTTAATCTCTAATGCCATGCGATCCAGTACTTTCGGGTCAATACCAAACCCTTCTTCACCAACGAGGGCTTCACCACTCAATTTTAATAAAATACGACGATAAGCAGATTTAGGGTTAGTACTCATAATTCCATTCCTCAAGTTGAAATAATACCGATTTTTTAAATTGATTATCAAAAAACAGTTTAAAAAATAGGTTTAAAAACGAACAAATTCATTGAGTTATAAATGTAAAAGAACCGCAGCTATGCCGCGGTTCATTTTTACAACAGATTAACGTTCAAAAACATTAGTCATTGTTTTTAAAGATCATTACTTAGCAGCGGCCATAGTAGCAGCAACTTCAGCAGCAAAATCTTCTTCTTTCTTCTCAATCCCTTCACCTACTTCTAAGCGAATGAAAGAAACAACATCTGCATTTGCACCTTTAAGAAGTTTAGCAACAGACATTGAAGGATCTTTGATGAATGATTGACCAGTTAAGCTTACTTCACCAGTAAACTTAGCCATACGACCACTTACCATTTTTTCTGCAATTTCAGCAGGCTTACCACTGTCGATTGCAATTTGTAATTGAATTTCTTTTTCTTTAGCAACAACTTCTGCTGGTACATCTTCAGGCTTAACGAACTGAGGAGATGCTGCAGCAACGTGCATTGCGATATCTTTAGCTAAATCAGCGTCGCCGCCAGTTAGCACAGAGATAACACCGATTTTACGGCTGTGTACGTAAGCGCCAAGGTTTTCACCTTCAACGATTTGTAAACGACGTACAGAAATGTTTTCACCAATCTTAGCGACTAAAGTTGCACGAGCGTCTTCAACTGTAGCGTCGTCATATGCTAGTGCGCTTAATGCTTCAACTGTATCTACTTTGTTTGCAAGTGCGATATCAGCTACTTTTTCAGCAAATGCTAAGAAGCTTTTATCCATAGCAACGAAGTCTGTTTCACAGTTTACTTCGATGATTAGTGCAGTTGTTCCGTTTGATTTTGCAAAGATAGCACCTTCAGCAGCGATACGGCCTGCTTTTTTAGCTGCTTTAATTGCACCTGATTTACGCATGTTTTCAATTGCAAGCTCGATGTCGCCATCCGCTTCCACTAATGCTTTTTTACAATCCATCATACCCGCAGCTGTGCGGTCACGAAGTTCTTTAACTTGCTGAGCTGTAATAGCCATTGTCTGAATTCCTATTTTAATTCTATAAAAAAAGGGGCCATATAGACCCCTGATAACCAACCAATGATTGGTTAATAAGAGCTTCTATTAATTTAGAAGAACTTATTTCTCAGCTGATTCTTCTTCAACAAAACCTTCAGCTACTACTACTTCTGCAGTACGGCCTTCTTTAACAGCTTCAGCAGCTGCACTTAAGTAAAGCTTAACTGCACGGATAGCATCATCATTACCAGGTACGATGTAATCGATGTTATCTGGGCAAGAGTTAGTATCTACAACAGCGATAACTGGAATACCTAGGTTATTCGCTTCTTTAATTGCAATGTGCTCGTGATCGGCATCGATTACGAAGATTACATCTGGGATACCACCCATGTTTTTGATACCACCAAGTGTTTTTTCAAGTTTCTCTAATTCACGAGTACGCATAAGCGCTTCTTTCTTAGTTAACTTGTCAAAAGTACCGTCTTGGCTTTGAACTTCAAGATCTTTCAAACGCTTGATCGATTGACGAACTGTTTTCCAGTTAGTCAACATACCACCTAACCAGCGGTGATCAACGTAGAATTGATCACATGCAATAGCAGCTTCTTTAACAGCTTCAGAAGCTGCACGTTTAGTACCAACAAAAAGAACTTTGCCTTTTTTAGATGCTTTAGCTTCTAGGAAGTTAAGCGCTTGGTTAAACATAGGAACTGTTTTTTCAAGGTTGATGATATGAACTTTATTACGAGCACCAAAAATGAATGGTTTCATTTTTGGGTTCCAGTAACGAGTTTGGTGACCGAAGTGAACGCCTGCTTGTAGCATATCGCGCATTGATACTGTTGCCATTTGAATTTCCTCTTAAGGGGTTAGGCCTCCACACATCCCATACACTCGACCATTAATTTCTTAAACAGAAAAAGGCACCCCGAGTGACGTGTCGATGCGTGTGTGTTGTTTTTTAATATAACCTTACTATTCAATGCATTACATGCATCAAAATGATTATATTGATTATTTGAGAAGATGACTAAAAAATTAATCATTCAATCTCGGTGCGCTTTATACCATAGTTACTTACGTAGCTCAATAAATAGCGTGCTAATTGATACAATTTTTACTGTCTTTTATCTACTTTCTCTTGAGACTTGTTACCACTACTTTTTTACCTAGCACCGAGACTCAAAATTCTTTATAGTTAACGCATAGATAATTTATTCAAAGTATAGAGAAATAACATGTCAGGAATCATTAAAACTGCTGAAGAAATAGAAAAAATGCGCATTGCAGGCCAATTAGCTGCAGACGTATTAACTATGATTGAACCGCATATTCAAAAAGGTGTAACAACCAACGAATTAAACCAACTTTGTCATGACTATATTGTAAATGATCAACAGGCAATCCCTGCTCCATTAAATTATCATGGTTTTCCTAAATCAATTTGTACTTCATTAAATTACGTTGTTTGTCACGGCATTCCTAACGATAAGCCATTAAAAGAAGGCGATGCGATTAATATAGATATCACTGTTATTAAAGACGGCTACCACGGTGATACCTCTAAGATGTTTATGGTTGGTAAAGCTTCAATTTTAGCAGAACGTTTATCACGTGTTGCTCAAGAATGTTTATATATCGGGATTAACATGGTTAAGCCAGGCGTTCGTTTAGGCGACATTGGTGCAGCCATCCAAAAACATGCAGAAAACCATAATTACTCTATTGTTCGTGAATATTGTGGACATGGTATTGGTGCAGGTTTCCACGAGGAACCTCAAGTATTGCATTACGGTAAAAAAGGCACAGGCGAAGTATTAAAAGCTGGCCAATGTTTTACTATCGAGCCTATGCTTAATGCAGGAAAACGAGACTGTAAAGTATTAAAAGATGAATGGACGGTTGTCACTAAAGATAAGAAATTATCAGCACAATGGGAACATACATTATTAGTAACTGAAACAGGTGTTGAAATTTTAACATTGCGTCCAGAAGAAACCATTGAGCGCATTATTAACCCAGCATAAACATGTCAGCCTACAACTTAATCAAAACGTTGTAGGCTTCATTATGAGGCTTTAAATGAACTTTGAACAATACTCCCCGCAAGCTATTCCAAACGAAAACTTAACCATCCCTTTTCTTAAACAACATCTACAAGAATTCGGTGACTGGCAAATAGACCAATTTAAAGCCAAAAAACATATCAACAAAATAGTCGAAATGCGTGCTCGTTATGTTGACGAATTATTAATGCGTTTATGGGATCTTGTCGGTTTAAATGAAAGTTTTGATCTAAGCCTCCTTGCTGTTGGTGGTTACGGTCGTGGTGAATTACATCCTAAATCTGATATTGATCTATTAATTCTATCAGATCACGGTTTTAGTAAAGAATCAGAGGAGAAAATAGGTCAATTGATCACCCTGCTCTGGGATTTGAAATTAGACGTGGGTAATAGTGTTCGCACACTTAAAGATTGTTTAGAACAAGGTAAAGCAGATATTACCGTTGCCACTAGCATGATTGAATCTCGCTTGATTCGCGGTAATGAAAATACCTTTGAGAAATTACAAGGTATTCTAGCTCAGAAAGATTTTTGGCCATCAGATAAATTTTTTACAGTTAAAAAAGAAGAGCAATTTGATCGTCATAAAAACTGTCGTGGTGATGGTTATAACCTTGAACCTGATATTAAAAATGGTTGCGGCGGTTTACGTGACATTCAAACTATCGCATGGATTTCTAAACGTCATTTTGACGCGCACAGTTTATTAGAATTAACTTCATATGGTTATATTACACAAGGTGAATATCATGAGATAAGCGAATGCCAATCTCAGCTTTGGACCATACGTTTTGCCATTCATACAGTGACAAATCGACCTGATAACCGTTTATTATTTGATTTCCAAAGTGATGTCGCTAAATTATTAGGTTATACGGGACAGCGTAATGAAGCGATAGAACAAATGATGAAAATGTTCTATCAAACCATACGACGCGTTAAAGAGCTTAATGAAATGTTATTACAATATTTCGATGAAGCTATTTTAGGAAATGTACCCACTCAATTTCACGTTATCGATGACCACTTCCAAATACGCGGCAACAAAATCGAACTCACTACACCAGGATTATTTCAAGATAATCCAGAGTCAATGCTACAACTTTTTGTTTATATCGCAGATGATCCTCGTATTAGAGGCATTTACTCACCGACTTTACGTGATTTGCGCGAAGCACGACGTTGTTTAACGCACTGGTTACAAAATATTCCAGAATGTCGCGCTGTATTTATGCAAATCATTAAACACCCTCGCGGCATGGGATTACCTTTTACCTTGATGCATGAGCATGGTGTTCTTGCAGCCTACATACCACAATGGAGCCGTATTGTTGGGCAAATGCAATTTGATTTATTCCATGCTTATACGGTTGATGCACATACTCATAAACTCGCTAAGTTTATTTACAATTATCCAAACAGCAAAGTTGAACACCCTTTAGCACATGAAATTTATAACGATTTAGAAAAACCTGAATTATTATTTTTAGCGACAATTTTCCATGATATTGCCAAAGGGCAACAAGGTGATCATTCAACTTTAGGCGCAGTAGATGCATTAGCTTTCTGTGAATTACACGGTTTAACACGCCATGAAAGTAAAGTCGTTGCCTGGTTAGTTGAACATCATTTAAATATGTCAGTAGTCGCACAGCGTCGCGATATTAGTGATCCAAATGTAATCATTGAGTTTGCAAAACTGGTTCGTGATGAGAAGCATCTCAATCTATTATATTGCTTAACTGTTGCCGATATCTGCGCGACCAATGAAGATACATGGAATAGCTGGAAAGCCTCTTTATTACGCGACACCTACTATAAAACCTTGACCATGTTACGACGCGGTTTAGAAAACCCGCCTGATATTCGTGACCGTATTCGAGACCGCCAATTTAAAGCATTAAATATTTTAGCGGGATTGGGGATCACTGAAGAGCAAGTTAGACCGTTATGGAAACGTTTTAAACTCAATTATTTTTTCCGTTACACGTCTGCACAGATTTGTTGGCATACACAGCATTTATTAAAACATGAAGACCACAGCAAGCCATTGGTGTTAATAAGCACTCAAAATGCACGTGGTGGCAGTGAAATATTTGTTTATCGTAAAGATATGCCTGCGCTATTTTCATCGGTGGTAACTGAAATCGATAATAAAAAGCTAAGCGTGCATGATGCCAAAATCCTATCAAGTCGCGATGACTATTCATTAAGTACTTTTACAGTATTAGAAGAAGATGGTGAGCATATTGATGACGGTAAAATACAACGCTTGCGCGAAGCGATTGTTGACTCATTGCTTGAGCCCGATGTCGTTAATTCAAATATTATTCGTTTAGAAAGGGTTAAAAAGCCTTTCAAATTTGAGCCACAAATTACCTTTTTACCTACGCGCCGTAAACGTACGCAAATTGAAGTGGTCGCCTTTGACGCACCAGGTATTCTAGCGAATATAGGAACCGTTTTTGTGGATCATGGATTGGTATTAGATACAGCCAAAATTACCACAATTGGTGAACGTGCCGAGGATTTATTTATCGTATCAACGGAAGATGGTGATTCGTTAACTAAAGAGCAAGAAGCGAGCTTAAAAGCGAGTTTAATGGAAGAGTTAAGTCCGAGTATATCGTAAAGTATTTCTTTTAATTTGAATTGATTAAGCTGTTATATGCATTGATACGTAACAGCTTAATCATACAATATAGGTTAAAGAGGAAAAGTAATAAGATCATGATTTAAAATATTTAAATCCACCTTGTCTCCAACATTGAACTGAATACAATCCCTATTATGGTTACTGTGCCTAATAACAAAATCTTGCCCTTTAAAATGAACAGTAATTTGTTGTAACGCTCCTTGAAACTCAACCAGCTTGATCATTGCTTCGCCATTATTATTCGATGCTAACGCTAAATGTTCTGGTCGTAATAATAAACGTAGCTTTTGACCAGGAGGTTCCTTGATTATCTCGTCGCTAGATAATAAGCCGACACAAGTTTGATAAGTGTATTGGTCGATAACTTCAGCTTCAATATAATTCGTTTGTCCCATAAAGTCGGCAACATAAGGTGTAATGGGACGTTGATATAAATTCTGAGGTGTATCAATTTGTATAATTTTACCCGCTCGCATTAGTGCAATGCGATCAGCAAAAGCAAAGCCTTCTTCTTTCGAATGCGTAACAAATAATGCGCTCATTTCGCGTTGTTTAAACAACTCTCGAATTTCATGAATGAGTTGAAATCTTACATGTTGATCTAAATTTGAAAAAGGTTCGTCTAAAAGCATTAAATCAGGTTGATATGCCATCGCTCTAGCAATCGCAATACGTTGTTGTTGACCACCAGAAAGTTGATGAGGAAAGCGTTCTCCTAAATCAGCCAGCTTAACTAAATCAAGCGCTTCTTGAACACGTATTTGTTTCTCTTTGATTGAAAACTGACTTAAAGAAAATGCAACATTATCAAAAACATTAAGATGTGGAAATAATGCATAATCTTGAAAAATAAGCCCAATCTTTCTTAATTCTGGTGATATAAAAACATCACTATCATTAAGTACTTTTTGTTGGATCGCTATTTTACCTGTTAATTCAGTTTGCAAACCGGCAACCGCTCTTAATAACGTTGTTTTACCACAACCACTTTCACCCAATAAACAAACTATTTCATTCTCATTTAAGACAAGATCAAGAGACTCTAAAACCGTATTTTTTTGATAAGCACAACTTAAGTTTTCAATAGTTAAAGCACTCATTAAACCTTTTTCTCCAATAAACGGTTAACCACAATAAAAGGAATTAAACCTAATGCAATAATCATTAACGCAGGCAATGCAGCATACTCTATCGTCTCATCGGAAACGAATTGATAGACATAAGTCGCTAATGTTTCGAAATTAAATGGTCGTAATAATAAAGCGGCGGGTAATTCTTTCATTGCTTCAATGAAGACCAAAATAAACGCGGTTAACAACCCTTTCTTTATTAGAGGAAGATTAACATACCAAATAGTTCTAGCTGCATTTTTACCTAATGTTCTAGAAGCTAAATCTAATGATGGTGAAACTTGAACTAAACTGCTATTAACACTGCCTACCGCAATAGCACTAAAACGCACAAGATAACCTAAAACTAAAATAAACAAAGAGCCAGATAATACCAACCCTAATGAAGAAAAACCTTGTGCCACAAATAAATCATTCAGCCATAAATCAATATTAGTTAATGGAATTAAAACCCCTATCGCGACGACAGTACCAGGTACAGCATAACCTAATGAAGATAGTCGAATGGTTGATTTAGCAGCAAAACTAGGACTTAAACGTTGATAAAAGTTAACAATCAAAGCAACCAACAACGCTAAGAATGCAACTAAAAAAGCTAACCATAAGCTATTAAGCGTGTAACTCATTAAGTCATCATTTAACGATTCTTTAAAATAATGGCCAGCATAATAAAGCAAGGTAAGAAGAGGGATAAACAACGCCAAACTTAATAAACCCCAAGTAAAACTAAGTGCAGCCCATTTTTTCCACCCCGTTAAAAGAAAACGCAGCTCTGTTTGTACACTACCATTACGTTGATATACCTGTTGCTTTCTTCGGCTATAACTCTCTAGCGAGATTAATATCACTAAAGCTAATAACATTAATGAAGATACTTTTGCCGCAGTACTCAAACTGCCAAGCTCCAACCAAGTATCATAAACAGCAGTGGTTAAGGTGCTAACAGCAAAATAATTTACCGTCGCAAAATCTCCTAAGGTTTCCATTGCAATCAATGAAATCCCTACCGCCATTGCTGAACGCGAAAGTGGTATAGAAACACGCCAAAAAGCTTTAAATGGAGATAAACCGAGGGTTCTTGCAGCTTGAAAAAGCACGCCAGATTGAGTCAAAAAAGCACTACGTAATAATAAATAAAGATACGGATATAACGCTAACGCTAAAATGACAGAAGCACCTATTAAGGTGCGTATATCTGGAAAATAATAATCGTTAACGGATTGCCAATTAAAAACGGCCCGTAAAGCCCTTTGTACTGGTCCAGCAAAATCTAACAAATCGGTATAAACAATGGCAATAATATAAGGAGGAATAGCAAGTGGTAGCATAAGCACCCATTGCAAGATTTTACGACTAGGGAATTCACAGCATGCAACTAGCCAAGCACAAGGCATTGCAATCAATAAACTTATAAGGGTCACACATAGAATAAGAAGTAAAGTATTACTAATATAAGAGAATAAAACGGTATCGATAAGATGTTGAAAGTTACCACTTTCATCATTGATGGAAGCACTTAAAAATATGGCAATAACAGGGGATAACAAAATACAAGTTACCGCCCAAGGCAGTAACTTGTATAAATTGAAAAACTTAGAGATCAAATTTCACTTCATCCATTAACTTAATAGCAGCTTTATGTTGAGCAGCTACATCAGATAATTTAATGTCGTCTGCTTTAAATTTGCCCCATGATGCAACTAATTTAGATGCTTGTACATTTTCTTTTACAGGATATTCGTAATTAATTTCAGCATACATCTTCTGAGCAACATCATCAGATAAGAATTCCATCAATTTGATAGCATTTTCTTTGTTAGGCGAGTACTTAGTTAAAGCAACACCACTTACATTAACATGAGTACCTGTTGTCGCTTGATTAGGGAAGTTAATATGAACCGCCTCTGCCCAAGATACTTGTTTAGGATCATTTAACATTTTACCTAGGTAGTAGCTATTAGTTAATGCGTAATCACATAAACCTTCTTTTACTGCTTTAACTTGAGCACGGTCATTACCTTGTGGTTTACGTGCTAGATTTGCTTTTAAACCTTCTAACCAAGTTTTTGCTTTTGCTTCGCCTTCATGAGCAATAATAGAAGCTAGTAACGAAACATTGTAAGGATGTTTACCAGAACGCATACATACTTTTCCTTTAAAAGCAGGAGAAGCAAGATCTTGATAAGTCACATTAGGCGCAGGTCCAACACGCTCTACAGAAGAGTAGATGCTACGAGCACGAGTTGTTAATGCAAACCATTGTTTTTCAGCACCTTGGTATTGAGCAGGAATATTCTTACTCAATACATCACTGTTAACCGGTTGCGCTAAACCATCTTCAGTAAACATAGTTAAACGGCTAAAATCTGACGTTAACATTAAATCTGCAGTTGATAATTTACCTTCACGCTTGATACGCTCGATTAATCCTTTTTTAGCGAATAAGATATTTACTTTTATGCCTGTTTCAGCAGTAAATTCTTTCATCATAGGTTCAATCAGAAAAGGTTGACGGTAAGAATATACGTTAACTTCTTGAGCAGAATAGACCATTGAACTTGCTAATGCAGACGCGCCAGCTAAAAGTACGGTTAGATTTTTTTTGATAGACATATTTTTTTCCATAAATAAGAGTAATTATCAGCACGGAAATTGTAGTGATAATAGTTATTACTTACAAGCTATAATTTATAATTAATACATCATTGTTATAACGTAAATTCATAAAATAACTTTTGGAAAATAGATAAAAAGGAAATGGAATTAAGCGTGAGCCAATCAAACTCACGCCGTAATATTAAATGTAGAGTAAGGTTTAAGTAAAGCTTATGCAATGCGAATAAATAAAACTAAGCAGGCAAAGCAATACCTTGATCTTTCATTCGCGCTATTTTGTAGCGTAAAGTACGAGGGCTAATACCTAATAACTCAGCGACATCTTTTCGCTTGCCACGACAAGTTTGTAGTGCCTCTAATATTATTTTTTGCTCTTGTTGTTTTAAGCCTTGCCCTAATGCTTCCGTTGTTGCGTCCGTTGCTTGAGCGTGCGTAACCCCATCAGTATCAGAATTTACATTGTTAACTTTTTCAAAAGTTTGTATTGTCTCAGGAACAACAGTTTCTTCACTAAGAACCTCTTCATCAGGAGCACTTAAAATATGCTCAAACTGTTGGTCTTCTAAAATTAATGCATCACAATCAATAACATCGCTATTAGATAAGATCAAAGCACGCTGCATTACATTATCAAGTTCACGTACATTGCCTGGCCATGCATACTGAGATAATCGTTGTTTTGCAGTCTCTGACAAACAAGGGATAGCAAGAGATTGCTCCGTTGCATGACGAGTCAACAAATGCTCAGCTAAAGGAATAATATCTCCTTGACGTTGTTGTAATGGTAACCACTGTAATGGAAATACATTTAATCGGTAATATAAATCTTCACGGAAAGTCCCTGCATCAACTGCTTTTTTCAAATCACGGTTACTGGTTGCTAATACTCGAATATTTAACTTAATGGTTTTACGAGAGCCTAAGCGTTCAACTTCTCTTTCTTGTAAAACACGCAATAATTTAACTTGTAACTCTAATGGCATCTCTGTGATTTCATCGAGCAAAATAGTGCCGTTTTGAGCTTGTTCGAACTTACCTGGACAAGCTTGCACAGCACCAGTAAATGCACCTTTTTCATAACCGAATAAAGTCGATTCCAACATGGTATCGGGAATAGCACCACAGTTAATCGCCACAAAAGCTTCATCTTTACGTGGTGATTTATCATGTAGATAGCGTGATAACACTTCTTTACCAGAACCACTTGGGCCAGAAATCATTACTGAAGCATCTGAAGCTGCAACTTTATCTGCCATTTTGAATAAAGCAGCAGTGCTTGCATCACCAAAAACAGGAGTACAAGAAGCGACTTTATGCACTGGCGCATAACGACTAACTTGGTTTAATAAGACCTCTGGAGAAAAAGGTTTAGCTAAATAATCAATAGCGCCATCTTGAATCGCTTTTACAGCATCATCAATAGTGGCATAAGCTGTCATTAATAAAACAGGCGTTTCAGGGTGTTTATCTTTAATATTCTGCAATAACGTTAGGCCAGTCATGCCCCCCATTTGAATATCACTGATCACTAAATCAAATGTTGATTTGTTAAGCGCGATTAACGCAGCTTCACCACTGTCTACTTCTTGACAGTCATAGCCCGCTAATAACAATGTATCAATCAAGGCTTCACGTAAACCTGCATCATCTTCAACAACTAATAATTTACCTTGTGACATATTAAGCTCCTATTACTTGTGCTTGACTTAAGTCGTCATTTTCTTGACTCAATTCACCAACACGATGTAGCGGTAAAACTAATGTGAAACAACTTCCTTTACCCACTTCAGACTTAACTTCAACAGTCCCACTATGTGCTTGAGCAACACTTTGTACAACTGCAAGTCCTAGACCCGTTCCTTGTGATTTGGTGGTATAAAAAGCTTCCATTACTTTAGCTAAGCGTTGCTTATCAATACCAGGTCCGTTGTCCATCACAGAGATTTCAATTTGATCTGGTAAACGCTGTACCGCGCTAATCAATAATTGAGCGCCCTTTCCTGTTGCTTCAATGGCATTGGAAATAAGATTGGTCATGGCACTGGTTAATGCATTTTTGTTAGCCATGATAAATAAATCGGGATCAGGTAATCGACAATATAATTGCCCTTCAACTTGTATCATCATGGCATCACTTGCCTCTTCGACTTCTTCTAATAGTGTTGCAACAGAAACTTCTTCTACTATTTTTTGTTCGCCACTTCTCGCAAACAACAACATGTCATTAACTTGAGTTTCTAGATCTTGCAAACGGTTCATCAATTTCCCTTGAAAGCGAGAGCGAGAACTTTCATGTAATGTCTTATTTGCTAGATTAGCACCGTAAAGCATAGCGGCAGATAAAGGAGTGCGGATTTGGTGAGCCAATGAAGCCACCATTTTTCCAAGTGAAGATAAACGTTTTAACTTAGCGACATTTTCTTGTAGCTGGCGAGTATGGGTTAAATCAGTTAATAGGATTAACTGGCCAGGCTGCCCCTCTAAAGAAGAAATAGATAATTGAATACGACGACCATTCTTTAAAGATATCTCATGGCCATCATCATTTTTAGGGGCAAATGAACGTTTAATAACATCACTCCAACGCATTTCTTCTAATGGTTCACCCAAAAGTTGAACTGCAACGCGATTTGCCTGCGCAACCATACCATTACCATCAATGACAATCAGTCCTGAAGGTAATTCTTTATATAACTGATCCATATAGTTTGCTTGAGAGCGAAGTTGTTGAAGCTCTCCTGCATAACTTTCAGTTTCTAATGGAGTATTGTTAATTGGTTGATTCGTTGTCATAGCAACACCTAAAAATTAATATAGATATCACTAACCAAGCATCTACTATGCCAAAACAAAAAAACCATTACATTACAACAAGATAAAAACAAATCGCCATAAAAATGGCACCCCAAAAACAAAAAAACCGCACATGAATTTGTGCGGTGTAAAGGTTAGAATAAATAATAATTAACCGTCTTTATTCAATCCATATTTTTTCATTTTTTCGACCAGAGTAGTACGACGCATCGATAATAATTCAGCGGCATGTGATACCACACCATCTTGCGAGTCGATAGCTTGACGGATCATTTCAATTTCAAACTCAACCATTTTATCTTTTAAATTCATTCCTTCAGCAGGCAAATGCCCTAAGAATCCAACCGATTCTTCTTGAATTTCACTTTCATCAGATAAAACAGGTGCATCACCAAACATACCAGATAAAGCATCACGCTCCATCATCGCTTCTTCTTCTGGGTTATACTGAATATGCTCTACAGCTTCGCCCTGATCATCCAAATAACGATATTTGATAGGCAGTTCAGCAACATCAATGATTTTATTACTGTGTAAAATAAGTAAACGCTCTAATAAGTTAGAAAGTTCTCGTACATTACCAGGCCAATCATGCTGCATTAAGGAATCTAAAGCGCGTTGAGTAAAGCGCAAAGTTGCTTTATGTTCACCTTCCAATCGAGACAGTAGTTCTTGTAATAAAAGAGGAATATCTTCTTGTCGTTCACGTAGCGCAGGTTTTTCAATTGGGAATACGTTTAATCGATAAAACAGATCTTCGCGGAAATGGCCTTCTTCAATCATACTTTCTAAATGGCGATGCGTAGCCGCGACAATACGCACATCGGCTTGCAGTGCTTTAGTGCCACCGACACGCTCAAAGGTTCTCTCTTGTAAGACACGTAATAACTTAACTTGCATTGGCATTGGCATATCACCAATTTCATCTAAAAATAGAGTGCCGCCAGCTGCTAATTCAAAGCGTCCTTTACGTGTAGCAAAAGCCCCTGTAAAGGCACCTTTTTCATGCCCAAATAATTCACTTTCCAATAATTCAGCAGGAATAGCGCCACAGTTCACTGGCACAAAAGGACCTTTATTTCGAGAAGAAACTTCATGGATAGATCTAGCGACGACTTCTTTACCCGTACCTGACTCACCAAGAATTAATACATTCGCATTACTGTCTGCCACTTGTTCAATAAGATAGCGAATTTCTTGAATACGAGAGCCTTTCCCCACAAGTGAAGAAATTAAAAATTTATTCACTTTACTTAATTTATGCGCAGGGTTTAAGAATGCTTGGCAAATATGCAATAACTGAGTCAATTCGGAATAAACAATAGGGAAATTAAGTACGCCGATATGGTTACTATCAACACAAGCAACTTCGCCAGACAAACTGATAAAAGCAGTTTTAGGAAAGTGCTTAAGTCCTTCATCGAAATTATTATTTTCACTACCTGAAATAACACAAAGAGGATTTAACTCGTTTACTTTATCTTGAAGATTTTCAATCTTAACAATTAGATAGCTTTCGCCTATAAAATGCAAAACCGTTTGTAATACTTCTGTTTCTTGCGCCGTGGTACAGACTAAATAGATAGGTGGACGTTGTTGCATATATTAGACACTCATAAAATAAAACTAAACTAAGAGTATATTAGATCAGATTTTTTGTAATTGCATTCCCAAAAACGTCAAAAACATGACAATGACCAAAATATGACGCATATTCATAGGTTAACATGAAGATAAACAGCAAGATAAACAACAATCGCTAGATCTTACTTGCATTAAAACAAGCTTGGTATG
Source organism: Psychromonas algicola (assembly GCF_004378355.1). Taxonomy (GTDB): domain Bacteria; phylum Pseudomonadota; class Gammaproteobacteria; order Enterobacterales; family Psychromonadaceae; genus Psychromonas. The sequence goes on from NZ_SNUB01000009.1 coordinate 40,414, forward strand.
TATATTGCTCATATAATCTTTATATTACTATTATTAATGTATTTCAAACCGAGCTAGCAATTATATTGGTACTTGAATGATAAACTTAATAATTAACCTAAAATAATTGAAATTAGATCCAGCAAAAAATTAGTTAAAGGAAATTTAATGAATATGGTTCGCTCATCAATCAGAAAATATCAAAACACAAGTTTGTCTCAAGTTGAGAATGCTGATCCACATACGCTTATTTCGTTAATTATGCAGCATATTTTAGGCAATTTAGCCGCCGCTAAAGGCGCAATTGAAAGAAAAGATATCGAAGTTAGAAATAAAACACTCAATAAAGTGATTGGGTTAATAGGTGAACTGCAAGATAGTTTAGATATGGAAAAAGGTGGAGAACTATCTTCTAACCTTTATGATTTATATGCTTATATGATCTCGCAAGTGAGTAAATCAAACATGAAAAATATTACCGAGCCTTTAACTGAGGTGGCCTCTTTAATCACTGAAATAAAAGCAGGCTGGGATGGTATTCCTGAAGATATTCGTCAGCAATATAATAGATAAAAGTATCGATATCAGAGACTTAAATGAATAACATCAAAGCAAAACTTGAACAAATCTTTGAGTTTGAAAAAGAACTGAATATCTTACTTGATGAAGAAGACTATGAATCTTTCAAACAACAACAAGATCTTTTTGCCGCCCAATTAAAAGATTTTTTAAAGAAATATTCACAAGCAGAGTTGAATGAAGAAATAACACAACTTAAACGACTCGACGATTTAGTAGAAAAATTACGAGAACGCGCGGACATTGATGCTAAAAAATTAAAAGCACAGTCATTAAAGATGCAACGCAACAAAAGCAAAATCAACGCATACAAATAAACGATATATTATGAATGCTTAGCAAAATAAAAGGTCATTATGTTTAATAATCAAACTATATTAATAACAGGTGGCACTGGATCTTTTGGCAAAAAGTATGTCAAAACATTACTTGAACGCTACAATCCTAAAAAGATCATTATCTTCTCGCGTGATGAACTGAAACAGTTTGAAATGCAGCAGGAATTTAATGCCCCTTGTATGCGTTATTTTATTGGTGATGTACGCGATAAAGAACGCTTAACACAAGCGATGCGCTCAGTAGATTACGTTATTCATGCAGCCGCATTAAAACAAGTTCCCGCTGCAGAATACAACCCTACTGAATGTATAAAAACCAATATTAATGGTGCTGAAAATGTTATCCATGCCGCATTAGCTAATGATGTTAAAAAAGTCATTGCATTATCGACGGACAAAGCCGCTAACCCAATTAACCTTTATGGAGCGACAAAACTTGCCTCGGATAAGTTATTTGTTGCCGCTAATAATATGTCAGGTGGCCATCAAACGCTTTTTTCTGTTGTGCGATACGGGAACGTAGTCGGCTCTCGTGGCAGCGTGGTACCTTTCTTTAACAAACTCATCAAAGAAGGTGCGACTGAAATACCAGTTACCCATGAAAATATGACACGCTTTTGGATCACCTTACAAGATGGCGTTGATTTTGTATTAAAAAACTTTTCTCGCATGCTAGGCGGCGAAATATTCGTTCCTAAAATACCTTCAATGCGAATTATGGACTTAGCAAAAGCCATGGCGCCAGATCTTAAAGTTAATATTGTTGGCATTCGACCAGGTGAAAAATTACATGAAGTGATGTGCCCTGCCGACGATTCTTATCATACTTATGAATATCATGACCATTTTATTATCGCACCAGCCATTAAATTTTTCAGTCGTAGTAATGATTTCACAGCTAATAACCTTCGAGAAGAAGGCACGCTTGTTGAACACGGGTATGAATACAATTCACAAACTAATACTCATTTTTTAAGCCCAAATGAACTATTAAAACTTAATGAGTTAGCAGAAGAATGATCCCCTACGGTAGACAGGATATTAACCAGCAAGATATTGATGCGGTTATCGATATTTTAAAATCTGACTACCTCACACAGGGACCACAGGTTCCCCTTTTTGAAAAAACGATTAATGAAATAGTTAATGTAGATCATAGCATTGCAGTGAATTCAGCGACTTCTGCATTGCATATTGCTTGCCTCGCTTTAGGCGCCGGCAAAGGTGATATTGTGTGGACAAGCCCAATTACTTTTGTAGCAAGTGCAAATTGTGCTTTATATTGTGGAGCTGATATTGACTTTGTTGATATCGATCCTGCAACTTATAATTTATCTACGATTGCACTAGAGAAAAAATTAAAACAAGCGGCAGAAAAAAACAAACTTCCTAAAGTTGTTATTCCTGTTCATTTAGCAGGGCAATCCTGTGATATGTTGAAAATCCACCAGCTTAGTCTTCAATATGGGTTTAAAATCATTGAAGATGCCTCTCATGCAATTGGCGCAACTTACCAAGGTGATTTCATTGGTGGTTGCAAGTTTAGTGATATAACAGTGTTTAGCTTTCATCCTGTCAAAATAGTGACAACGGCAGAAGGAGGCATAGCGACAACCAATTGCCCTAAACTTGCCCAAAACATGCAATCTTTGCGCTCCCATGGCATTACTCGAGATCCAAATTTAATGACAGAAGAGTCTCATGGCGAATGGTATTACCAACAACTTGAATTAGGCTTTAATTACCGAATGAGTGAATTACATGCCGCGCTAGGAATAAGCCAATTAAAGCGTTTGCATGAGTTTGTTGGACATAGAGCGACAAAAGCAGCTATATATGATGAAAAACTGGCTAAGCTTCCATTAACGCTCCCTTATCAATCAGATGCAACACAATCCTCATGGCATCTTTATATTATCCGTTTACAACTTGATAAAATAAGTAAAACACACCAAACCGTTTTTAATGCATTACGAGACGCAGGAATATTAGTAAACCTTCATTATATCCCAGTTCATTTACAGCCTTATTATCAAAAACTAGGATTCAAAGCGGGTGATTTCCCTGTTGCAGAAGAGTATTACAAAGAAGCAATTAGCATCCCACTATTTGCTCAACTTTCTGAAGCTGATCAACATCATATCATCCAAACATTAGAACAGATTTTATTATGAATATAGCCATTATTCCTGCTCGAGGAGGCAGTAAACGCATTCCAAGAAAAAACATCAAACCTTTTCATGGTAAGCCAATTATTGCCTATTCTATTGAAGCGGCAAAAAGATCTAACTGTTTTGATAAAATCATTGTTTCGACCGATGATCAAGAGATTGCAGATATTGCCATAAAGTATGGCGCTGAAGTACCGTTTATTCGTCCTTTAGAGATTGCAGATGATCACTCAACCACAACAGCAGTAATTCAACATGCCCTTACATGGTGTGAATCAGCACAATGGCAAATAGATAATGTCTGTTGCATTTATCCAACGGCTCCTTTTCTTTTATCTGAAGATATCCAACAAGGGTTGGAAAAACTATCCCAACCAGATGTTGAATACGCATTTAGTGCAACCGCTTTTTCATTTCCCATTCAACGTGCAATTGCATTAAGTGAAGAAGGTTCCGTCAGTATGTTTTCACCAGAGCATGCGAATACACGCTCTCAAGATTTACAACAAGGCTATCATGATGCGGGTCAATTCTACTGGGGAAAAAAGTCCGCGTTTTTATTAGGTAAAGCTATTTTTGCAACACATTCAAAGGCGATAATATTACCTAGAAAAAGAGTCCAGGATATTGATACTTTTGAAGACTGGGAATTTGCTGAACATTTATTTAGTTTGTTATAAATACAGCGTGACAAAAGCATAGATACGGATACCGTGAAAATATGAATATTGTTATTCGCACAGACTCATCCCTACACATTGGCAGTGGCCATATCATGCGATGTCTTGTACTTGCAGAAAAACTAAAAGCACAAGGCCATCAAGTTAGTTTTGCTTCCCGTTCTCAACAAGGTGATTTAATTGAGTTTGTTGAAAAAAAAGGATTCCATGTTTACCTCTTAAATAAACCTAAGCAATGGAAAAAACCCAAAAACAGTAGTGATTACGCAGCTTGGCTACAAGTTAGTTGGCAGGATGATGCACAGAGTTTTATTCAACAAATAGAAGATGTAGATTTAATCATTGTCGATCATTATGGTATCAATGCACAGTGGGAAGGGTTTATTAAAAGCCATTTTTCCTGTCAGATTTTTGTAATCGATGATCTCGTTCGCCAACATCAAGCAGAGATCATTTTAGATCAAACTCTAGCACGCACCTCCCAAGAGTATAAAAAATTAAATCCTAATAGCCTTGTGTTAACAGGCTCAGACTTTGCATTGATCACTCCGAAGTTTGTTGAACTTCGCAATAAAATATTACAATCAAAAATAAATACGACTCCGCCCACCGTTTTACTCAGCATGGGAGGTGTTGATCAACCCAATGCAACATTAAAAGTATTAGAAGCTCTATCGAAGCTAAAAAACAAACCCAAAGTGACCGTTTTATTAAGCCCAAGAGCACCACATTACAAACTCGTTAGCGAATATTACCAACAACATATAGACTGGATCCAACATATTAACTTTGTTGAGGATATGGCTGAATTAATGTCTAAACATAGCTTTGCAATAGGTGCCCCCGGCACCACTTCATGGGAAAGAGCTTGCTTAGGCATTCCAAGTATCATTATTCCTTTAGCTGATAATCAAAAAACAACCTGTGAACAACTCACTAAAGCAGGAGCGGCCATTAAAGTTGAACTCGCAGAAATTAAAACGCTTTTAGTCGTTGCTTATCAAACTATGCACGAACAATGGCAAAGCATGCATTTGAAAAATTTGGCTATCTGTGATGGTTTAGGTTTACAGCGTGTAGTGCACAGCATTAATGACTTTGAAACAAAAAAAAATAATGCAGTGATATTAAGAGCGGCAAATAATTCAGATATAAAACAAGTTTATGATTGGCAATTGTTACCTCAAACTCGACAATATGCATTGATAAAATCGATTCCAACTTGGTGCGAACATCAACAATGGATGAAAGCCAAACTCGAAGATAAAGCTCATTTCTTTTATATGATTAAATCATTATTAACAGAAGCTGATATAGGCGTTTTGCGTTTAGATAAACAGTCAGATGAAAATAAAGCTAATCGTTATACTCTTTCAATTTTTCTAGATCCACTTTATATGGGCAAAGGTTTTGCTAAAGAAGCGCTTAATTACATTGATACCTTACACCCAAGACTATCCATTGAAGCTAAGGTATTAGAAGAAAATAAAGCCTCACAAGCCCTATTTTCATCAGCAAACTATACAAGAGTCTCACCGACTCTGTTTATTCGTCAGCCTTCTATCGATTAACTTTAAAGGAAGAATATGAAACCATTTGTCACTATTGATAATCGAAAAATTGGATCTGATTATCCTCCCTATATTATTGCCGAGCTTTCTGCTAACCATAATGGTGATATCAAGCGAGCTTATCAAATTATGGAAGCGGCCAAGCAAGCAGGAGCAGATGCCGTTAAGCTGCAAACCTACACGCATGAAACCATTACAATGGATTGTGACTCGGAAGAGTTTCAAATTCATGGCGGCTTATGGGATGGTCAGACTCTTTATCAACTCTACAAAGGTGCGCATATGCCATGGGATTGGCACCAACCTTTATTTGCTAAAGCGAAAGAACTAGGCATCACTATTTTTAGCTCCCCTTTTGATTCAACGGCAGTTGATTTATTAGAAGCTCTAGAAGCACCCGCTTACAAAATTGCTTCCTTTGAACTGGTTGACCTGCCACTTATCAAACGAGTAGCGCAAACAGGTAAACCTATGATCATGTCAACAGGTATGGCGAACCAACAAGAAATCCAAGAAGCCGTTGACTGCGCTCGTAAGAATGGTTGTAAAGAGTTGATTGTTTTGCATTGTGTCAGTGGCTACCCTGCTCCTGCAGAACAATATAATTTACGTACTATCGCAGATATTTCAGATCGCTATCAAGTGTTAGCAGGCTTATCAGACCATACCATTGATAATGCGACAGCCATCGCTTCTGTTGCTTTAGGCGCTTGTTTAATTGAAAAACATGTCACGTTAAATCGCTCTGGTGGTGGCCCTGATGATAGCTTTTCATTAGAGCCTAAAGAGTTAACTCAACTATGTAAAGATAGTAAAACAGCTTGGTTAGCATTAGGCAATGTAAACTATGAACAAACAGAAGCCGAGAAAGGGAATGTTAAATTTCGCCGTTCGCTTTATGTTATAAAAGAGATAAAACAAGGTGAAAAACTAACTAAGGACAATATTAGAAGCATCAGACCAGGGTTTGGACTTGCTCCAAAATGTTATGAGTCAGTATTAAATAAAACGGCAAAATACAATATAAAATCAGGCACAGCTTTAAAAGAAGATATGTTTGAATAAATAGGCTGATGAGTAATCTGAATACTCATCGGCCAATCCTAGTTATTAAGCTCTTGCATCCTTATCAAAGTGTTCACTTAGATCATTAAACAAAAATAATAAATGCTCTTTCATTTCATGAATACAAAATGCAATGTAAGCTTCTTGTGCAACTTGATCTCGATAACGTGAAACATTATCCATAATAGAGGCTTGCAAATAATTTAATGAGCCACTAAATATTTTATGGAATAATTTTCTACTTCTATCCCCTTCGAAATCATTAACGAATTTATATTGTAGAGAAAATATTTCTGTTAATTGGTTCTTATTAACAACTTCGTTTAAGCTATCGCAAATAGCAGAAATATAAGCTTGAAACTCAGGAAGCACCGCTTTAAATTCAGCAGATAAATCGTGCGAGATAACATAATCATCATTAAAACTATTAGTTAAGTATTGCTCAACGACTTTTTGTTTATTCTTAATCTCTTTCAGTTTAGGAAGATGAAAATGATCAGAGTAACTTGCATGCTCTATTTTTGCTCCATCACTAATATTGATGCAGTCTACCTGTTTATTCGCCCCTAATAACATTTCTAATACGCCACGTGAAAAATCAAAGATATGGGTAGTATTAATATAACCACCTTTATTATCAGCAACTTTTAATTCACTGTGTAACTGAAACGATTTAACATCATCATATGCACTACCTTTAGCATGATGCTCTTCTTTAGATTTAAACCCATAGTCTAATCCAAACAGATAGAGTTTTTTAAAGCCCATTGCAACTGCACTCGCAGTAGAGGCATTAGTCACAGTAGGATTACAGAAAAAAAGCTCATGGTATTTATCAGATACGTATTCATTAATAAAGGTTGTTCCTGCATCACCAGACTTCATCACAACATAAGGTTGTTTAAATAGCGATAAAATACCAGGGTAAACAGTATTAAGGCAAAGCAAAGGGATTTGTTTAAGTAGATCATCATGTCCTACTTTTTTTACCCACTGATAAATATATTTAGGCCTTTCTTGTTCAACATGTAAATCAGGAATGATTCCATTATCTAATAAAGGTTTTAGTGAAGTACCCGATGAAATGATGATGGCATTGTTTTGATTCTGTTTAATATATTTCATATTCTCAGTCAGTGATGGACCATTTCCAATCACAAAAACGGGATATGATTCATTTTGTTTAACGCCATCCAAAAGAATATGAGCTTTGTTTTTAGAGATGTTAGTCAGAGTATGAGAAATACCAATTATTTCATCTTCACAAAATCCCCACCCTGATTTATAGCGGTAAGCGAGTTCATTGATTCTTTTAAAGGCACCAGACGTTGTATCACTCATATAATGGCGGTATAAATACATCTGCACTAAATTAAAGAAGCCTTCACGTTTAAAGTAAGCATATATTTCATTCACAAACTCTTCTTCCGTTCCGCCAATTTTAAGCGTTAATTCACCGCCTAATCGCTGACATGCTTCAAACCATTCGCCCAGGTCAATATTATGTAAGGTAGCAAAAAACACATCTGGCTCAGGTTCATAAATAAATAACGATCGGATTGAATATTGATCTAATAATTCATTAATATGATGCCCTAATCCACTTCCAACGAATGCGATAAAGTTTATTTGATCGCCGGGTCTTAATGAATAAGCGCTATTACCATTTAAGTCTTCTTTTCTTTTATTAAATAGGGTGCTAATAACTTTTTCATGCTGATAAGTAGATTTTTCTTCATCTACAGGTTCAATTTCGAAATCAAGGCTTGGTGGATTCTGTAAAAAAGCGTTCACTTGCTGATGAGATATAGCTTTGGGATCTTCAGGATATAAGAAGGCATTATTAACAGCAAGATTAATAAAGCCATTATCATCGAGGGCGAGTTGAATATTAGTAGAAGTATAACCTTGATAGTATTGATAAATAGTAGGCATATTTTGCTTTAAAAAAGCCATATTTTTCAAAAAAGTTACATGCAGTAATTGCGTTTGTATTTTAAGTTGCAAGGGATCTAATTGAATGGCCATTGTCATACCTAGTTGTTATTTTAAATATAAAGAGAATAAGATAACGCACTATAAAAATAATAGCCAAATAGAATACTATTTAAATAAGAGCCTAGAGCATAAAATGCTAATTATTTGTGTAACCAGGGAGGTTATCCAGCGTTGCTGTCATATAAGCTTTTAGATTATCTAATCCGGATACTGCACCATCCATTGCATTAAACTGTTTATACAAACGCGCTTCTAGCTTTTCCATTCTATAGTTTAACGTTTCTTCTTGCTTACTCACTTTTTGTATCTGCTTAAATAATGAATCAACTTTACCATCTATAGTGGTATTACTGACACTAACGTCACCAGCAGCAGAACTAATATTGAAGTCAATAATTCCATCAAGAGTATTGTTAAGCATTGCGCCCATTCCTTCAGAATGAGAAATAGTTCCGCGAGGACCTAATTCTCCCCCTTTGACCTCTGCAACAATTCCTTGAGAAGGACCTTCTATTGAACGTAATAATTGACCATCACCTGCAGCTTCTTTTCCATCAATAAACCCTTCTGCATCTTCTCCATTTACACCACCGGCAACAGATAAGCCTAGATACCTTGTGAAAAATGCCGAATCTTCGATTTCATTAATCGCGACAGTAGAAACGGTACCATAACGCTTAGAAGCAATATTAATCGCACCGTCTTCTTCATACACATTAACTCCTAAACCTTTTTCAGAAAAGGTATTATCTGAATTTATCTGGGATTGTAACTCATCAACCAAATCAGTCATGGTTTGATAAGTTTTTGGAGTAAGTTCAATATCATTAGATAAGAAACCATCTAACCGAACTTTAAAAGAATTATTATCAGAATCGAGAGTAATAGGTAAAGATTTTAAATTAAATATTTCACCTGTTAATTTACCTTGTGTTGCAAATTTATTAACCTCGACATCATAGCTACCAGGGCGGGTAAAGTAGCCTTTACTTTCAAAGTTAATCAATGGGTCGCTAGCACCACCTGAAGCGGTAAAGAAATCAGCGATACTCTCCATATCGGTATCCATGACTTGATTCATTTTATTCTCATCAAGGGTTAAAGTACCATCTCGATTCGTTAACATACCCAAGTCAGCAAAACTTTTTACAGCTCCGTCAATATGAGTCATCGATGTATTTAATACTGTTCGCATTTGAGTTTTTATATTACGTACCGTAGAGTCTCCATTTAAAACACCATCCTCGCCGCCTTCACCCGCAAACGCAGTTAATTCATTCATTTCAGAAATAGTATTATTATAGTTTTCAACGAAGGCTTTAATTTGATCCGATACAATAGTAGTATCTTTAACAATTGTTAAAGATACTTTTTCACCTACTTTTGATTCTGTTCCGATATTTAACGTAACACCTTCAATAACACTGGTTATATTATTTGTTGGTCTTTTTATCTGGATCCCATCTACAACGATTTTAGCATCCTGTGCCGTTTCAGTTTTTTCCATATGCTTAACATCAGCGGAATAAGTTAAAGAAGATAAACCAGAGGCATCTTGATTATTACCATCACTATCTACTACTGTTAATTGCATTGCATTGGCTTCACCGGTGTTTTTATTAGTTAAAACCAACCTATAATTATCACCATCGTTAACAACAGACGCAGAAACACTATAATTCCCTTCATTGATTGAATCACGCAATTTACCAAGAGAATTATTGGAAGCATCAATGGTTAATGTTTCAACTTCCTGATTTGGATTAACTGAAAAAGTGCCATCTTCTTCATATGTACCATAGGCAAAAGAGATTTCACCCATACCGACTTCAGAAGTTGCTTTTTCATATGAATGTGAAGAAGGAGATACAATACTTTGGGCTTTAGCTTTTTGTTTAACTTCAAAGTCCCAGCTGCCAGTTTCCGCGCCTACGCCAAGTGTTACGTCAAGAACGGAGCTGTCACTGCTTGAAGCACTAGCAGCTGAGAATGTGGATTTACGAGAAAGTGCTGAATAGGAATCTTTAAAAGCATCAAGGTTATTATTTAACACTCCATAGGCTGAAATTGCAGATGTGGCTTTCTCTTTTTCAGAAACCATAGTCGCTAAAGCGGGTTCTTTTTCAGCTCCTACAATAGCACCGACCATTTTTTTTATATCAAGCCCTGTACCAAGACCTGTCGATGTAATTCCAGCCATTTTAGCTCCTTAACTATCTTAACTTACTTTTAAAGAAAAGCAAAAATCAAGCCAAAAGATAAAAAAGTATTAAGATATAAAATTAATAACTTAATATTTTTTTATCTCTAATTATTTTTATCTCTAATGAAAAGTTTAAGATAAATAATTGATCACACTTAAACCTTAGCATCGAATAGAACACCTACAAGGTAATCCATTTTTTTCCGTATAACCAAAAGCTCTTCTGAAGGAATTTGTCTAATAACTTCATCATTTTCAGAATCCTTGATAATAATAATGCTATCACCAGAATCTTTATCAACACTGAATGATAAGTTTCTATTCATATTTTTTAAGAAGTCATTAACTTCAGTAACAGCTTCAGAAACTTCTTGCGTATAAGCAGGGGTTTGAGGTTGAGCTTTTAATTGCGCTTTCTCTTCTTGCTCAGCAGCTAATTTTACTTGCTCTGTTTTTTTTGTAGGGCTATCGGCTCCAACACCAACAAAACCTGATGAATAAATATCAACATTAAATTCTGACATAGTAACCACCTTTTCATTCTGTTTAATAGCAAAAAAGCCCCCTATTGCTAGGGAGCTATAAATCAACTAGTTAGCTTCCCTACTTGTTTAACCAAGTAGTGAAAGTATACTTTGCTTCGACGCATTTGCTTGTGAAAGCATTGAAGTACCAGCTTGCCCTAAGATTTGTGCTTTACTCATCTTAGATGTTTCAGCCGCAAAGTCAGCATCTTGAATACGAGAGTTAGATGCAGATAAGTTTTGCGATACATTTTCTAAGTTAGAAATAGTAGAGCCTAAACGGTTTTGCGTTGCACCTAAATTAGCTCGAGCAGAACTGATTTGCTGCAAAGCATCATCAACTAAACCTAATGTAGCAGTTGCACCAGACATTGTGGATACATTAACACCTAATGAATCGATAACTTTACCACCCATTTCATTAGTTATACCTAACTTGCTTAATGCAGCAACTTGAGCATCTTGACCATCAGCGCCAGAAAGTATTTCTACTGCGCTTCCATCGTTAGTAGTTAATGTCATACCACTACCTTGAACAGTAGCAATAACACCAGATTTTTCAGTCAATGAATTTACAGCAGCAACAACATCATCAATTGATGTAGCATTACTTGCAACTAGTTTAACACCATTGATTGTAACTTCATCATTAGAAACTACGCCGCCAGGTGTTGTTGCAGTTTCACCAGTACTGATTGTACTTGCGCCATTTGACACTAAGAAACCTAATGAAGCAGTTGCAGTTCCAAGCGTTGGCGTATTAGTTACAGATGAGCCATCACTGATACTAATTGCAGTACCGTCTGAACTTGTTAATGAAATATAACCTTTGTTATTAGCAGCAGTTAAACCAGAACCTGCAACATTACCTGAAATATCGATGTCTTCACCAGTATCATTAGTTAAAACGACACCACCTTTATTATCAAGTGAAGCTTTTACACCTTCAACATCACGGTTAATCGTATCAACTAGGTTGCTCATTGAAGAAGTTGCACCTAATTCTACTGCTGGTGTATTACCAATCTTAATTTCTAAACCAGATGTAATACCTGTTGCAGCTTTACCGTTTTCAAACGCAGAACCTTGAACCACGTTATATGCATCTGCTGTTACGCCACTTTGTGCCGTTTTATCATTAATAGCATTTGCATTAGCTCGTGCAGTATTACCTAGAATCTCTGTTGCAGCAGATAATATAACGCCATTAATTTGAACTGAAGACTCAGTAAGATTAGCAGTAACACGGCCACCGTTTAAGTCACCTTTATTAAGGTCACCATTTAACTCTAAATCGTTCGTTGTTACAGAATCGATTGAGAAAGTTAATGATTGCCCTGCATTCGCACCAATTTGTAAAGTTGTTGAACCACCAGAGCCATTCAACATTTTAGTACCGTTGTATTCCGTTGTTTCAGCAATACGATCAAGCTCTGAATGTAATTGTGAAACCTCAGATTGAATCGCTTTACGGTTAGAGTCAGAGTTTGTATCATTTGCAGATTGCACTGCTAATTCACGCATACGTTGTAGGATGTTAGTCATACCATCCATTGCACCTTCAGCTGTTTGCGCCATTGATACACCATCGTTCGCGTTACGAACGGCCATATTAATACCTTTGATTTGCGATTGCATACCTGTAGATATTGCAAGACCTGCGGCATCATCTTTTGCACTATTGATACGTAAACCAGAAGATAAACGTTCCATTGCTTCGTTAGATGCTGCTTGTGTTTTGCTTAATTGACGTTGTGCATTAAGCGACGATATATTCGTGTTTACTACTGATGCCATGATGAGCTCCTTGGTTTATATCTATTTTTAAATTAGGTTAATTATTCATGTATTATTTGTATCGACCGCTTAAAAAATAACTTTAATCTTTTTTAAGATTTTATTTTTCTATCTTAACGGTTCATTTTCAAAACAGTCGATGTTCAGACTTAATAACTTTATCGGCACATCAAATTATTTCTTTAGTAAATTTATGTAAAAAAGATCAATTAAATTAAAATTAATAAAAAAGGCGTTAGATCTTTAGATCCAACGCCTTTATTAAAAATAAAAATGAAACTTTAACTAGCTGAAATTAAAAGTAAACCCTCACAACAGAAACAGCTACGCAACCAGGTCGGCGTGTACCTTTAATTTCAATAGAAATTTCTTTCTCTATTTCTAAACCTCGTTTAATAGGTGAAACTTTAATTAAGCGACTATGTGCTCTTATCACACTACCTGTTTTAACAGGGTATGGAAAACGCACTTGGTTAAGACCATAATTCACTGTCATTTTAGCGCTTGGATAAGCAGGCTCATCAGCATCAACGCTATCAGTTAAGCGAGGAAGTAAGGATAAAGTTAGAAAGCCATGTGCTATCGTAGTTTTAAAAGGAGACTCTTTTTCAGCTCTTTCTACATCATTATGTAACCATTGATGATCTTCTGTTACATATGCAAATTGATCCACACGATCCTGTGTAATTTTCAACCAGTCACCCACATGTACTTCTTGACCAATTTGAGCTTGTAACGTTAAAAATGTTTCTCTTGCTTCAGAAGAAACTTGAATTGGTTTCTGTGCAACTTTAATGGATTTACCGTTCTCTAGAACCGAGTATTCTTTAATCCAACCTAATAGTTGCGCTCTATTATTATGCGCCTTCTTAATAAATAATGAATAATAGTCGCGAATAGCCGGTGACATCCATTTTTTAAAGTCGAAAGTAAACTTCTGTATAAAGTCAGCTTTATACTTATTAATATTAATTTTTTTCATAGCAAGGAGTTATCCTTTAATACATCTTAGCTTAATGATGCATTAACCTCTTTTAAAACATTGACAGGGTCTTGTGCTTGAGTAATAGGACGGCCAATGACTAAATAATCAGAACCACTCTCAATTGCTTCTTTTGGTGTTTTAATACGGCGTTGATCGCCGGCTTCTGAACCAACAGGACGAATTCCTGGTGTTATAAGCTTAAATGAATCACCTAATAGCGTTTTAAGCTCTTCTGCTTCATGAGATGAACAAACAACACCATCTAAACCCGATAATTGAGTTAACTTAGCTAAGCGTTTAACTTGTTCTGCTGGGGTTAAATTAATCCCTAGCTCATTCAGGTCTTCCTGATCCATACTTGTTAATACAGTTACAGCGATTAATAAAGGCGCTTTATCACCATAGGGCATTAATATAGCTTTAGCTGCTTCCATCATACGTCGTCCACCACTTGCATGAACATTAACCATCCAGACACCAAGATCTGCGGCAGCTTTGACAGCTTTCGCGACAGTATTAGGGATATCATGAAATTTAAGATCTAAAAATACATCAAAATCTTTACTAACGACTTCTTTTACAAATTCAGGGCCGAAATGAGTAAACATCTCTTTACCTATTTTTAGGCGGCAAGTTGCAGGATCTAATTGTTTTATAAAAGCTAATGCTTGTTCTTTATTATCATAATCTAATGCAATAATGACTTTGGGATCTAACTGATTCATTTTTTATCCTAATATTTTATGTCTTTCATAACTTGTAATGCGAACAAATGCCTTAACAGGAAAAGTTATTCTCCATCTAAACCACGAATAGGTTTAATACGTCCCCAACTTTTACATGACGGGCATTGCCAAAAAAGTTTCTTAGTTGAATACCCACATTTTTTACAACGATAGCCAGGTCTAAATTTAATTTGTTCACTTACTAATTTTTGTAAAAACAGTAAACTATCTTTTTCACTATCAGATTTAGCTAACTGTAAATGATAAGTCATTAAATGATTAAACCCTTTCATTGTCGGGTTACGTCTTAATTCTTGTAATATAAAAGCTTGTGCTTTTTCAACGCTATTAAATTTAGCAATTAACTTTGATAATAAAATAACTGAGCTGGCGCCACCGCCCCAGCTAACAACGCGAAACAAAAACTTCATTAACTTCTTTTCAGTACCAAGTTTCTTATGAAGGTTATGCAATTTATCTAAAATCACTTCAGTGAAATCAATATCTAATTCAGGCACACTTTCAAGTATCTCTAACGCTTTTTCGAATTGTTCTTCTTGATCGTAATAGTCAGCAATAGCTAAGCAAGCACGGATACATTCAGGATAAGTTTTTAACGCTTTTTGATATAACTTGATAGCTTGTTTTTTCTGCCCTTGCTTAGAAAGTTGATCCGCTAAGCTACAGTATAAATAAGATAAGGTTCTAGGTTTTGCATATTCTTTACCTAATTTACTTAGCTGCTCAGTACAAGATATTGCTTCTTTCCAATCTTTTAATTGCTGATAAATAAGCAATAAATTTTCTAAAGCAACTTGTCTATATTCTGGAGATTCTTTTAATTGAGTAAAGGTTTCTTCACTGCGATCAAATAAGCCAGCCTGATAAAAATCTTTACCTAATTGGAACATAGCTAAATCGCGTTGCTCGAGAGTTAACGATGGACGAGCAATCAAATTTTGATGGATGCGTATAGCACGCTCTACTTCGCCATTTTGGCGGAATAAATTCCCTAAAGCTAAATGAGTTTCAATGGTTTCATCATCAACATCTAACAATGCAATAAAGTGATCAACCGCTTTATCAGGCTGTTCATTAAGCAGGAAGTTTAAACCTTTAACGTAATCACGTGTAAGTTGGTTCCCTTTTTTCTGGTTTTTTTGGTGTACGCTGCGCACACCCATATACCAACCATAAAAGGCAGCGATGGGGAGGAATAAGAAGAATATCTCTTGCACTAAGAATTAATCTTTTCAGTATTAGCACGTAAGTCTTCAATAACTTTGTGCTGTTTAACATTAATTTTTCGTAAACGGCGGTTTTTCATTTTCAACGCGATATAGAAATAACTAAAAAAGAATGTCGCAACAGAAAACCCCATTGCAAAAATAATGGCTAAAAGCGTTGATAAACGCAATTCATTTTGAGCAACAAGAAAGTGTAAAGTAACTAACTGTTGATTCTTTAACCCCAAGATCACAGCAACAACAAAAAATAAGACTGTGATTAATATAGTGAGAAAACGTTTCATACTGATACCCACACAAATATAATAATAGATGAGTGTATTATAAATCATTCAGGGAATAAATCATTGATATGAATCGATTAAGATAATTGACTCATAAATAGGAAAAATAACGACAATAAACAAAAAGTTATTAGTAATTACAGGTGTTAATAAATAATAGATAAAAAAAATGGTGCTTTTCAGCACCATTTTTTATTTAGGCATTAATTGCATTAACACGTTCTCTCAATGCCTTACCAGGCTTAAAATGAGGAACGTACTTTCCACCTAATTCAACCTTATCACCTGTTTTAGGATTACGGCCGATACGTGGAGCACGGTAATGTAAAGAAAAACTACCAAAACCTCTAACTTCAATTCTTTCACCAGAGGCGAGAGAATTAGTCATCAGTGTTAATGTTTCTTTTACACTATCTTCAACTTCCTTTACAGAAAGTTGAAAGTGCTTGCTGGTTAGCCTTTCTATTAAATCAGACTTAGTCATAACTTACCTCGTATTATGTGAATACAATTAAAACGACACCAGTTAATGCTTTTAAAAGTGGCTGTTACCAGCCACCTTTAATTATTTGCCTTTAGCAGCGTTAAATGCGTCAAGCATTGCATTACCCATGCTTGCTTCATCTTGTTGTTTCAAGCTATCGATAGCATCTTTCTCATCTGCTTCATCTTTCGCTTTGATTGATAAGCTGATTACGCGGTTTTTACGATCAACACCAACGTATTTAGCTTCAACAGATTCACCAGCTTTTAACACTGTAGATGCGTCTTCGATACGGTCACGTGAGATATCTGCAACACGGATGTAACCTTCAACACCTTCAGTAAGAAGAACTGTAGCACCTTTAGCATCAACTTCAGAAATAGTACCTGTAACAATAGTACCTTTTTTGAATTCTGCTAAGTAATTATTGAACGGGTCAGCAGCAATTTGCTTAATACCTAGAGAGATACGTTCACGCTCTGGGTCAACTTGTAATACAACAGCTTCGATTTCGTC
The DNA here is from genome assembly GCF_004378355.1 of Psychromonas algicola. Classification (GTDB taxonomy): domain Bacteria; phylum Pseudomonadota; class Gammaproteobacteria; order Enterobacterales; family Psychromonadaceae; genus Psychromonas. The sequence continues at coordinate 57,560 of NZ_SNUB01000009.1, forward strand.
GCCTTTTTTGTAGTCAAGTACTGCTTTCTCGCCTTCAACTTCCCAACTAATGTCAGAAAGGTGAACTAGACCGTCGATGTTACCGTCAAGACCGATGAAGATACCGAAGTCAGTGATAGATTTAATCTTACCAGAAACTTTTTGACCTTTATCGTGTGTTGAAGAGAACTCTTCCCACGGGTTAGCTTTACATTGTTTAAGACCTAGAGAAATACGACGACGTTCTTCATCGATATCTAGAACCATAACTTCAGCCATATCACCTAAGTTAACAACTTTAGATGGGTGGATGTTTTTGTTAGTCCAATCCATTTCAGAAACGTGAACAAGACCTTCAACGCCTTCTTCAATTTCTACGAAACAACCGTAATCAGTTAAGTTTGTCACTTTACCAGTTAGACGAGTTGATTCTGGGTAACGCTTAGCGATAGCAACCCATGGATCTTCACCTAATTGCTTAAGACCTAGAGAAACACGAGTGCGCTCACGGTCAAACTTAAGGATTTTAACGTTGATTTCTTCACCAACAGTTACGATTTCGCTTGGGTGCTTAACACGTTTCCAAGCCATATCTGTAATATGTAATAGGCCGTCTACACCACCTAAGTCTACGAAAGCACCGTAGTCAGTAAGGTTTTTAACGATACCTTTAACTTCTTGACCTTCTTGAAGGTTCTCAAGAAGTTCATCACGTTCAACACTGTTTTCAGTTTCGATAACAGCACGACGAGATACAACAACGTTGTTGCGTTTTTGGTCTAACTTGATCACTTTGAATTCAATATCTTTGTTTTCAAGGTGAGCAGTGTCACGTACTGGACGTACGTCAACTAATGAACCAGGAAGGAAAGCACGGATACCGTTTAATTCAACAGTGAAACCACCTTTAACTTTACCGTTAATAACACCGATAACTGTTTCTTGGTCTTCGTACGCTTTCTCTAATTGGATCCAAGCTTCATGACGTTTAGCTTTTTCGCGAGAAAGTTTAGTTTCACCGAAACCGTCTTCTACAGCGTCTAGAGCTACATCACAAACATCGCCAACTTCAACTTCAATTTCGCCAGCAGCGTTCTTGAATTCTTCAACTGGGATAGCAGCTTCAGATTTAAGACCTGCATCAACGAATACTAAGTTGTTGCTAATGCGTACGATTGTACCTTTAACAATTGTACCTGGGCGAGTTTCTACTTGTTGAAGAGATTCTTCAAATAGTTCAGCAAAAGATTCCATCATCTATTTATTCACACTTATTTTATACAACCACATACAATCCATTCGTACGGGAGGCAAGAAAGATTACCGCTTCATCCATAAAGCAGTTTTTAGTAAAACAGTTGAATCATTCAACTGTAATTTTTAATTTAAGTTCAACTAAAGCTAATACTTTCGATACAACTTCATCAATTGTTAATGTCGTAGAATCAATCACAATCGCATCATCTGCGGGACGTAAAGGAGCAACAGCTCGGTTACGATCTCGGAAATCACGCTCTTTAATCTCGCTCAAAATTTGCGCGATATTAACATTAAAGCCCTTCTCTTGCAACTGATTAAAACGGCGTTCAGCTCGCTCTTCGGCACTTGCATCTAAGAATACTTTAACGGCGGCATCTGGAAATACAACGGTTCCCATATCACGTCCATCAGCAATCAATCCTGGCGCTTGTAAAAATGCTTTTTGACGTGCTAATAAAGCAGTTCTAACATCTTGAATCGAAGCAACTTCAGAGGCCGCTTGCCCTACGACTTCAGTACGCAGTTTATCGCCTATATTTTCGCCAGATAATAAAGTATCGACACCATTTCCATTAGAAACAAAAGACACATCTAATGATAACGCTAATTCAGATAAAGCTTTCGCATCAGTCAATGAAACCTTATTCTGCAATGCTGCATAAGCAAGAATTCGGTATAAAGCGCCACTGTCTAATAAATGCCATTGCAACTTTTTTGCAAGTATGTGACAAACAGTACCTTTACCAGATCCACTCGGACCATCGATGGTAATTAAATTTAAAACTGACATATCAACCCCAAACCTATAATTGGATTATTGATGATAAATTTTATCACCATGTTAAATTCCTTAATCAATTTCATCTAAGAAATCACTAAGGTCTTGCTCTGTGTTTTGCTGCTCGTTAGTTTGTGGCGTTTCAGCGGCAGGAATAAGGCCATTATTGCCCCCATTTTCTCTAAATAATTCATTTTGTATGTAGGCCTCTTTAACAAAAGTATAAGAGTCTAATGACTGGTCAATTAAAATTTCTTGCCCTAAGAAGCTATCGCGTACATTGATACCATTCACTCCCCAAACCACACTGGATTGCCAAAGATTTAGGTAACTACTTGGAAAGTAGAGACTATCCACAACATCACCTACTAAATTACGAGTACTGCGAGGTCCAAGAGCCGGTACCATTAGATATGGCCCATGAGGCACAGACCAAGTACCTAAAACATTACCAAAGCTTTCACTACGTCTTTCTACGCCGCCTAACTTGGCAATATCAAATAAGCCTAATAAGCCGAAAGTAGAATTAAAACCAAAACGAAACAAAGAATCTGTGGCACCTTTAAATTCTAACTGTAGTAAATTATTAACAAAATTAACGGGCTCATCTAAGTTAAGCGCAGCATTATATAGCGCTTCACGACCAACCTTAGGTACCCATTCAACGAAAGTTTCTGTTACAGGCCTATAAATATGAGCGTCTAAGACATAATAGTTAAAATCCCACACCCAACGATTAATTGGTTCAATAGGATCGCTCATATAAATGTCATTATCCCCTTTCATAGTCTGAGAATAACTCGCAGTACTAACGAATAAGAAAATGAATAAAATGGCAAAACGTTTGATCATATCAAATCACCTAAATAATACGCTATATAAAAGCAAAGATAATGGTTCATCTAAGGTTAATTGTAATATTAAGACTGTTCATTTATTTCAATATCAATTTGCTCTGTTGATCCGGCTTCGACTATTTTACTTGCTCCAAACCATTGTCCATCAGTTCTATTTACAGTGCCATCTGCAGAGATTCTAGCTTTAATAATAAACTGTTTATGATCACTTAATTTTATACCTTGCATCATTGCATTTGCATCGGATAAAACGACTTTCACAGGAAACTCGCTAACAGGTAATTTAATTGCAGCGATAGGCATTGATGGCCCATTCACCGGTTGTGCATAAATAAATAAAGTACTGTTAGCGGTATAAGTTACATTATCTGTGATAGTAACAGTCACATTATAAGCAGGACCAATAGCTGCAACGGAATCATTCGATTGATTAACTACAACCTGTTCTTCAATTTGACTTTCTTCAGGATCGATTTGCAGCGCCAACTGATCTTTAGCATAAAGAATACTCTGGTTTAGCATTCCCGCTTGCTCACTATTAGGATCAACCAGTTTTAACATTTGCTGCCAAGCATCAATCGCAATAACGAAGTTTTCTTCTTGTAATGCAATAAAAGCATACATAGACCAAGCATCGTAATTATCAGGATGTTGCTGTAGAAAACCAACTAACATTGATTGTGCAGATGCCTGCGAATATTCATCACCAATCTTGGTAATTAATTCAATGTATTCAAGTTGGATTTCAATATTGTTAGGCGCATAGTGTAAGGCTTTTTCAATGGCACCAATTGCTAATTCTTTATCTTGAAAGACACGCCCTAAACGGCTGTATAAAACCCACCCTTGCGCATCACTCGGTTGATCTGCCAAATGGCTGCGTAAACCGAGCATGAGATCTTTAAGTTCTTGCTCGTTGGGGCGAGAATCAGGTTGCTCAAAAAGTTTTTTATGAATTTCAGGATAACGTTGTAATGCATTTTGCCAATCGTTCACTTCCTTAAAAGCACCAATTGACCAATACAATGCAACACTTGCTAACACTAAAAAAGCAACGCCGGGTATCCAAATACGTTTAGCATCATTCTGCTTACTTTGAACATTTTCATCAATATCATCTAGCAGATTATACTGAAGCTCAGCCACCATCGCTTCTTTATCAACGACAACACCTTGGCTAATATCGTCTTCCACTTCTTTAATACGAATATCATAAAGTTCATGGTTAAGCTGATTGCGTCGTTCTTTATTAATTAACTTCTTTGATTTCTGTCCAATAAATGGTGAAACCATGAATACAGCAAACACAATTAAAAGTAATAAAGCGGCAATAACAAATTGTAAGATCATGAATGTGTATCCTTAACATGCTTTTGTAACAACGCTTGTAACTTTTGTTGCTCTTGATCATCTAAATGAGTTGTTTTAGAACGTTGTTTTTTAATCTGTTTAAACAACACTAACAAACCAAATATGATAAATAACAAAGGCCCTAACCATAAAAAGATAGTCGCAGGTGTTACAGGAGGATCATAACGAACAAAATTACCAAAACGAGCCACCATGTAATCAACGACTTGCTCTTTACTTTGCCCTTGCTTAACTAAATCATAGGTTTTGTTACGTAAATCTTTTGCCAGTTCAGCATTTGAATCTGCAATATTTTGATTTTGACATTTAGGGCAACGTAAAAGTTTAGTTAATTCATGGAATGTTTTTTCTTGCTGAGCATTATCAAATTCAAAAGTATCAATCGCCGCTTGCCCATTTGTACTAAATAACACAGAGCCCAACAACAATAACAAAACAGAGAGTAAATTAAACTTGCTTACTTTAATCATTGCATTGCCTCGTAAATAGCTAACAACTTATCATTCCAAACTTGTTCATTTAAATCACCCACATGACGATATTGGATAATACCTTGGCTATCGATTAAAAAAGTTTCAGGTGCACCATAAACACCAAGATCTAAACCTAACAGCCCACTTTTATCGAACAAACTAATTTTATAAGGGTCGTTTAAATCTTTTAACCAACGGATCGCTTTTTTACGATCGTCTTTATAATTCATACCAACAATATAGAAGCCTTGCTGCGCTAATTTATTAAGATAAGTATGCTCTGCATAACAGGTTGGACACCATGTTGCCCAAACATTAAGGAGCATTTTTTGCCCTTTTAAAATACTTGCATCATATTGTTTATTTTCATCATAAATATCTTGTAAGGTAAATTCAGGAATTGCTTGTCCAATTAAAGCAGAATCTAACTTACTTGGATCACTTCCTTTTAATAATGGTGTTGCTAAAAACACAGCACCGGTGATAAAAATAATAAAAGGAATTAAAAGTGTTAACACTCGACGTTTATTAAGCATGTTCATCTCCTAAAACACCTGCTGGTTCTTTTTTGCTACGATAACGTCTATCACAAATCATCAACAAACCACCAAACGCCATTAATAAAGGTCCCAACCAAATCCAACGAATAAATGGCTTATAATAAATACGCACAGCCCAAGCGCCATCGGGTAGCACTTCCCCCATTGCGATATATAAATCACGCGTAAAACCTTCATCAATTGCAGCTTCAGTCATAGGCATACGCTGTACTGTATAAAGTCGTTTTTCAGCTTGCATCACGGCAACAAAATCACCGTCTTTTTTAACCGTAAACACACCAACCGTCGCTGTATAGTTTTGCGCCTTTAAGCCTTTAACTTGATCAAAATGAAACTCATAATGCTCAAAGCTAATTTGCTCCCCAACCGCGAGCTTCACATCTTTCTCGATTGAATAGTTTTGCGTCATAGTAATACCAATAATCATGACAGCTAAACCTAAATGCCCAAAACTCATTGCCCAGTGGCTATTACCTAATTTTGTAATGCCTTTGGAAAAACTATGTCGGTGAGTTGAACGTAGATAAATCTCATAAACGACACCAACAATGATCCAAAAACCTAAGAAGGTTCCCATCACAGCCAACCAAGTTAAAAATGGAGCAAAGACTAACAGGAAAAGAACAGTGACTAAGGTGCTTATGATAAGAATCATAGCCAGTGGTTTTTTCAAATCATTTAATTGCTGACGTTTCCAACGGAATAAAGAACCGACTCCAACAAATAAAGCAAAAGGCACAATTAAAATAGTAAACATTCGATTAAAAAAAGGTTCGCCAATAGAAATACTACCGAGCCCAATTTCTTTATGCACTAAGGGTAATAATGTTCCTAGCAATACAACAATCAAAGCGGCAATTAACAGAATGTTGTTAATCAATAATACGCTTTCACGTGAAGCTAATTCATAGCGGCCTCGACTTTTCACTTTAGCTGCTTGTACTGCATATAAAAGCAATGAGCCGCCAATCACTAAAACCAAAAATCCTAGTATAAATAATCCACGAGTTGGATCACTCGCAAAAGCATGTACAGAAACAAGCACTCCAGAGCGGACTAAAAACGTGCCTAATAAACTTAATGAGAATGCACTTAACGCAAGCAGTACAGTCCAAGATTTAAATACCCCACGTTTTTCACTTACCGCTAAAGAGTGGATCAAAGCCGTGCCAGCAAGCCAAGGCATAAAAGATGCGTTTTCAACTGGATCCCAAAACCACCAACCGCCCCATCCTAATTCGTAATAAGCCCACCAACTACCTAATGCAATACCAACAGTTAAAAACATCCAAGCAGCCATTGTCCAAGGACGAGACCATTTAGCCCAAGCACTGTCTAAGCGCCCTTCTAAAAGCGCAGCGATAGCAAAGGCAAACGCAACAGAAAAACCAACATAGCCCATGTACAACATTGGCGGATGAATAATCAAACCAAAGTCTTGCAATAGAGGGTTTAAATCACGACCATCGATAGGGAAATATGGCAAAGTACGGTCAAAAGGATTAGATGTTAATAAAACAAACAAATAAAACCCAAATGCAAGTAAACCTAATACAGCAAGTACTCGAGCTACGGATTCAATAGGTAAGCGTTTACTCATCAATGCAACTGCAATACTCCATGACGCTAATAGAAAAACCCATAATAATAAAGAGCCTTCATGGGCACCCCAAACTGCCGATAATCGATAATACCAAGGCAACGCCGAGTTAGAGTTGGTTGCAATATAATCAACACTAAAATCATTGATTAAGAATGAATAGCTTAATATGACAAAGGAAAATGCAACCGCAACAAATTGCAAAATAGTAAACATTTTTGCACTACGTATCGCACCTTGGTGTCCAGTATAAACGCCATACAAAGGATAGATGGTTTGTAACAACGCTAATAAACAAGCAAGAATTAAAGTAAATTGACCAATTTCAGGAAGCATTAATCTAACCCTTTTATTTGTATTGTTCTGTTTTTAAATGATCCATGCCCTTTAGCGCGTCTGCAACTTCAGGGGGCATATACTCTTCATCATGCTTTGCTAATACTTCAAAAGCATCAATCGTATTACTCGATTTTAAGGTGCCTTGCGCCACAATGCCTTGCCCTTCGCGAAACAAATCAGGCAAGATACCATCAAAATACACAGTAATTTGGCCAGCTTGATTATCAATCAAATCAAAACTCACTTTCAAACTATCAGGGTCTCGTTGCACTGAGCCATTTAATACCATACCGCCGACACGTAAACGTTGTCCGATTTCAGGTTTAATACCCGTTTCATTTTTACCGTTAATAATTTCATTCGGTGTATAAAATAAATCGATGTTTTGTTGCAGGGCAAATAAGGTCAATCCAACTGCGCATGACAAACCAACAATAAGTGAAGAAGTAATTAATAAACGCTTTTTACGTCTTGGATTCATAGTATGCCTTCTTTATTTTCGGCAGCTTTAATACGTTGCTCACGTAGTAAACGCTGTTCAACTTGACTAAATATTTTTTTACGTTTTGAAACCGTATTGATAACGAGAAACACGACACTTAATAATGAAATGCCATAGGCTAACCAGACATAAAAACTGTAGCCACCCATTGCAATAAAATCTGAGAATGATGCAAAAGCCATATTAAGCTCCTTGACTATCGTTAGAAGAAGACGATTTAACTAAAGCAATCACCCAAGGACGATGACTTTCTCGTTGTAATATTTCATTTCTAAATCGATATAAAACCATAAACCCTAAAAAGGCAGCAAAACTGACTATCATAATAAGTAATGGAATGAGCATTTCAGTGGCCATAGAGGGTTTATCAAACTTAGTGATAGTTGCTCCTTGATGCAAAGTATTCCACCACACCACAGAGAAATGAATGATAGGCAAATTAATAACGCCCACCAAAGTGAGAATCGAAGCAGCTCGTCCCGCTAAGACTTTATCAGAGAAAGCATTATATAGCGCAATAATGCCCAAATAAACAAAAAGCAAAATCAATTCGGAAGTTAATCTTGCATCCCATACCCACCAAGCGCCCCACATTGGTTTCCCCCATGCAGCGCCAGTAAATAAAGCGATAAAAGTATAAACAGCCCCAATAGGAGCGGTAGCAGCAACTGTCATTTCAGCTAAACGGATTTGCCAAACTAAACCAATAAAAGCAGCAATGGCCATAGTCGAATAAGCTCCCATCGCCATCATAGCGGCTGGGACATGAATATAAATAATGCGGAAGCTATCACCTTGTTGATAATCTGCGGGAGCAAAAGCTAATCCCCATACCATACCAACAATAAAAGTTGGCAATGCAAGCGCTAAAAACCATGGCATTAACTTGCCAGATAAAATATAGCTTTTTTCCGCTTTTGCATAAGGATGTAACCATTTCCACATAATAAAATCTCTATTCTATTTTAAATAAACAATCAGCAATAATACTGAAAATTAACTAACACTTACTCGCAAGGACGCCGCAATCGCAAAAGGCGCTAAGGTCACAGCAGCCACCAACATTGCCGCTAATAGGGCCAACAGCCCTAAATAAGACTGTCCATAAGTTGCTGCATCGATCGCCATGGTTGAAAATATTAAAATTGGAATACTTAAAGGCAGCATAATCAGACTTAACAATACGCCTCCTTTACGCAATCCAATCGTTAAGGCAACCCCAATTGCCCCCAACAAACTTAAGATCGGTGTACCGATTAACAATGTTAGAAATAAAGCCCAAAAGGTATTTACTTCAAGTGATAAAAAAACAGCCAACAAAGGAGAAACTAATAAAATAGGTAACCCTGTTAATAACCAATGTGCAAAAATTTTAGCACTGACTAACCAAGTTAACGGATGCGGCGCTAACATCAGCTGCTCTAAAGAACCGTCAATATAATCGTCTTTAAATAAACGTTCAAAAGAAAGTAATGCCGCTAATAAAGCAGCAACCCAAATAATTCCAGGTGCAATACGAGCTAATAATGCGGGATCGGTACCAATACCTAAAGGGAATAAAGTGACAACAATAACAAAAAACCAAATTGGGTTTAAAATATCACTTTGCTGACGAAAAGCGCCTAATAGCTCTTTTCGCACCACCTGAATAAACGCATTAAACATATTGTTCACCAGTAGTAGGTTTATGTAATATCAATTTTTTATAGAATTCAGTTGGAATGGATAAATCCTGATGCGTTGTTAAAACCACCATCCCACCTTTTTTAGCATGCTGAATTAATAAATCCTCAATAACTTTTACCCCTTTTTTATCAATAGCGGTAAACGGTTCATCTAAAATCCATAATTTACAATCACTAAACCACATTCTTGCTAAAGCAACGCGACGTTGCTGTCCTGCTGACAATTGTGCAGTGGGTACATTTTCATATCCAACTAAACCTACAAGCATTAACACTTCCCAAGCATCAAACTCTACTTTTGGATTGTATAAATCATGGTAAAACTGTAAATTTTCTAAGGCAGTCAATTCTGGTTTAATACCAGACTTATGGCCAATATAAAGCATGGTTTTATAATAAGACTCTCTGTCAGACATAATGCTTTGTTGTTGCCAATTTATCTCACCTGCATAGGGAGAAGACAAACCGACCAAGAGTCGAAATAAACTTGTTTTACCTACGCCATTAGGGCCTTCGACATGTAAAATTTCACCAGCACTCAAGGTAAAGCTTAAATTGTTAAATAAAATACGTTCTTCACGAACACAAGTTAAGTTTTTACATTGAAGCATTTAAGCTTACCTTTCTAAGAAAAAACAATTAAATATCATAGTAATATGATCGCTAGAGAACGGCAGAAAATATGACTGAATCCTAACATAGAAAAGCGAGATCAGTAACTATCGGATATAGAGTAAAACCTTAAAATAAAACACAGGTAATATAAAAAAGTTATTAAAGAAAATTGTAACGAAGAAACTTAATTGAGGATAAAAAGCAGTATAAGTGAAGCGTTTTAGTTCTTTGTATCAACAGAAAGGTAATACAAAGAACTATTTTAAAACATTAAATGAGCAATTAATGACTTACTTGCGATGTAAATTATAAAGCAATTCAGCTTCTGCTTTAGGTAATTCACAGTCAATCATAAGTTCTTCAACGCTTGCACCTAATTCAACCATTTTAGTGGCTCTTGTATATAGCCTATTTTCAGGCGCAGATGCGACTAAGTTGACTTGGTTTTCTTGAGTTTTTCTAACCACAACATCTAACTGCTGTAATTTTTTTCCCATCCCGACAGCACCTGAATGGATTTCAGTAAACTGCCTTTTATTTATTTCTTGCTGTGCTAATAATGATTTAACTAACACTTCAAGAGTGTGGTTTTTTTTTCTTAATTTATTGAAAAGAATCAACATAAAGATAAAAAAAACAATGGCTAACGATAACGCTAGCCAAGGGATATATTCTAGAAACATCTAATACTCGATACTGGGATTATAATAAGCTTAATTCATCCCACTCATCATTACTGAGTAGTTTGTTTAAATCAACAAGAATTAATAAGCCATTATCACGGTTACATACACCTTGAATAAATTGAGAGCTTTCTTCAGTACCAACATGCGGAGAAGGTTCCATTTCTGATTTTTTCAGATAAACCACTTCTGCAACACTATCCACAAGAATACCAATGACTTGTTTTTCAGCTTCAATAATAACAATACGTGAATTATCAGTAATATCAGCAGGCATCAAACCAAAGCGAGAGCGAGTATCGATAACAGTAACAACATTACCACGGATGTTAATAATGCCTAATACATAGTCAGGTGCACCAGGTACTGCAGCAATTTCACTATAACGCAGTATTTCTTGTACTTGCATTACATTGATACCGTAAGTCTCATTCTCTAATAAGAACGTTACACGTTGAAAAATTTCATCATCAGATGAGGCTTTATCAGTAAGTTTAGTTTCTTTATTCATATTATCTCTACTTAAATTATTAGTGATTTTAAATTTAGCTTAGTAGTAATTCTTTAAATTTCCAGAATAAATTAGCCTTGAATATCGATTCCTTGATTCAATAGCTTAACTAATTCTTCAGCATGGATCAAAGCGCACATTTTTTTCTTTACCATACCGGCTAACCAAGGGCGAGATCCTTTCTTTTCTCTCCATCGAACTTGCTCTTTCTTTAAATTCTCTGTTCCCAGTAAATTTTCACAAGAAAGTCCCCAAGATGTACTACCTAGAGCGACATAATGCGTATACTCTAGATTTTCAACATTATGATCAAGTTTCAACCATAATGCAGTATTAACAATATTGTAAAGGCGATCATGACTTTTCATAACCCCAGAAAACCATTTAGGTTTCCCCATTAAAAAGTTAAGCGTATCATCTAAATGAAATATACCGCCTAAGTCAGTTAATGGTACTGCAAAAGTAACATTATTAAGTTCAAAAAATAACACTTGAAACTCATCTTCGACATCAATATTTTTCCATTCTTCAACATCGCTAGCATTATTTTCTGCTTTTAACTGCTCACCTGTTTCTAATTTAAGATCTTTTTCTGTACTCGAGCTTGAAAAAACAAGTTCTTCCGGCAATCCACTTACATCTGGCAACGGCTCTTTAACTTGCGTGCTTTTAGCCGTAACAGGCGTTGTCATAGTGCTATCGTGAAGCATTGAATCAAAGTAATTTTTTAATGCTTCGTCGTTATTGTTTTTCATTTAATAGTGCTCAGTCTGCAGCAAATAGTTTAATAATGTTTCGTAGGCAAAAGCGCCACGACAGTTACTTGTATATAGAGAAATAGGTAAATGCTCTAAACTTGCGTCTCTAAACTTGGTATCGATTGGAATGACTCCGCTCCATACTTTATCTTTATAGGTTTCTTTAATTTTATCTAAAGTTGAAATCGATGCTTTTGTACGTCGATCAAACATAGTTGGAATAATACAATAATCAAATTCTTCACCTCGAGATTGTTGCATAATATCCAAGGTTTGTATCATTCTTTTCAAGCCTTTAGAGGCAAGGAACTCAGTTTGAACAGGCACTAAAATACGCTCACAGGCAGCTAATGCATTAATCATCATTACCCCTAAAACAGGCGGACAATCAATCAGAACAAAATCATAATCATCTTCAATCAATTTAAGCTGTTTTTTTAAAAACAATCCCATACCTTCAGCGTTACCAAGAACGCGATCTAATGTCGCTAATGACATAGAAGCAGGAATTAAAGATAAACCGTTTATTTCAGTTGGTAATATAAGTTGATCTAACTCAGCCTTGTTGGTTGCAGGATCTTGAAATAAATCATACAGACTCACAGGAAGCTGATCAGAGTCATATTGTAAATAGCTAGTCAATGACGCATGAGGGTCGGTATCAATTAAAAGCACCCGAAAACCGCGATCAATCAGTAGACCTGCTAAAGAAACAACCGTTGTTGTTTTACCGACACCACCTTTTTGATTTGCAATTGTCCAAACTCTCACGGCTACTCCTGCCTAGTAGTAATTATCAATCGGCCATCAGGAAGAAATACCTCTCTAATTTCTTCACTATCAGGCTTCGGGATTGGTGTTGGTAGATTGTTTTCTTTTTCTTTTATTTTGACTTTAATATTATTATCAGATTTCGGCTCTACAAACAATGCAAATCTTGATATAGCAATCACAACTCTACGGCTTTTAAACTCATCAATATCACCTTTCTCACTTAATACAGGCTGATATTGTCCAAACCCTTCTATAGCCATACGTGCTCCAGCAATACCATCATCGTTTAAAGCATGTAATACACTAATCGCTCGTAATGCTGATAATTCCCAATTTGATTGATATATTTCATCAGAAATCGGCTTAGTATCTGTATAACCACGTAATCTAATCATATTGTTTACTGGTTTTAATACTTCAGCAATATATTTTATATTTCTTTTAGCGCCATTTAACAAAGTATGACTTCCAGCCGCGAATAATAAAGGCCCTGTCATTTCTATGGTTAACCAGTCACCCTCTAAATTAACACTAAAGGCACCTGACGCTAATTCAACATTTAGAGCGGATTCCAATGACAACTTTAACTTAGCTAAAGATTCCCCTTGATCACTACTTGGTATTACTGATAATTCTGGCTTAATCTTTTTATTTATTTCTACCGTTAAATCGCTTTCAGGTGTTTCTAACGGCTCTTTACTTAACGTTTCGTCTTGAGTAACAATTGTAGGCGCTAATAATTCATTTGATTGTAAATTACTTGGTGTTTTATGGACAAATTGACCAGCACTTTGAATCGCATCAATAACTTCTTGGTAATTGTCTTTTTTATTAAGTAATACCGCATATAACACAACAAACAAAGCAAACATCAAAGTCATATAATCAGCGTAGGAAACAGTCCAACGATGCACATGATTATTATGCGCTTGTTTGATATGTGGTCTGTTGCGCCTACGCATTAATAAACGGCTCTAGAAATATATCCACTTAAACGTCGCTCTAATAACAGACTATTCTCGCCATGAGCGATAGCAACAAATCCAACCATAGACATCTCTTGAAACAGCGCTTGATGCTGGTAATTTAAACGAATTTTGTTAGCAATAGGTAAGAAGATAAAGTTAGCAAATGCAACACCATAAATAGTTGCAATAAACGCAACGGCAATGCCTTGCCCTAGTAGTTCAGGTTGGTCTAAAAAAGCCATGGCTTGGATCAAGCCTAAAACCGCGCCGATAATACCAATAGTCGGGCTATATCCCCCCATGGCATCATAAACCTGCGCACTTCGCTCTTGTAATTCCATTTCCAACTCGATTTCTTGCTGTAAGATATCTTGTAGGATCGCTTCATCGCTACCATCGACAATCATTGATAGCCCCATCTTGGTAAAACTATCTAATGAATCTACATTTTCTCTTTCTAAACGCAACAAGCCTTCTTTACGTGACAAAAGCGACCAACTTTTTAACAGTTGCATTTGCTCGTACAGTGAATAGCTAGGCTTAGAAAATAAAGTAAGTAATTGCAGTAAAGCATGTTTAAGCTGTTTAGGAGAAGATTGAATTAAAATGGCACCAAGGGTGCCACCAAATACAATTAAAAACGCAGAGAGCTCAAATAAGCCACTAATTGGTGCATCATGATAAAGTTGTGCAAAGACAACGCTGGAAATGATGGCAATAAAGCCAACAAGACCCAATTTATTCATGTTTTAATTCCACTAAGATTCGTTTTGACACTTCATCTAAAGGAATAGATTCTGTAGCAATACCGGCTTTGGCAACAGCCTGAGGCATACCATATACAACACAGCTAGCTTCATCTTGAGCCCATATTTCTGAACCTTTTTCTTTCAGCATACGTGAACCATCACGTCCATCAGCCCCCATACCTGTCAAAATAATGGCAAGTACTTTGTTCGAATAAGATTTTGATAATGAAGCAAAAGTAATATCAACACTTGGCTTGTAATTAAGGGCTTCGCTACCATCAACAATTTTGATCTTCCCATTAGGGCCAACCATCATCTGTTTGCCGCCAGGAGCAAGATATGCACAACCTGCTTTCAATACATCACCATCTTCAGCTTCTTTTACTGAGATTTGACAATTACCATTTAAACGTTCAGCGAAGGCTTTAGTAAAAGTACCAGGCATATGCTGCACTAAAACAATAGGTAATTTAAAATTACGTGGCAATTTAGTTAGGATCGTTTGTAAAGCTACAGGCCCACCAGTAGATGTTCCGATTGCTAACACATCATAATTTTTACCTGACGCTCTTGTTCTTTTACCAGCAGGTGCAACTGGAGTCGCAGCTGCGGCATTACGATCATTAATATTTTTTAATGCAGAGGTTGCAGGTCTAGCCGTTGTCGGTTTAGCAACCGGCGTCGTTGTTTTTGCTACAGGCTCAGGCTTTTCAACAACTTTTCTTACACGGCGAGAAGCAATCATTTCGATACGTTGTTGTAGTAACGTAATGGCTTCTTGTTTATCACGAGCAATATCTTCAAATTTCTTAGGTAAGAAATCACATGCACCCGCTTCTAATGCATCTAATGTTGCACTAGCACCTTGGTGTGTTAACGATGAAAACATTAAAATAGGAACTGGATTCGATGCCATAATTTTTTGAACGGCAGTAATACCGTCCATCACAGGCATTTCTACATCCATGGTAACCACATCTGGTTTATGTTTAATCACCATATCAATTGCTTCTTGCCCATTATTAGCGGTTGCAATAACCTCTAAAGCTGGAGAACCATTAATTATTTCACTAACACGACGACGAAAAAAGCTTGAATCGTCAACAACTAAAACTTTAATTGGCATTCTTTTTCCCTAAGCGTAATGCTTTAATAAGCTCGGTAAATCTAAAATCAATGCAATACCACCATCACTTGTGATCGTTGCACCAGCCATCCCAGGAGTTCCTGACAACAACTTATCTAATGCTTTAATAACGACTTCCTCTTGACCTAATAACGCATCAACTACGAAAGCAACAAGCTGAATACCAAGTTGCACTATCACAACATGTCCAACTCCTGTACCACGCTCTTTTGCTGCGCTTTTCGGTGCGAGCCAATCACGGAGATAGAATAATGGAATCGCTTTATCACGAATAACAATCGTCAATTGTCCATTTACTACGTTAGTTTTGGCTAAATCTAAGTGGAAAATCTCATTAACATTCGTTAATGGAAGTGCGAACGTTTGCTCTTCAACGACTACCATTAATGTAGGTAAGATAGCGAGAGTCAACGGTACTTTTATCTCTAAACGAGTCCCTTTACCCATTGCTGAATCAATGGAGATAGTACCATTTAGTTTAGTAATACTTGTTTTAACAACGTCCATTCCAACACCTCGACCCGAGATATCTGAAATTTCGACTTTAGTAGAGAATCCAGGAGCAAAAATAAGTGAATAAGCTTCTGTATCACTCATTCTGTCTGCGCCTTCCTGATCTAAAATGCCTTTGTTAATTGCAATTTCTTTTAATTTATTCGCATCCATACCCGCACCATCATCTTCTATTACCAGTAAGATGTGGTCACCTTCTTGTGATGCAGATAATAGTACGCGACCTTGTTTTTCTTTACCCGATTGCATTCGGATATCAGGCATTTCAATACCATGGTCTACTGAATTTCGCACTAAATGCACTAATGGGTCGGCCAATGCTTCTACTAAGTTTTTATCTAAATCGGTTTCTTCACCAACCAATTCTAAATGAATATCTTTCCCTAATTGACGAGCTAAATCTCGTACAACACGTGGGAATTTACCAAATACTTTCTTAATAGGCTGCATACGAGTTTTCATTACAGAGCCTTGTAAATCACCCGTAACAATTGCAAGGTTTGCAATTGCACGTGACATTTCTTCGTTCTCTGTTGTCGTTTCTAAACTCACCAAACGATTTCGTACTAAAACTAACTCACCTACCATATTCATGATTTCATCAAGCGTACTTGTATCAACCCTTACGGTTGGTTCTGCTTGAGCAACTTTAGCTCCTGGTGCTTTAGCAGCTGCAGGAGGCGCTGCTTTAGCGGCTGGAGCTGGTGCTGCCGCTTTAGGCTCTTCCACTTTTGCAGCGGGTGGAGGCGTTGGTGCTGCAGGCGCTTCCACTTTTGCAGCGGGTGTTGGCGTAGCTTTACTTCCAACACCTTGTAGTTCATCTAATAATGATTCAAATTCATCATCTGTAATTTCATCTGAAGCGTTTTCATCAACTGCAGGAACGCTACCATGCGCCCCTTTACCATGTAACTCATCTAACAATGACTCAAATTCATCATCATTAATTTCATCACTTGAGCTCGTATCAACTTCAGTTTTTGCTTCTGGCTCAGCAGGAGCCGCTAAAGAATGTTTTCCTTCTCCATGCAATTCATCTAATAGAGATTCAAATTCATCTTCTGTGATTTCTGCATTTTCTGGTTTTGCTGGCTCAGCTTCGATTGACGAACCTGACTCTGCGTGTAATTCATCTAATAATGCATCAAATTCAGCTTCATCAATATCATCAACACTGCCACCTTCATTCTTTGCTGGCTCAGTAGCTTCAACAACTTCAGGCTCTACAACTGGTTCTGGGGCAGAAGGCGCTGCGGCTTCTAATTCATCTGCAGAAGCAGGTTTACTTAAACGATGTAATGATTCAAGGATCTCATCAGGTGCCTTGATCATTTCCTCTCCATTTTGTACTGAAGAGAATTGTTCATTAATAATATCTAATGAACCTAAAATGGTATCCATTAATGCAGCATCAACGACACGGTTGCCTTGGCGTAAACCATCAAAAACATTTTCGGCACCATGACATGTTTCAACAAGTTCAGTGAGAGACAAGAACCCTGCACCACCTTTTACCGTATGGAAACCTCGGAAAATAGCATTCAATAGCTCAGTGTCGCTTGGGTTGTTTTCTAATTCAACAAGCTGCTCAGATAGTAACTCTAAAATTTCCCCCGCTTCCACTAGGAAGTCTTGTAGGATTTCTTCATCTACTTCAAATGTCATTTTCCGGTTCCTTTAAAATCCCAAACTTGAAAGCAAGTCATCAACGTCATCTTGTCCATTAACCACATCAGAACGCTCTTCAGCATTCATAATCGGCCCTTCAGCTTCAATATCTCTTTCTTTCTCTTTTTCTTTAGCTTCTGGTTTTAACTCTTCTTCATCACTACAAACAGTTAATATAACGACCAATCTAGATTCAATATCTTGTACTAAATCTATTACTTTTTTAATTAATTGCCCTGTTAAATCTTGAAAATCTTGAGCCATTAATATTTCAGTTAATTTATCTTTTACTTCTACTGCACCTGATTTTGAGTGACCGAACAAATCATCAATTGAATGACATAAGGTTTTAAATTCACCCAAAGTTAGATTGCGCGTCATCAAGTTAGTCCAACTTGGTGTGATCGCCTCTAAATCTTTGATTAATTTATCTGCGATAGGCAAACAACAATCAACGGCATCCATAGTTGTATTTGCAGCTTTATCTGTCATTTCAATAACATAGTTCAACCGATCTTTAGCATCAGGCAGTTCTTGACCAGCCATATCGATTAAGCGAGTGTCATTTTGAAAATTTAATAACGCATCATGCAATTCACGAGTTAATTGTCCAACTTGGCCAAACATAAGACGTTCTGTCGTTTTTGAAAAATCAGCACTCTCAACAATCTTATTCGCTTCATCAACTTGATCTGCTTCTAAATGTGCAACAAGAGCTTTAGCTTGAGAGAGTGATAGGCGTGGCATAATTTCCTGTGCCATACTCAACTCCCTAAATTAACCTAAACGCTCAAACACTTTATCTAATTTCTCTTTTAACGTACCAGCAGTAAATGGCTTAACGATATAACCATTTACACCTGCTTGCGCAGCTTCAATGATTTGTTCACGTTTTGCTTCTGCAGTAACCATTAAAACAGGTAGATGTTTTAATTGAGGGTCTTTACGGATCTCTTTTAAAAGATCGATCCCTTGCATAATAGGCATATTCCAGTCAGTTACTACAAACTCAAAATCACCGCTTTTAAGCATTGGTAATGCAGTATTACCATCGTCCGCTTCAAAGGTGTTTGTAAAGCCTAAGTCTCTTAACAAGTTTTTAATTATTCTTCTCATCGTTGAAAAATCATCAACAATTAAGACTTTCATATCTCTATTCAAAACATTCCCCTAAGTAAAACTTATTACTTATTTTTATTACTATAATAAAAATAGGTAAAAATAAAAAAAACACATCATATTTATCAGTTATTTTTCAGCTTCTTCACACACAGTGTGAGCCACTTCTTAGAATCAACTCTAATTGACTATATTCTATACAGAATTAATCTTAGATTTCAATCTATGTAGGGCTTGGCTAAGAATTTGGCTAACACGTGATTCACTTACTTCAATAATTAAACCAATTTCTTTCAAGTTTAACTCTTCATCGTAATAAAGTGATAGTACTAAAGCTTCCCGTTGTGGAAGCTGTTCAATCATTTGTGCTAATTGCTGTGTAAATTGGTTATCTGAAACTTTGTCAAAGGTAATATCAAAAGTTTCACTTTGCTCTGTAAACATATCACTCGGATTTGGTAAGTCTTCATAAGCAACTAATTTGGCACAGTTTACATCGCGTAACATCTGTTGATATTCATGCAATGAGATATTTAAATATTTAGCAATATCATTTTCTTTTGCGTCTTCACCAGTTTGTTTTTCAACGGCATCAATCGCACTTGCTATGGTTCTGCTATTTTTATGTACAGAACGAGGGACCCAATCACCTTTACGCATTTCATCTAACATAGCACCACGAATACGTATGCCAGCAAAGGTCTCGAAACTTGCGCCTTTTGAGGTATCAAAATTTCGCGCAGCCTCAAGTAAACCAATCATACCTGATTGAATTAAATCATCGACTAACACACTCGCAGGAAGCCTTGCCATCAAATGATAGGCAATCTTTTGCACTAAATCCGTATGCTCAGCAATTAGATCCGATGTGTCAGTTTGATATCCTTGCGCTTTGATCACTTATAAAAGCTCTTTATCACTTTTTTCACTGTCATTTAATAAGAGTTTTTCAATAAAAAACTCTAAGTGACCACCAGGTTGATGAGGTATTGGCCAATCACTCGCTCTATTTGCTAATGCTTTAAAAGCAAGTGAAGCGGGTGTTTTAGGAAAAGCATCAACCACTGTTTTTTGTTTTCTTACTGCTTGACGAACATTACCATCAAAGGGAATACAAGCAACTAATTCCAATGAGGCATCTAGAAAGCGATCGGTTACTCGAGTTAATTTGGTAAACAAATCCTGTCCTTCACGTAAACTTCTCACCATATTAGCAACAATTTTAAAACGATACACGCCATTTTGTTTACTTAAAATTTTAATCAAGGCATAAGCATCGGTAATTGATGTTGGTTCATCACAAACAACCATTAAAACATCTTGTGCAGCCTGAGCAAAACTAACAACCATATTTGAAATACCGGCAGCAGTATCAATCAATAATATATCAATAGGCGTTTGTAGCGAACTAAAAGCTTGAATTAATCCTGCGTGTTCAACATCAGTCAGCTCAACCATAGATTGAGTACCTGATGTTGCAGGAATAATCATCACTCCTTCAGGTCCAGTTACGATGACTTCATCTAATGTGCTCTCACCAGATAAAACATGAGATAAGTTTTTTGTAACACGAATACCTAACAATACATCGACGTTAGCAAGTCCTAAATCGGCATCAAGTACCATGACTCGTTTGCCCATTTTAGCAAGTGATACAGCCATATTTAGAGTCACATTAGTTTTACCAACGCCCCCTTTACCGCCTGTTACGGCAATAACTTTTACTTGCTGATTTCTCATTCTTCTCAAACCACTTGCTTGATCTGCCATCATCTTACTTACTCATCATTTTAAAAATAATTAAACCAATATGGTTCGTTCTATCATCTTAGGTCTAGTCTTCGAAACTACTGTGCCATTGATGCTTTTCTTGTTCTGCTTCCATCATCGATAAGGTACTGCTAATTAGGTTTTCTTTTTTGGCAATTTCAATATCTTCTGGAACTCGTTGTCCTGTTGTTACATAACTAATCGGTAGCGCATACTTCATCGTTACACTTAGCACTTCACCCAATCCAATACTTTCATCAACTTTAGTCAAAATACAGCCTGATAATGGAATGCGTTTGAAATGTTGTAATGCTTCTTCCACAACTCGACGCTGTGCAGTTGAAGGAACAACCAAATAACTTTTAATATTGACTCGACTATTACTCATTAATGTTTCTAACTGTTCAGAAAGGCGTACATCACGTTGCCCCATTCCTGCAGTATCAATCAACACTAATCGTTTTTCTCTAAATTGATATAAAATTTGTGACAGCTCATCGGCATCTTTTGCTACTCGTACAGCACATCCCATAATTTTCCCATAGGTTGCAAGCTGCTCATGTGCACCAATTCGATAAGTATCCGTTGTAATTAATGCAACTTGCTCTGGCCCATATTTAATGGCGAACTGAGCGGCTAATTTAGCAATCGTTGTCGTTTTACCAACACCCGTTGGGCCTAATAAAGCAATCGCTCCGCCTTGCGTTAATATTTCGTTTTTACCCACTGAAATTTTATCTTGTAGCAAAGCTTGTATATATTGCTGCGCCTCATTTGAAGACGCATCTTCAGGCACATAACTTGCCAATTGATCGGCGACTTCATCAGAGAAACCCGCACGACTTAATGACTTGATGATCATTGCGCGAACAGGCTCTTTACGTTCAATTTCTTGCCACATTAAGCCTGAAACTTGATGCTCTAATAATTTACGTAATGAAGCAACATCTTCGCTAATTTTACCAATTTCTTTATTATTACTGCCATGATTAATCGGAGAAGAGCTTCTTGATAAAGGAACATGATTATCTTTACGAGATTCCCAATTCTGTTGTTCAGCTAATGTAGCGGGTTGAGAATCAGCGAAGGATTTATTTTTTAAACCTTCATTTTCTTTAAATGAAAACCCAGCTGAACCAGTACTTTTCTTTTGCGTCGGCTTATTAATTTGTTGCGCATTTACCTTGCCAAAAAACGAATTTAATGACTTAGCAAGATCTTCACCATTTTCTTTTCTGTTACTACGAATGCTATTAGGCAAAGTAATTTTAGGGATTGATGGTGCACTCTGAGATGAAAGTTGTACGCGGTCTTCTTTTAATTGATTTAGAGGCTCAGCAGTTTTTGCTTCCTCAGCTGTTTGCGCTTGGTAATCAACGGCAGCCACGATTTCAATACCGCCGACTACTTTTTTATTAGACATGATCACAGCGTCAGGCCCTAACACCTCTTTAACTTCAATCATTGCTGTACGCATGTCTTTTGCAAAAAATCGTTTAATTTTCATTGATTACAACCGTTATTGCCCAACTGAGCTAATTATTTTTATCTGTTTATCATCAGGTATTTCCTGATAAGACAGTATGTGTAAACTCGGAATCGTATGTTTTACAAACCGAGCTAAGGTACCGCGCAATACTCCTGATGTTAATAATACTGCGGGTTGACCTATTAATTCTTGTTGTTGTGATGCTTCAATTAATGAGTTTTGAATACGTTCGGCTAATCCAGGCTCAATACCTGCGCCATCTGCTCCACCTGCTTGTATTGACTTATGCAATATCTGCTCCAACTCTGAAGAAATAGTGATAACAGGTATTTCTGGCTCATTACCAACAATCTCTTGCACAATCATTCGTTTTAACGAAATACGGCAAGCCGCAGTTAATACTTCCGCATCTTGACTGCGTGGACCGTAGTCTACTAAGGTTTGCACAATTGAGCGAATATCCCTAATAGCGACATTTTCATTAAGCAGACTTTGTAACACTTTTACAACTGTACTCAACGATAATACGTCAGGAATTAAACCTTCAACCAATTTTGGATGCTTCTTAGCTAAAATATCCAACATGTTTTGTACTTCTTCATGTCCAAGTAGCTGCGCTGCATTATTACTTAATATTTGGCTTAAATGTGTGGCAACAACTGTTGCCGTATCTACCACGGTATAACCTAAAGCTTGTGCTTGTTCCCGTTGTACTTCATCAATCCAAACAGCTTCTAAGCCAAAGGCGGGATCGATACCCGCAACACCATCAATTGGGCCAAAAACTTGTCCCGGATTGATCGCCATATCTTTATCATGATAAATATCTGCATGGCCGCAACTTACCCCCATCAATGAGATATTATAATTATTAGGCGGTAAATCCAAATTATCACGAATATGTACAGGTGGAATTAAAAAACCCATTTGTTGAGAAAGTTTTTTACGTACGCCTTTAATACGATCTAATAGCTGCCCACCTTGTGCTTTATCAACGAGAGGAATTAGACGATAACCGACTTCAAGCCCAATGGTGTCAACACTTCTAACATCATCCCATCCTAACTCTTTAACTTCTGCAGCGGATTCAGCTAATGCAGCACTTTCTTTATCATCGGTGACCGTTTGTTGTTGTACTTTTAAACGATGTAACTGCCAATAAGCAGCGCCAGCAGCAATACCACCTAAGGTTAAAAAGGCTAAATGTGGCATACCGGGAACAATACCCATCACCAATAAAATACCTGCGGTGATCATCAATGCTTTTGGATCGTCAAACATCTGACCTAGCATGCGATTTCCCATATCCGCATCAGTATTTTCACGGGTAACGGTGATCGCCGCGGCAATCGATAATAGTAATGATGGAATTTGTGCAACTAAACCATCACCAATAGTAAGAATAGTATAAATTTCAGCAGCTTCACTGGCAGGCAAGTCATATTGCGCCATACCAATAATTAATCCACCAATAATATTTATAAATAAGATCATGATGCCAGCAATAGCATCACCTTTAACAAATTTACTCGCACCATCCATCGAGCCATAAAAGTCGGCTTCCATAGTGACTTCTTCACGGCGTAATCGAGCTTGCTCTTGGTTAATTAACCCAGCGTTTAAATCAGCATCAATCGCCATTTGCTTACCTGGCATAGCATCCAAGGTAAAGCGAGCGCTAACTTCTGAAATACGCCCTGCACCTTTAGTGATTACAACAAAGTTAATAATCATTAAGATAATAAATACAATCAAACCAACGGCTAGGTTTCCACCAATAACAACCGAACCAAAGGCTTCAATCACATTACCAGCAGCATCGCCACCTTCATGTCCTTCTAACAATACAACTCGTGTTGAAGCAACATTCAAAGCAAGACGTAATAACGTAGCAATAAGTAAAACCGTTGGGAAAGCCGCAAAATCTAACGGGCGTCTAGTATAGATAGAAACTAATAAAACGATTAATGCGAGCGCAATATTAAAGGTAAAAAGAATATCCAATAATAACGTTGGCATCGGTAAAATAACCATGCCTAATGCCGCTAACACTATGATTGGTGTACCTAAGCCACCAAAAAAAAGAGCTCGTTTAGCCCAAAGAGATGAAAAAACAGCGTTGATAACGTCACCTAAAAAATTAATGTAATATCAGAAGGATGAATAATAACTAAAAAATAGAGCTGTGCCTGAGTACTTTATCACGCATCTCAATTAATTAACGCTTATTAATCAAACATTTTATACCCATGTATTAGTTATAAGCAATAATTACACCAGCCCAATTAAACAAAAAAGAGCGGAGCAATTAATTAGGGTAAATAAATTTGTCTGGAATAGGTATTTCTGGAGGTAACTCTTTAGGTCGTCCTGATTTCCCTTTTCTAAACTGCTCTAGTTGGTAAATATAAGCCAGTACCTTCGCAATTGCGATAAATAACTCTTCAGGAATATCATCACCTATCTCAGTCGTGTGATAAACGGCACGACATAATTGCGGTGAGCGCAGTATTTGAACATCATTTTCATTGGCTACTTCACGAATTTTAAGTGCCATAAAATCAACTCCCTTTGCAACAACATAGGGCGGCCTGTCACCTGTTTGATCATATTTAAGTGCAACTGAATAATGAGTAGGGTTAGTCACAATCACATCGGCATCAGGTACATCACCCATCATGGTACGTTGTGACATTTCATATTGTAATTGACGAATTCGTTGTTTCACCTCAGGCTTACCTTCAGAATTTCGAAATTCTTCTTTCACTTCTTGTTTGGTCATTTTTAGTTCGTTGTTATGTTTATAGATTTGATATGGCACATCCACAGCGACAATTATCAGTAACGATAGACACAACAATAAAAACATCCAACGCAACATATCTAAAGCTTCAAATGCGCTACCAGGTAAAGGACTCGCAGAAAGGTGTAATATTTTATCGAATGTAGCCGCTAAAATAGCCCATGAAACGCAGATAACAACAATGAGTTTTAAAATAGATTTTAATAGTTCAACCCAAGCTTGAACGCCTAGCATTCTTTTTAAACCTGCTTTTGGACTAATACGACTGAATTTAGGCATCAATGCATCTGTGCTAAATAGCATGCCACCTAATAGCGCGCTACCTAAGATAGAAATAATAAATAGCATCAACAGAATAATAAACATAGGCATACCGAGCCCTGTAAAACCTTCAGCAAGAGAAAGCCACATTTGCTCAGGATGGAAAAGCTCAGAACGTTCAAAGATAAACGCCTCTTTCATCATTAAAGATAATTCATAGGCAAGTTTGTCACCCAACACAAAAACAGAAAGCGCAGCGGCAATAAGAACAGAAGCAGTGGCTAGTTCTTTAGATCTCGCAACTTGCCCTTTTTCCTTGGACTTTCGTAATTTCTCGGTAGTGGCTTCCTCGGACTTCTCCGTGCCATTCTCGTTCTCAGCCATTGTTTATCCTTACTAATTGAGGGGTAGCAATGTTAGATATAAATGTAATCATGGTGATGAAGGTTTCACTGCACAAGGATTATCAACAAGCTCACACATAGTTGAAATACCATTTATCCACTGCTCTTCAAAGTGTAGAGGAACATTCAATAAAGTGATCCAAAGAACAAATAAGCCAAACACCATGCTTATTGAAAAGCCTAAGCTGAAAATATTCAACTGTGGTGCCGCTTTGGTCATAATACCAAATGCTAAGTTAACGAGTAACATCGCCACCATTGAAGCAATAGAAAAAGCCAACGCAGCGTGGAACATGGTAGAAATCCACTCCGCTATTTTATAATAATCTATCGCTAACAAGCCTTGCTGCGAGATAGGCAAAGTTTCGAAGCTGCTAATGATCATTTTAATCATTAACAAATGCCCATCAACAGTTAAAAACAATAGCGTCACTAATAACACATAAAATTGACCAACAACGGGAGAAACTTCACCGTTCATGGGGTCTGCCATTGATGCAAAACCTAAACTGGTTTGCATCGCAATAATTTGACCAGCAATAACAAAAGTTTGTACAACAAAAATAGAAATAGTCCCCATCGCAACACCGATAAGTATTTGCTGCAACACAACAAAAAAGCTAGTGAAAGAGAAAAGCTCAATATCTGGTGGGGGCGGTAAAATAGGTAAGGCAAAAAAGGTAATACTTAACGCAAAAAATAAACGAATTCGTGTAGGAACGGTACCAGATCCGATAGCAACCATCACCATGATCATTGCTGCAATGCGGCTAAATGACCACAGATAACTGGCAATAAAGTCCATAATGACTTCAGCCGAGAAGTACATTAGCCTACCACTTGCGGAATCTGATCAACCATCGCAATAAAGAACTCCATCAACTTCCCAAAGCCCCAATGTGCGCCGTAAGCTAATGCAATTAATGTCATCACTAAACGCGGTAAAAAACTTAATGTTTGTTCATTAATCGACGTTGCAGCTTGGAAAACAGCAACGATCAAGCCCACGATTAAACCCGGAACAATAACAGCTGAAACCAGTATTAAAACTAGCCATAACGCTTGTCTAAATATATTTACAAAAACTTCTGGTTCCATAAGTCTTCCTTACAGCCCAAAGCTATTGGCTAAACTACCCATCACAAGATTCCACCCATCAACTAACACAAACAGCATCAGCTTAAAGGGCAACGAAATGATCATGGGCGATAACATCATCATACCCATTGCCATCAAAATACTGGCCACAACCAAGTCAATAATCAGGAAAGGGATAAATAACATAAAGCCTATTTGGAAAGCTGTTTTTAGTTCACTGGTAACGAAAGCTGGAATCAATACAGTAATTGGCACTTGCTCAGGCGTATCAACCTTAAGATTAGCAATCTCCAAAAACATTTCTAAATCTTTTAGACGTGTTTGTGAAAGCATAAATTTCATCATCGGTTTTTTGGCTTCATCAACCGCCTGCACCATAGTTAATTCTTCATTTAAATAAGGTTGCAATGCTTTATCGTTAATAACATCAAACACAGGGGCCATAATAAAAAAGGTAAGAAACAGAGCGATACCATTAACAGTTTGGTTTGAAGGTGTTTGTTGTAGACCTAAAGCCTGTCTTAAAATTGACATCACGATCACGATACGTGTAAACGAGGTCATTAAAATCAACATTGCAGGAATAAAACTCAGTGCGGTCATAAAAGCGAGCACTTGCAATGTCACACTGTATTCTTGGTCTCCTGTTGCATTGGTTCCTACGGTGACAACCGATAATGCGCTTGGATCAGCCGCAGCAGCATGCGGAGCAACAAAGAGTAAAACAAATGAGCATAATAACAGGAGTAGTTTATTCATTATTTTTTTTCCCTGCTTTAGACAGTACAGCTGCAAAAGCAGCCGTAAAAGAAGGATTTTTTTGAGTGATATCTTCAGAAGCGATATCGTCAACGGGTGATTCGAGTTGGTCCAATAAATTAATTGCTTGGTCACTAACGCCCAATAAATATTGTTTGTTATTAACCTCAATAATTTGCACTCGACTTTTATTGGTTAACGGATGAGTCGCAATCACTTTAATTGGATTTTTACTGCTTCCGTGGCGAAATAGATTTGTTTTTTTCATTAGAAAAGCGAAGAAGAAAATACATGCTAAAACCAGTATCAGCGATCCTAGCATGGTCCCAATGGCAAACTCAGGTCGCTCACTGGTTTCTTCTAAAGCCATAACAGGCAAACTAATTACATTTAATAAAATAGCCAATAATGCTGTTTTTCTTAAAGCAGTCATAAGTTTGATCATTTTAGTTTTTTGATCCGTTCTGTTTGACTGATAACGTCAGTTAAACGAATACCGAACTTATCATTTACCACAACCACTTCTCCATGAGCGATTAAGGTGCCATTCACTAATACATCTAAGGGTTCACCAGCAATTCGTTCAAGTTCCACAACAGAACCTTGGTTAAGCTGTAATAAATTACGGATATTAATTTTACTACGCCCTACTTCCATTGAAATAGTAACAGGGATATCCAAGATGCTATCTAAACGAGACAATTCTTCAGGTGTCATTGACGTCGCATTAGAAGTATCTTCTAGCTCATCCAGTTCAACATTTTGAACTTCAGGTTCAGCATCACCAGATTCCTCTAATGCTGAAGCCCACTCATCTGCCATATCTTGTTCTGTCGTCATGATTTATTCCTATCTTTTTAAATACTACTATTAACTAACAACTTCAGTTTCTTCAATTTCTTTTTTTTCTTCATCGTCTTCTTTATGACGCTTAGCTTTTAAATCTTCCAATTGAAGCTGATTTTTTTGTATTTCTGGGCGTTCTATTTTTTCAATTATTTTTAACGCTAAATGATCATTGGATTGACCTAAAACAGCTCTATAAGTCGGTAAACCTTCTACAGAAACTAATAAACTTGAAGGTAATTCAACAGGTAGAATGTCGCCAGCTTCAAAATGAATAATGTCACGTAATGACACTTCTTTATCCACTACTTTGGCATTAATTTCAACATTAACATCCATGATCTCCTCTTCGAGGGCTTGCCCCCAACGAGAATCCGTATCTTCCTTATCACTCTGTACACCCGCATCTAATAATTCTCGAATAGGCTCAAGCATAGAATAAGGCATCGCAATATGGAAATCACCACCACCTCCATCTAGCTCAATATGGAAAGAGTTAACAACAATGACTTCCGTTGGACTAACAATATTCGCCATTGCCGGATTTACTTCTGAATCTAAATACTCAAATTCAGCATTCATAACGGGAGCCCAAGCATCATGATAATCTTCAAAAATTATTTTTAATAACATTTGAATAATACGACGTTCGGTAGGAGTGAATTCACGACCTTCAATTTTAGCGTGATAACGACCATCACCACCAAAAAAGTTTTCCACTAAAATAAAGACTAAACGCGCTTCCATAGTAACAAGCGCGGTTCCTTTTAATGGGCGAAAACGCACCATATTAAGACTGGTAGGTACAAATAATGTGTGAACATATTCACCAAACTTAAGCATTTGTACACCGTTAATCGATACTTCTGCGGTATGGCGTAACATATTAAATAAGCTAATTCGCAAATGACGTGCAAAACGTTCATTTACCAACTCCAACGTTGGCATACGACCACGGACGATGCGATCTTGTGAGGAAAAGTCAAAATGCACATGAGAGTCATCAGCCTCTGCATCTCCACCTTTACCACCTTTAGCTGAGTCCTCTTCAACGTCATCAACACCATGTAATAGCGCATCAATTTCGTCTTGGGATAATAAATCCATACCTAGCCCTTAATTCTTACTGTAAAACGAAGCCGGTGAACAATACGGCATGGACAAGTGCTTGCCCTTCAAGTTTAATGGTTGCTTCATTAAGTGCAACAAGTGCCGTTTTACGTAATTCATTTTTCCCTTCAGGACTTCTAAGTTGTTTCGCTGTTGCAGCCACAAACACTCTTAATAAAGCACTTTCTAATAACGGAATATGTTTACGCGCAAGCTCTTCATTCCTTGCATTACTCACCATTAATTGAACTTTAATTTGTACCGTTCTATCGCGTTTACCTTCTATCACATTAAACACAAAAGGTTTTGACATTGGGACATAATTGGCTGCGTTTGCATTTTGTGCAGCATAATCACTTAACGTCTTATCTTCAGAAGCATCTTCTCCATCTCCACTAAAAAAGATAAAAAAGACTGCAGCACCAATAATCACAAGACCAATCACAGCAGCTGCGATAATAATGATTAATTTCTTTTTACTTCCACTTTCTTCTGCCATTGTCATATCCTTCTAGTTTTCTCCTCTCATTTAAGCGGAGAATGATTTAAAAAATAATAAATTGATTTTAATGTTTCTGCAGAAGTTAGCTAGTAACTATTGCGTTGTTTACACATAATAATCAATTCCTTGCTCTAGCGAAGGTATTTTTGAAGGAATAAAGACGTTTTTTTGATCGTTAACGACTTCTTGTGCATTCGTAATCTGTCTTGAACTACCACTTACTTGTTGAGCCTGTCTTTGTTGCTGGGACTGCTGTTGTGATTGTTGCTGCACATTTGCTTCACTAAGCTGGATCCCTTGTTGCGCTAATTGTTCACGTAATCGAGGCATATTTTGTTCAATAATATCTTTACTTAAGCCAGCTTGAGTTTGAATATGTAATTGTACCTGATCTTGCTTAACTTGCATTTTAATCAACATCGATCCTAATTCTGCAGGGTCTAAGCGAATTTCTACTTCTTGCTTACCTTGAGACATCATCATCATAACACGCTCTCCCATCATAGCGGCTGCGTGTTTAGATTGGATATCCAAGGGAGCTTGCAATAAATTATTTGCGGCAGGAGCTTGTTGATTAAATGCCACCAACTTGTCTAATTGAACCTGATTGGTTTGATTAGGTCTTGCACCATTCACATCAATAGCAGTTTGATTAGCCACTGCCGTTTCATTTTTGATCAAGCTTGATAATTGATCCAATTTTTCTGTTGGTTTTAACGACTGTAAAGCAGTATCTAAATCAGAATCGCTCTCAATATTGTCAGCTTCTTTGGTGACATTAACATCCGCTTCTAATTTAATTTTTGGTTTTTTCTCAGCTTCTGCATCAACTTTAGCTTCTAGCTCTGCACCCGTTTTTGCTTTTAACCCAGCTTCAACGTCAGAAACTAATTTTGCTTTAACATCAATCTCACCTTCACTATCAGAGTCAGGATTAACAGTGATTTCATCACTTAAAGATTGTGCCTTTTTCTCATCACCACTCACTAAATTAGATTGGCTCTTTAACATCGACATAGTGATTTCAGAAGAGTCATCGCCCGCTTTACTTTTAACATTAGTGTCAGCCTGTTGAGCAGCTTCTATTTGGGATAATAAAGAGCTTTGTCCCATAGGGTCTAAAGCAGAATCAGACGTTATATCTTGTAATGTTTCTTCGTCTTTTTCAGTCTCTTCCACATCTTCTGTGATCACTAATTCATTTTGTTGTACTGCTGTACTTAAATCCACAGGATTTGTATTCATAGCAACTAATTCAATTTCACTATCAGATTGCTGAGTTAATTTGATTTCACTATCATCAAGCTCAACATTATTCTCGCTACTTTCTTCTGTATTCAACTTCGCATTGAGTTGCTCAAGTAATTCACTATCATCAAGTTCAATATTATTCTCGCTACTTTCTTCTGTATTCAACTTCGCATTTAGATTCTCAAGTAATTCACTATCGGATAGGTCTTCTAATGAAACATCTGCATCTAATTCAAGTTCAGGTAATTCAATAGACGTATTGGACTTAATCTCATCTGATTTAGTCTCATTTTTATCACTTTTAGCAATTTTTTTGTCGTCATCAGAAGCTTCGTCTTTATTTACTTTTTTGCTATCGGCCGATGTCAGTTTTTCATCTTGCTTGCTAGCATTCACTTTTTCAGAAGGTTTAACTTCATTAACTTTTTTATCGTCAATAATTTTATTTTGTTCACGGCTCTTTGTACTTTCAAGACGACTATCATTGCTTGCCTCTTGTGCTCTTGCCGCATCACGAGATTGAGCTCTAGCATTCTCTTTATCAATATTCTCTTGCATTACTTTAGCAAAACTCTTTTGCTGCTCAGCAAGTTTTGAATTTTTTAAGCTATTGATCCTAGTATCGTTTTCATCTTGATTCTTTAGATCGTTGCTTTTTATACTTGCAGCACCATTTAATAATAAGGATTGCATCATAAAATATTCTCTCTTTCGCTGACTGCTTTTTAAAGCGCAGTAATTGCCGTTTTTGGGGGTAATTAAAGTTATTCTTCTTATGCAAGCAATTTATAGACCAGAAAGATCTATTTATTTATATATTTTTATTTTTCTTCTGAAAAAATTGGAAGGTAGAAAATTCATCTAATAATTGTTGTTCTTTTTTATCGGCTAATTTAGTTTTTTCAAGCGCTTTTTTGTCTAATAATAACCCCATCGCTTTACAAGCAACTTGGCTATCAGTCCACTTACGCTTGGCTTCACGAACTGCGTATTCAAATTTTACAATAGCCGACTGTTGGTTGGTTAAACCTTGATCAATTTGTACTATAAATTGTTGGTATTTACTTAATGTAGAAACCGTTAAACCTTGAGAACCTTTGTCACTTAATTGTGCGGTATATTGACGACGATATTGATGCAGATTTTGTAATTGATTACGTTGTTCAAATAAGGCTTTTTGAGCTTGTTGATAGGCTTGCAAGGATTCTTCTACTTGTTTTTCTCTTTGTTCATGAACAAGTTGTAATGCGTTAATCGCCATCTTTTAATCCTTTTAACTTTGTACAAATTCCTGTGTTAACATCGCCAACTGCGTCAAACAATCGTTATAAGTAACACTTTCTTTCATACCCTGTTGCAAAAACTGATCCAACTTAGGCTTTATAACCATCGCTTTATCAATTCTAGGATCGCTACCACGAGCGTAAGCACCAATGGTAATTAAGTCTTTATTTTCTTCATACAAAGATGAAGCTTGTTTTAATACACGCGCTAGCGTTTGATGCTCTTCTGAAGTTACCATTGGCATAACACGACTTATTGATTTACCAACATCAATAGCTGGAAAATGTCCGGCATCCGCTAGTGAACGTGATAAAACAATATGACCATCTAAAATAGCGCGAGAGGCATCAGCAATTGGATCCTGTAAATCATCACCTTCCGTTAATACAGTAAAAAATGCACTAATAGAGCCCTGCCCTTCATCACCGTTCCCAGCTCGTTCAACCAAAGCGGGTAATTTTGCAAAGACTGAAGGTGGGTAGCCCTTTGTTGCTGGCGGTTCGCCAATTGCTAATGCGATTTCTCGTTGAGCTTGAGCAAAACGAGTCAATGAATCCATCAATAGTAAAACATTTAAACCTTGATCTCGAAAATATTCAGCAATGGTTAATGAGGTTTCACATCCTTTTAAACGCATTAATGGTGACGCATCAGCAGGTGCAGCAATCACTACAGAACGGGCTCGGCCTTCTTCACCTAAAATATCTTCAATAAACTCTTTTACTTCTCGCCCACGTTCACCAATTAACCCAACCACAACCACATCAGCATTAGTACCACGAGTCATCATTCCCAACAGCACACTCTTACCCACACCAGAACCTGCAAACAGGCCCATTCTCTGCCCTTGTCCAACAGTCAATAAGGCATTAATAGCCTTAATACCGGTATCAAGAGGATCTTTAATTGCTTTACGTGACAATGGGTTAATACGAGTATTATTATAACCACTCATTTCACTGGTGATCACTTCACCTTTACCATCAATAGGATTACCCATGCCATCTAAAACACGGCCTAATAATTCCATACCAACAGGGATACCTACTTCAGTGATTTGAGGAATAACTTTTGCGCCTGGCAAAACACCAGTTAAACGTTCGCTTGGCATCAGAAATAATCGGTCACTTGAGAAGCCAACCACTTCGGCATCGATAAAACCATCATTAGTTTCTACTTTACACATGCTACCAACAGCAGCACTACAACCAACCGCTTCTAACGTTAATCCCACCACTCGCACTAATTTTCCTGCGACAACAGGATGAGTGATTGATTCTCCAACTTGGTATTGAGTGAGTCGTTGCGTAAGCGGATTCATTTAATTGGTAACCGTACTTTCGTTATTGGCTAAATCAGGGGCATTTTCAGGTTGCGTTTGTACAGACTCAGATTGAGCTTCATTATCAGCTTCAATTTTTTCAGCTTCATCACTTTGCTTTTGTAAATCTTGCTCTGTCAGCATTTCATAATCTAAAGGCTGATCATTGCTAATATCGATATCATTGGTGACATCAGGAGTTTGTTGGTAATTCTCTTTTAAGAAATGTGTTAAAACTTGCTCGACACGAGTCGCAAAAGTGTAATCGATACTAGAAGTTTTAGTTTGAACATGGCAATCACCTCGCAATAAAGTCGGTTCAGAGCGTAAATCCCATCCTCGCTTCTTACATTCAGATTCTGAAAAGGCGGCTTGCACAAATAAAAGATCTTCTGGGTGAAAAGAAATCACAAGAGTTTGAGCGCTAGCAGGTAAAGCTTCTACCGCTTGTTTTAATGCTTGCAAAATTACTTGAGGGTTAACCGTCACTTCACAGCGGACCATTTGTTCAGCAAGCGTGGTTGCCAGTTTTATTAATTGGAACTCGACACTGTCATCTAGTTTTTCAAGGGGTCTATGTAAACGTGAAACAAGTTGTTGCCAATGTAATGTCTGTGCATCAACTTTAACTTGTCCTTCTTTTAAGCCTTGCTCTAAGCCTTGTTCTAAACCTTCTTGATGACCTTCGCTTAAACCTTGCAGCTTTCCTTCTTCCACACCTTTAATAAAACCAGCTTCTTTGCCTTCATTAAAACCATCTTCGTAGGCAGAAACACGAATTGCTTCTATATCTTCAAGTGTTAAAGGTTGTGGCTCTTCTTCTTCCGGCTCAACTTCCTCTTGGTATTTACTATTATACCAATTAGCAGGTTTACCAAAGATATCTGTTCCTACTTCTTCGGGATTTTTACGCTCTTCAAAGTCAGGAAGTGGAAAACCTTCAATATGCTCATTGTCATCAATAGCCATTCATTTACCTTACTCAAATGTTTAAATTATAGTTACAAGCTTGATCAAGAGTTAAGGTTATAAGAATTCATCACCGCCGCCACCGCCGCCTAACATCAACTCGCCAGAGTCAGATAAGCGTCGTGCAATCGCAAGAATTTCTTTTTGTGCACTTTCAACTTCACTAATACGTATTGGTCCCATCGCTTCAAGATCATCAACCAACATTTCAGCGGCACGTTTAGACATGTTTGCCAATATTTTATCTTTAAGCTGCTCTTCTGCACCTTTTAATGCCAATTGTAATTGATCTGGTGGGACTTCTCGTAATAACGTTTGAATACCACGATCATCAACTTCACTAAGATTATCAAATACAAACATAAGATCTTGAATTTGTTGACTCATATCTTCATCGGTTTCACGTAAGGAATCCATTAATGGTCCTTCGATACCCGTTTCTAAGTAGTTCATAATATCAGCAGCAGCTTTAGTACCACCCATTTTCGCAGCTTGAGCACCAGCTTGACCAGCAAACTGTTTTTCCATAATTTCATTTAATTCTTGTAATGCAGCAGGCTGAACTTCTTCTAAACCAGCAATACGCATCATCAGATCAAGACGAATTTTTTCTGGGAACTGAGTAATGATTTCAGCTGATTGCTCAGGGTCAAGATAAGAAAGTACGATGGTTTGAATCTGAGGATGCTCATTTTGAATAATACTCGCAACTTGACGTGCATCCATCCATTTCAATGAATCCAGACCTTTAGAACCACTACCAAGAATGATTTGATCAACCAAGTTACCGGCTTTATCTTCACCCAAGGCTTCAATCAGAGAGTTACGAACAAAGTCTTCACTATCCAGACCGATGTTACTGAATTTTTGAATATCTTGAATAAAAGCTCGATGAACACTACTTACTTTAACTTGATTAGAGTCCTCTAAAGAGGCCATCTTCATACCTAGTTTCTGTACTTGTTTAGGCTCTAAATTCCTAAAGATTTGTGCAGCATCCTGTGGCGTTAAACTCAGCATTAATATCGCTGATTTTTCAACACCAGACAGTTCTTCTACATCGTATTCAACAATTTCCTTTGAACCTTCTTCATTATCACTCATCTGCGGTTAACCACTCTTTAATTACTTGTGCAGATAAACCAGGTTCATTAGCAACCAAGGCTCTTACTGCTTTCAATAAATCAGCATCTTTATGTAAGTCAGGTAGTTTAATTTGACCATTGCTCAAGCCAAACTCAATACCTTCACTATCGTCGTCAGATAATAATTGTAGATTATCATTACCGATTGCGCCTATCGCTCCACCTAAATCGTAATCATCTTCAGTTTCGATAGCTTCAGGGTACAATAGTTTCTTCATAATTGGGCGTACAATCATTAACAAGGTTAAGATAATGATAAGCAAACTACCACCAAATCGTACATAACCTTCAAATGCTTCTGTTTCCCAGAAAGCAAGTTCAGGCTCTTTGTCCAGCTCTGGTCGGTTAAAGCTAACTGATGCAATCGCTAACACATCACCACGCTCTGCGTTGATACCTAACCCGCCTAATAATAACTGACGAATGTTTTCAATTTCTTGCGCGCTTCTTGGGGTATAAACTGTTTCGCCTTCAGCATTAACAGATTTCGCATAATCTAAAGCAACCGACACACCTAAACGATCAACTTTACCGATTTTATGTTTAGTATGAGTAATGGTTGTATCAACTTCGTAGTTTCGTGTTGACTCCGTTCTTGATGTTCCATCAACCGCATTAGGGAATCGACCTTCATCTTCCAACTCTTCTGGAATAGAACCATTCGCAGGAGGCTGATTCGATAAAGCGCCAGGTATAGATCCTAACAACGAAGAGTTAGATTTATCTTCTATTAATAATTCACTACGGATAGCTTGATTGATTGGGTTAAAGACTTTCTTAGTTTCTTCGACAACGGTAAAGTCCATGACTAAATCAACTTCAGAAGCATAATTAGCCAACCCTAGAACGGGGATTAAAATGGCATCAATTTTTGATTTATATTCTTCTTCACGCTCACGTTGCATACCGAATTCTTTGCTTGTTTGCGCAGAAATACTGTTATTACTACCTGAATGTAATAATCGACCTCTTTGATCGGTCACCGTAACATTATTTGGGGATAAGCCTTGAACAGCAGAAGCAACGAGATCCACGATAGAGTCGACTTCTTGTCCTGATAAAGCATAAGATCTAACACTCGTCACAACAACCGTTGCGCTCGCTTCACGTTCTTTACGAGCAAAAACACTTTCTTTAGGAATGGCTAAGAGAACTTGTGCATTGGTTACGTTTTTCATTTCTTTGATCGCGAGCACTAACTGACGCTCACGACTCAATTTTAATCTTTCTTGCTCAACACGTTGGCTAACGCCAAAGCCCATATCTTGTAATAGAATATCATCGCCGTTTTCAGCTTCATCGATAACCAAACCTGCACGAGTCATTTGCAGTTTAATTTTTTGATACTCACTAGACATAACTAAAACGTTATTGCCTTCTAAACGATATACTATTTTTTGTTGGTCTAAGAAATCTAAAGTGGTGATTAATTCTTCTGTTTGGTAGGTACCCAATGGACGGTAATCAGCTTCCTTACCCCATGACCAAATAATCACAACAATGGCTAATACAATCAACAAACCAATGATCATACTAATCTGACGTAATACATCCACATTTGAAAAGAATGAAGCTAATGCCCCTTTTTGTGGACCAATATCAGTAATATCATCATTACCAGAGTTATCCCCTAGTAATAAATCCATATTATCATTCTGATTCTTATTGCTATTGTTTTCAGCAATCTCAGTATTGTTTTCTGAATCGTCAGCCACAGAACTTCCTTTTTAAACAGTTAGATTAAGATATTAAGTGTCATTAAACTGGCATACTCATGATTTCTTTATAAGCTTCGACCATTTTATTACGAACTTGCACTGTTGCATCGAATGCTAAGCTTGATTTATTGGCTGCGATCATAACATCAGATAAGCTGACGTTTTTATCGCCCATCTCATAGTCATTTCGTAACTCTGTTGTATTTTGCTGTAAACCATTCACGTTTTCAATAGCTTGCTTAAGCATTGCAGAAAAGTTAGCGGGAGCAGTATTAGTAGGGTTACTGATTTTAACCGTTGCACTAGTATCTATATTTTTCGCTTGTACTTTTTCAAGTTGTAACTCATTAAACATTGAAGCTGCATTAACATTCATAATAATCATCCATTTTTTGACACTGATAATAGGAAAAAGCAATAACTATGCCAGTTGAAATATCCAAGTTTAAAAGTGTTCAAAAATGACCAAGAGGCGCCAAGCAACAAGCGCACTCTAAGGAATGTTATTAAAGGATCAAAAAATTAGTTTTTAAGTTTATCTAACTCAAAATCAAGTTGTTGTTCAGCACGTTGTGCTTTGAACTCTTGGTATAAAACATCTTTTTGCTCTGCATTCATTGGACGTTTAGCTGCGTTAATTAATTCATCAAATACGCTTTTAGTCGCTTGCTGGCCAATTGCGACCTGAACACATAGATTATCTTTTCCAGCGATATTAACGATATCAACTTTAGTCGGTGTTGTTCCTACCAAAGTTTGATTTGTTACTTGCTTTGAAACACTAGAGAAAGTTGAACCCGATTCGACACCTGAAGCCACTTCTACCTTATCACGGTAAGTTTTATCTAACGCTGTCACTTTTGTTTCAATACGTTGTGCCAAAGCGGTACGTGCGTTTGCAATCGCTTGCTGTTTATCGATAGACATATTGCCTGACCATAAAACACATTCTGAGACCGCAATACCGTCTTCAATTTGTGGGTTTAAGATCCAGCTTGGGATTGAACCTACTGCAGTAGTTTCTTCCGTTGGACTATTACTTGAACAAGCCGTTAACAAAGCAATAGCGGGTAAGCTCAATAAATGCATACGTTTAAACATAATAAATTCCTTATAGAAATGAATAAAAATTAAATACTGATATTAACAATACCAATCACGATAAATAGCTTATCTATTTTACTGGCTAAAACAGCCCACTTCTTCGTTATAAATTTCGTAAAGGGAACAGCCATTTACGTCAATTTATGCCTTGAATTGAACTGTTTTTCCTTCGTAAAATTTAGATAACATATTTAACGCAATCGGTATAAATAAACTACTTGGTAAACAGTTTAGATGGATTTACAAAAAGTTAATATAAAAAAATCCCCATCTTAAAAAATAAGATGGGGATTTCAAGTTTATACGCTGCTTGTTTATGTTAGCAAAGCATAGGATCAGTCTTTTTTGTAAACTTGGAATATTGATTTCACATTATTCCAAATTTGTTACGCTGCTTGCTACGTTGCTAATTCATAAATACAGTCTTTTTATTAAACTTTAAACTTATGATTTAAATTCTATGATTTAAATTCTGGGTAAGCTTCGATACCACAGTCATGTATATCCATACCAGCGTCTTCTTCTTCAGCTGTTACACGAATACCCATTGTTACTTTGATTACGTACCAAACAAGTAATGATGCTAGGAATACGAATCCAAAGATTACTGCTGCACCGTATAATTGGCTCATTAGTGAAGCACCATCATTTGATACTGGTACTACTAGTAGACCGAATAAACCACATACACCGTGTACTGATAAAGCACCTACTGGATCATCAATTTTCAATTTATCGAAAGTAACGATGCTGTATACAACGATTACACCAGCGATTGCACCAATAACACAAGCAACTAGAGGGCTTGGAGATAGTGGGTCAGCAGTAATTGCTACTAGACCAGCTAACGCGCCGTTTAGAATCATAGTTAAATCAGCTTTACCCCATTTAAGTCTACTTACGATTAACGCTGCGATTGCACCTGTTGCTGCTGCTGCATTAGTGTTAAGGAAGATAAGACCTACTGCTGATGCGTTTTCTGCGTCAGAGATAAGTAGTTGAGAACCACCGTTAAAGCCGAACCAACCCATCCATAGAATGAATGTACCTAATGTAGCAAGAGGCATGTTTGAACCAGGAATTGGGTGAACACTACCGTCTTTACCGTATTTACCGCGACGAGCACCTAGTAAGATAACCGCTGCTAATGCTGCTGCTGCACCGGCCATATGAACGATACCTGAACCAGCGAAATCACTAAAGCCAGCTTCGCTTAGGAAACCACCGCCCCAAGTCCAGTAACCTTCCATTGGGTAAATAAAACCAGTTAGGAATACTGTGAAGATCAAGAATGCCCAAAGCTTCATACGCTCTGCAACCGCACCTGATACGATAGACATTGCTGTTGCAACGAATACCACTTGGAAGAAGAAGTCAGATTCTAAAGAATGATCTGCGCCTTCAGCTTGTGTGCCAATTAGACCACCTAAAGAAGGTAACCAACCGCCAGCAGAGTTATCAACATACATAATGTTGTAACCTACTAATAAAAACATCGTACATGCAATTGCATAAAGCACTACGTTTTTAGTTAAGATTTCAGCTGTATTTTTAGAACGAACTAAGCCCGCTTCTAACATGGCAAAACCTGCTGCCATCCACATAACAAGGACACCTGATATTAGAAAATAAAAGGTATCAAGGGCAAATCGTAGTTCTGTAACTGTTGTTTCCATAATAATTTTCCTTAGGGTAATAAATTTGGTTTAAAGTGCTTCTGAATCTAATTCACCAGTACGAATACGTACAACTTGCTCTAAAGGCTGGATGAAGATTTTGCCGTCACCAACTTTACCTGTGTTAGCAGCAGTCGTAATCGCTTCAACTAAACGCTCAACATCTTCAGCTTTAACAGCAATTTCTAATTTTACTTTCGGTAAAAAATCAACTTGGTATTCAGCACCACGATATAATTCTGTATGTCCCTTTTGACGACCAAAACCTTTTACTTCAGAAACAGTTACACCAGCGATACCAATGCTCATGACAGCTTCGCGTACTTCATCTAATTTAAATGGTTTAATAATAGCGGTTAACATTTTCATTATATTTTTCCTTTAATGTGTATTTAATGTTGATTCGTGCTTTTACTTTCTATTTACAACTAACGTGCCAAAAATTTAAAACGTTTAAATACAACAACTTAACATTTAGCAAACATAACCGCACCAAGTTGGTGCACCAATTCAGTGCAAAAAAACAAAGGGGTACGCACTAATATGTAACGAAAACACAATAAGTTACGGAACTTATTAATAAATTTGACTGTCTCACAGAATCATTACAGATATTTCACAGTTAGAGGTTTTATGTAAAATTAACAAAAATACAAAAAAATAAGCAACAACACTCTCTACCCCTTAGCAAACAAAGCGTCATCTGCTATAGTGCGTAACAATTTCCCGACTTCTTAATAGTAAAGGTATGTATCATGAAAAAAATAAGCCTACCGCTTATCACTCTCCTGTTTAGTTTCAATGCATTTGCCGCCGATCAGCTCATCACACCTAAAGCACCTGCAATTGCAGCTAAAGGTTACTTATTAATAGATTTCCAGTCAGGGAAAGTGCTTGCTGAAAACAATAGCCAAAAGCGATTAGCTCCTGCTTCATTAACTAAAATGATGACAAGCTACATTATTGGTAATGAAATTAAATCAGGTAACTTACATCCAAACGATAAAGTTAAGATTTCAGAAAAAGCGTGGGCAAAAAACTTCCCAGACTCATCAAAAATGTTTATTGAAGTCGGTAAAGAAGTTACCGTTGCTGAATTAAATCAAGGCATCATAGTACAGTCAGGAAATGACGCTTGTGTTGCAATG
Organism: Psychromonas algicola; assembly: GCF_004378355.1. Taxonomy (GTDB): domain Bacteria; phylum Pseudomonadota; class Gammaproteobacteria; order Enterobacterales; family Psychromonadaceae; genus Psychromonas. The sequence continues at coordinate 99,127 of NZ_SNUB01000009.1, forward strand.
GCAGAACATATTTCAGGTAGTGAAGCGGCCTTTGCTGATTTAATGAATACATGGGCACTACAGTTAGGCATGAACAACACGCACTTCGTAAATAGTCATGGCCTTCATTCAGACAAGCATTATACAACTGCTGAAGATATGGCAATTTTAGCAAAAGCATTAATTCAAGATGTGCCAGACGAATACAGAATCTACAGCCAGAAATCATTTAAATTTAATGGCATAGTACAATACAACCGTAACGGTTTATTATGGGATAAAAGCTTAAACGTTGATGGTATCAAAACAGGCCATACAGATGCAGCAGGCTATAGTTTAGTTTCTTCAGCAACAAAAGATGGTATGCGTATCATCGGTGTTGTAATGGGAACAAAAAGCGAAGAAGCACGTAAAAGTGAAAGTAAAAAATTACTTAATTGGGGCTTCCGCTTCTTCGAAACAATTACACCTTATAAAGCAGGCGATCAACTTGCAAGCGAACGCATTTGGATGGGGAATCAACCGACTATCCGTTTAGGTATCGAAGAAGATACACCACTCACATTACCTCGTAACCAAACGCAGCATCTAAAAGCTGACTTTGTTATTGATAGTGAATTACGTGCTCCTATCAAAAAAGGAGATGTAGTGGGTAAATTAAATTACACATTATTAGACCAACCAGTAGAAAGTTTCGATTTAATCGCATTAGAAACCGTCGAAAGAGGTGGTTTATTTAGTCGTATTATGGATTACATCAAGCTATTATTCATTAGCTGGTTTGGTTAAACAAACAATATAAAATGAACACCTTGAAAGAAGTGAGTTTATACTCACTTCTTTTGATTTAAATAGACATATTTTAAGGAGTAAATCATGGCATTGAATACTAAATTTGATGAATTATTAGATTTCCCATGTAGCTTATCTTTTAAAGTAATGGGCGTAGCACATCCAGAGCTAGTGCCAGAAGTGATTAATGTTATTCAACAAATCGCACCAGGTGATTACTCTCCAACGGTGAAACCTAGTTCAAAAGGTAATTATCATTCACTAGCTGTGCCTGTAATAGTGAATAGCAAAGAGCATATAGAAGAAATTTATAGTGAGTTAAATAAACTCGAGCTTGTTCGCTTTATTTTATAAGCAACATCTTTATAAGCCAACATGATGACAGCAATCCAAAATAAATTAAAAGTACGCTATTTAGGTGTTCAACCTTACCAAATAACATGGCAAGCGATGAGCGACTTTACTGAACAACGCGACGCAGATACCGTTGATGAAATATGGTTAGTGGAACATGATGCCGTATTTACTCAAGGGCTAGCAGGTAAAGCTGAGCATTTATTAACGAATACGGACATTCCCGTTGTAAAAAGTGACCGTGGAGGGCAAATAACCCATCATGCACCCGGGCAACTCATTGCTTATTTATTAATTAATATTCGTCGTAAAGAGTTTAATGTTCGTAGCTTAGTGAGTATCATTGAGCAAGCAATCATCGACCTATTAGCAGATCACCAAATTACTGCCGTAGCAAAACCTGACGCTCCAGGCGTTTATGTTGATGGAAAAAAAATTGCATCACTGGGATTAAAAATTCGTAAAGGTTGTTCATTCCATGGATTGGCTTTGAATGTCGATATGGATCTATCACCTTTTCTACAAATTAACCCATGTGGATATGCTGGATTAGAAATGACCCAATGTCGTGACCTAGGAATTAATTCTTCTGTCGCTGAATTAGCGCCGTTATTGATTGAAAAATTAAATCAGAATTTACAATACACACAGATAGAGAGCTTTATTAATGAACACTAAGCCAAGCCAATTAACAGCCGGTAACAAACTGCGTGATGCAGATAAAATGTCTCATATTCCAATAAAAGTGATCCCATCAGACAAAAATACAATCTTAAAGAAACCGTCTTGGATGAAAATCAAGTTAGCTGCTGACAGCACTCGCGTTAACGAAATCAAAGCGGCATTAAGAAAAAATAAACTACATTCTGTTTGTGAAGAAGCCTCTTGCCCTAATTTAAACGAATGTTTCAATCACGGTACAGCAACCTTTATGATTTTAGGTGATATCTGTACTCGTCGCTGTCCTTTCTGTGATGTTGGCCATGGTAAACCACTAGCCGTAGATAAAGACGAACCTAAGAAATTAGCAGAAACGATCAAAGATATGAAACTTAAATATGTCGTGATAACTTCTGTTGACCGTGATGATTTACGTGATGGTGGTGCACAACACTTTGCTGATTGTATTCGTGAAATTCGTTTATTAAACCCAACAATCAAAATTGAAATCTTAGTGCCAGATTTTAAAGGCCGTATGGATAAAGCATTAGCTTGTTTTGAAAAAGACGTGCCAGATGTATTTAACCATAACCTAGAAACAGCACCGCATTTATACAAGCAAGTACGTCCAGGTGCTGACTACAAATGGTCACTAGAATTACTAAGAAAATTCAAAGAGCAGCATCCAACAGTGCCAACTAAATCAGGTGTGATGATGGGATTGGGTGAAACTAACGAGCAAATCCAAACGGTTATTAAAGATTTAGCAGCACATGGCGTGACCATGCTGACTTTAGGACAATACTTACAACCTAGCTTACAACATCTGGCTGTAGAGCGTTACGTTCCACCAGCAGAGTTTGATGAATTAGGTGAGATGGCTAAGTCTGTAGGATTTGAGCATGCCGCTTGTGGCCCATTGGTTCGCTCTTCATACCATGCTGATTTACAAGCATCAGGTAAAGAAGTGAAATAAGCTTAGCCTTATTTTGGAACTAAAAGCCTGTTTTATAACAGGCTTTTTTGTATCTGTAGTTTTATTGTCTCACCTATTAAGCTGTACGATGACTAGATAGCACAGCAAAACCAAATACAATAAAAGCACAGTTGGTGATTTTAGAGAAAATAGCATGAGTTTTTACGCTCGCCCATTTTTGATTCAAATTTCTCGCAATATAGGAATAAACAAAATGCACCAAGGTCACAATCAAAGAAATCGTTAAAAACATGATCATAAACTGCAAGGTAACTGAGCTATCTGTCGATAAAAACTGAGGTAAAAAAGCAGAAAGAAAAATAACGGTTTTAGGATTACTTGCAGAAACAATAAACGCTTCTTTTCCTACTTTTTGATAAGAGAATGTTGTAACGGTTTGATTCTCTTTTATATCTTTCACTTTAGCTTTATTCTGCCCAGCTTTATTTAATAAACCTTTAAGACCTAAGTAAATTAGATAAAGCCCGCCCACTACTTTTAAAGCAAAAAATAGTTTAGGTGAATTGGCTAATAACGCGCCAGATCCAAAAGCAATAGAAACGATAATAAGAAGCTGACAAAATAAGTTAGCCACAATCGTAGTGGCAGCAGCTTTATAACCATATTTCACTGCATTTTTTATAACTAATAAAACATTAGGTCCCGGTGATAAAGTCACCACTAAATAAGCACTAAAAAATAACAACCAAGTTTCAATATTCATGACGCTCCCGTTAACATAAGTCACGTAATTTATTTAAACAATCAACCGCCTTGCGCCACACTCATTAGGCTCCACATTGGTATAAACACACCAAAAGCTAAAATGGCGACCATAAGCCCAACACTGGTAATTAAAATAGGCTCCATTTTCGCTGTCATACTTTTTAAATCGTAATCAACTTCTCTTTCATAAAAATCAGCGGACTCATTCAACAACTCATCAACTTGCCCTGTTTCTTCACCTACAGCGATCATTTGTAACACTAAAGGCGTAAATAAACGCGTTCGAGTTGCCGTCTTTAGCAAAGTTTCACCAGATTCAATTTCGCTGCGCATGGTTAATATTTTTTCTTTCAAATAATTATTATCAACGGCAAAAGCAATTAAATACAGAGCATTATTAAGCGGGATCCCCGCCGTCAACATCATGGCAAAGCTACGCGAAAAACGCGCTAATAAAGAACGCTCTATAATTGAACCCACCACAGGCAAACTTAACTTCCACTTGTCCCAGAGATAACTCCCCTTCTCGCTTTTTAACCAAACCTTAGTCACAACAATCAAGAATATTGAAAGCAATAACATCAAGCCCCAATAGTTAACAAACAGATTGGATGTGCCCATCAATACCTTCGTTGCCCAAGGTAAGTCGGCATGAAACTTAGCAAACATAGTTGAAAAAACAGGAATAACATAAATATTAAGAACGATCATCGCCAAGGAAACAAACATCAACACAAAGGAAGGATAGCGAATCGCGCTTTTAATACGTTTTTTGGTTTCAATTTCTTGCTCTACGTAAGCGGCAAGCTGTATAAAAATACGATCTAACTGCCCTGTATTTTCACCGACCTGTACCAATGAAATATATAACTGAGAAAACACACGAGGATGAAATCCCATCGCCGCAGACAAAGAGTAGCCATTCTTCATATTATTTAAGATATCAAGCAAAGCACTCGCTAATATTTTGGAATTAGTTGATTCAGCTAATCCATTTAATGCTCTAAGGATTGGCACTCCCGCTTTACTTAAGGAATACATTTGACGCGTAAATATAACTAGGTCAGAAGACTTAACCTGAGAACTGAAAACAGCAGACAAATCGACCGCTTTCTTTGACTTAGGTTTCTCTTGAATATCATTAGGCATAATGCCTTTCGCCATGATCAGCTCAAGTGCATTATCTTTAGAGTTCGATTCAACAGTGCCTTTTACTTGGTCACCCTCTTGATCTCGTCCTGTATATTTATAAACCGCCACTGTTAATTAACACCTAATGTTGAAGAAGTAGAAGACTCATTTTGTTTGTCTCTTACTTGAAAGCGATCAACCAACTTAAACACTTCCTCTAAACAAGTCACTCCCTGTTTAGCGTAATCCAAAGCAGATAAAGCCAAGGGCTTAAAGAATTCAGATTGTTTAGCCGCAATGCTAAATGCTTCTGTATCATCAAGGCGTAAGGCAGAAACCATTTTTTCATTCACTTCTAAGAGCTCAAACACCCCTACTCGACCATTATAGCCAGTATGCTGACATCGCTGACATCCTGGAGCAGTATAGAAATCAATGCTAGTAAGCGACTCATCACTCACTTGCTCTAATAGTACCTGTTGCTCTAATGAAGGCTTTTGAATCGTTTTACACTCATTACATAATCGTCGAATTAATCGTTGTGCAATCACCGCGCGTAATGCACTTGCCACTAAATAACCCGGCGCGCCCATATCAAGCAAACGTAAGGTACTGCTAATGGCATCGTTAGTATGTAATGTTGAAAGCACTAAATGTCCTGTTAATGCGCCACGTAAACCAATATCCATGGTTTCTTGGTCACGCATTTCACCCACCAGTAAAATATCAGGATCTTGACGTAAAGCGGTACGCAATACATTGGAAAAATTTAACCCAATTTTACTATTCACTTGTACTTGATTCACGCGTGGTAAACGATATTCAACGGGATCTTCAACGGTAATAATTTTACTACCGGGCTTATTTAAAATATTTAACGCCGAATAAAGCGTTGTGGTTTTACCGCTACCCGTAGGTCCTGTTACCAAAATCAAACCATTAGGTCTTTTTAATTGCAGCGTAATACGTTCTATTAAATGTGCTGGGATACCGATTTCTTCAAAGGAAAGAATACCAGCCGATTGATCCAACAAACGCATTACAACGGATTCACCTTCTTGAATCGGCATCGTAGAAATACGCACGTCAATACTGCGACCTTTTACCTTAATATTAAAACGACCGTCCTGCGGTAAACGTTTTTCTGAAATATTAAGTTGCGCCATTAGCTTTAAACGTAGAACTAACGCACTTGCGATCCCAGTTTCTTGAATAATGTTTTCTTGTAATACACCATCAACACGTTGACGAATACGCAATACTTTTTCATCGGGTTCGATGTGTAAATCCGAAGCGCCCACTTGCACCGCATCTTCAAAAAGTGAATGCAGCATTTTCATAACGGTAGCATCGGAATCTTCGCCACTTAAATCCACTTTACTCGCATCAAAACTACTATTATCGCTGTGCTCTGCGTTGAGTTTTACAGCAAATGAAGCAATCTCTTGGGTACGACGATAAACTCGATCAAAGGAATCAATCAGCTCTTTTTCACGTGCAATTTTCAAATCAAAATCACGGCCTTTTAATAGGCTTGCTAATACATCTAAGCTTTGTAAATCAGCAGGGTCTGAAACAACTACAGTGGCCGTGTCGCCATCATCATCAATCACTAACGCACGTAAACGGCGCGCATGAACTTCAGGAATTAACTTAACCGCATTAGGATCGATTTTAATGTTTAATAAATCAACCAATTCAATATTAAGTTGGCGAGATAAAAAGGTAAGGATTTGATCTTCACTGAGGTAGCCAAGATGAATTAAAGTGGCTCCTAACTTTAAACCAAGGGAACTTTGTTCTTTTAAGGCATTGGCTAATTGAGACTCTGTTATTAGTTGTTCTTCAACTAATAAATCACCTAAACGTTTTTTTAACTTGGGTAACATGCCCTATTCCTTATTTACAAAACGAGCCTTTAAAAGCAGATATGCGCTAACAATTAATTGCGGATCAAATCCATATGGTTACTTAATGTATACATTTGTAACGTTACACTAGCCAATGGGTATTTACTCACTTCATACAATAAAGCATGCCAGTAAAGTGGTGCTTCTAATGCTTGTAAGCGACGTAAGTATTGATAAAGATCGTCATAACTTCCCGTCAATTTCACTTCTAAAGTATGTTTATAAATTGCCGCAGTTTGCTCATTTTGCAACTCAAGCTCAGTATAAAAAGGGCTAACTGGCAATGATTTTAGATGCTCAATATTAACCTTCAACTGTTTAGATTGCGCCAATACTTGATATAACACCGACGGCATCATTTTAGGATCAACAAATTGAGTCAGAGGTTCAGTTAATGCATTATCTAAAGATTGCAATTCTTGTTGTAAACGAGTGATTTCTGCATTAGTTTTTTGTTGAACGCCAGCTAGCTTAGCAGAATGCACCTGTTCAATTTGCAACTTAACTAATGATTGCTCTCTATGGATCGTTTGTAATTGCTCATGTTGCTTCATGGAAGTAATAACAAAAGGTTCAACAACCCATAAATAAAGCCCACCAGCAAAACATACGATAACCGCCGCAAATACCATGACTCTTTCACGTAAAGAAAAAGCATTAAACTTCGACGCAAAAGATTTCACATTCAAGTTATTCATTATCTCACTCCTTGGTTAACTGAGTTGATATTATTAACTTGAAAAAGAAAGGTTCCGTTTTGTTTAATGATCTGAATATGATCAAAGGCAACGGCTTTTAATTCAGGAGACGTTTGCATACGTGCTAACCATTGAGGAATTAATTCACCTTGTTTCGCTTGTCCTTGAATATTCAGCTTATTATTTAAAATCGAAAAGCCTGTTAGCATTAATTTATCACTATTCGTTGCAGACAAACCTAACATTACGTCAGGAAAGCTAAGCCCTTCTGCTAAATCCAAAGCCTCTAAACTTGTTAATAAATGTTGTTTATCAGCAAGACTTTGTAATAGCTCTTTTTTAACCTTTGTATTTTGTTCCGCCGCATTACGCTTTGTTTCTTCATCAAGCAAAGTTGTAAATTCACTCTGTAATCTCAATAACTCACTTTGAGCACTGATCTTTTTTGCTTCACTGTTTTTAGAAACCTCAATCGTTGTAAAAGCAGCCAGTCCCGAGAAAACAACACAAGCCATCAATAAGATCACTAACTGTGACAAACTAAAATACAGCTTCTGCGGTTGGCAACTCGCATGGTAGAGATTTATACTGGTTTTCATGCCGATGCTCCTTGGTTAAAACCGCCGTAAGCGAGTAAAAAATCGTAATTATAATCTGCAGAAAAAGGTGTCACTTGTTTGTCGATATAATTAGCGAGCTTGGAAGAGAGCAAATCGATATCAGGACACTGTAAAGCTAAATATAAAGTCCCAATGGTATTAATTTGTAACTGTGAATTAATAAAATCTAAAGCGCGTTGAATCTCTAAACTCAGTCCGTCCACCAGCGGATTTTCACCATCTGTCAAAGGAATAGGTAACAAATCGTTATAACCGCGAATGCGCAATGAAAAATACAATTGCCCGCTTTTAACCACAGACAACAATAATTCAGAACCCTGTTGAGATAATAAAATATTAGCCTCTTCACTTTTTTCAAATAACTGACTGGTTGCGATTTCTTCAATGGTAATACTTTTTAGCAGCAACTCATTATCGCTGAGTAGATCACGCAATTGTAAAACACGCTTTTTAGGAATACATACAACGGTAATTTGTGCATTTTTACGCACTTGCTCGGGTTTATCAAAATAATCAACAACCAAATCAAACACACTTTCAGACACTAAATCTTTAATTGAAAAAGGCAAAGTAGCTTGCAATTCTTTTTCTTCTAAATCAGGTTTATCAATATCAAATTTCTGATAGAAATCTTTGCCAATCACCACCGCCACATTATGATTTTTAAGACGATATTCATTCACCATTTTTTTAATAGTGATCGACCATTCATCATCGGATTGAATTAATTCACCGGCAATTAAAACAGGCTTGCCATTAACGTACTCACAAATAGCAACCTTATTCATGCCGAAGTAAATACTAATCGATTTTTTTGAACGGTTAGAAAAAAGAGTTTTAAGCATAAAATGAATAACGCCTTTAAAAATCACACAAGGTGAAAAACAATCGCAATCATGATCTGCGCATTGCTTCACGTAAAAACTAACTAATAAGTTAATCAAGAAGTTAAATAATAAGTTAATATACAGCAAATGGTATATTTTTTTTAAGACGCAAGAAGCATTTGATGAGTTTAATACAAACAAGGTTATCGCAACAGATTACACAAAGCCCATTGCAAAGGATTCACCATCCGTTATTAACCGCGAATAAAGTCACCTTATCAATCAAACGAGATGACCTGATACACCCAAGCATATCGGGTAATAAATGGCGAAAATTAAAATATAATTTACTTAATGCAGAAGCCAAAGGCATTAAAAATTTACTCAGCTTTGGTGGTGCCTATTCCAACCATATTCATGCATTAGCCGCTGCCGCACACTTATTCAATTTTAACGTCACGGGCATTATTCGTGGCGAAGCGCATTACGCCTCCAATCCAACTTTATCGCAAGCGCAAGCGTGGGGAATGCAATTACAGTTTGTTGACAGAAAAACCTATCGTCTCAAAGCGCAGCAAGATTATTTAGCACAACTCGCCCTAGACTATCCAAACACTTACCTTATTCCCGAAGGTGGCACCAATGCCTTTGCTATTCCCGGTGTTGAGGAAGTGATTTCAGAATTAATGCAACAGATACCGCAACACAAGATCCAACAGATTGATCACCTTTTTACAGCAACGGGCAGCGCAGGCACCTTATCGGGATTGATCAGTGGCGTCATCAAGCATTCGCCTAACACAAAAGTTCACGGTATTGCTGTGCTTAAAAATGCTGAATATCTAAATCAAGTGGTTCCAGAGTTAGTGCCTAACGCAACGCAAGTAAACTGGCAATTACATACAGAGTTTCATGAAGGTGGATACGGAAAAGTGTCAACAGCATTAGCTCAGTTTTGTCAGCAATTTACAGCTCACACACAAATCCCCATTGAGCCAATCTATACAGGGAAAATGTTATTTGCCCTGTGGCAGATGATCGAACAAGAGACTTTTGCGGCAGGCAGTCATATTGTTGCGGTACACACAGGTGGATTACAAGGACTCGCAGGGTTGAAAGAACAACAAAAATTCTAACGCCTCAGGGAATTTAACTCTATAATACGCAACAAAATACTTACCATATAAACATAAGCACATGCTTTACTAGGAATTAATAATGTCATCAAGCCAAACACTTTCAAACCCAAGCCTAGTTTTACAGCGCAATGAAGCATTATTCGCAGAAAAATCAATCCTAGTGGCCGGCAACATTGATGATCAATACCCGATTGAATTACAAAAAATGGCATCATCGAGTACCTTTTGTTTTAACGACTATCGCTACTTTGAAAAACTACAAAACCAATTACAAGACAGCCACTTCACGCACAACTATTCAGGCAAAACCGATGGCAGCCAATTCGATTTACTGCTTGTTTATATTCCAAAAGCAAAACCAGAATTAGAATACCTACTAGCCAACTTAACACCTCACTTGAAAGCCGGTGCAGAGATCGTACTAGTGGGCGAAAAAAAATGCGGCATTAAAAGCGTATCGAGTTTACTAGAAGCTTATGCAGAACAAATCAATATGATTGATTCCGCAAAACACTGCAGCGTGATCTACGCAGAACTCAGCAAAGCCGTAAAACCCTTTGTAGAAGAAAAGTGGATCAAAGATTACCAAATCAACCTCAACGACATTTCTCTCACTATCCGTTCATTACCCGGCGTATTTAGCTTTGGCGAACTCGATAAAGGCAGCGAGTTATTATTGAATAACTTACCAGAAGCATTAAACGGCACCGCTTTAGACTTCGGATGTGGCGCTGGCGTGTTGTCTTGTTACCTATTAAAACAGTATCCAGAATTGACATTAGACATGGTTGATATCAATGCTTATGCCTTAGCGAGTGCGCAATTAACCTTGGCAAAAAATGACTTAAAAGCCAATGTATTTGCGTCAGATGTGTTTTCAAAAGTAGATAAACAGTACGATGTATTAATTTCAAACCCACCTTTCCATTCAGGTCAAAAAACCAATTATGAAGCGGCAGAAACCTTTATTAATCAATCAAAAAATCATTTGAAGAAGAAAGGGAAGTTAATCATAGTAGCGAATAAATTCTTGCGTTATGAGCCGTTATTGAATGCTGCTTATAAGACGTTTGTGGAAGAAGCAGCGGATAATAAGTTTAAGGTGTTGAGTTGTAAGGGATAAGTTTGGCGGATTAGATCTTCGTTCTTCCTCGTTCCCATGGTCTTCGTGCGGATGGATATTTTCTACGTAGTTTTTATTAGTTAGCTCGTCTGCGCTCGTCGGATCATGTTGGTGTTTATTTGCAGTGTTTTCGCCCTGTCGGCGACTTTACTTTTTCTTGGTCAGAAGAAAAAGTAAGCAAAAAGACTGACACCGAATCGCTTTCTAATCCAAACAATGAATCCCTTTCTGATCGCACCAGTTCATACGGCACTTCCCTGTGCCGGATGAACTTACAGCAAACGTCCTGTTTGCTGTTGCTGAAAGTTATCCATCGTTTGGGAAAGCTCAACGGTGGCGATGTCGTAGCCGCGTTGAGTAAAGTTTTATTACCGATAGAACAACTCCATTCCGTGTTTCTACATGAGAAAGGTTTTATATTTTTGTTTAATAGCTTGATTTAATGCTTCATTACACTAAAGTAACCTCTAATTTATCAAATTAAACTATTCCGTCTTTCCATCGTAAATGTGGAAAAAATCGGTTTAATTGAGATGTTAGGCAGAACTCGCAATAGGTAAGTATCGAGATAATGGAATTCAAAGAAGAATACAAAAAATGGCTTGTACCACCTGAAGATGCACCATCCACTTGGTACAGAAAGAGGGGGTTTGCTTTTGAGAGAATACTGAAAAGCTGCCTAAGTCACGAACTAATGGATCCACGATCAAGCTATAAAGCAGAAGGCGAACAAATCGATGGATCATTTTTTCTAGACGGAAGTGTATTCATCTTAGAGGCAAAATGGCATAAAGATGAACTTCCCGCCTCATCCATTTATCAATTTAAAGGAAAAGTTGATGGCAAGTTATCTGGGACAATTGGGGTGTTTATATCAATGTCTGGATATTCCAAAGATGCAGTTGACGCATTGACCTTGGGAAAATCTCTTAACGTCATCCTATTTGGTAAGGAAGACATTGATATTGCAATTCTTGGGAACAGCTGCTTTAAAAATGTGCTGAAATCTAAGCTCAGAATCGCTGCCGAAGAAGGGGTTGTCTACCACTCTACAGAAGTAGAACAAGTATCAAAAGACGGGCAAACGATTATAGAAGATTTTACATACGACAGTATGTCTTCCAGTATTGTTAAGCAAGATTATAGTTTCGAAACGACACCAGACTTAGTGGTTGTTTGCGAAGGGGCTACAGACCGTGAATTGATTGCTCTGTTAGCAACAAAAATCCTTAACGTTTATGGATTGGCAAAGAAAATTAACATTATTGTTGCCATGGGTAAAATGACAATCCCTCGAGTTGCTAACGCGGCATCCAATATCGTAACTCATTCCCCTGTTTTAATTGTTACTGATTCAGATAATGATTTTGATAAAACACGAGATATGTTAAATCGTGGTGTTGAACTAGATCGTTGGGAGTACTCAATTCCAGATCCAGAAATTGAAGCTTGGCTCGGAGTAGATGGTAGAGAGTTGCGCCGACAGCACAAGGGAGAAAAAATGCGAGCTAAATTAACTGATCTCGTAGAGAAATTAGATCTAGAAGATCTATCGGAACGAGACTCTTCTTTCAAAGTTTTTTATGAATGGGTGAGAAATGCCTAACAATATGTTACCACGGAAAATTTACTCGTTAGCGTTCCTGAGTTTTCGCAGAGCACAGCGTTATGTTTTTATCACAGTTATGGAGTTTAAATGCTAGAAAGTGTTTTAAAAAATAGAAAGGAAACTGTTTTTAGAATTCTATCAATTGTTTTATCATCAATATTTTTTGCTCATATACCTCTGCTATTATTTTTAATTTATATGGGGCATCACGGGTTCTTCTCGTATGATTTTTTTTCTGATGGCCTTTTTGGACTTAAAGTATTCTTTTTTCTAACGTCTATATTTGTGCTAATTACATCTTTAGCAATATTTTGGTGGGTTATCTCTCTTGTTGAAAAATGGAAAAAAGGAACTTTTAAATTATGGACATTTATTGGAATCCTTTTATTTAATCTATTATTTTTATTAATCGTTGTCATGTCAATCCCAAAAAATGGAGATTACTTTAGGGTTGCTTATATTTTAGCTATTGGCTTTTTTGTTTCTATACATATCGCTTTTTTAATACATGCAAAACCAAGTGAGCAGTTTAGATCTCTGATAGGGGTTATTTTTATAATTACTTTTATGTCATTACATTTCAGAGAGCAAGCTTCATCAGTTTTAGCTATTGGCCTAAAATCATATGCTGTTGGAGGAGGAATAGAGGTTATTTTAAAACCTAAGTTAAAACAAAATAATAACCTCGCAGGCAATTTACTTTTAACCTCTCCGAAACACATCTATATAAAATTAGATGGCGCAGAGGAAATAAGTACAATTGATCGTTCGAAAGTAGATGTAATACAAACAAAAAAATAACAAGAAAATCAACAGCCAACAAAAACAGTGAGCGATTATTTAGGCGTTATGCATATCGAAAAAATTTAACCTCGGTGGTCTAGGGAATAAGTAAAATGTTACTCAAAGAAGTCATTGCTATAAATTATAAAAGTGTTCAAAAAATGGCACTTGAAATTAAGACCATTTCTCCAACAGTACTAATTGGAGAGAATGATTGTGGTAAAACAACATCATTGAACTCGGTAAGACTGTTATTAGAGCAGTCTTTTTCAGCGTCTATCCCAAATGATAAAACCGAGAAAAATGACTTATCTCATACTGCATTAACTAAAACTGAAATTAATGCTCACTTACGTGAGCAAGACTTGCCTGAGCTATTTGAACTAACGGAAGATCATCAACAAAAGTTCATTGTATGCATTGGTAAGTTTCAAATTGAAGATTTTGATAAAGACGCTGAAGGTATATCTAACCACCTAAAGTGGGTGCTGGAATCTGCAAGATTGATGGATGACCAGTGTAGGTACTTTTATAAAGCTAGGGTTATAAACGCAGATACAGGGGTAACTGAAATATATTACTCTCATGACCATCCAGATGAGCAGAGCTTAGCTAGTATTTATAGTTCGACTCAAGCTCAAGTCAATGCTGCTATCACTACTCATAATCCAGAGCAACAGAACCTCATTAATGATAATGGTGAAGGACGCTATACAATTTATGAAAAAATACGTTCGATACTAAATACAGTTTTTTGTTCGTATAAATTTGTTAAGTTTAGCGATGACACTAAACATAAGAAGTGGAAGCAAGACTTGCAGGCAGCTTTCCCTGAATACGCTTACTTGAGCTGGAACGAGTCACTAGAGGGCATAATTAAAGCGGCTAATGCTATTTTATCTGACTCTATCGAAGTAGAGGTTACCCGAGCCAAGAAAATTTCAGGCATGTTACGAATACGAGCACAGACAAAGATTAACCAAAAACTTGAAGAGCTGGGAATCCAGAATGAAGTTCCAAGTATTGAAAGTATCAGCGCCAGTATAAACTTTGAGTTAAAAAATCAACTTACAGACTTGTTTGTAGGTAAAGATAGCTCTGAAGAAAGTGTGCATATTGATAACCAAGGCGAAGGTATAAAACGTCAAATTTGGTTTGCATTGCTTAGGCTACAAGCAGAACAAGCAACTGAAACCAATAAAAGGTATGTCTGGTGTTTTGATGAACCCGAAACGCACTTGCATCCGAGAGCTCAAAGAGAGTTTATCAACACACTTCGCTTGTTATCGGAACAACATTTTCAAATATTGGTTAGCACTCATAGTACGATTTTCGTTAATGCCTCAAAGCTAGAAGATATAAACACTTTCAAAATTGAAAGTAGTTATACCAAAATAGGAGCCATAGAGGAGGTAGGGGACATTTTCGATACATTGGGTGTAAGGAATAGTGACTTCCTATTTTTCAATAAATTTCTTGTTGTGGAAGGTAATACCGAGCAAGCTTTAATCCCGTTGCTCTACCGTAAGTATACAGGTTGTACACTCCGTGAAAATAATATTCAGTTGATAAACTTAAAAGGGTGTACCAACGAAGATGTAGCAAATGATTTGTTAGATAGTTTAATTAACGGTTTTGCTAAACGAGACGATTTATCGATATATATCTTTGACGCTGACACCAACAAGCAGGAAGATGCACAAACATTTGTTGTAGGTAAGCAAGACTTAGAAGATTCATTACCTACTGGCCTATGGCCACAGATAGTGCGTGAAATGTATGGTGAAGACATTGAAATCACAGAACAAGATATTACAAGTATTATCGATGCAATTCCTATGGCGCAACAAGGGCACACTTTGCAAGCTAACCAAAAATTTGCACCTAAGTTGAGGAACTTAATCCGTCAGAAGCTAGTTGCCATAAACAGCGCAGAAAAAATTGACGACTGGCCGAATAAAAGCTTTGATTGGGGGAGCATCATTGGACGCCATCTTGATGTATCTGAAATCCCAGCCCCTATTAAAAGAGCATTTGATGCACTTGACTAAATATGCATAACAATCTGTTTATAACAATATTAGAGAGAAACATTGGGGTCAGGTCTTGTCTTTTGCCTTTAAGCTAAAATAAAACGATATTCAAAGCGGCTGCGACAACTCCCTCCGTCTCGTTTTTCTGAATCAATAAATGCCTTTAGCAAGGTTAGGCATGGATGCCGTTGCTAGCTCAGTTCGAGACATGGATGTCGAGTCTGAGCGGTGCGTTAAGAAGGTAGTTATTTATTCAGATTAAAAAACGAATCGGAGGTCAGTCTTTTTGCTTACTTTTTCTTCTGACAAGAAAAAGTAGAGTCGCCGACAGGGCGAAAACAATGCATATAATAATCAAAATGTATCAACGAGCGCAGACGAGTCAAGCAACAATATCGAAAAAACATTGGGGTCAGGTCTTGTCTTTTGCCTTTAAGCTAAAATAAAACGAAACTCAAAGCGGTTACGACAATTCCACCGTTGAGCTTTCCCAAACAATGGATAACTTTCAGCAACAGCAAACAGGACGTTTGCTGTAAGTTCATCCGGCACATGGACGTGCCGTATGAACTGGTGCGTAAAGAAAGTTCTCCATTATTTGGATTAGAAAGTGATTCGGTGACAGTCTCTTTGCTTACTTTCTCTGCTGTTCAGAGAAAGTAGAGTCGCCGACAGGGCGAAAACACAGTCAATAAATATCAAATTGCGTCGACGAGCGCAGACGAGTTAATAATATTTTAAATTAGAAAGTGATTCAGTGGCGAGTTATGCTATAGCGTAGTTTCACGAGCGGATTAAGCTCTTCATATTCTGTTCCATCTCTTTGCTTACTTTCTCTGTTGTTCAGAGAATGTAAAAGAATTGGACATCCTCTCGTTGAACTCAACAATACCAAAAAAATATTTAAGAATGAAATAAGGAATCTTGATGGAATCGCCAGAACAGTTAGTTAGATCTTTTATTGTTGATTACAAAATTTGGAATGACGAATCCATTATTATTGATCAAAGAGATGAAATTAAAGGAATGGATATAGCGGAAGATAATTATAAATTATTAATTGAAAAGTATTGTTTACCATCGGTTGTTCCACAAGGCGTTGCTTATGCTTCAGATTCAGCGCATTGTTTAGATGAAGAAGTCATTTTACAGGTTATTATCGATAACAATAAAGCCACAGTTATTACGCAACATACTGATGCAGATGATTTTATATCTGACTACGAATATCATTTAACATTAACCGATAATGGTTGGAAATTACTTTCTCTTTTATATGTAGATGAAGACGAAAAACTCGAATCTTTATAAATTTATAAGTAGTTATTTTAAAAACGCGCTGATAAAAGAGTCAATCACCGTCAGGACAAAATCAATCAATATAGAAAACGAAGTAGCCTCGACGAGCGCAGACGAGTTAAACAAAAAATATGCATTTTCAGTGGGAACGAACACCCAATTAATAAGATGATAGGTATTAGAAAACGATGAAATATATTTATCTTTTATTAACTACTATAGGGCTAAATTGTATGGCTGATAACCACCAACCACAAGTCGTAGATTTGACGATAAATAATGGAGATACAGAGTCTTGGATAGGTAAAGACGTCTCTTCAGTGATAACCGTAGACGATATATCGAAAGTAATATTGCTAAAAACAAAGACTAGCGCGCCAACCGATATTAATATTAGAAGTATTCTCAGTAGCATAGAAAAAGCGACAAAATTTGAATCTCATAGCCTATATTTCCCTGAATTATCTATTATATATGAGGCGTTACTCCTTACAAAAAAAGGGAAATATATTCGGTATATTTCCACTGGAGAATTGATACGCATATCTCTTGAGGATGGAGATAGAGTGTTTAAGTGGCATAAAGAAATATTCTAATAAACACTTCCACGTAGATGACATCCCTCAAAACTTTAAATTAAAATAGAAAAAGACTCAAAGCGGTTACGACAATTCCACCGTTGAGCTTTCCCAAACAATGGATAACTTTCAGCAACAGCAAACAGGACGTTTGCTGTAAGTTCATTCTATAGATGATGCATTAAGAAAATGCATCAGAAAGCATCTTTAATTTAACTCGCGTTGAAAGCGCATTAAGTGCAATCTTATTAATCATCTCATCCACTGTTGTACAACAATCTTGTATCACGGTGACATCATATTTATCAGTAGCTTTTGAAATAGCAGTATGCGTGATGCAGTTTTGCGTCATCATGCCTGCAATTAATAAATCAGTCACTTGATGTGTTGCTAACACTTGATCTAAATTTGTTTGATGAAAACTATCGGCAACACTTTTTTCAACAATATCAGCATCTGCTGAGAGACTTAAAATATCAGGGTGTATGGCGACACCAACACTTCCTTTATTAAAAAACGGCGCGTTATCCGTTGCGGCAATATGTTGAATAAGAATAATGGGGATATTTTTTTGCTTTGCTTTATCTATCGCTATTTTTATATTACTTAATACTTTATCTGTATTGTGCAGTGGATACTTTCCCTGTGGGAAATAATCATTTTGTAAATCAATAATTAATAGCGCTTGTTGCTTATTCATCAATATTCCTTAATGGCTTATTAGTTTGAGCAATTAGTATATGATTTGTGTCATTGACTTATCAGAGTCATAATTGACATTAACCAAGCCAAAAATGACAAAATAAAATGACAGTTATTAATATTGCGATTATTGATTATCCAAACAGTTTAAAATCTGCGTTATATGGGTTTGTTGAGATGTTCAATTCGGCAAATCAAATTGCAGCAGAACAAAACGTTAACTGCCAATTTATCCCCCAAATAATAGATTCGAGTGAAAGCACTGATTTCTCAAATGAGAAATTTACTATTATTCTTTTACCGCCAAGTAACCGAAGTGACTATTACCTAACACCCTCAAACCATTTACTACAAGGTTTGTTGCAGCAACATCTCACTGGGGCAACGCTATGCTCTGCATGCGCAGGAACATTTATTCTTGCTGCGACTAATTTGTTAAAAGATAAACAAGTGACAACCCATTGGGGATTAGAAGCACCCTTTCGTCAGAAATTTCCAGAGATCAGATTGAATGTCGATAAAATATTAATTAACCAAGGGAATATCATTACCGCTGGTGGCATGATGTCTTGGCAAGATCTAGCGCTCGAAATAATCTGCCAATATACCAACGCTAACGTATTGCACCGATTAGGGAAGTATTTAGTCATAGACACAGGTCAACGAGAACAGCGCTTTTATCGCCAATTCATACCGATTTTAAATCATGGAGATACGCAGATCTTATCTATTCAACATGCACTTAAAGAAAGTTTTTATTTGCCTCAAACTATCGCAGAGATTGCCACACGAAATAATTTAACAGAACGAACTTTCTTACGTCGATTTTTTAAAGCTACACAATTAAAACCTAAACAATATATTCAACATTTGAGAATACAAAGAGTCTGTGAGTTATTAGAATCAAGCAAACTTTCATTTGAGCTGATTGCCAACCAAGTTGGTTACGAAGATAGCGGTGCATGCAGGAAGTTATTTATCCGTATTATTGGTTTAACACCCAGTGAATTTAGAAAACGTTTTGTAGAGTAAAGATCAAAGCTGTACCGTCTTTTGGGAAAACATTAAATAACCATTTATTCAGCTCATTGATAATGAGGTAAAAATCTATTTATTTGCCATAAAGAAAACTTAAAGACTATGCCCGCAATAAAAAGTATGCAATCCCTTTATCCATATCATGCTCTCCTAATCACATTTCAATAAACCAGATCCTTTATTAAAACATAAACGCTATTATTTGATATTGGATATTGGAGATTCTAACTTGTATTGTTATGATGAAGTACAGATATGTCCTAACTAACCTTTTTTAATTTAGTTTTCACTTGGCTTTAAAGAATGCCAAATGAAATTTAACAGAAACTCAATAACCATAAGTAAGCATTCACATGAAAAAAAACTTAGTTAACAGCACCAAGCTTTGGAATATAAAAACTGATGGTAAATCTCATACGGTGAGTTATGGGAAAGTTAATGGTAAGTTGACAAAAAAAGTAAAAAAATTTGAAACCATAGAAGCTTGTGAAAAAGATGCAGAAAAACTGATTAAATCTAAAATCAATGGTGGTTACATTGAGCTTAGCATTTCAATTAAAGATGTTGATCTCGACTTTTTATACAGAATAGAGCAAGTTCAAAGAGGCAATGCCACAGAGATTGAACCTAATAATAGGAAAATATGGGAAAGCAGTGACGAACTCCTTACTGAGATATGGAAATGTACAGCGTTAGAGCATTTACATATTGCGGGAATTAATGACGGTATTGGTAACTTAGTCAATCTTAAAAGCCTTGAATTCAGTCTCAGAGAAGATCAGCATGTTCCTAGTTCCATTAAACATTTAAATAAATTAGAAGAGCTCAAAATTCATTTTGCCTACCAAGGTGAATGTATTATCCCAGATGAAATAGCCGCCCTTTCTAGTTTAAAAAAATTAATAATTTTCGTGAACGAAGATTCAGTAATACCAAATGCTATATGCCAACTCACTGCATTAGAATACTTGGAAATTCATGGCAGTATCGCTTATGAGCTTCCACAGACACTAGGCAACCTATCTCATCTCAAAACATTAAAAATAGAGAGAGCCAATGATTTACAAGCGTTACCGAGTTCCATCGGGGAACTCAAAAACTTAGAAACATTAATCGTTAGAGAATGCCGAAGCGCTTATGGTAAAACCGAGGATTCTGGCCTGATCATTCCTAAAGAAATTGGGCAACTATCAAACTTAATTGAACTTAACCTTGAAGAAAATGGTTTAACCACCTTACCAGAAGAAATAGGCCAACTTAGCAAGCTTACTAAGTTGCATATTGAATCTAATCTATTTGAACATTTCCCTGTTATCTTATGTCAATTAACGTCATTAGATACGTTAGAAATGAGATGCCGAAGAACAGAAATAAAAGAAATACCTGAAGCATTAACCAACTTAAAAAACTTAGAAGAATTCTCTATTAATTTAGCTGAAAAATCGAATATTCCAGAGCAATTTATTGTATCTGAAGGGTTTGGTAGTATTAATGTAGAATCAATTTTTGATTACTTCTCAAGCTTAAAAAATAAAAAATCAGACGTTGATGTTATTGTCAGCGAAGCACCTGCAAACAAAAAAGAATTGGTTGAACAACGAGCACCATTATTTGATAACACTTTTACGAAGATAAATAACCGAAGTCTCGGCGAAAGCCCACTTAGAATTAAAGCATTAAAAGATTTTGTTAGTGGCGAGTCAAACGAACTCCCAGTTGCCTTAAGAGATGATGTTCATGATTATAAATATATTGTTGATTTATTAGTCCCTTTTAATGAGTGGAATTTTATAGATCAACGTATTTTACAATTCATCACACAAGATGCGTTTTATTTTCCAAAGAAAAATATTTTAGATGAAATATCTTTCCGAGGTTATCACAATGAGTTCTTTGATAAGTGGCTTTTACCACAGCTGGAAACTGAAGAGCAAGGCGGGAACCTTTTACAAGACGTATTTAACTGCGTTATTAATGCAGGCATTGAAGAAACACTTTGCTTTGAAGCTTTTCTCTCCGCTATTCCAGCAAAAACACGTTTTTTTAATACAAACAACACACCTAATTCCATTGGTAACTATATTATTGAAAAAGCAAAGGCTGATATCACAAACTTTGCTGACGTTATCATCAAACACAATTTGAGAAGCCCCTTTATTAAGTTAATGCTATTAGAGCACCGTGCGTTATTGGATGAATGTTTACCGCAATTATTAACGATCAGTGAATACTTAGGAACAGGTGGTTCAAACAAGCACATTCCATTTAGTTTGTTAGAGCTATTGTTAGCTCATGACTTCAACGCTTACGAACATTATGTTCACCAACTCGTGGCACAAACAGATTGTCATGAATGCATTATGGAATGCTACAGAGTACTTGCTGAAACCAATGAACAAGAATACAAACAAGTAACCCTTGAAAAAATCAAAGAAACTCTGGTTATTATTTCTGATAAGAAAAATGATACAGGGGAAGATTTCTCATGGTCAGTGAATAGTTGTTATGGCGACAATACGAAAGGCTTTATTGATTGGGCATTGAGCATGTATGGTGAAGCGTTGCAACAAGCGGTTCATCAATACCTTGAAAATACACGTAGACATAATTTAGAGATAACGGCAACCATCCTAAATCATTTTGGTGAAGATGCATTACAAGCTGTTAAGCATGACTTTAAAGTCACAACAACTAGTGAAGGTTCCGTTGAATATTATCGTTCCTTGCTTCATATTTTGAGTCAGGTTGAGATATCAAACCCAGTTAATTTCTCTGCTGTTTATGATGAAGTGTGGAAACTAGCAGGCAATAAAAAACTTGAATTATCACAAATGGCGGCGTTCCAACTGTCAAGAACAGGCAATGAAACCGTTATAAGCAAAGCAGTTAAATACATCAATTCCAAAAAAGACAGTGAACGACTAGCAGCCCTTCGTGTGCTTTATTACCTAAATGACCCGCAATATTTCCCACTGATTGAGTCAATGCTTAACACGGAGCAGAAACCATCGATAAGAGAAGTGGCTGTTATGATAGTTTATGGTAACGAAGACTTCAGCGCGGTCACGATTGATGAAATGAAACAACGCGTGCAAGTTGTGGCTGATTTGGGGTTATTAAAAACACAATTGCTAAAATCGCAGAGCAAACTACCGCCTCTACTTTGGGCTGACGGAAATGCGCTGACAAAACAAGAAGTGAATTATTTACTTTATCGTCAGAGTCTAAATAAAACCATTTCAGCGGATGTTGAATTAAGACCACTTTTCAATTTATTAGAGCCTGAAAGTGCGCAAACATTTGCGAGCGAATTATGGAATTTGATCCTTAAAACTGAAGGGATAAACATCAAGCCGAAAGGGCTTTTAGCACCTGTAGGCATTTTAGGTTCAGACGACCTCATTGACAGTTTGTTGCATGAAGCGCTCAAAAATAAGAAATTACAAGCTTGTCAACTATTAGGGCTAATGAATACAGAAGCTGCGGCTTGGGCGTTAGACAGGATCATTAAGGCGAATGCAGAAAGCTATAATACGATGCTACGTGAAGCTGAAGCCGCCTTCGCTGCAATAGCAGATCATTTAAATCTCACATCATTAGAGCTACAAGAGCGCATGTTGCCTGATTTTGGTTTTACAGAATTAGAACAAGAATTTATTGAAAACGACATCCATTACACTCGATTTATCGACCGTTCTCTGTTATTTGCTTATAAAGATCAACAAGGCAAAATAATCAAGAATATTCCCAAAGCCAGTGCTGAGTTTAAAAAGGCACAAAAAGAGTCGAATGCATTATTAAGAACCGTCGTTAAGCAGTTTTCTCAGTCGCTTAATAGCCATTTGATAACACAAAAATTTTGGATGGCTGATGACTGGCAAGCATTTTTCCTTACACACCCCGTTGCCTTTGCGTTCGCGCAAAACAGTGTTTGGCAAAATGCGCACACTTACTTTATCGTCGATGCAAATGGTCACTTAGTTAACGCTCAAGGCGATGCTGTTGAATTGACAGCAAAAGATAAAATAAGCTTGGCGCATCCTATTCAAATGGGCTTAGAGAACATT
This sequence comes from Psychromonas algicola, assembly GCF_004378355.1. GTDB lineage: Bacteria > Pseudomonadota > Gammaproteobacteria > Enterobacterales > Psychromonadaceae > Psychromonas. The sequence goes on from NZ_SNUB01000009.1 coordinate 122,171, forward strand.
CAAATATGGGATCATTATTTGCGAGAAAACGATCTTTCATCACCGTTCAATCAACTAGAAAGAAACTTACACGGACCAGCAGAAGAGGATTACCACTCAACTATAGGAAGTAGTTTTGAAGATCAGGCTAAACTCGTCGGTAAATTCAAGTACCGAGCAAGAAAATCTGGATGGCGAACTGGCGCAGTAGTAAGTGGGGAAGTGACTTCTTATCAAAAAACCTTTGCGGCAGATAATATTGATGTGTTTATAGAGACACGAGGATTACCAATACGTGAGGGTTATGAGGATACGATGAATTTAGGGCGATTCTATTTTGTGCCAATGGGAAGCGTCAACACACAAAGTTTCATGTATAACGCCCCTTATGATGAGCAAGATAAACGTCTTATTCCGTTTTCTGAAGTGCCTCCAATTGTGTTTTCAGAAACCATTGCTGACTTAGTTAAGATCACCGACGATGAAATGTGGTAAGCCGATAATTTAGGCTTTTCATTAACAGGGCTCAATTTATGAAAAAGGGCCCTGTTAACGTCACCAATCGCCATTCACACGGTCACTTCAAACACAAAGAATTACCACTTATGATAAATAGTAAAATAGAGTTAGAGCATGCTTTTTCGGCCTTACAAGGGAAATTGATCACCTCTGTTTGGTATAAAGGCAAAACAACTATTTCAGAGGTTCATCATAGCGCTGAAGAAGGCATTTTTTTTGAATTATCTAATGGGGAAGTGTTTCATATTTATCCCGGCGATGAGTTAAACCAAAAATTGATCCATGGAATTTATATTAAACAAATAAAACACTGGGAAAAAGAGAGAAGGTATTTTAAAAAAATAGAAAATATCAGTGACATTTGGGGGCATTTTCTAGGAAAAGAAATACAGCTTGTTCGCTTAAATTGGGAGATAATCGGAAATCATACCCGTGGTTACGGTTACCCAAAATCACTTAGCGATTACGCACATGGTGTTGAATTTAAAGTTAAAGACGAACCATTAGTGTATTTAGACGTGATGAAAGTTTTTGATGACAATACAAAGGCGACATTAGGTTATCCCGAAATTACTGTATTTTTTGACTCAGAAAGAAGACGCAAACAAATAGAAAGATTCCGAATTTATCAACTTTAATCTTTTTAAGAGGAAACTAAGAAACAATTTTTATTTAAAAAATGAAAAATATTGTCCAACTTTCAGGTGTTCTACAATAAAACAGCAACAAATTTACAAATAATCAATAATTTACCCTCAAGTTAACCTAACTATTGCCGATATAATGACTTAACTCTTGACTGTATGGTTAAAAATATAATATTTTGAACGATTGAACTTAAATCAATTATCTTTTAGGAGATAAATAAGTTTGAAAAATTCAAAAGCATTATAAGTTCCCCCAAAAAAAGAAATTGCATGGATGCCTTTGTATTGATTGGGACTAATACGTTTTTTAAAATTAATTAAATGCTCCATGGAGATATTATGAAAGAAGTTCAATTTCGAAACGTAGATAAATTATTCATTAAGATGTCTATCAATGACAAATTTTGGGTCATTTTTGGTCTGTGTTTTGTAGTGTTAACGGCTCTATCGGTTACTCGCTATCAACACGATGTAAAACAAATCGAAACGCAATCAATGATTGCACTAGAAAGCCAATTGTCAGGTATGGTTTTAGCACTGGAGTCTAACAAACAATTAGAAAAAATGACTTCATTAGGCATTAAATCAACCTCATCAAAAGCCTCTTCACGCAACGCAGATAAACTCACAGCCGTTGTTAAAACCCAAGCTAACAAATATGTCGCATTAACTCAAACTGTGTCACCCAAAGAAGCTGAAGCAAAGCAACTCGCTTTAAATGCATTATTGCTTTCTTTTCTTTGGTTATTACCTTTAGCCCTTGTTTTATATTGGACTGCGACTTTTATTGGTGGTGCACTTTGGGTTTTATGGAGCACAACGGAAAATATTGCTAAAGGCGATTTAACTTCACGTTTAGGTTTCCATCCTGGTCGAGATGAGTTTGGTACGATTGGTTGTGCACTTGATAATGCAATGGATACGCTAACTGAGCTAGTTGAAATTGTAAAAGAGAATGCAGAAACATTACATAACGCATCTTCTTCTTTATCGAATGAAACACGTCAAAGTGAAGAGCAGATTAACCTGCAATACTCTTCACTTGATTCAGTAGCGACAGCGATGGAAGAAATGACAGCATCTTCAATGGAAGTAACTGATATTTCTAAACAAGCTTCACAGCAAATTGAAGATAACGCAGAACACGTAAAACAAAGTGATGGACGAGTACAGACAGCGATTAAAGAGATTCAACAGTTATCTTCTTATATTGATCAAACATCAAACTCAGTGGTCACTTTACAAGAGAACGCGACAAAAATTAATGAAGTGATCACCACTATCAGTTCAATCTCAGAGCAAACGAATCTACTTGCATTAAATGCAGCGATTGAAGCCGCTCGTGCTGGTGAAATGGGTCGTGGATTTGCGGTGGTTGCCGATGAAGTAAGAACCTTAGCGGGTCGTACTCAATCAGCTACGCTTGAAATTCAATCAACCATTGAGAACTTGCAGTCTGAAACTAATAACATTTCGAATATGGCAGAAAGCACTGTAAAACAAGCGCAGGTAAGCCGTGATTTAATTACTGAAATTGGTGCAGATGTAAACTCAATTACTGAATCATCACAACTGGTTAACGATATGAGTTACCAAATTTCACATTCTTCAGAAGAGCAAAGTTCTGTTGCTAACAATATTTCAGAAGAGCTAAGTGGTATTCGTTTACAGTCTAATACGGTGAAAGATTTAGTGGCTCAATCTGCACAAGGTGTTGTTCAATTATCTCAAGCATCTGAAAACCTAGGTAAGATTTTAGCACGTTACCAAACCGCTAGAAAATCATAGTTAATTAAGCACGAGTAGGACCAAACCTGCTCGTGCTTGATAAACTACAGCATTCGTATTGAATAGGACATTCAAGCGACTTATTATTAATAACCAAAGTAAAGCAAAACCTCTCTAATTAAATAATGTATAAAGGAACTTAATATGTCATTTAAGCAATTAACCGAATTAGCTCAATCAAAGCTACGCGCCAAACAAACTAGTGGTTTTATCTCTTGTGGGCAAGTTTCAGCAGCCATTGAAACTGTCGATGGTAATCAATATGTAGGTGTGTGTATTGATACACCAAGTTCACTTGGTATCTGCGCTGAAAGAAATGCAGCCGGTAACATGATCACAGAGGGTGAATTTCAAATCGTTAAGCTAGTTGCTTTAAAAGGTGAAAAAACAGTTTTGCCTTGTGGTGTTTGTAGGGAGTTTTTATTACAGTTACACCCAGAAAATGGTGAAATCGAAATTCTACAAAATATTGATGGCACAACCATAAAGCTAAAGCAGTTAATGCCACAATGGAGAGAATAGTGTAAATCTTAAAGCTATATTTTCGACTTACGTGTTTGAATTAACAAACACACTGACACTAAACAAACACCTACCCATCCAATCACTTTAAATTGCTCTCCAATAAGAAAGACTGCTAAAATCGTTGCGATAATAGGCTCAATTAATGTAATCAAGGTCGCTTTACTTGCATCGACAAAATTCAATCCAAAAGCAAATAATAGATAGCCGACAAACATAGGAATAATTGCCATATACAAAGAAACCAAAGTATTCGTTGAACTGGCAAATAAGTTATCTCCTGTAAACCAGAGCGAAGGTAACAACAACAATGAAGCGCAACCAAATAAACCAGACATAGCGGAACGCGAATGTACGCCCTTTTCAATTAAACATTTTGCAGCCCATGAATAAGAGGCATAAGCAAAGCCAGCAATACATCCCAAAAGCACACCCAAACTCTGCTGTTGGAAACTGTTATGAATACTATTTAATTCTTTTCCTAACACTAACAACACAATACCAATTGCACCGATGAAAAAGCTGAGTAACCATTGTAAGGAAATATGTTTTTTACTGATAAATCGATCAAGCAAAGCTGCAAACAATGGCGCACTAGCAATGGAAACAACGGTACCGATAGCAACACCAGAAAGACGCATTGAGCTATAGAACGCAAGTGGATAAATCGCAACGGAAATACCACCTAATAATAGAACTTTAGGTTGTTGTAACAAGAGTTTGTATTCTGAAAACAGTTTATTTCGTGCTGCAATAACAAGCAGTAACCCACCTATTCCCGTTGAGAATGCTCCTATCGCTAATGCACTTACATTTAAGGAATAGCTTGCGGCCGTGCCTGTGGTCCCCCATAAAAAACTGGCCACTACAATGGCAAAAATACCTTTTACATTGACAGAGTTGCTTTGCATTTTTAACCTTTAAAATTAATTACATCAGAGCAGGAAGCATAATCGAATTATGGAGGGAAGATTTAACCATTCAGACGCTATTGTTGACGATTAAGACCCTTTTATACCAATCATAGTAAGTAACTAAGCTATTTTTCCAGCGCAAAATTTAGAGCAGTTATTTAATACAATTGGTATTACTTTTTAAATTTATTAGGAGAGAAACCAAAATACTGTGAAAACTTTCGGCTAAAAGCTGAAGGCTCTTGATATCCGACACGTTCTCCTATGATTTGTAATGGATAATCCGTATGCGTCAATAAAGCTTGTGCCTTTTCCATACGCAATTTTGTAACGTATTTCATAACAGTCATATTCGTTTGCTGTTTAAAGAGCTTCTTAAATTGAGTCTCACTGAGACAAGCTAATTCCGCTAACTTTTTTATTACTAACTGCTCTGCAATATTTTGTTCAATAAAAGAAATCGCCTTGGCAATGCGATCATCTACTTTTGCTAATAAGGGTTGCTCAGCCAACAACAAATTGAACATTTGAAACATGTTTTGCTCTAATGCTTCATTTATTTTATTTTCTAACTGACTTTCAATAAAAGCTAAATAACGACTAAGTGAGCGATCAATAGCAAAAACAATCTGTTGTGATGCATCAATATTATTAGGTAGGTTTTGCATATCAGCGACAACAAAACGAGCCTGTTGATCTGCGGTAAATAAATGTTCTTCATTTGTTTTTACAACAACGCATTCTCCCGGTGCGACCTTTCCATTGAAGTCACCAACACGTATATTGATAACGCCACGCAAAGGAAGAACAAGTTGATTAAAAGAATGCGAGTGACTTGTAGGTTTTGTACTATAGGAGCGAATGGATAATAGATTTTTTATCATTGTATAAACTCCATTCCCATCAATTAATTAAAGCATCATAGAGCGAAATTCTAAAGATAAGCAAATCTTTGTTTAGTTACTGTATTCGGCTCGCCAGAAAATACATTAAAGGTTTTATCGGCAATGATAGTTCCGTCTAGCTCTAGCGTCATACGCCATGGTCCACATTTATCGTCTATAGGCGCCCAAATTGTATCTCCTAAGTAGAAACTCCAATCGTTGTTGGTTATATGCACTTCACCAGTAAACGCTTCACAAGGCTCGCCTGCTTTATTATGTACGTTCGGGTGGTCGATACAGTAAAATGCTTTTTTACCACGCGCGTTTTTTACATTAATTACAAACCCAAATTCAATATCAATTTCAGCGGGGATATCTGTAGTAAATTCTTTAACTTGAGGCAAATCTTTAGACTTTGCATCCCAATGAGAATAAATACCATAGGTTTGCATTTTGATTGCCGGCTTTTTCTTTGCCATAGTTTATTACCTGTTAAAAGTATGGCGCGAATTATAGCTAAAAAGAAATTGATAGAATAGTTATAGCCATTTATTTATATGTAGAAGAATCGTCCAAACAATTGATATTGCTACTCCAATTGTTTGCAGTCAAAGTTTAAATTTAGATATTAAAGTCAATTAATTTTCTATTAATGCCCTAGCGATATAACAGGTGCGCGAGCCGCATTAAGAGCAGCTAATCCAGAGACAATAGCTGTGACAAAAAAACTAGTTTGAAACGCAGAAATTATAGGCTCTTGTGGCCCACTTAAGAGTGTTTCTATGCTTGTGTTATGGTCAAATCCAGGCAATAAACGATAAATAAGTACACCAAATAAAGCCGTACCCACCGCAGCCCCTAGATTCCGAGATAAGGACGCTAACGCAGTCACCGAACCGATGTTGGCTTTTCCTGCCACGGTTTGTATGACTAACTGTGTTGTAGGCATTACCGTACCAAAACCAATGCCACAAAGTGTACCGAGTAATCCGACAACAACAGGAGAAGGAGACACAGTAGCCAATGCAATAAAACCAATACTGGATAATGTCATACCAACAACGGGTATCCACTTTGGAATGCCTGTTCTTGCCATAATACGTCCGCTACATAGTGCACCAAAGATATGACCACTAGTCACAGGCAATAATAATAAGCCAGAGATGGCCGCATTAGTTTTTAATCCTAATTGTAAATAAATGGGCATAAAAAAGATCAAAGCAAACAAACAAAAAGCAAATAACATCGAAGTGATTAAAGGGATATAAATCGCCCTATTACGTAATAATTCGTTCGGTAAAAACGGCGTCGAATGGTGTCGTTGATTCATCACAAAAATAACAGCAAGCGCTACAATGATGCAGGCGTAGTAGAAACTGGTTAACGAAAGCCAATCGAAACTTTGTCCGCCTACTGACATCCAATAAAGGAACACAGTACACAGCAATGGGAAGACGAATAAGCCAATCCAATCAATGGGTTTATTACGGTGTTCATTAACCGCTTTAGGTTGCAACTTAACTAAACGTAGCACAGCCACTAATGCTAATGGTATATTGCCCCAAAATAACCAATGCCATGAATAATGAGTCACTACAAAGCCACCAATAACTGGACCACCGATACTTGCACAGGCAAACATAGCGGCAAAGTAACCTTGATACTTTGCTCGCTCGCGCGGTGGAATCAGATCGGCAATGAGTGCTTGTGATAAACTCATCAAGCCACCGCCGCCTAACCCTTGTATAACGCGCCCCATGATCATATCAGACATATCAGTTGCTAAAGCACTCACCACCGATCCAATACAAAAGATTCCCAAAGCCCAATACAACATAGTGCGTCGACCATAACGGTCACTTAACCAACCATATACCGGCACCGATGCAGCTGTTGCTAATAAATAGCCGATGGCAATCCAAGAAGAAAGGTGTAACTGCCCTAAATCGCTGACAATACTAGGTGTTGCGGTGGCTAAAACAGTTTGATCGACAGCAGCTAAAAACATGGGTAGGAAGACTGCAGAAAAGAAAATAAGAAAAGTTTCTCGTGTTAAAGAACTACTCATAGTTTTTATAAACTCAAGTTATTGAAATGAAGTGATAGGTATTTTTAATTATAAAGCTACTTTACGTTTTTTTATACCTTATACCACTCCCATAATATTATGGTCAGGGCTTGTTGAGGGAAAATGATAAAGAGCAAGGCGCATGATTGAGTCATAGCTTGCTCTTGCGATTGAATGCAACGAGCTATCTATTATTTTAACCAACAAGATAGATCAGATACTTATGCGGAATGGTATCACTCATCAAACTTTACACTTAAATTATAAACATAAAAAAAACCTGTCGACTTTCATCAACAGGGTTCATTTAATTAGGCGCTTGCAATGGGTGAACATTGCTCATAACGCATCGCTGTCACGATATTCGCCCTACTTTCTACGTAGGTCATCAATTAACAGATATAAAAAAACCCAGTAAGAAAATACTTACTGGGTTCGTTTAATTAGGCGCTTGGCAATGGGTGAACATTGCTCATAACCCATCGCTGTCGCGATATTCGCCCTACTTTCTACGTAGGTCATCAATTAACAGATATAAAAAAACCCAGTAAGAAAATACTTACTGGGTTCGTTTAATTAGGCGCTTGGCAATGACCTACTTTCACATGGGGAGCCCCCACACTATCATCGGCGCAGCTACGTTTCACTTCTGAGTTCGGCATGGGATCAGGTGGTACCATAGCGCTATTATCGCCAAGCATAAAATGTTAATTAGAAAAGCTGGGACTTAATGTCATATGTTCTAATTCTTTGAAATTGTTTAATCTTACAAACTTATGTATGTAAATACACTTCACAAGCGCGATTTAACGTCTCTCGACAAGTCTTGGTCAACCAACACTTCTTAGGTGTTGTATGGTTAAGCCTCACGGGTAATTAGTACAAGTTAGCTCAATACATTACTGCACTTACACACCTTGCCTAT
>NZ_SNUB01000090.1 GCF_004378355.1 Psychromonas algicola
GCGTTAAATTTCTGAATTGCGATTAACATGAATTTCGAATCTGAATTAAAAAAAGTTACCTTTGATGAATATGGTGAAGTCGAAAGGGATCAGCTGTATGACTTTATAGATAAACTTGAGTTAATTGAAAATAAAAGAGACTCTATTCCGTATATATTTAATTTATTTGAAAATAACTTCGACAAAGAATTTGGTGAACCTGGTCCCTTAGTACATTTTATAGAAGAAGATTTCGACTATTTTGAAATCTTGAAAAAATCAATTGAAAAACAACCTACCTTAATTACAATCAAAATGGTTAATAGAATTATAAATGGTGTATCTAATACAGAAAAAGAAGAATGGCTTTCTATTTTAGAATCTATATCAAATAATCATGCTATTGATAATAAGCTAAGTGAACTAGCTAGTGAGTATTTATCGTACCAGCGTGACGAAATTTAACAAAGTTAATCAAAACAGACGCAAAGTATTCTGCATTTTTGGCGTGGACGCTTCGCGTTGATTGTACGCCAAAAATACTCCATACTTCACGCTGTTTATTAAGGCGTTA
>NZ_SNUB01000091.1 GCF_004378355.1 Psychromonas algicola
GATAGTAGATTTGCGTAGCAAATGTGCGTTAGGGGCAATGAGTGCCCACACAGATTGTTTGATTGAAATGTAAAAGAGAATAGATAGACCTTTTATGGGTCTGTAGCTCAGTTGGTTAGAGCGCACCCCTGATAAGGGTGAGGTCGGCAGTTCGAATCTGCCCAGACCCACCAAAATCGCACTACTACTGCGTTATAAAGCGCGTCGTTTAGTGAACTAAACGTCCTTACTTTATGCCTTGTCCTAGTCCGATTTGGTAACTTAATAAAAACTATCTATGACCATGTTGGGGCTATAGCTCAGCTGGGAGAGCGCCTGCCTTGCACGCAGGAGGTCTGCGGTTCGATCCCGCATAGCTCCACCACACCACTTTCATACGAAAAGATAATTAATCTTTTCTTATTATAAAGTTCAGTGTGATGAACCATGACATGGATTAGAAGCCTTAGATAAGTAACACTACTTACCTAAGGCTTTTTTTAACGAAAAAGTCTGCTCTTTAACAATTAGGAAAGCTGATAAATGTTCTTATTTATC
>NZ_SNUB01000092.1 GCF_004378355.1 Psychromonas algicola
GGGGCGGCGGTTTCGAGTTCCGATTCTGGCTCTGGCTCAAGTGCAACGCCAGATACAACCGCACCAGAAATCACCTCTGGAACAACGGCCACGGCAATCGATGAAAACAGTGGTGCAAACCAAGTTGTTTATACGGTGACGGCAACTGACGATAACGCGATTACTTACAGCTTGTCTGATGACGACGAGAGCCTGTTTACCATTGATTCCATAACAGGTGACGTGACGTTAACTGCTGATCCGGATTATGAAACTCAATCTAGCTACAGTTTTAATGTGGTTGCCACAGACGAAGCGGGTAATGAGTCAGAGCAAGCGGTGTCATTGGATATCAATGATGTAGATGAAACAGCACCCACCATTATCTCTGGAACAAGTGCGTCTAGCACGACGTTAGCCGCTATTGATGAAAACAGTGGTGGATATCAAGTTGTTTATACTGTTACCGCAACGGATGAAAATAACATTAGCTACAGTTTAAGTGGTGCAGATGCGAATGCATTTGCCATTGATTCAATGACAGGTGAAGTCA
>NZ_SNUB01000093.1 GCF_004378355.1 Psychromonas algicola
GCGTTATGTGCTTGGAGGGAAAATGGAAATCCAGAAGGTCCTAAAATCGGATCTAGAGGCAGTGATAAGGCTTGTTTCAGAGGTCTCAGACAAGGATGTGCTTCCATTGTTTAACGAACAGGGAAAGCAAGAGTATAAGGATAGAGTTTTACCTGATCTAGCGACAACTTTTGACCATGAGAAGTTTTCATCTGTTAAGGTCGTATCAGGTGGGGAAGTCATTGGTTTTGCTGCTTTACGTGAGGGGAACTATCTGACACATTTATTTGTTGCTAATTCACAGCAAGGTTCAGGTTTGGGTCGTGCTTTATTGAATTATTTGCTCAATCAGACAGATGCTTGTGAAGTTAGCCTGCGTTCATCGGTGAATGCTGTTGATTTCTACAATCGTAATGGTTTCGTAGCAACAGGTGAAGAAGCCGAGTTCAATGGAATTAGGTTCGTCCCAATGTCTTTAGTACGCACATAACAAAACGTTCAAAAGTGACCAAAAACGCTGCGCGGTTTTGGCACGTTAACTTTGCGTTAT
>NZ_SNUB01000094.1 GCF_004378355.1 Psychromonas algicola
ACCATATTCAGATAATAATCCCCTTAACTGATTAACATCGCCTGTTCTTATTTTTACCATGCGTTCACTAATACGTTGTAGTGATTGGATATCTTGTTGCTCTGTGGATTTCACTGAAACAAAGCGTACTGTCGGTCTCATTGAAGCTTCTGCAATAGCCAGCGCATCATTTGCATCGTTCTTATTACCAATCACAAAAGGCTTCACAACGAATGGTGGAATTAATCTCACTGTATGGCCTAACTTCTCAATTCGTCTTCCCCATGGGTTCGAGCTGTAGCAAGCTTCCATCACAACTAAGGAAGGGGAAAACTGTCTTAACTCATGTAACAACTCTGAACGCTTCACTTTTTTATTGAAAATTATTTTACGGTTTTCATCTAAAACACAAATTTGAAAAATATTTTTTGCTAAGTCGATACTAATTACGCTACATTTCATGTTGGTCACTCCATATTTAGATTGATTTGCTGAATACTTATCTATCTTGGCACATTGCGATGCCGTTTTGGAGTGACCATCTCAGCA
>NZ_SNUB01000095.1 GCF_004378355.1 Psychromonas algicola
AATAGCTTAGTTTGAGGCGTAAGTTGATGTAAATGGTTGTTCCCTTTACGAAACTTACAACGAAAAAATAAGCCATTTTAACAAGTAAAATAGATCAGTTACTTACTATGATTGGTATTAGTTCCGGTGAATATGGTGGCAGTTTTATTATTGAAACGTTATCCAAGTCTGCATCAATATTATCAACATGCCAACCTGCACCATCCATAATAGCAATGGCATGTCTATTACAGACTGTCGCTTTGGATATCTGTAATAAATGTGCTTTCATAATCTCTTTATTAACAAATGGAACAACCATCGCCTCGCTAGCACTATTCGTTACACAGACTGAACCAAATAGGTATGCATACTCAAATTGTTGCTGCTTTACTGCTCTTGGTCGACTGCCTGTTTCTGCCCATAATCGTGTTGTTGTGTTTTGTTGGCCAAATCTCGCTTCATCTTGAAGCCATATATCAACAGACTCTAACGCAATATGTCCTGGGATCTTAAGGATCGTTT
>NZ_SNUB01000096.1 GCF_004378355.1 Psychromonas algicola
ATTTATTGAAAGACTATACTCCTAAGTCCGCTGAAGAAGTTTTTGTCAGCGATATAACTTATGTGAAGTCAGCGCAAGGAGTACATTATTTATCCTTGGTGACAGATGCTTACAGTCGAAGAATAATGGGCTATGAATTGAGTAATGAAATGAAAGCGACAGATGTTGTCAAAGCATTAGATATGGCTGTCGCTCAACGTTTATATTGCAAGGACAGCATTCATCATTCAGATAGAGGCTTACAATATTGCTCTGAGCGCTATCAAATGAAGCTGAATGAAAGTGATATTAAACCTTCTATGACGGATGGTTATGACTGTTATCAAAATGCTTTGGCTGAACGAGTAAACGGAATATTAAAACAAGAATTTTTACTATATGAATGTCGAAATATTGATGAGTTAAAACAGTTCGTTGAAGAATCAATATTCATATACAATGAAATGCGACCGCATATGAGTTTGGGAATGAAAACCCCAAATC
>NZ_SNUB01000097.1 GCF_004378355.1 Psychromonas algicola
CTTATAGTTCGACCGTTCCATTCCTTTAATAGATTCGTTAACTATTATATTAAATGGAACATGCTTCTGTTGGTTACGAATATTGAATTGCCAAACATACAATGTTTTTAACAAGACGTTCGAACCAACAGAACAACTCGCTTCAAAACGCATACTCAGGGATCGCCTACCACGACTATCTATAAGACCTGCGAGAAACGAGCATTAAGCACATTCCAACATTTACTTTACGCGGAGGAGCTCCAAAATGAAAGCATATAATGTTGATGATTTTGCTGTTTTAATCGGTATCGATTGGGCCGATAAAAAACATGATATCTGTGAACATCCAAACCACACTGAAATATATAATTACTCCATTATCAAACATAAACCAAAAGCATTGCATGAATGGGCAATGACACTTAAAACTCGTTACCCAAATAAACAAATAGCGGTTGTCTGTGAAT
>NZ_SNUB01000098.1 GCF_004378355.1 Psychromonas algicola
TTCACCACGGGCCTGCTCGGGCGCCATGTAACCCCAGCTGCCGATGGCAGTGCCGGCGCCGGTCATGCGGCTGCGATCGCGCCGGCTGGTGGCGATGCCGAAATCGGTCAGCATCGGGCGGTCGTTCTGGTCGAACAGGACGTTTTCGGCCTTCACGTCGCGGTGCACGATGCCCTGTGCATGGGCGTAGTCCAGCGCTCCCAGCAGGGCGCGCAACACGCCGATGACACGGGCCTGGTCGCTGCGCAGGTCACGCTTGCCGATGTGGCCGTTGGACAGGTACGGCATCACGTAATACAGCAGCCCCCATTCCATCCGGCCGACCGCGTGGATGGCCACGATGCCCGGATGCTGCAGCTTGGCGATGGTGCGCGCCTCTTTCTCGAAGCGATGCCTGCTGACCTCGTCGTTCAGCGCGAGCGGCGA
>NZ_SNUB01000099.1 GCF_004378355.1 Psychromonas algicola
CTGCTCCTACAAGTTGCAATGTACTTAACCCTAGAAAACTAGTTTCAGCCTGCCAGACTGCACCTTGTGCAATAATGTTGCCGCTAGCATCAAGACCAGAGCTGCTGATAACCATATTTTCGGCGGAAGCTGCACCATTAATAAGGGATTGCGAACCATCAACGACATATTGAGAGCCCTCGACAGTGTAAAATTCTTCAATATTTGCAACGGATTCACCTTCAACTTCTAAGGTTAAATTATCGCCTTTACGTGTTAATGAAAGGTTTTTTATGACTGGATTACCTTGTTCATCAATCAATGTATAAGACGCAGAAGGGGCGGCTGGAATATTGCCATTTTCAATGCCATTTAAAGGCAATACTTGAGTTCCTTCAGCTGTTGTAATTTGTAACTGATAAGCCATTATCATTTCCTGTAACT